>NZ_JBIBWV010000001.1:492932-920756 GCF_043081625.1 Streptomyces sp. NPDC014861
GGCGGCCCGCCCCCGGGGGCCCGCGGGCCCCCACCCCGCCCGGCGTTGGGCCGGCGCGGGGGCGGCGCCGGCGCCCCCCCCCCCCCCCCCCGCCGCGGCGTTTCGGCGGCTTCTCGGCCGCCTACTCGACGGCCTCCCGGGAACGCCCCTCCAGGAGGGCCCCCGCGGGCTCCTCCGTCAGGCGGCCGTCCTCGACCGTCGCCACCCGGTCCGCCGCCGCCAGGTGGGAGCGGTCGTGGGTGACGAGGACCGTCGCCGTGCCCCGGTCCCGGGTCAGGGCGGCGAGCAGCGCGACCACCGCCGCCCCCCGCTCGTGGTCGAGCGCGCTCGTGGGCTCGTCGACCAGCAGGACCGCGGGCTCGTTCATCAGCGCCCGCGCGATGTTCACCCGCTGCCGCTGCCCGCCGGAGAGCTGGTGCGGCCGGCGGCCGGCCCGGTCCGCGAGGCCGACCGCGTCGAGCAGCTCCATGGCCCGGTCCCGTACCGACCTCGGCCGGCGGCCCGACAGGTGCGCCATGACCTGGAGCTGTTCGGCCGCCGTCAGCGAGGGCAGCAGGTTCGGCTGCTGGAAGACGATCCCGATCGACGTCCGGCGCAGCGCCGCCTGCCCCGCGGCGTCGAGCCCCGCCGTGTCCGTGCCGGCCACGGCGACCCGCCCCCGGTCGGGCGTCACCAGGGTCGCGGCGACGGCGAGCAGGCTGGACTTGCCGGAGCCGGAGGGGCCGACGACGGCGGTCATCCGGCCCGGCGGGACGGTGAGGGAGACGGCGTCGAGCGCGGTGAGGCGGCCGTCACCGTCCGGGTAGGTGAGGGTGACGGCATCGAGTGCGAGGCTCATCGGACGCTCCCGAGCGCGGTGAGGGGGTCGACGGCGGTGATCCGCCGGACGGATAGCGCGGAGCCGACGGCGCCGAGCACGATGATCACGCCGGCCGGGCCGAGCACGGTCAGCGGCGCGAGCACGAAGGGCACGTCGCCGCCGCTGACCAGCGCGCCGAGGCCGACGGCGAGCCCCGTGCCCAGCAGCGTCCCGGCCACCAGCATCAGCACCGCCTGTCCCAGCGCGTCGCGCAGCAGACCGGACGTGGAGGCGCCGAGCGCCTTGAGGACGGCGACGTCACCGCCGCGCTGGATGGTCCAGACGGTGAAGAAGGCCCCGATGACGAGCGCGGAGATCACGAAGAGGAAGCCCCGCATGAGCTGGAGGGAGCCGTTCTCCGCCTGGTAGGAGCCGATGGCGGTGAGGGCGCCGTCCACCGTCCGCGCCTGCGTGCCCGCGGCCGCGTCACCCGCCGCCCAGTCGGCGTCCCCGCGCAGCGCGATCACCGTCGCCTGCTCCTCCGTGGTCGTGCCGGTGTGCCCGAGCCGCTGCCAGTCGTCGAGCGAGGTCCACACGACGGGCGTGTGGCTGTACGAGGCGTCCCCGGCGATCGCGGCGACGGTGACGTCCAGCGGGCCGAGCCGGACCGCGTCGCCGGGACGCGCGTCCAGCTCCTTCGCCGCCGACTCGGACAGGACCGCCCGGCCCGGCGCGACGGCCGCCGGGGCGAGGCCGTCGCCCGGCTCCGTACCGAAGGCGGAGACGGCGGCGGTGCGGTCGCCGGCGGCCCCGTTCAGGGTGCGGATGCCGAGCGGCGCCGCCCCGGTCACCCCGGGCCGCTCCGCCCACGCGGTCCACTGCCTCTCCGTGACCGTCGAGTCGGTGAACGAGACCGACCGCCCGTCCGGCGGGGCGGCGAAGGCGATCCGGTCGGCGGGCAGGCCGGTGACCGCGGAGATGTTCTCCCGCGCGAGTCCGGCCGTCAGCCCGGAAAGGAGCCCCACGAGCAGGGTGATCAGCACGATCACCGTGCCCATGAGGGCGAACCGCCCCTTGGCGAATCTCAGGTCTCTCCATGCCACGAACATGGGGCCCAGCCTGCTGTTCCGACCCGCTGCCGGACATCGCGCCGGGGATGGCTCCGTATTCAAACTTTCGATTGACCCGGCCGGGCCGCCCGCTGTCTACGCTGGTGGGGTCATGGATCCCCTCTCCTCCCGTCCGGCCGCCCCGCGCGTCCTCACTCCCGTCCGCCGCGCCCTGCGCCTCTGCCTGCACCTCCTCATGGCGGGGCTGCTCGTCCTCGCGGCGGTCCGCGCCGGCTCCCCCGCCGGCACCGTCCTCGCGGGAGTGACCGGCGCGGTCTACACGGCCGGGGCCCTGCTCCCCGTCGTGCGGCGGTCGCAGCCGGCCGCGGCCGGCTGGCTGGCCGTCCTCGCGCTCTCCTGGCTGGCGCTGCTGTGGGCGACGCCGGAGGCGCTGTGGATCGCCTTCCCGCTGTACTTCCTCCAGCTCCACCTGCTGCCGGCGCGCTGGTCGCTGCCGGCGGTCGCGCTGACGGCGGGCGCGGCGATCCTCTCGTACGTGGGCCACGGCGCCGCGCCGAATCCGGGCGTCTTCATCGGCCCGCCGCTCGGCGGCGCGGTGGCCGTGGCGACCGTCCTCGGCTACCAGGCGCTGTACCGGGAGAGCGAGCGGCGGCAGCGGCTGATCGAGGAACTGATCACCACCCGGGCCGAGCTGGCGGCGGCGGAGCGGCACGCGGGGACACTGGCCGAGCGGGAGCGGCTGGCCCGGGAGATCCACGACACGCTCGCGCAGGGGCTCTCGTCGATCCAGCTGCTGCTGCGGGCGGCCGAGCGGGCGCTGCCGGCGGATTCGCCGGCGGCCGGCCACATCGACCGGGCGCGCCGGGCGGCGCAGGACAACCTCGCGGAGGCGCGCCGGTTCGTGCGGGCGCTGACGCCGCCGGATCTCGAGCACGGTTCGCTGGCGGCGGCGCTGGAGCGGCTGTGCGAGCCGGGCGCGGGACCGCGGGCACGCTTCTCGGTGAGCGGGACGCCGGTGGAGCTGCCGACGCCGTACGAGGTGGCGCTGCTGCGGATCGCGCAGTCGGCGCTGGGGAACACGGTGCGGCACGCCGGTGCGGAGCGGGCGGAGATCACCCTGTCGTTCATGGAGGACGCGGTGGCGCTGGACGTGGTGGACGACGGGAAGGGCTTCGTGCCGGAGGCGGTACGGGCGTCCGCCGACGGCGGCGGGTTCGGGCTGCCGGCGACGCGTTCGCGGGCCGAGTCGCTGGGCGGCACCCTCACCGTCGAGTCGGCGCCCGGGCAGGGCACGGCCGTCGCGGTCACCCTCCCGCTCCCCGCGGGAGGTGCCCGGTGACGGCTCCCGGTACGATCCGGCTGCTGCTGGCCGACGACCATCCGGTGGTACGGGCGGGGCTGCGCGCGGTCCTGGACACCGAGCCCGGCTTCACCGTGGCCGGCGAGGCGGCGACGGCGGAGCGCGCGGTGGAGCTGGCGGCGGCCGGGGGCGTCGACGTGGTGCTGATGGACCTCCAGTTCGGTGCGGGGATGCACGGCGCGGAGGCGACCGCGGCGATCACCGCGGTGCCGGGCGGGCCGCGGGTGCTGGTGCTGACGACGTACGACACGGACGCGGACATCCTGGCGGCGGTGGAGGCGGGCGCGTCGGGCTATCTGCTGAAGGACGCGCCGCCGGAGGAGCTGGCGGCGGCCGTGCGGACGGCGGCGGCCGGGCAGTCGGCGCTGGCGCCGGCGGTGGCGCACCGGCTGATGGACCGGATGCGGACACCGGCGGAGGCGCTGACCAAGCGGGAGCTGGAGGTGCTCCAGCTGGTCGGCGAGGGCCTGTCGAACCAGCAGATCAGCAAGGTCCTCTTCCTCAGTCAGGCCACGGTCAAGTCCCATCTGGTCCACGTCTTCGCCAAGCTGGGCGTGGACTCGCGCACGGCGGCCGTGGCGGCGGCCCGGGAGCGGCGGCTGATCAGGCGCTGACCTGCTCAGGGACCGGGCCAGCGGGGCGGGCGGGCCGAAGAGCTCGACCTCAGGAACCGGGCCGGCGGGGCGGAGCGGGCGGGCCGAAGAGCTCGACGGCGTGCCGGACTCCCGTCAGGGCTTCGGACAGGACGCTGACGGAGCCGAGGGAGCCGGCGACGAGGAGGAGGCTGCGGCGCAGCCGCCACACCTCGGGGGCGCCGCTGACGGCCATGGCGTCGAGCGCGGCCAGTTCGTCCTCGGCGATCTCCCGGTCGGCGAACTCCACCCGGTGTCCGGCCAGTTCCCGCCGGAGGCGGGCCACGGCGGACCGCAGTCCGGTCACCCTCGGGTCCACTGCCTCGCCGGTCACTCGCCTCTGCCCCACGCTCCGCGACACGGTCCCCCGCTCCGAGACGTCCGTTCCCACCGGCTCAGGGCGATGGTCGGGCGCCCTGAGTGGGGGTCAGTCAACACCTCGGCCGCCCGGCGGGGAAGAGGCCGTGCGGCGCATTCATGCGACCGTGTCATTCCGTGTCATGCGGTAAGCAGGTCCCATGACGAAGACAGCCTCTCCTTCCCCTTCCTCCCCGCCGCTCGTGGCCGGGCTGCTGCTCGCCGCCGGCGGCGGGCGTCGGCTCGGCGGGCGCCCGAAGGCCCTGCTGCCGTACCGGGGCCGGCCGCTGGTCGAGCACGCGGTGCGGGTGCTGCGCGAGGGCGGATGCGCGGTGGTGCACGTGGTGCTCGGCGCGTCGGCGGAGCTCGTGAGGGAGCGGGCCGAACTGCCGGGGTGCGTGGTGGTGGAGAACCCGGAGTGGGCGGACGGCATGGGCTCGTCGCTGCGGGTCGGTCTGGCCTCGCTGGCGGCGGATCCGCGCGGGGTGGACGCGGCCCTGGTCTCGCTGGTGGACCAGCCGGGGATCGGGGCGGCGGCGGTGGGCCGGGTGCGTGCGGCGTACGGGGCGCGGGACGCGCTGGCGGCCGCCTCGTACGACGGGGAGCGGGGGCATCCGGTGCTGTTCGGCGCGGACCGGTGGGCGGGGATCGCGGCGGGCGCGGAGGGCGACCGGGGGGCGCGGGCGTACCTGGCGGCGCACCGGGACGCGGTCGCGCTGGTGGAGTGCGCGGACGTGGCCGAGCCCTTCGACATCGACACCGAGGCGGACCTTCACCGGCTGGAGGGATGAGGCGGGCCGGGTGCGGGCACCTGGAGTGAAGGAGCTGGCACCCGGAGCCATCTTCTGTCGACTCGAAGAATCTCGATATCAACAAACGATTGAACTTCCACCATGAGGAAACTAATATCCACTGCATAGAAGCGCCTGATCCCCTGTGACGGCGCTCGCGGCCGTATCTCGGCAACCGCGGCACTCCGTGCCGTCCGTGACGCCCGGCGGCCGCCAGGCAACGCCCGCGTAGTTCGCTGAAGGAAGTGACAGGTCATGTCCGCACCAGCGCCGTCCCCCCTGGTCGTCGTCGACGCCGAGCCCCTGCCGCGCCAGGAGGAGGTGCTGACGGAGGCGGCCCTCGCCTTCGTCGCCGAGCTCCACCGCCGGTTCACCCCGCGCCGGGACGAGCTCCTGGCCCGCCGCGCCGAGCGGCGCGCCGAGATCGCCCGCACCTCGACGCTCGACTTCCTGCCGGAGACCGCCGCGATCCGCGCCGACGACTCCTGGAAGGTCGCGCCGGCCCCGGCGGCCCTGAACGACCGCCGTGTCGAGATCACCGGCCCGACCGACCGCAAGATGACGATCAACGCGCTCAACTCCGGCGCGAAGGTGTGGCTCGCCGACTTCGAGGACGCCTCCGCCCCGACCTGGGAGAACGTCGTCCTCGGCCAGGTCAACCTGATCGACGCGTACACCCGGAACATCGACTTCACCGACGCCCGCACCGGCAAGTCGTACGCCCTGGGGCCCGCCGACGAGCTGGCGACGGTCGTCATGCGCCCCCGCGGCTGGCACCTGGAGGAGCGTCACCTCGCCTTCGAGGGACGCGCGGTGCCCGGCGCGCTCGTCGACTTCGGCCTGTACTTCTTCCACAACGCGCAGCGCCTGATCGACCTCGGCAAGGGCCCGTACTTCTACCTGCCGAAGACCGAGTCGCACCTGGAGGCCCGCCTCTGGAACGACATCTTCGTCTTCGCCCAGGAGTACGTCGGCATCCCGCAGGGGACCGTCCGCGCCACGGTCCTCATCGAGACCATCACGGCCGCGTACGAGATGGAGGAGATCCTCTACGAGCTCCGCGACCACGCCGCCGGCCTCAACGCGGGCCGCTGGGACTACCTCTTCTCCATCGTGAAGAACTTCCGTGACGGCGGGCAGAAGTTCGTCCTCCCGGACCGCAACGCGGTCACGATGACGGCCCCGTTCATGCGCGCGTACACCGAACTCCTCGTCCGCACCTGCCACAAGCGCGGCGCGCACGCCATCGGCGGCATGGCGGCCTTCATCCCGTCCCGCAAGGACGCCGAGGTCAACAAGGTCGCCTTCGAGAAGGTCAAGGCCGACAAGGACCGCGAGGCCGGCGACGGCTTCGACGGCTCCTGGGTCGCCCACCCCGACCTCGTCCCGATCGCCATGGCCTCCTTCGACGCCGTCCTCGGCGAGAAGCCCAACCAGAAGGACCGGCTGCGCGAGGACGTCTCCGTGGCGCCCGGCGACCTCATCGCCATCGACTCGCTCGACGCCCGGCCCACCTACGACGGCCTGCGCAACGCGGCCCAGGTCGGCATCCGCTACATCGAGGCGTGGCTGCGCGGCCTCGGCGCCGTCGCCATCTTCAACCTGATGGAGGACGCGGCCACCGCCGAGATCTCCCGCTCCCAGATCTGGCAGTGGATCAACGCGGGTGTGGTCTTCGAGAACGGCGAGACCGCCACCCCGGAGCTGGCCCGCAAGGTCGCCGCCGAGGAGCTGGCCGCCATCCGCGCCGAGATCGGCGAGGAGGCGTTCGCCGCCGGCAAGTGGCAGCAGGCCCACGACCTCCTCCTCCACGTCTCCCTCGACGCGGACTACGCGGACTTCCTCACCCTCCCCGCGTACGAGCAGCTCGTCGGCTGACACCTCCGCGCTCGCGAGCGCACCACCGCATCAGGGTCCGGCCCCCGGAGAACGCACAGATCCGGGGCCCGGGCCCTGTGCCGTGTCCGGCGCCCCACGGGCGACGTGAGGCAACCGGGACCAGGAGTCCACGCACCCGACGCGTACGGCCGCAGGCGCTCGGGCGGTGCCTGGCGCTGATCCACACGGTCCCGTCGGGCCACCGCGCCCGCCGGAACACGGCCGGCCCGGGCCCGTCGGGGACGTGTCCCACGGCGGGCCGACCCGGGCGGGGCCCGGGTCCCCTCACGGCAGACGGATGCCGAGCGGGCCGAGGACGCGTCCGGCGCCGCGCCGGTCGGCCTCGGCCATCGCCCGGACGAGGGCGGCCGAACCGCCCGGCCAGTCGGCGGCGGCCGCGTCGAAGGCGGCCCGCCGGGACTCCAGGGGCCCCCGCTTGGCGGGCAGCCGGTCGAGAAGGCTCAGGGCGCGGGCCGACACCGGCACCTGGAGGGCGTCGGCCTCCTCGCCGCGCGCCCGGAGCGCGTCGAGCGCCGCAGCGCCGATCACCGGGTCGCGCAGGGCGCCGCGCAGCGCGCCGGGCGGGGCGGCGGCGGTGTCGAGGAGTCCGAACAGGGCCCGTACGTCGGCTCCTTCGGCGGCGTGGGCATGGGCCGGGCCGAACGCGGCCAGCAGCTCCGACCAGGCGTCGGCCGTGTCCCCGCGCGCGTGCAGCCAGTCGGCGAGCACGCGCGCGGCGGGCGCGTGGGGCCACTGGGCGGCCGCGGCAACCACGTCCCGCCCGGTCCAGGCGGCGGCCTCGGTGGCGGTGGGGGCGGCGATCCGGCGGACCCGCAGGAGGTAGCGGACGGTGGCGGCGCCGCGCGGGGTGAGGCCGAAGGCGTCCCCGGAGCGCAGGACGAGGCCGGTGGCGGCGAGCCGGTCGGCGACGACGGCGAGTTCCCGGGCGGGGCCCTCCAGACGGGCCCGGTCCTCCTCGCCGATGCCGGGCGAGCCGAGCAGCCGGACGAGGTCGGGCACGGGCGGCGTGACGTACCCGCCGGTGACGCCCTCCGGGACGGTGACGGGGACGTCCTCCAGCGCGGGGTCGACGGTCCAGTCCTCGTACTCGGCGGCGCGGCGGGCGACCGAGTCGGCGGCGCAGCCGCGCTGGTAGAGCGCGTACAGCAGGTGGGGGGCCTCGCCGCCGTACGGCTCGTACTCCTCCTCGGCCAGTTCCTCCACGGCGGCGAGCAGCGCGTCGGCGTCCCGCTCGACGTCTCCGGGGGTGCCCGGGACGGCGACGGGCGGCGGGACCGGGATCGAGGGGTCGCCGTGGTAGTCCATGTGCTCGTCGAGGAGGGCGTCGGCGAGGACGAGGTGGGGGAAGTCGTCGGGCCCGGGCGCGTAGCGGGCGTAGGCGCCGGTGAGCTGGTCGGCGAGGCCGGCGGCGGTCCAGCGGTCGAGGAGCGCGGCGGTGACCCGGCCGATGCCGGCGGCGACGGCGTGGTCGGTGAGGAGCGGTCCGGCGGGGGGCGGCTCCTCGGCGTCGCGGACGTAGGCGCGGGCGACGGCCTCGGCGAGCACGGTGTCGGCGAGCGCGGTCCGCCCCATGAGGTCGGCGCGGAGCACTCCGTCGGGGAGCGGTGCGCCGTCGAGGGCGCCGATCCGCCGCCGCACGTCCTCGGCGTCGCCCAGGTCCGCCCCGACGGTGCGCAGGAGCGAGGCGTACCACCGGTGCCAGGTGAGGTTGCCGGGGTCGTTCATGGCGCGTTCGAAGTCGGATCCGGCCTCGGCGAGGACGGCGGCGACGCGCTGCCGCAGCTCTCCGTCGAAGCGGGCGGCGAGGGCGCCGAGGACGGCGGGGTAGGCGGCGAGGTCGCCGGGCGGGGCGTAGACGAAGGCCGGCAGGTCCTCGACGAGCAGGTGCCGGACGAGCTCGGGCGCCGGCTCGGGCAGGCCCCCGGTCCGGTCGGCGCCGCGCAGCGCGAGCAGTCCGAGCACGGCTTCGGCGGCGCGCAGGAAGGCGGGGTCGCGGTGCTCCGGCCTGCCGTCGAGGAGCGCCAGGAACTGGTCCAGCCCGGTATTGGTGAGAACGGTCTCGGCCACGGTTCCAGGGTAGTTCGGGGGTGCCGGGAACGGCCTGAGGGACACCCCCGGCGGGGTTCTCAGCGGACGGTGACCGTGCGGGGCGCGGAGAAGTCGCCCCAGGTGCCGTCGGGGAGGCGGGCGCGGAGGGTGAGGGTGAGGGTGGTGCCGGGGCTCGCCTGGGCGGGGAAGGTGTAGACGGCCCGGCCGGGGGGCGGGCTGGTGCCCCAGACGACGGTGGTGGCGAAGCGTCCGTCGATGTGGAGTTCGTGGTGGGTGACGGGGGCTCCGGTCCTCGGCGGGGTCCAGGTGAGGGTGACCTCGCCGCGGGCGGAGGTGGCGGCGAGGGCGAGCGGGGAGGTGTTGGGGGGCGCGCCGGGGGCGGGGGCGGTGGTGAGGTCGGCGGCGGGGCTGTCCGGGGAGGAGTTCTCGGCGGCGTCGCGGGCGCGGAGGGTGAAGGAGTAGGCGGTGCCGGGGCGCAGTCCGGTGACGCGGGCGGTGGTGGCGGTGCCGGGGGCGGTGTGGACGCGGACACCGGCCTGGTGGACGTCGTAGGCGGTGACGCGGGTGTCGTCGCGGGAGGCGGTCCAGGTGAGGACGGCGGCGTCGGAGCCGTCGGGGGTGGCGCGCAGGGTGCCGGGGGCGGTGGGGGGCCGGCGGTCCTCCGCGGTGGCGCGGAGGGTGGTCGCGGCGACGGCGGGGGTGGCGGGCGAGGTGTTGCCGGCGGCGTCGCGGGCGCGGACGGCGAAGGTGTGGCGGGTGCCGGGGGCGAGGCCGGTGACGTCGGTCATGAGGGTGGCGGCGGGGAGCTCCTTGACCTGCCGGCCGTCCTGGAGGACCTGGTAGGCGGTGACGGCCCGGTCGTCGGTGGCGGCCTCCCACATGACGTGGACGGTGGTGGCGCTGCCGGAGGTGGCGGTGAGGCCGGTGGGAACGCCTGGCGGGGTGGTGTCCTTCGGCGGCGAGGTCGTGCAGGCGGCCAGCGAGACGAGCATCGCACTGGTCAACAGGCTTGCGGCGAGCGGGCGTTGCACGGGTCGGCCTCCGTCCGTCGGAAAGGTCCAGACCTATATCGCATGCGGAGGGAGGGATTCGCAAGGGGGTGGCGCGGGGGCGTTGTCAGAGGGGTGCGCTTCACTGGAATCATTACTCTCCGTAATCGATTCTTGGGGGGATCATGACGGACCGTTCGCTGTACGTGTCGCCGGCCGGGGTGCGGCGGCGCGGCTGGACCGACGCGATGGTGCGGGAGCTGCTCGGGCTGCCGGACGTGCAGGGGCGCGATCCGCGCCGGTACGCTCCGGCGCCGGTGCGGCTGTACCTGCTGGCGCGGGTGGCGGCGGTGGAGCGGACGCCGGAGTTCGCGGCGGCCTCCGCGGCCCTGGTGGAGGCGCCCCGGAGCGCGACCGTGGGGGTGCTCGCCGTGAACCGGCGGGCGGCCGTGCTCGCGGCGGTCCGGGCGGAGCCGATCGAGGTGCCCCGGCTTCCGGCGGCCGAGCTGGAGCGGCGGGCGGTCCGGCACCGGCACCTGATGGCCGCGCGCGGCGCGGCGGCGGCCGGGGGCCGGAGGGGGGTCCCGGCGCCGGCCGGTTCGCTCGTCCGGTGGCAGGTGGGCTATCTGCGGCAGGCGCTGGCCCGGTACGAGACGCTGCTCGACGGGCTGTACGGCGACACCGGCCGCCGCGAGGCCGAGCGGCTGCTGCGGCGCAGGCTGTACGAGGCGATCGCCGCCGCCTATCCGGCGCTGGCCGGGGAGTGCGCCCGGCGGATCGCGCTGGAGTCGGCGTGAGGGCGGCGGGCACGCCGCCGCCCCGGTCCCCGCGAGGTGCGCGGGGCCCGGGGCGGGCGGGACGGCTGTGGCGCGGGGCGGTGCGGGCCCTGGCGGGCCCGGCCCTCGCGGCCGTGACCCTAGTGGGCGTGGGCCGTCTTGGCGGTGCGGATCTCCTCGCCGGGCTCCATCGGCGCCGTCACCTCGTCGTCGTCCTTGCGGCCGCCGAAGTGGTTGAAGACCACGTTGAGCAGGACGGCGGCGACACAGCCGGTGGAGATGCCGGAGTCCAGGATGATCTTCGCGGTCTCCGGGAAGGCGTGGTAGAACTCCGGCGCCGTGATCGGGATGATGCCGACGGCCAGCGAGACCGCCACGATGAGGACGTTGTTGTCCTTCTCCAGGCCGGCCTTGACCAGGGTCTGGATGCCGCTGGCGGCGACCGAGCCGAAGAGGACGACGCCCGCGCCGCCGAGGACCGGCCGGGGCACGACCGAGATCAGCGAGGCCATGACGGGCGAGAGGCCCATCAGGACCAGCAGACCGCCGCCGCAGGCGACGACGTATCGGCTGCGGATCTTGGTCATGGCGACCAGGCCGACGTTCTGGGCGAAGGCGCTGCACATGAAGCCGTTGAAGAGCGGGCTGAGCGCGGAGCCGAGGGTGTCGGCGCGCAGACCGCCGGCGATCGTCTTCTCGTCGGCGGGCTTCTCGACGATCTCGCCGAGCGCCAGCATGTCGGCGGTCGACTCGGTCATCGAGACCAGCATGACCACGCACATCGAGATGATCGCGGCGAGGGCGAACTGCGGGGCGCCGAAGTGGAACGGCGTCGGGAAGCCGACGATGTCCGCCTCCGCCACCGCGCTGAAGTCGGTGACGCCGAAGGGTATGGCGATCAGCGTGCCGAGGACCAGGCCGACGAGGACGGCGATCTGCTTGAGGAAGCCGCGGGTGAAGCGCCGCAGCAGCAGGACCACGAGGAGCGTGATGCCGGCCAGGGCGAGGAACTTCACCGAACCGTAGTCCTCGGCCGCCGGATTGGGCCCCTGGGCCCAGCCGAAGGCGACCGGCAGCAGCGAGACGCCTATCAGGGTGATGACGGTGCCGGTCACGACCGGCGGGAAGAACCGCACCAGTCTCGAGAACCAGGGAGCGGCGAGGAAGCCCAGCAGACCGGCGACGATGATCGCGCCGAAGATGATCGGCAGCGCGTCGGCCTTGTCGTCCGTCGTGTCGACGATCGCCAGCATGGGGGCGACACCGGCGAAGGTGACGCCGTTGACGAAGGGGAGCTTGGCGCCGATCTTCCAGAAGCCGAGCGTCTGGAGGAAGGTGGCGAGGCCGGCCGTGAAGAGGCTGGCTCCGGTGAGGAAGGTGAGTTCGGTGCCGGAGAGGCCGACGGCCGCTCCGACGATCAGCGGCGGGGCCACCACGCCCGCGTACATGGCGGCCACGTGCTGGAGGCCGCTGGTGAACATCTTCAGGGGGGGCAGGATCTCGTCGACCGGATGCTTGGTCCGGTCTTCCGGGGCGGTGCCTGCGTCTTGTGCATGGCGAACCTGGGGCTCGTCGGCCACGGCGGTTCCTCCGGTCGGTTACACGTCGGCGGTGACGCGGATGTCAGGGAGTCGGAGCGATGCGGTGCGAAGTGCAGGAGGTGCGGCTCGGTGCGAGGTGGTGCGGCGCGCCGGAGGAAGGGGTGCGGCGCGGGGACGGGGCCCGATGGGGGTGCGGGCCTGGTTCACCGTCCCGGGGGGCGGAGCACGACTTGGCGTACGCCGCCCCCCGGTCGGGCTGCCGCGGACCCCGCTCGGGTCCGCGGCGACCGGTCGGGGGCCGTCCCCCCCGACCGGACTCCGGGGGGAGGATCAGGCCTGGGCCGCGATGCGGGCCAGGCGCTGGGCCTCCGTGCGCGCGTCACGCGCGATGGTGTCCTCGTCGACGGTGAGCAGTCGGTTGTTCTCGACGATCTGCTTGCCGTTGACGAAGGACGCGGTGACCGGGGCCGCCGCGCCGAAGACGACGGCGGTGACCGGGTCGGCGATCGACGAGTGGCCGAGGCCGTCGATCTTCCAGAGGACGAAGTCGGCGAGCTTGCCCGCCTCCAGGGAGCCGATGTTGTCGGCGCGGCCGAGGACCTGCGCACCGCCGAAGGTGCCGAGGCGCAGGGCCTGGCGGGCGTTGAGCGCGGCCTCGCGGTGGGCACCGAGGCGGTTGATGAGCAGCGCGTTGCGCAGCTCGGTGTGGAGCTCGCCGGACTCGTTGGAGGCGGTGCCGTCGACGCCGAGGCCGACCGGGACGCCCGCCTTCAGCATGTCGGGGACGCGGGCGATGCCGGCGGCGAGGCGCGCGTTGGACGACGGGCAGTGGGCGACACCGGTCTTCGTGCGGGCGAAGGCGGCGATGTCGGAGTCGTTCATGTGGACGCAGTGCGCCATCCACACGTCCTCGCCGAGGAAGCCGGTCGACTCGAAGTAGTCGGTCGGGCCCATGCCGAAGAGCTCGTGGCAGAACTTCTCCTCCTCCACGGTCTCCGAGCCGTGGGTGTGCATGCGCACACCGAGCCGGCGGCCGAGCGCGGCGCCCTCGCGGAGCAGCTCGGTGGAGATGGAGAAGGGGGAGCAGGGGGCGACGGCGACCTGCGTCATCGAGTCGAAGGAGGCGTCGTGGAACTTCTTGACGGTCTCCTCGGTCGCGGCGAGCGCGCCCTCGGTGGTCTCGACGGCGAAGTCCGGCGGCAGGCCGCCGTCCTTCTCGCTGCGGTCCATGGAGCCGCGGGCCAGGGTGAAGCGGACGCCCATCTCGGAGGCGGCGCCGATGATGGCGCCGGAGAGGTCGCCGGAGCCCTGCGGGAAGACGTAGTGGTGGTCCATGGCGGTGGTGACACCGCCGCGGGCCATCATGGCCAGCGAACCCTGGGCGGCGACGCGCACCATCTGCTCGTCGATGCGGGCCCAGGTCGGGTAGAGCGCGACCAGCCAGTTGAAGAGGTTGTGGTCGGTCGCGAGCCCCCGGGTGATCCACTGGTAGAAGTGGTGGTGCGTGTTGACCAGGCCCGGCGTGATCAGGTGACCGGTGGCGTCGATCCGCCGGACCACGTTCTCCAGGTTCTCGGGCGCCCTGCCGGGACCGAGGGACTCGATCCGGTTGCCGGCGACGACGAGGTGGCCGGAGGCGTACTCGGTGTCCTGCGCGTCGACGGTGGCGATGGCCGCGTTCTCGATGACGATGCGCTGGGGGGCTGCCGAAGGTGCTGCCATGGCGGTGCTTCCTTCATTCCAGGGGGGTGGGGATCCCTCCACGACGGGTTCGTGGGGGGAGGGCACGGCAGGACCCTAGGAGGATTTGAGTGCCGGGGCCGAGTGACGGCTCCGGGTGCCGAGATGGTGGAAGAACAGATTCAGCAGGACGGCTACGAGCGCGCCGGCGCTGATGCCGGAGCCGAGCACGGTCTGCGCCCAGGCGGGGAATCCGGCGTAGAAGGTGGGTGCGGCGAGCGGGATGATGCCCGCTCCGAGCGCGACGGCCACCAGGATGATGTTGGAGCTGTCGTCGAGTCCGGCCTCGGAGAGGGTCCGGATGCCGCTGACCGCGATGGAGCCGAAGAGGACGATGCCGGCGCCGCCGAGGACGGGCATCGGGACCATGGAGACGACCGCGCCGAGGACCGGGAAGGCGCCGAGCACCAGGAGGGCGCCGCCGGCGACGGCGACCACGTAGCGGGAGCGGACCCGGGTGAGCGAGACGACGCCGACGTTCTGCGCGAAGGCGGAGGTGGGGAAGCCGCCGAAGACGGGGCCGATCAGGGTGGCGATGCCGTCGGTGCGCAGGCCCCGGGTGATGGTCTTCCCGTCGCTGGGCCGGTCGCAGATCTCGCCGAGGGCGAGCATGCCGGCGCTGGACTCGGTCATCAGGACCAGCATCACGATGCAGAGGGAGAGGATCGCGGCGGGCTGGAACTCGGGGGCGCCGAAGGCGAAGGGCGTGGGCAGGGCGGCGACGGGCGCCTCGCGCAGGGCGGTGAAGTCGGCCATCCCGAAGGGGATCGCGGCGAGGGTGCCGATGAGGAGCCCGAGGAGCAGCGCGATCTGCTTGAGGAAGCCGCGGCCGAAGCGCTGGAACATCAGGACGACGACCAGGGTGAAGCCGGCCAGCGCGAGGTACTTCATGGCGCCGAAGTCGGCGGCGGTCCTGTCGCCGCCCTGGGCCCAGCTGACGGGCACCGGCATCAGGGTGACGCCGATCAGGGTGATGACGACGCCGGTGACGAGCGGCGGGAAGAAGCGGAGCAGACGGCCGAAGAAGGGGCCGACGGCGAGGCAGAAGACACCGGCGACCATCACCGCGCCGTAGATGGCGGGGAGCTCGTGGCCCGGGGCGCTCGTCTCGGCGATGGCCAGCATGGGGGCGATGCCCGCGGAGGAGGCGGCGTTGACGAAGGGGAGCCGGTTGCCGGCGAAGTTCCGGACGCCGAGCGTCTGGAGGATGGTGGCGCAGCCGGCGATCAGGAGGCTGGCGGCGATGAGCCGGGTCATCCCGGCCGCGTCCAGGCCGACGGCCTGGCCGATGATGAGCGGAGGGGTGACGACGCCGGCGTACATGGCGGCGATGTGCTGGAGTGCCGCGGGGACGAGCCGCGAGGCGGGGAGCTTCTCGTCGACCGGATGGCAGGCGGCCCGGGCAGGGGCCTCGGTGGTCGACGGGGTGGAACACGGGCCTTCGGCGGACGCCGGCCCCTTTGCGGGCAGTGCCATGCTGGGTTCCCTCCGGTCTGGTGCCGGGCCCCGCCCGACTGCGGGCGGGCGGGGGCCGGTTCACTCAGTGCCGCTCAGAGATGTGGTGCCACTCAGAGATTGGTCATGTCGACCGGGATCAGCGCCTCGGCGCCGTCACGCAGGACCGTGGCCTCGATGAGGCCGTACATGCGGTCCGCGGCGTAGTAGACCTCGTTGTCGTTCTTGAGCCCGAAGGGCTCCAGGTCCACCAGGAAGTGGTGCTTGTTGGGGAGCGAGAAGCGCACCTCGTCGATCTCCGCGCGGTGGTTGATGATCCGCGTGGCCATCTGGTACAGCGTCTGCTGGAGGGAGTACGAGTAGGTCTCCGCGAAGGCCTCGAGCATGTGCTTCTTGGTCTGCTCGTAGGACCGCTCCCAGTTGGGCATGCGCTGGTCGTCGTCGGTCCAGTTGAACCGCCAGCGGCCGGACACCTGGGTCGCGAGGATGCGGTCGTACGCCTCCTTGAGGGTGGTGTACTGGTCCTTGATGTAGCCCCAGAACTCCGAGTTGGTGGAGTTCATGACGACGAGGTCCTTGAGGCCGGAGATGACCTCCCACTTCTCGCCGTCGTAGGTGATCTGGGTGACGCGGGTCTCCTGGCCCTTGCGGGCGAAGGAGTGGTTGACCTCGGCGGCGCCGATGAACTTGGAGTTGGCGTCCGAGGAGGCTATGCGCTCCCAGGAGTACTCCTCAATCCGGATCCGGGCCCGCTTGATCGGCTCCTGGCTCGTCACGAAGTGGCGGGCGAGGTGGATGCCGAACTGCTCGGCGGACTCGATGCCGTACTCCTTGGCGAACGCGAAGACGGTGTTCTTCGTCGTGTCGGTGGGGAGGCAGTGGGCGTTGGAGCCGGTGAGGTGGACGTCGCTCAGGTCGCCGGAGAGGGCGACGGAGACGTTGAGGTCCTTGATGTGGTGGGTGGCGCCGTCCCGCGTGATCTTGACGACGCGGTTCTCTGCTTTGCCGTACTGGTTCTGGCCGAGAATCGTGGGCATGTCTGCTAGCTCCCTCGGTAAACGGAGTAGCCGAACGGGTTGAGCAGCAGCGGTACGTGGTAGTGCTCGCCCGGCTTGACGGCGAACGTGATCGCCACCTCCGGGAAGAAAGCACCCTCCGGACCGCTGTCCCGATTCGCGGGGGCGTCCTGCTGCGCCTCGGCTTGCTGGTTCTGCTTGCTCAGGAAGTACGCCTCGGTCTCGAAGTCGAGGCGTACGTGGGTGGTGCCGACCGGCAGGGCCGGCAGGTCCTTGCACCGTCCGTCGGCGTCGGTGGCCGAGCCGCCGAGCGCGACCCAGGCGGCGTCGGAGCCGGCGCGGGCGGCGAGGGTGATCGCCACGCCCTCCGCGGGGCGTCCGATGCTGGTGTCCAGGATGTGGGTGGACACCGAGGCCGTGGTGTCGGTGCTCATGCGGCGCTCTCTTCCTCTACGAGACGGGTGAGCCGGATGCGGTTGATCTTGCCCAGTTCTGCGCGGACGATCTCGCGCTCCTGCTCGGGCGAGTTGCCGATCCGGTCCTTGACCGCGTCGCGCATCTGCTCGCCGGTCCTGCCGGTGGCGCAGATGAGGAAGACGTGGCCGAAACGGTCCTGGTAGGCCAGGTTCAGTTCGAGCATCTCGGCCTTGAGCTCGGCGGAGGAGCCGGCCATCCCGCTCTGCTCGCGGGTGGAGGTGGCATCCCCTTCCTTCGGACGACCGATCGGCGGGTGGCCCGCCATCGCCTCGGCCAGGTCCTCGGCGGTCAGCTCGGCCATGGCGGCGTCACTGGCGAGGAAGAGGGCTTCGGCGGTGGTGTACGGGCGCTGGGCGAGAAGCTTGCTCCCCCACGCCGAACTGGAGCACACCTCGTGGAGCGCGGCGAGAGCCTCGCTGTCCGCCGAGGTGTTGAACCGGGTGAGGCCCGGTGTCGTACCTGAAGTCACGGGAAGCCTCCGTGGCTGTTTTTCGCTGTGCGTCGGACGGGCTGCGGATAGCTAACGCCCTCGGCAACACGACGTCAACACTTTGTTGAAAACTCGGTGACACAAAAGCCGTCGTCCCGACATGCGGACGACGGCTTGTGGCCAGCCTTGATCAACTAGGCGTTCTCGGTGCCTTTTTCCCTGTTCAGGGCGGTCTCCCGGTTCAGGTAGTTGTAGACCGTGAAGCGGCTGACACCCAGTGCCCCCGCCACCGTCTCCACCCCGTGCCGCACGGAGAAGGCCCCGCGCGCCTCCAGCACCCGGACCACCTCCTGCTTGGATCTGCGGTCGAGTTCCGACAGCGGCATCCCGTGCCGCCGCTCCATCGCCGCGAGGATGTGGTCCAGGGAGTCCGACAGCTGCGGCAGCCGTACGGCGAGGACGTCCTCCCCGTCCCAGGACAGCAGGACGTCGTCGGCCGCGGCCTGCGCGGGTTCCAGCACCTGCGCGCCCATCGCGTCGACCAGCGGCTTCACCGCCGCCGCCAAGGGATGCTCGGTCACTTCGCGTCCTCCCCGCCCTCACCGATCACATTGACCTGGAGCGAGACCCGGGTGGCACCGGCACCGAGCGCCTTGCGCAGCAGCTCGTCGACGGCGGTGAGGACGGCGTCGGCGCCACCTTCCGCGGTGTTGCCGAAGGGGCCGACATCGACGGCGTCCAGTTCTGCGGACTGGATGACCTCACGGGCCACGACCGCGTGGGCCGGCGCCTCGTCGAGGTCGAACGGCTCGGTCGTGAACTCCACTCTCAAACGCACCATGCCCCCACGCTACGGGCCGTTCGGGCAGCTGGGGAGCCCCGGAGTCGGCGTCGGCCCTTGACAAGCACCGCCACGGACTTGCAACATTCCGTCAGACAGAAAATGACTTCCGCAATACGGAAGGAGCGCCACCCCTCATGGGATACACGGACCAGCGCTTCGATGTGAACCTGTCGATCCTCTTCACGGAACTCCCGCTCCTGGAGCGCCCCGCGGCCGCCGCCGCGGCGGGCTTCACCGCGGTCGAGCTGTGGTGGCCCTGGATCGACACCGCCACCCCCGAGCAGAGCGAGCTCGACGCCCTCAAGAAGGCTCTCGAGGACGCCGGCACCCAGCTCGTGGGCCTGAACTTCTACGCCGGACAGCTCCCCGGCCCGGACCGCGGCGCGGTCTCGGTCCCGGGCGAGGAGTCCGACCGCTTCAAGGCCAACATCGACGTCGCCGCGGACTTCGCCGCCTCGGTCGGCTGCAAGGCGCTCAACGCGCTCTACGGCAACCGCGTCGAGGGCGTCGACCCGGAGGTCCAGGACGCCCTCGCCCTGGAGAACCTGGTCCTGGCCGCCCGCGCCGCCGACCGCGTCGGCGCGATCCTGCTGATCGAGACCCTGAACAAGCCGGAGTCGCCGCTCTACCCGCTGGTGAGCGCCCCCTCCGCGATCGAGGTCGTCGACAAGGTGAACGAGGCCACCGGGCTCGGCAACGCCAAGTTCCTCCTCGACATCTACCACCTGGCCATGAACGGCGAGGACGTCAGCGCCGTCATCGCCGAGTACGCGGCGAAGACCGGTCACGTCCAGATCGCGGACAAGCCGGGCCGCGGCGCCCCGGGCACCGGCGAGCTCCCCCTGGAGCAGCTGCTCGACGAGCTGAAGAAGGCCGGTTACGACGGCTGGGTCGGCCTGGAGTACAAGGCCGCCGACGCCGCCGCGTCCTTCGAATGGCTCGCCGCAGAGGCCCGCCCGGCCCGCTGACGCAGGCCCCCTCCCCGTACGACCTTGTTTTGAGAGGCACCCTCATGAGCAGCAACCTTCCGAAGATCGCGTGGATCGGCCTCGGCATCATGGGCTCCCCCATGTCCGAGAACCTGATCAAGGCCGGCTACTCGGTCACCGGCTTCACCCTGGAGCAGGACAAGCTGGACCGTCTGGCGAAGGCCGGCGGCACCTCGGCCGGCTCCATCGCGGACGCCGTCAAGGACGCCGACGTCGTCATCACGATGGTGCCCGCCTCCCCGCAGGTCGAGGCCATCTCCTACGGCCCCGAGGGCATCCTGGAGAACGCCAAGCAGGGCGCGCTGATCATCGACATGTCGTCGATCACCCCCCAGACCTCCGTCGACCTGGCCAAGAACGCCAAGGAGAAGGGCATCCGCGTCATCGACGCCCCCGTCTCCGGCGGCGAGGCCGGCGCCATCGAGGCCGTGCTCTCCATCATGGTCGGCGGCGAGCAGGCCGACTTCGACGAGGCGCTCCCGATCCTTGAGGCCCTCGGCAAGACCATCGTCCTCTGCGGCCCGCACGGCTCCGGCCAGACGGTCAAGGCGGCCAACCAGCTCATCGTCGCCGTGAACATCCAGGCGTGCGCCGAGGCCGTGGTCTTCCTGGAGAAGTCCGGCGTGAACCTCCAGGCCGCCCTCGACGTCCTCAACGGCGGTCTGGCCGGCTCGACCGTGCTGACCCGCAAGAAGGACAACTTCCTGAACCGGGACTTCAAGCCCGGCTTCCGGATCGACCTGCACCACAAGGACATGGGCATCGTGACCGACGCCGCCCGCAACGTCGGCGCGGCCCTCCCGGTCGGCGCCGTGGTCGCCCAGCTCGTCGCCTCGCTGCGCGCGCAGGGTGACGGCGGCCTGGACCACTCGGCCCTGCTCCGCGCCGTCGAGCGCCTCTCCGGCGCGCAGGTCTGAGCCGGCGCCCCGCCTCGGCGGGGCCCCAGATTTCCGGTCGGCGGCGGTGCTGACACCTGTCCTGTCGCGCCCAGGCGCCGCCGCCGACCGGAACACCACACTTCTTTTTCAACAAACTGTTGACGCGGTGTTCCGAGCGAATTTACGCTCCACCGCATCGTCAGCAGGATCCTGTACGGAAAGGCCGCCCCGACAAATGACGCAGCGCGTGCTTACGACCGAGTCCGGCGCCCCCGTCGCCGACAACCAGAACTCCGCCACCGCCGGCGTCGGCGGCCCTCTCCTCCTCCAGGACCAGCACCTGCTGGAGAAGCTCGCGCGCTTCAACCGGGAGCGCATCCCGGAGCGCGTGGTGCACGCCCGCGGCTCCGGCGCGTACGGCTACTTCGAGGTGACCGACGACGTCACCGGCTTCACGAAGGCCGACTTCCTCTCCGAGGTGGGCCGGAAGACGGAGCTCTTCATCCGCTTCTCCACCGTGGCCGACTCGCTCGGCGGCGCGGACGCGGTCCGCGACCCGCGCGGCTTCGCGGTGAAGTTCTACACCGCCGAGGGCAACTACGACCTCGTCGGCAACAACACCCCGGTGTTCTTCATCAAGGACCCGATCAAGTTCCCCGACTTCATCCACTCCCAGAAGCGCGACCCCTTCACGGGCAAGCAGGAGGCGGACAACGTCTGGGACTTCTGGGCGCACGCCCCCGAGGCCACCCACCAGATCACCTGGCTCATGGGCGACCGCGGCATCCCGGCCTCGTACCGTCACATGAACGGCTACGGCTCGCACACCTACCAGTGGACCAACGAGGCGGGCGAGGCCTTCTTCGTCAAGTACCACTTCAAGACGAACCAGGGCATCCGCTCCCTCTCCGCCGAGCAGGCCGCCGAGGTCGTCGGCTCGGACGCCAACTCGCACCAGACGGACCTGCTCCAGGCCATCGAGCGCGGTGTGAGCCCGTCCTGGAACCTGTACGTGCAGGTCATGCCGGCCGCCGAGGCCGCCGAGTACCGCTTCAACCCGTTCGACCTCACCAAGGTGTGGCCGCACGCCGACTACCCGCTCCAGCGCGTCGGCCGGATGGTCCTCGACCGCAACCCGGACAACGTCTTCGCCGAGGTCGAGCAGGCCGCGTTCTCCCCGAACAACTTCGTCCCGGGCATCGGCCCGTCGCCGGACAAGATGCTCCAGGGCCGCCTCTTCGCCTACGCGGACGCCCACCGCTACCGCCTCGGCGTCAACCACACCCAGCTCCCGGTGAACGCCCCCAAGGCGACCGTCGCCGAGAACTACGGCCGGGACGGCGCCATGGCCACCCGCAACGGCTCGCGCCACGACAAGAACTACGAGCCCAACTCGTACCAGGGCCCGGCCCAGACCGAGACGCCGCTCTCCGCGCCGCTCGCGATCCACGGCTGGACCGGCACGCACGCCGCCCCGCAGCACACCAAGGACGACGACTTCTTCCAGGCCGGCGAGCTCTACCGCCTGATGTCGGAGGAGGAGAAGACCCGTCTGGTCGCCAACATCGCCGGCGGTCTCTCCCAGGTGTCCCGCGAGGACGTCATCGAGAAGAACCTCGCCCACTTCGCCGCCGCCGACGCCGACTACGGCAAGCGCGTCGAAGAGGCCGTCCGCGCCCTGCGCGAGGACTGATCCTCTCGAATTCCCAGACCGCGTACGACATCTGACGGGAGGTCAATGTCGTACGCCGTCCGGAACACCGGCCCGGATGAGGGGTGGTCGGTGTTCATGGACAGCGTGAGGACCGCGGCGGCTCCGAGCCAGTGCGGTGGCCAGGACGCCAGGCCCCCCTTCCAGACCTGAAGGAAGGGACCGGCCGAAGCGTCCGCCGGAGCCGCCGCGGTCCCAACGCCCTCCCCGCACAGGGGAGCACACAGACTCCGCCCGGCGGTGCGAACGTCCTGTCGCGCCAGCCTCGTGCCGTCGGGCGGTCACCAGACGAGAGCGCGGAACCAGGTTTACGGTCCCTGGTTCCGCGCTCTTCTCGTCGTCCCGCACGCCGGTACCAGCGCATCGTTTCTGCGGTGAAGATCCGCACCCGCTCGGGGGAGCGCACCGCGATTCGCCGCCCGTGCGCCCCGGTCCCGGCGCTATCCAGCAGTACGTGATCAAGAACCTGATGCGCGGGCTCGTCCCGCTCGCCCTCGTCCTGTCCCCGCTCGCCGCCCCCGCGCCCGCCGCCTCCGCCGGCGTCCAGCTCTTCCCGGACGCGCTCGCCGAGCTGACCGAGGCCACCGAGGACTCCCAGGGGTACGCGGAATCCGCCTTCGCCCACTGGGACAAGGGACTCGACACCGCCGACGACTGCGACACCCGCGCCGAGGTGCTGCTCACGGAGGCCGTCGAGGCGCCCGCCACCGGCGCCGCCTGCGCGCTGACCGGCGGCAGGTGGACCTCGTACTACGACGGCCAGACCGTCACCGACCCGGCGCTGCTCCGCGTCGACCACCTCGTCCCCCTGGCGGAGGCGTGGGCCTCGGGCGCCTCCGGCTGGACGCCCGCCCGGCGGGCCCGGTTCGCCAACGACCAGGGAGCCGCGGCCACCCTGGTCGCCGTCACCGCCCGCAGCCAGAAGGCCAAGGGCACCCAGGACCCGGCCGAGTGGGTGCCGGACGGGAACGCCGCCTACTGCCGCTACGTCGGCGAGTGGGTCGGCACCAAGCTGCGCTGGGGCCTCACGGTCGACAAGGACGAGATGGAGGCGCTCAAGCTGTTCGCCGACGGCCCGTGCGAGGAGACCGTGGTGCAGCGCTCGACAGCCCCGCGGTGAGGGCGGCGGTGACGGCGACCGAGCCCACCGCGACGGCCGCCGCCACCGTCACCGCCACCGGCAGCCCCGTGCCGACCACGAGAAGCAGGTACGGGGCCGCCGGCAGCGCCTGGAGGGAGCGGGGCCGTCCGGCCCGGGCCGACGTGCTGCCGCCGCCTCGAAGTCCCGTCACGGAGACCGGCGCGGTGCTCGTACGGCCGCGTGGACGGACCGGTCTCGACGCCGGGGCCCGGCCTAGTCCGCGTCGAACCCCGCCCAAACGCGGAGGTGTTCACCGAGGACGACGGCGTGCGGGAGGGCGGCGAGGGCCGTCGGGTCGGCGGCGACGCCCCGGCGGGCGAGGCGGTCGGCGAGCGCGCGCCAGTGGGCGGCGGCGGCCTGTTCCGGCGTCTGGTCGCCGAAGGGTTCGTCGGGGCCGACGACGGTCCGGGCGTCGTCCTCGACGGAGGCGGGCGTCAGGAAGGCGCGGAGGTCCGCGGGCCCGCTCACGCTCCAGCCCCGGTCGTCGAGGAGGGCCAGGGCGCGCCCGTCGGAGAGTTCGGCCTCCAGCCGGGCCGACACGCTCAACTGCCGTTCGGTGGTGTGTTCCGCGTCGAGTTCGACGTGGGTGACCAGGCGGGTCACGGCGGGCATGACGGTCTCCTCTCCTCGGTCCACGCACGGGCCGGTGCTCCGTCGTGGACCTCTCCCGGGAGGCGGTCCCCCTCCAGGGTCAGCCGAGCGACGTCGGCCATGCCCTCACGCTACCTCGCACCCTTGACACGTCAGCCGCGGCGAGGTGAGGACTGCTGCGTCTTCGCGCCGAGGGGCATGGGACACGCTGGAGGACCACCTCCCCGACATCGCCCCGCTGGTGGCCGCCTTCCTCACCCGAACCTGGACCTGGACCTGGACCTGACCGACGGGCGGGCACAGGTGCGGCTAGCCGGACCGGGGCGGCAGGCCGGCGTCGATGACCTCGGCGATCAGCGCGGCGCCGCGGCTGTTCTGGTGGATGTGGTCGGTCGTGAGCACGAGACCGCGCCGCCGCGAGATCGTGTCGAGGCCGCGGCGCAGCACCGCCCGCTGGGCGAGGACGCCGATGACCGCCGCGGGCGTGGCCTCCCGGTACGGGGTCGGCGGCGGGTCCGCCCGGCGCAGTTCCTCGACCTGGCGTTCGTGGAGCGGCAGGTGGGCCACCCCGTCGGCGGCGGCGACCTCGGCGATCATCCGGCTGTACGCCCGCGATGCCCGCGCCGCCGCTCCGTCGAGCCGCTGGCCGAGGACCGGGAGCGACAACAGGGCGATCGTCGCGTCGGTCTCCGCCTTCAGCCGTGCGACGACGGCTCCGAGGCACTGCTGGAACCAGCCGGCCGACGGGCGTTCCGGGAGCCGCTTGCGCTTCATGGCCTGCTCGACGGGGTAGCCGGCGAGGCTCGCCCGGGCGTCGTTGGTCCCGATCAGCACGGTGATCACGTCGGGCGGGTCCGCGACGACCGCGTCGAGGCGCTGAAGGAGGTTGTGGGCGTAGTCTCCGTTGACGCCGAACCGGGCGAGCCGCAGGTCCCCCGGAGGGCGGCGGCGTTCGAGGAGGTCCAGGTAGTCGACGCTGAACTGCGCGCGGGTGATGCTGTCACCGAGGCACGCGACACGGATCGTCACGGCGCCTCCCCCGGGCCGGGCACGGCGGCGGGTCCGGTCGGCGGGGTGTCGGTCCGGGGACGGTGGTCGGTGCCGAGGGTCGCGGTGACGGACAGGATCGACGCCGGCCCTTCCATGTCGACCGCGTGCCACGCCCCGGCGGGGTTGACGGTGGCCTCGCCCGGCCCGAGCGGGACGTGTTCGAGCCGGCCGTCCACGGCGCGGACGACCGTCACGGACCCGCTGAGGCAGACGACCAGTTCGTCGCCCGCGGGGTGGCTCTCCCAGTGGTCGCCGGGCCCCTCGCCGTCGAAGATCATCACCATCCGGCCGTCGGCGCCGTCCGCCGCGACCGCGGCGCTGTAGGCCCGGAGCACCTCCGGGTCCCAGGCGAAGCCCTCGACGGACTTCGCCGTCGATCCCCGTCCGAGGTGCACGGGGGTGGTCCGCAGGTCGAGGGCATGACGTTCGTGATTCACGAGTCTCATGCCGACGATCGTCCTCGACGGCGGTCGGGCGGTCTTGAAGAAATGGGAAGAGGAGCCGGCGCGAGGGGCGGACGGTCGGCGCCGGCGGCTACCCGGCTCCGAGGAGGACTTCGCCGCGACGCCAGGCCGTCGGCGTCCGGCCCGTGAACTCGCGCCATTCCCGGACGAGATGGGCCTGGTCGGCGTAGCCGGTGCGGGCCGCCACGTCACTCCAGGGGAGCGGGGCGCCCACCGCGGCCAGTTCGTGCGCGTGCTCGAAGCGCAGGACCCGGGCGAAGGTCTTCGGCGACAGGCCCACCTCGCCGCGGAACCGTTCGGTGAGGTGGCGGCGGCTCCAGCCGAGCTCCGCGGCGACCGCGCCGACCTGGACGCGTCCCCGCGCGGCGACGAGGCGGCGCCACGCCTCGGCCACCTCGGGTCGCATCCCGCGCACCCCGCGCACGTCGTCGCCGCGAGCGCCGCCGGCGGCTCGGCCGACCGCGCTCAGGAGCGACGCGTCCAGCGCGGCGAACCGCGCCGCCCAGGTCGGCGCCGAGCGGACCCGGTCGGCCAACTCGGCGGCGTGCGCTCCGAGAAGCCCGTCGAGGGGGACCAGGCGGTGGGCGAGTTCGGCCGCGGGCATGCCGTAGACGGCCCGGGCCCCGAGAGGGGTCAGCGACACCTGGAGGCCGTACTGGCGTCCGTCGTGGTGGATCGCGACGGACCGGCACATCAGACCGCCGGCCACGCTGCCGTACCGGGTGACCGGCGACCCGTCGTCGGCGTCCGCCGCCACCTCCAGCGGGTCCGACAGGCTGATGACCGCGGTGAGCGCGCGGCTCGGCGGGCCGCGGTGCACCCCCGCCGGGAGCCCGCGGAGGTCGAAGCCGACGTACGCGTCGACATACTCCCGCAGGGCGGGCGCCGGACGGGCCAGAATTCCGGCGGAATCCGGTCGAGCCCTGGTTCCGGCGGGGTCCGGTCGGGCCTCGCTTCCGGCGGGCGCCGGACGGGACCCGGTTCCGGCGGGCGCCGGACGGGACCCGGTTCCGGCGGGCGCCGGACCTGACGCGACTCCGGCGGGCGCCGGACGAGACCCGATTCCGGCAGGCGCCGGACCTGACCCGATTCCGGCAGGCGCCGGACGGCCCCCGGCTCCAGCGGGCGACGGGCGGGTTCCGGTGGCCGTGGGGTCCTCCATCCTCGTGAGTGTACGAGCCGCCCGGCCCCGGCAGAACGGCGAGCGCCGCGGGGCCCGTCCGGGGAACGACGGCGACGTGCCCGGCCGGATGGAGCCTGCCGGGCACGTCGTGTCGGGGATGGGGCCCCGGTGCGGAGCCGCCCGCACCCGTCGACGTGGACGACGGGTGCGGGCGGGTCCGGTCGGTCAGACCGCGAGCGGCTTGATCGCGGTCGGCGCGTGGCCCGGCTCGGTGGCCAGGGCCTCGAACTCGGTGACGTCGCTCATGTCGACGGTCTTGCTCATGGCTATGTTGGTGATGCGCTCCAGGATCGCCTCGACGACGACCGGGACCTGGAACTCGACGGCCATCTTCTTGGCCTGCTCCAGCGCCTCGCCCAGCTTGGCCGGGTCCTCGACGCGGATCGCCTTGACGCCGAGGCCCTCGGCGACCTTGACGTGGTCGACGCCGTAGACGCCGAGCTCGGGGGTGTTGATGTTCTCGAACTCGAGGTTGACCTCGAAGTTGATGCCCAGGTTGCCCTGCGCCTGGCGGATCAGGCCCAGGTAGGCGTTGTTCACCAGGACGTGGACGTAGGGGACCTTGTGCTGGGCGGCGACCGCCAGCTCCTCGATCATGAACTGGAAGTCGTAGTCGCCGGAGAGCGCGACGACCGGGGTCTCCGGGTCGGCGGTCGCGGCGCCGATGGCGGCCGGGATGGTCCAGCCGAGCGGGCCGGCCTGGCCGCAGTTGATCCAGTGGCGCGGCTTGTAGACGTGCAGGAACTGCGCGGCGGCGATCTGGGAGAGGCCGATGGTGGTGACGTACCGGGTGTCCGGGCCGAAGGCCTTGTTCATCTCCTCGTAGACGCGCTGCGGCTTCATCGGGATGTCGTCGAAGTGCGTGCGGCGCTGGAGGGTGGCCTTGCGGTCCTGCGCGGAGGCGGCCCAGGCGGTGAAGTCGGGGAGCTTGCCCTCGGCCTTCCACTCCTTGGCGATCTCGACGAAGAGCTCCAGCGCGACCTTGGCGTCGGAGGCGACACCGTAGTCCGGGGCGAAGATCTTGCCGATCTGGGTGGGCTCGATGTCGACGTGGACGAACTTCCGGCCGGCCGTGTAGGCGTCCATGTTGTAGCCGGTGTGGCGGTTGGCCCAGCGGTTGCCGATGCCGATGACGGTGTCGGACTCCAGGAAGGTCGCGTTGCCGTAGCGGTGCGCGGTCTGGACGCCGACCATGCCGGCGGCGAGCTCGTGGTCGTCCGGGATGGTGCCCCAGCCCATGAGGGTGGAGATGACCGGGATGCCGGTCAGCTCGGCGAACTCGACCAGGAGGTCGGAGGCGTCGGCGTTGATGATGCCGCCGCCGGCGACGATCAGCGGGCGCTCGGCCTCCAGGAGGAAGCTCAGCGCCTTCTCGGCCTGGGCGCGGGTGGCCTGCGGCTTGTAGACCGGCAGCGGCTCGTAGGTCTCCGGGTCGAACTCGATCTCGGTCAGCTGGACGTCGATCGGCAGGTCGATGAGGACCGGGCCGGGACGGCCGGAGCGCATCAGGTGGAAGGCCTGCTGGAAGACACCGGGGACCTGCGCGGCCTCCAGGACCGTGGTGGCGGCCTTGGTGACGGGCTTGGCGATCGAGGCGATGTCGACGGCCTGGAAGTCCTCCTTGTGGAGCTTCGAGACCGGAGCCTGGCCGGTGATGCAGAGGATCGGGATGGAGTCGGCGATCGCCGAGTACAGGCCGGTGATCATGTCGGTGCCGGCGGGGCCGGAGGTACCGATGCAGACGCCGATGTTGCCGGCCTTGGCGCGGGTGTAGCCCTCGGCCATGTGGGAGGCGCCCTCGACGTGGCGGGCCAGCGTGTGGCTGATGCCGCCGACGTTCTTGAGCTCGCGGTAGAAGGGGTTGATCGCCGCGCCCGGCACGCCGAACGCGTTGGTGACGCCTTCGCGCTTGAGGATCTCAACGGCCGCTGCGGCGGCGGTCATACGAGGCATGGGAGTGCTCCTGCTCGGCCGGTCGGTCGCAGGTGCCGGGCGGGCCGCCCGGTCCTGTTTCCGTAATGCGGAAAAACTGTTCTGCTATATGGAAGCAATGTAGGTGGGGGTCGGGAAGTCGTCAAGGGAGGTCCCACCAGACGGGCACCCGCGGGCCCTCCCCGGTGGCCGAAGTCGCACCCCGGCGAGGCCGGATTGGTGGACGATGACGTGCACGGGAAGAGGGGGTTCGGAGTGGGTGACTCGGTAGCGGTGCACTGCCCGGAATGCCGGCGGAGCCATACGTACGCGGCGCCCGTCTACCCCTGCCCCTGCGGGAGCCCGGTCGCCCCGCGCCTGATCCCGGACGCGACCGCCGAGTCGGTCCGGCACCGGACCTGGCTCGACGAGTGGGTCACCGTGCGGTGCCGCGCCTGCGGCCGCGAGGACCAGTGGCCGACGCCGGAGCTGGGCTGTGCCTGCGGGGCGGTGCTGCGGGTCCCGGTGGCACCGCTGACGGAGGAGACGGCGGGGGCCGGGACCGTGCCCGCCGCACCGGAGGGCGAGCGGGAGGAGGGGTACGGCTCCGAGCGGCACGGCCCTTTGACGTCCGCGGCGGACGACTCCGCCGGCCCCGGGCCCGCCGCCGACCCGGCCGGCCTCCTCGCCGTCCCCGACGGGCGGGTCGGGAACGAGGAGGCGGAGGCGGAGGACGCGGAGGCGGAAGCGGAGGACGGGGAGGCGGAGGGCGAAGGGGCCCGGCACGGGGAGGGCGGCGGGTACGAGGAGCCCTGGGACCCGGAGGGCCGGGGCGAACACGACCCGGAGGAGGAGACCCGGGAGCCGGTCCGGGAGGAGAGCGGGCCGGACACCTCGGAGGAGGTCCCGGAGGGCGCCCCGCAGGAGGATCCGCAGGTGGACGGGCGGGAGGACCGACGCGAGGACGGGCGGGAGGACCGGGAGCCGGAGGGCTCCCGCGGCGGCCCGGCGCCCGCCCCGCCCGTCACCGACTGGTTCGGGAACCCGCCGCGGTCCTTCGCCGAGCGCTACCCCGCCCACATCCCGCTGCCGCCGACGGCCCCGCGGCCCGCCCCCGCCCGGGGCGCCTTCCGGCCGGTGACGATCCGGACGGCGTCGGACGCGGTCGCCGCGGCCGCCACCTACCTGCGCTGGCTCGGATTCCGGGAGATCGTGCAGCCGGACGACCGGCACTCCGCCGGCGTGGACCTGCGCGGGCCCGGGCTCGTCGCCCAGGTCGACCCCAGCACCCGGCCGGCCGGGCTGCGGGCCGTCGAGTGCCTGTGGCTGAACGGACTCGGCGCCTCCGCCGTCGGCATCTTCTTCTCGCTCGCCGGCTACACCCCCGAGGCGCGGTCCCGCGCCGCCGAGATAGGGCTGCCGCTCTTCGTCCTCGATCTCACCGGCACCCCGCAGCCCGTGAACAACGCCGCCGACGAACTCACCTCGGGCGGCGCCGTCTGAACCGAACCTCGCCCTTCGAGCGAACGGATCCGGCCATCCACGCGTGATGATCACGCTCCCCCGGGCAGAAACACCATGGGGGTGGACGGGATGGGGACGGGGACGTGGTGGTGGGTGACGGCGGTCGTGGCCGCCTGGGTCGAACTGCTCGCGGCGGCGGTACTGCTGCGCGCCGGACGGCCGGGCCTCGGTACGGGTCCGGCGGGGGCGCCGCCCGGTCCGGAGGCGCTGGCCCTGCTGCGCGGCGGACGCCGGGCGGCGGTGACCGTCGCGCTGGTGGCGCTGCACCAGCACGGCGCGGTCGCGGCCGGACGCAAACGTACGGTTCGGGCCAATGGCGGGCCCGGCCGGACCCGCGACCCCGTACGGCTCGGCGTCCACCGCTCGCTCCGCAACGCCCTCGGCCTGCGCGCCCTGGCCCTGCGCCCCGACGTGCGGCGGGCCGTGGACGGGCTGCGGGCCGAGCTGGGACGGGCGGGACTGCTGCGCCCGCCGGGGCGGCACCGCTCGGCCCGGCTCCTCCTGGCCGCGGCGCCGGCGACGCTCGCGGCCGGACTCCTCGCGGCGGCCGCCGCCGGGGACGCGCCGGGGCTCCTGCCCGTCCTGGCCCCGGGCGTCCCCGTCCTCCTCGCCGCCCTCGCCCTCCTGCGGCTGCCGCCCGCGACCCGCACCGCCCGCCGGCTCCTGGCCGAGCTGCGGGAGCGGCACCCGCTGCCGGAGCACCGGCACGAGGTGGCGGACGGACGGCTCGTCCTGCTGTACGTGGCGCTGTACGGCGACCCGGCGCTGGCCCTGTTCCTGCCCCGGTTCTCCCGCGACGGGGGCCTGTTGGGTCCCGGCTGACGGCACGCGCCGGGCCGGATCCGGCGGGCCGTACGAGCCGGGCCGGGACCGCCTCGCCTCCGGCCCCCGCCGGGCCGGGCGCATACTGGCGTATGCGCATCCGAGCGGCCGCACCGGCCGAACTCCCGCTGCTCCAGTCCATCGAGCGCGCGGCGGGCGAACCCTTCCGCACCCTCGGCATGACGGCCGTCGCCGACGACGAACCCCTCCCGCTGGACGTCCTGGAGGGGTACCGGGCGGCGGGCCGGGCCTGGGTCGCGGTCGACGGGGCCGACCGGCCCGTCGCGTACCTCCTCGCGGACACCGTGGACGGCGCCGCGCACATCGAGCAGGTCTCCGTGCACCCCGAAGCGGCCCGCCGGGGCGTCGGCCGGGCGCTGATCGAGCACCTGGCGGAGGCCGCCCGGGCGGAGGGCCTGTCCGCCCTGACCCTGACGACCTTCACCGAAGTGCCGTGGAACGCCCCGTACTACACCCGCCTCGGCTTCCGCCTTCTCGCCGAGACCGACCCGGACCTCACCGCCGGCCTGCGCGCCATCAGCCGCGCCGAGGCCGCCCACGGCCTGGCGGCCTGGCCCCGCGTCTGCATGCGCCGCGAACTGGCGAGGAAGCCGGTGGGCTAGGCCTGGCGTCGCCTGGCGGACGGGAGTGTGACGACAGGCTGCCTAGGCCGGGGTCGCGTACCGCTCCCTCAGCTCCACCTTGCGGACCTTGCCGCTCACCGTCATCGGGAAATCGGCGAGGATCTCGACCCGGCGCGGGACCTTGTAGTGGGCGAGGCGGTCGCGGCAGAAGGCGGCGAGTTCGTCGAGGGTGGGCGGGTCGGCCGGGTCCCGGGGGATCACGCAGGCCAGGATCTCCTCGCCGTACCGCTCGTCGGGGACGCCCACGACCTGCACGTCGGCGACCTTCGGGTGCGCGTGGAGGAACTCCTCGATCTCACGCGGGTACACGTTCTCGCCGCCGCGGATGATCATGTCCTTGATCCGGCCGACGATCTGGACGTACCCGTCCTCGCGCATCACCGCGAGGTCCCCGGTGTGCATCCAGCCGCCCGCGTCGACGACCTCTGCGGTCCTCGCCGGCTCGTCCCAGTACCCGAGCATCACGCTGTAGCCGCGCGTGCACAGCTCACCCGCGGTGCCGCGCTCCACCGTCAGGCCGGTCGCCGGGTCGACCACCTTCACCTCGACGTGCGGCAGGACCCGCCCGACCGTGCCGGTCCGCCGCTCCAGGTCGTCGTCGCGGCGGGTCTGGGTGGAGACCGGCGAGGTCTCGGTCATGCCGTAGCAGATCGACACCTCCGCCATGTTCATCTCGGCGACCACCCGCTTCATCACCTCCACCGGACACGGCGAGCCCGCCATGATGCCGGTGCGCAGCGAGGAGAGGTCGTACGCGGCGAAGTCCGGGAGGTTCAGTTCCGCGATGAACATCGTCGGCACGCCGTAGAGGGAGGTGCAGCGCTCCTCCTGGACGGCGCGGAGGGTCGCGGCCGGGTCGAAGGAGGGGGCCGGGACGACGATGCAGGCACCGTGCGAGGTGGCCGCGAGATTTCCCATCACCATGCCGAAGCAGTGATAGAACGGAACCGGCACGCAGATCCGGTCCTGCTCGGTGTAGGCGATCATCTCGCCCACGAAGTAACCGTTGTTGAGGATGTTGTGGTGCGAGAGCGTGGCGCCCTTGGGGAAGCCGGTGGTGCCCGAGGTGTACTGGATGTTCACCGGCTCGTCGGCGGAGAGCGGCTCGGGGACGAGCCCTCCGGACGGGCGGGCGGCGAACTCCTCCCAGCTCGGGTCGCCGAAGTACACCGCCTCCCGCAGCTCCGGGCACTCGCCCCTGACCTCCTCGACCATCGACCGGTAGTCGCTGGTCCTGTGGGTGAGCGAGGCGAGGAGCAGGGAGACCCCCGACTGGCGGAGCACGTAGGCGAGTTCGTGCGCGCGGTAGGCGGGGTTGATGGTGACCATGACGGCGCCTACGCGGGCGGTGGCGTACTGGACCAGGACCCACTCGGGGCAGTTGACCGCCCAGATACCCACCCGGTCGCCCTTGCGGACACCGCTGCCGAGCAGCGCGCCCGCGATCCGGTCGACCTCGGCTCCGAACTGGGCGTAGGTCCAGCGGCGTCCGCCGGCGACGTCCACGAGGGCCTCGCGGTCGGGCCAGGCGGCGACGGCCCGGTCGAGATCGGCGCCGATGGTGTCGCCGAGGAGCGGGGGGTCCGCGGCCCCCTGCGCGTGGGAGAGCTCCGTACGGCTGGTGCCGGCCGTGGGCGTCGGTCCCGTCATGCGAGGTCTCCTTCGGTGAACTCCGGTCCGGTGGGGGTGCCTTCGGCGGTGAGGCGGCGCAGCTCGACCCGGCGGATCTTGCCGGAGACCGTCTTCGGCAGCTCGGCGAACTCCAGGCGGCGGACCCGCTTGTACGGGGCGAGGACGGCCTTCGAGTGGGCGAAGAGGGACCGTGCCGTCTCCGCGTCGGGCGGGAAGCCCTCGGCGAGGACGACGTACGCCTTCGGGACGGCGAGGCGCAGGGGGTCGGGCGCGGGGACGACGGCCGCCTCGGCGACGGCCTCGTGTTCGAGGAGGGCGCTCTCCAGCTCGAAGGGACTGATCTTGTAGTCGGACGCCTTGAAGACGTCGTCGGACCGGCCCACGTAGTGGAGGTAGCCGTCCTCGTCGCGGCTGCCGATGTCGCCGGTGCGGTAGTAGCCGCCGGCCATCGCCTCCGCCGTCTTCTCGGGGTCGCCGTGGTATCCGCTCATCAGGCCCACCGGGTGGGCGGAGAGGTCGAGGCAGATCTCGCCCTCCTCGACGTCCGCGCGGCCCGTGACCGGGTCGACCAGTGTGACCGTGTAGCCGGGGCTCGGACGGCCCATGGAGCCCTCCTTGAGCTTCTGGCCGGGACTGTTGGAGACCTGGACGGCGGTCTCGGTCTGCCCGAAGCCGTCGCGGACGGTGACCCCCCAGCCGCGCCGGACCGCCTCGATGACCTCGGGGTTCAACGGCTCTCCGGCGGCGACGACCTCGCGCGGCGGGGTGGCGAGCCGGCCGAGGTCGGACTGGATGAGCATCCGCCACACGGTCGGCGGGGCGCAGAAGGAGGTGACGCCGTGGCGTTCCATCTCGTCCATGAGCCGGCCCGCGTCGAAGCGCGTGTAGTTGTGGATGAAGACGGTCGCCTCCGCGTTCCAGGGGGCGAAGAGGTTGGACCAGGCGTGCTTGGCCCAGCCGGGCGAGGAGATGTTGAGGTGCACGTCCCCGGGGCGGAGCCCGATCCAGTACATCGTCGCCAGGTGCCCGACCGGGTAGGAGGTGTGGGTGTGCTCCACGAGCTTGGGGCGGGCGGTGGTGCCGGAGGTGAAGTACAGCATCAGGGTGTCGTCGGCGAGGGTGGCGCCGTCGGGCTCGAAGACGTCGGACTCGTGGGAGGCGTGCTCGTAGCCCAGCCAGTTCGCCCCGTCGCCGCCGACCGAGATGCGGGTGTAGTCGCCGGGCACCTCGGCGAACTTCCCGGTGTCCTCGGCGCGCGCGATGACGTGCCGGGCCCGGCCGCGCTCGACGCGGTCGCGCAGGTCGGCGGGGCCGAGGAGCGGGGTGGCGGGGATGACGACGGCGCGCAGCTTCATCGCGGCGAGCATGGTCTCCCACAGCTCGGTCTGATTGCCCAGCATCACGATGATCCGGTCCCCGGCGCGGACGCCCCGGGCGCGCAGCCAGCTCGCGACCCGGTTCGAGCGGGCGGACATCTCCGCGAAGCTCACCTTCGTCTCCGAGCCGTCCTCCTCCACGATGTGCAGGGCGGTGCGGTCGTTGCCCTCGGCGATGACGTCGAACCACTCCAGCGCCCAGTTGAACCGGTCGGGGCGGGGCCAGGCGAAGCCGTCGCGGGCCGCCGTGTAGTCCTCGCGGTGCCGGAGCAGGAAGTCCCGGGCGGTCCGGAACTCCTCCGTCGCGCTGGTGGCCGTCATGTGTCCTCCTCGTTGCGGGACCGGTCCCGCCCATCGTGTAATCGGTGACCCGGGTCTCACTACCCCCGTTCGGGGGTGAAGGCGCGGGGGAAGGGACGTTCTTCCGTGTCCGAGCGGATCGAGGCGGTGGAGCTGCGGACGGCGCTGCTGCGGCTGCGGCGCGGCAGCGGGCTGCCGGTGGTCTTCGGCGGCCTGGTGGAAGGCGGCCGGCCGCTGCGGATCGCCGAGCTGCACGGGGCGGTCACCCCGGCGCTCCGGGGCCTGGCGGTCTCCCCCGGCAACGGCCTCGGCGGCAAGTGCGTGGCGCTGGCCCGGCCGTGCGCGGTCACCGACTACCCGGTGGCCCGGCACATCACCCACGAGTACGACCTCCCGGTGTCGGCGGAGGGCCTGCGGTCGGTGATCGCGGTGCCGGTGATCGTCCGGCGGCAGGTGCGCGGGGTGCTGTACGGGGCGCTGCGGGACGCGCTGCCGCTCGGCGAGCGGGTCTTCGACGCGGCGGTGGCGGCGGCCCGGGACGTGGAGCAGGCGCTGGCCGTACGGGACGAGGCGCGCCGGCTGGCCGAGCAGGCACTGGCCGTACGGGACGAGGTGAGCCGGCCGGTGGAGCCGGCGGCGGCGGGGCCGTCGTGGGAGGAGGTGCGGCAGGCCCACGGGGAGCTGCGGGCCCTCGCCCCGCGGGTGGCCGACGAGGAGCTGCGGACCCGGCTGCTCGCCGTGTGCGGGCGGCTGGAGTCGGCGGCGGGGCGGCCGGGCCCGGTCGGGGGCGTGGCGCTGACGCCGCGCGAGACGGACGTCCTGGCGGCGGTCGCCTCCGGGGCGACGAACGCCGTGGCGGCGCAGCGGCTCGGGCTGCGCCCGGAGACGGTCAAGGGCTATCTGCGCTCGGCGATGCGGAAGCTGGGGGCGCACACCCGCCTGGAGGCGGTGGTGGCGGCGCGGCGGGCGGGGGCGCTGCCGTAGGGGAGAGCGTGCCGACCTCCGCGTCGGGCCGCGCGCGGGGCTGACGGCCTCGCGGACGCCGACGCCGGGGCGGTGGGGTTCGGTGGGGTGGAGCAGGAGCCCCCGGTCTCGGCGAGGGGCGGGGCGCCGGGCGCGGCAGCGCGGCGAGTCGCTCGTCGCCGATGTCCCGTCCGGAGGGCTGCGCCGCCCCGGCGAGCCACGCCTCGGCCTCGGCGCGGCTCATGCGGGGTGCCCTCTCATCCGTCGGTGCGGAGGACCAGGTCGTAGGCGCCGTCGGCGGGGGCGGTGAGGCGGAGGGTCCGTTCGGCCTCGGCGGTGAGGGCGGTCCGGTCGGCGCGGGTGAGCCGGACGAAGGGCTCGACGGTCAGCGTGACGCGCCCCTTGGCCTCCTCCAGGAACCAGAGTCCGGCGAGGAGGCCGTCGAGGAGGAAGACGCGGTGGGACTGGTTGCCGGTCCAGGTGCGGGCCCGGTGCTCGTCGGGGACGATCCTGCGCCGGTCGGCGTGCGAGAGCAGCAGGTTGTCGAACTCGGGCAGGAAGCGGGGCGGGGCGGGGACGGACTCGTCCGGGCGGGGCGCGTCGGGCAGGTCGAAGAGTTCGGTGCCGTCCTCGTCCCGGAGGGCGAGCAGGCGGGGTCGCAGCCGCTCGAACGCGGGCCGCAGCCGGGTCAGTCCGCACCAGGTCTGCATGTCCTTCACGGAGGCGGGTCCGAAGGCGCCGAGGTAGCGCAGCACGGTCTCGTCGAGGTCGGCGTCCCCGTCCGCCGCGCCCTCGAACCACACGTCGGTGGTGGTGAGTGCGACCTGGCCGCTCCTCCCCCACAGTCCGCGCGGGGTGACCTGGACGAGCGGCAGCAGGCAGCGGGCGGCGACGGTCAGGGCCTGCGGGTCGGCCTCCGGCCACTCCTGGAGGAGGTGTTCGCGGAGTTGCTTGGGGGTACGGGGCTCCGCCTCGACGAGCTCGCGTGCGAGGGCGGCGAGCCGGTCGAGGTCGACGCCGGCGAGCCCCTTGCGGAACATGCCGAGCTCGCGGTCGATCGGGCCCGGCTGGGCGAGGGCGCGCAGGGCGACGGCGTCGCGGGCGGTGTGGGTGTGGACGGTGGAGCGCAGGGTGACGATCCGGGCGACGGTCCGGGACTCCATGAGCGCGGACAGTTCCTCGGGCCGGAAGCCGTCGAGGCGGGCGGCGAGGGCGTAGTACGGCGGTTTGGTGTTCTGCGCCTGGAGTCCGACGAGATGGCGTACGGCTTCCTCGGGCCCGAGCGGGGAGTGCTGGAGCAGCAGCTGGCGGGCGAGGGTGGCTCGGCCCAGGGCTCGGCGCGAGAGCGGGGGAAGGGAGTCCATGCGGGGGACGCTACAAGGCGTCGGGGACGGTTTCCGTCCTCTTGCCCCCGGCGGCGGGGAGCGTGCGGCGACCGCGCCGCCCGCGCGCGCCGCCCACCCCTCCCCGGCCGCACTCCTCCGTCCGCGTGTCCGGTCGGCATGCCCGCGCGGCCGGTCGCCGGTGGTGCTCTCACTGGTCGGCGAGGAGGTCGTTGACCTGGGCCTCCGCGGTCGAGAGGAGCTGGTCGACGTCGGCGTCCTCGTCGGTGAGGATGCCGGCCATGACGTCGTCGAGGACCTTGTAGACCTCCTGGGCCCTCGGCGGCTCGGCCTTGCCGGGGACGGGGTTGTCCATGAAGGTCTTGAAGTTGGCGACGGGCATGGTGGCGTTCGCCAGGCGGGCGGCGTCGTCCTTGGTCTTGGACTCGTTCAGCCAGAGGTTGGGCTGCGGGATGCCGACCGGCAGGCCGTCGGCCTTGGTGCGGGCCCAGTCGAACTGGCCCTTGCCGACGGTGAGGTTCTTGAAGTTCAGCCAGGCGATCGCGGCCTTGATCTTGTCGGGCGAGATGCCCTGTCTGACCATGTAGTTGTTGCCGCCGGCGAGGGTGTTCCTGCCGCCGGGGATCGGTCCCATGCCGAAGTTCTCGTATCTGGCGCCGAGTTGCTGGACCATGTAGGTGATGTCGTCGGGTGCGGCGAGGAACATGCCCAGCTTGTCGGCGGCGATCCGCTTCTGGAGGTCGCCCCATTTCAGCAGCTGGGTGTCGCCCATGGAGCCGTCCTCCCAGCGCATGGCGTGGAGGTTCTCCGCGACCTGCCTGCCCAGGTCGCTGTTGAAGGCGGCCTTGATGCCGCTCGCGTCGACGACGTCGCCGCCGAGGCTGTACATCTGGGCGGTGAAGTGCCAGCCGCCGGTGTTGCCGGCGCTGTACTCGCCGAAGCCGGCGATGCCGTCGCCGAGGGCGGCGATCTTCCTGGCGGCGGCGCGGACCTCGTCCCAGGTGCGCGGTGGGGCGTCGGGGTCGAGGCCGGCCCGCTCGAAGAGCTCGCGGTTGATCAGCAGGCCCATCGTGTAGTTGCTCGTCGGCAGCCCGTACAGCCTGCCCCGGTGCCTGAGGGAGTCGAGGACGTCGGGGTTGATGTCCTGGAGCAGGGGCACCGACCAGGGGTTCACGTACGCGGAGATGTCCTCGGCGCCGTTCTCCGCGAGGACCTGGGGCAGGTCGGTGAAGTAGGTGAAGAAGACGTCGGGCTGCGACTTGGCCTTGAGCATCGTGGTGAAGCGCGAGGGCTCCATGCACTGATCGGGGGTGGACAGGCCCTCGACGGTCACGTTCGGATACGTCCTGTTGAACGCGGCGACGTCCTCCTTCCACTCCTTCACCTCCGCCTCCCTCGTGGCCGGCGGCATGCAGTCGATGGTGATCGTCACCTTCGTCCTCGGGTTGAGCACGGTGCTCGGATCGGAGGAGCCGGTGTCCTCCGAGCCCCAGCCTCCCCCTCCGCAGGCGGTGAGCGAGCAGGCCACGAGGACGGCGACGGCGTGATGCCCGCGGCGGAGCGGGGCGTTCTTCATCGGTGGTTCCCTTCGGGCGGGCCGTGCTGGAGCGCGGCGGCGCCCACCGCCGGTCGCGGTGGGCGCCGTCGCTGCCGCCGTGAGGCGGGGCGGGATCAGCAGGGGTTGATGTTGATCTTGAAGGTGGACGTGGTGTTCCGGATGTCCTGGGCGTTGTCCCGCAGGCGCAGGCAGTTGAAGGTGACCTCGCCGACGGCCGGTCCCTGGCCGGGCTCGGGCATCTCGTTGGCCCAGAGGCCGAAGCCGGACTTCGCGTCGAAGGCGTCGCCGGACTTGCGCGCACCGGTGATCGAGATGTCGGTGAAGACGGTGTCCTTCACCGGGTTCTCGGGCTGGGAGCCGGTGTACTTGGTCTGGAACATGATGCCGCTGTAGGTGGGGTCGACGATGTCGACGTGGCTGACCCGGATCCCCTGGAAGACCTTCGAGGCGGAGAAGATCCAGATGCCGGGGAAGGTCTGGCTGCCCCAGAAGTGGCCGCCGGACCGGATGATCGAGATGTTCTCGAAGTTGGTCGGGACGGTCCCGAAGCCGTTCATCGGGTAGCCGAAGTCCAGCGACGAGATGGTGATGCCGGAGTAGACCAGGGTGTCGGCGATGTGGATGTTGCGGAAGGTGTTGCCGTAGCCGCCGTAGACGGCCACGCCGGCCGCCCGCCAGGTCAGGGTGGTGGTGAGGTTCTCGTAGACGTTGTTCTTCATGTCGGCGCCGCCGGCGTCGATCGCGGAGAACAGCGCGAAGCTGTCGTCACCGGTGGCCCGGGCGTCGTTGTTGACGACGTGGTTGTCCGTCGACCCGTTGGTCATGTTGACGCCGTCGGCGAACATGTTGCGGATGCGCGAGTTCTTGATGGTGACCCGGTCGGTGTTGGCGCCCCAGTAGAGGCAGACCATGTGCTCGTTCCAGATGTCGTCGATGACGACGTCGGCGACGTTCGCGAAGTCGAAGACCTTGCCCGGTCCGTCGATGCGCGTGACGTAGTTGCCGAAGTAGGCGAAGCCCTTGAAGAGCGAGCCGTTCGCGGTGGCCTCGGCGCGGAAGCCGATGTCGGTGTTGTCCTGCGTGGTCGGCGCGTGGAACTTGGTGAACCACGGGCCGGCGCCGACGACCTTGACCGCCTTGCCGTAGACCTGGAACTTGCTGGAGGTCTGGTAGTCGCCCGCGGGGAGGTAGACGCCGACGAGCTTGCCCGTGGTGTCCATGCGGACCTTGTCGAGGGCGTTCTGCACGTCCTGGTGGGTGAAGCCGGCCGGCACGGTGTACGTGGCCGGGTCCGGGTTCGCGACCGGGGCGACCTGCTCCAGGTTGACGAAGTCGATCGCGTAGTGGGCGGCCGAGTTCGCGGCGTCCTTCTGGAGACGGATCCTGCTGCCCGCGGGGATGGTCTCCCCGAACATCAGGTTCGCCTCGTCGTAGATGTGGCGCGGTGCGCCGGAGCCCGGGTCGTTGCCGGGGCCGGCCTCGGCGCCGTACAGCCAGGCGTACTTCGAGGTGAGCGGCAGGGCCTTCTTGAACACCCCGTCGACGTAGACGTTGATGGTCGAGTTGATGCCGCCGCCGCCCGGGGCGTCCGGGATGGAGAAGCGGGTGACGAGGGTGTTGGTGGCCGCGCGGGTGGTGAACTCGACGTACTCACCGGTCGCGTCGAGGGTGACGGCCTTGCGGCCGGAGGCCTCTCCCGCGATGTCGCCGACGGTGCGGTTGGGGCCGGCCACGGTGGCGCCGCCGCCGGCGGTGCCGTCCTCCGCCTCGTACATCGTGTACGGCATGTTCGCGCCGCGTCCGACGAACAGTGGCTGCGACTGGGTGTTGTTCTCGCGCTTGACCGGCAGTTCGTTGGCGTCGGCCGCGATGACCGTCCTGACGGTGTAGGAGCCGTTGACGGCCGTCCAGGTGCCGAGGCTCACGACGGTCGAGGCGCTGGCGGCCAGGACACCGCTCTGCGGGGCCGTCAGCGTCTTGACCACGCCGCCCTGCGCGTCGACGAGTTCCAGCGTGACGGCGCGGTCGCCGGACGCGGTCGGTTCCGTGCCCTGGTTCTTCACCGCGACCTTGAAGGTCACGGCATCGCCGGCGGTCGGGCTCGACGGGCTGGTCGTCACCGAGGTGGCGAGCAGGTCGGAGCTGGCGACCGGCTTGACGACGAGCGCGGTGGGCCGGGTGTAGGTGTTGTTGGTCTCGTTCTGCTCCAGGACCTCGGCCGCGTCGTCCGCGACCGCGCTGAGGTCGTACGAGCCCGCGGCGCGCGCGCCGATCGAGACGGGGACGGTGGCCTGGGCGCCCGCGGCGAGCGCCGGGACCTGTCCGGTCGCGACCTTGGTGCCGCCGAGCCGGACGGCGACCTTGCTGGCCGCCGCGGGAGCGGCGCCCTCGTTCCGCACGACGGCGGAGACGGTGATCTCGTCGTCCTCCTCGGGCGCGGCGGGCGTCGCGGTGAGGCCGGTGACGGTCAGGTCCGGGTTGGGCGCGGGGACGCCGATGGCCTGGAACTCCGCGAGCTGGCCGCCGGGGGCGCCGGTGTTGGCGGTGAACCGGAGCTGGACGTCGGCCAGGCGCGCGGTCAGGGGGATGGTGACGGTGTTGGCGCTCGCCGGGTCGAAGGAGTAGCTCTTCGCCGCCAGCTTGCTGGTGAAGCCGGTGGCGCTCTGCTCGCGGCCGAGGACCTCGATGGTCTGGCTGCGGGCCTGCCACGCCTGGGCCGGGTTGAGCTTCAGCACCAGCCTGTCGAGGTCGGCGTTGGCGCCGAGCTTCACGGTGAGGGTCTGGGGGTAGGCGCCGCCCCCGCCCTCCCAGTAGGTGGCGGTGTCGTTGTCGTTGGCGTTGACCGCGGTGAAGCCGCCCATGGTCGAGGACGCCTCGATCGGCTTGCCGACGGAGAGGTTGGAGCCGGTGCCGCCGCTGCCGTTGCGGGTGACGCTGTTGGAGGCGACGGAGGTGTTGCCCGCCGCGTCCTTGGCGACCACGTGGTAGGTGACGGTGGCGCTCGCCGGCTGGGTGTCGGTGTAGGTGGTGACGCCGCCCGCGACGCTGCCCCGCAGGACGTTGTTCGCGTAGACGTCGTAGGCGGTGACGCCCCGGTTGTCGGTGGCGGCCGTCCAGGTCAGCTTCACCTGGCCGCTCGCGGGCTCGGTGAGGCCGAGGTTCGCGGGGGCGGTGGGGGCCTGGGTGTCGCCGCCGTCGCCGGTGCGGGTGACGGTGTTGCTGTCGCCGGACTGGTTGCCGGCCGCGTCCTTGGCCCGGACCCGGTAGGAGACGGTCTGGTCGGCCGGCCGGGTGTCGGTGAAGGTCGTGACGTCGCCCGCGACGGAGGTCAGCAGGACGTTGTCGGCGTAGATGTCGTAGCCGGAGACGCCCACGTTGTCGGTGGAAGCGTTCCAGGTGAGCTTGATCTGCCCGGTCGCGGGCTGGGTGTAGGCCAGGTTCGCGGGGGCGGACGGCGCCTGGGTGTCGCCGGTCTGCGGGCCGTACACCTCCAGCTCCGCTATCTGGGCGGCGGGCTGGACGGTGTTCGCCGTGACCAGGACCCGCACGTACCGGGTGGTGGTGGAGTCCAGGCTGATCGTCGCGGTGTTGTCGTTGCCCGCGTCGAAGGCGTACGCCCGGGAGGCCGACAGGTCGGTGAAGGAGGTGCCGTCGGCGCTGCCCTGGATCTTCAGGGTCTGGCTGCGGGCGCCCCAGCCGGCCGGCAGCTTCAGGACGACCCGGTTCACCGCCACCGACGCGCCGAGGTCGGCCTGGAGCCACTGCGGCAGCGCGCCGTTGCTGCTCTCCCAGTAGCTGGCCCGGTTGCCGTCGTTGGCGTTGGGAGCGGCGTACACCTCGGTGTGGCTGCTCGCGGTGAGCGTCCTGCCGGCGGCGAGGTTGGCGGAGGAGCCCTCGGCCGCGTGCACCTCCAGCTCGGAGAGCTGGGCGGCCTGCCAGCCGGTGTTGGCGGTGACGTTCACCCGGACGAAGCGGGTCAGCGTGGCCGGGAAGGCGACGGTGACGGTGTTGGCCGCTCCGGGGCTGAAGGTGTAGGTGGCGGAGGCCTTGAGGGTGGTGAAGCTGGTGCCGTCGGCGCTGCCCTGGAGGGACAGGGTCTGGTTGCGGGTCTCCCAGCCGGCGGGCAGCTTCAGGACCACCTCGTCGACGCGGGTGGTGGTGCCGAGGTCGGCCTGCACCCACTGGGGCAGGGAGCCGCCGGCGCTCTCCCAGTACGTGCCCTGGTTGCCGTCGGTGATGTTGCCGGCGCCGTAGCCGGGCTGGGCGCTGCCGGCCGAGGCGGCGTCGCCGAGCGCGATGTTGGGGCCGCCGGCGGCGTGGGCGGCGACCAGGGGGCCGCCCAGAGCCAGCATGCTCGTCGCGATCGCGGCGCTCAGGCACCGTGATCTCCAGGTGGGGGTACGCATCGTTCCTCGCTTCGTGGATGGCGGGAGGTGCGGCGGGGACGCCCGGACGCGGTGCCGGGCGTCCCCGCCGGTGTCAGGGCGTCAGCCCTGGTTGATGACGAACTGCGTGCCGGGCTGCGCGCAGACGTCGCCCTTGGCGGAGTTCGTGATGGTGACGTTCGTCAGCGTGGCGCTGCCGCGCGCGCCGCCCATCGCGAGGATTCCGCAGCCGTTGCGCGACTTGTCGATCGTCACGTTCGTGACCTTGACGTTCGGCATGGAGCCGCCGCCGGTCTTGAACTGGATGCCGTCGTAGGTCGAGTCGTGGATGTCGGTGTCCCGGATGGTGACGCCGGGGATGTCGGGGCCCTGCGCGAAGAGGGTGATCGCGCCGAACTCCTGGTCCTCGTTCCAGAAGGCGCCGCCGGTGCGGTGCAGGGCGTTGTTGGCGATCAGGGTCTGCCCGGAGAAGGGCAGCGGGTCGTGGTCGGTCGCCAGCATGATCCCCGGGTAGTTCATGGTGTCGGAGATGACGTTGTTCTCGATGGTGTTGCCGTGGCCGCCGTAGATGGCGATGCCGTTGGCCCGCCAGGGCAGCTGGACGGTGTTGTTGCGGAAGTGGTTGTCGTGGCCCACGTCCACCGAGGGGTCCTTGACGTACTTGCTGGCCCAGACGGCGAGCGCGTCGTCACCGGTGTTGCGGAAGGACGAGTTGTAGACGGTGGAGTTGCGGGTGCCGTTGGCGAAGTTGATGCCGTCCGCGTAGGTGTTGCGGATGCGCATGCCGGTGAACTCCAGGCCGTCGCCCGGTCCCCACAGCTCGGGGATGTTGGTGTAGTCGCGGCCCGCCCAGACGCCGACGTTGGCGTGCTCGATCCAGACGTTGCTGATCTTCGTGTTCTTGCCGAAGCGCCCGTTGAGGCCGACACCGCCCTCTTCCTGGGCGTTGTTGCCGCGGATGGTGCCGGAGCCGAAGATCGCGATGTCCGAGATCTTGGTGTTGTCGTCGATGTCGAAGCCGAAGTTGCCCTCGTGCGGGTGGTTGATCCCGTTGGCGAGGTGCGGCGGGGTCAGCGTGTAGAGCTGGGAGTGCCACATGCCGGCGCCGCGGATCGTGACGTCACGGATGCCGACCTGGTTGTGCATGCCCCGGTTCAGCGGGTCGTCGGTGAGGATCTTCTGCTCCTGGCGCCACTGTCCGGCCGGGATCCAGACGCAGGGGATCTCGCCCTTCTGGTCCGCGGTGACGGCGCGCTGGAGGGCGTCGGTGTCGTCGATGCCGTCGTTGGGCACGGCCCCGTACTGGGTGATCGAGACGCACTCCGCGGGCTTCGCGGCCGGCGCGGCGACCTGCTCCAGGTCGATCAGGTCGACGACGTAGAAGGCGGCGGAGTCACCGGCGTCGCGCTGGAGGCGGAACTTGGTGCCGGCCGGGTAGGACTGGGTCAGCAGGGCGTTGGACTCGTCGAAGAGCCGCCGCGCGTCGCCGCCCGGGGTGTTGACGAGCCCCTCCGGCTGGTCGGTGGTGCCGTACAGCCAGCTGTGCTTGGAGGAGAGCGTCAGCTTGCGCACGAACTGGCCGTCGGCGTAGAGGCTCAGCGTGGCCTCCTGGCCGCCGCCGCCCGGGGCGTCCGGGATCGAGTTCCGCACGACGATCGAGTTGGCGGCGTTCGTGGAGGTGAACTCCACGTAGTCACCCTGGGTGTTGAGGCGCACCGACTCGCGGCCGGAGGACTCGCTGGCGAAGTTGGTGTGGCCGAACGGACGGGTGGAGTCGGTCTGGAGGAGGGTGCCGCGGTAGGCGGCGTCCTCGGCCTCGTACTCCGTGTAGGGCACGGCCGCGCCGCGTCCCACGACCATGGAGCGGGAGAAGACGTTGTTGTTCTCGTTGGTCTCGGTGACGGTGCCCGTGGCATCGGCGGTGGCGGTCAGCGTGACGCCGCCGTCGGTGGCCGTCCAGGTGCCGGTCAGCGCGACGTCGGCCGTGCCCCCCGCGGCGATGGCCGGGGTCGTGCCGTTCAGGGTGGTGGAGCCGACCGTGAGCCGCGTGACGCTGCCGGCCGGTACGGCGGAGGTGCCGCGGTTCTTGACGGCGACCGTGAAGGAGACGGGCGCGCCGACCGCGGGGGTGCCCGGGTTGGGGGTGACGCCGGTGACCGTCAGGTCGGGGCCCGGGGTCTGCGTGACGTTCAACTTGGCCGTGGCGGTACGGCTGTTGTTGCCGTTGTCGAGCTCGGGGACCGTGTCGGTCGGGTCGACGGCCGCCGAGACCGTGTAGGCGCCCATCGGGCGCTTGCCGATGGGGACGTTCACGGTGGTCGACTGGCCGGCGGCGAGCGCGGGGACCCCGGCGGAGCCCGCGACGGTGCCCTCGGCGCTGACGTTCACCGTCGTGGCGGGGGCCGCCGCCGTGCCGGCGTTGCGGACCGTCACCTTGGCGGTCACGTCGTCGGCCTCGGACGGGGTGGCCGGCTCCCAGGTGAGCTCGTTGACCACGAAGTCGGGGGCCGGGGCGGCCGTGCCGAGGACCTGGATCTCCGCGACCTGCGTGCCGGGGGCGCCGTTGTTGGAGAAGCCGGTGAGGCGGAGGTCGGAGACCTTGCCGGTCACCGGGATGGTGACGGTGTTCTGGCCCGACGCGGGGTTGAAGGCGTAGTCGGCGCGCGCCTTCAGGGTGGTGAAGCCCGAGGCGGCCGAGGCCCGGCCGAGCACTTCGAAGGACTGGGTGCGCGGGCCCCAGGCCGGGTCCGGGTTCAGCTTGACGACGACGCCGGTGACGTCCGCGTCGGAGCCCAGCTTGACGGTGAGCGAGGCGGGGAAGCCGGCGGACTCCCAGTAGGTGGACGTGCTGTCGTCGTTGGCGTTGCCGGCCGCGTAGTTCTGGGTGGTGGAGGTGGCCTCGATGGGCTTGTTGCGGGCCAGGTTGGTGCCGGTGACCGGGGGCGGGTCGCCCGGGTCCTCGCCGCCGCCGGTCTCGCCGTAGACCTCCAGCTCGGAGAGCTGGGCGGCGTTCCAGCCGGAGTTGTTCCCCACCTGGACGCGGACGAAGCGGGCGGTGGCCGCCGGCAGGTCGATGTTCACCGTGTTGGCGGCGGAGGGGTTGAACGCGCGTGCCTGGGCGGCGGCGAGGGTGCTGAACGCGGTGCCGTCGGCGCTGCCGAGGACGGCGAGGGACTGGTTGCGCGCCTCCCAGCCGGTGGGCAGCTTGAGCGCGAGCCGGTCGAGGTCCACCTGGGTGCCCAGGTCGACCTGCACCCACTGCGGGAAGGTGCCCAAGGGGCCTTCCCAGTAGGACTGTTGGCTTCCGTCGGTGACGTTGGACGCCGGGTAGCCGCCGTTGACGCCGCCGGCCGTCGCGGCTCGGCCGAGCGCGAGGTTGGTGTCCGCCGCGGCCTGCGCGGGGACGGGGAGCAGGCCTACGGAGATCAGGCCCGCTGTCAGCAGACCGACCCCCAGCCGCCTGCTCGGGTGTGTGCCTCTCATGGTGACCTCTCCGCATGCGGGCAGGGTTCGTGACCTGTCCCCCCTGTCCGCAGAGCACTCACCGGCGGACACACAGGGAAGCTCGAGGAGCTCGGCAGGATCACGCGCCAAGAGCCCAACATGGCTCTGACAAGGATCGGATGACAGCTAGCCGGGTTCTTGAGTTGCTCTGTGGCTCATTTACGCTGTCAGCCCGCAAGGTTTCTACTGGATGACGACTTTGTCAACGGTTCTCGTTCGATCTCCGGCAGCGGATGGGCCGGAAACGCCAACGGCACCGATGTCGACGCCGCCAGAGGCGGGGACACCGGTGCCGTTGGGCAGGAATCATTCAGTTATCGGACGGCAAGTCCCGGAAGAATCGTGTGAGTTCGGGTCCGAAGCGGGGTTCAGGAAGCCGGCGGCGGAGCCGTAGAGCCGCGGACCACGAGCTCGGGCTCGAAGAGCAGTTCCCCGGAGTGGTGCTGGGTCCCCTGGACCTGCGTGATCAGGAGGTCGACCGCGGCGCGCCCCATGGCCTCGATGGGCTGCCGCACCGTCGACAGCGGCGGTTCCGTGCACGTCATGAACGCGGAGTCGTCGAAGCCCACGACCGACACGTCGGCGGGAACCGACAGGCCGCGCCGCCTGGCGGCCCTGATCGCGCCCAGCGCCAGCGGGTCGCTGCCGCAGACGATGCCGGTGATGCCCCGGTCCAGGAGCCGCGAGGCGGCGGCCTGACCGCCCTCCAGGGAGAAGATCGACCGCTCCACGAAGGCGTCGTTCCACTCCGTGCCGGCCGCCGCGGCGGCCACGTGGGCGGCCTCCAGCTTGCGCCGCGAGGGCACGTGGTCCTCGGGTCCGAGCACGAGCCCGATCCGCTCGTGCCCCAGCGAGGCGAGGTGGCGCCACGCCTGCTCGATGGCGACGGCGTCGTCGCAGGAGACGCAGGGGAAGTCGAGTCCCTCGATGGAGGCGTTGATCAGGACGACCGGGATGTTGCGCTCGGCCAGCCGGTAGTAGTGCTCGTGCGCGGCGTCGGCCTGCGCGAAGAGCCCGCCGGCGAAGACGACGCCGGAGACGTGCTGCTGGAGCAGGAGTTCCACGTAGTCGGCCTCGGAGACGCCGCCCTTGGTCTGCGTGCACAGGACCGGGGTGAGCCCCTGCTGGGCGAGCGCACCGCCGATGACCTCGGCGAACGCCGGGAAGATGGGGTTCTGGAGTTCGGGAAGGACCAGGCCGACGAGCCTCGCCCTCTCCCCGCGCAGCTGCGTCGGCCGTTCGTAGCCGAGCACGTCGAGCGCCGTCAGCACGGACTGCCGGGTCGTCTCCGAGACCCCGGGCTTGCCGTTGAGGACACGGCTCACCGTGGCCTCGCTGACCCCCACCTTCTTCGCCACCAGAGCAAGTCGTCGCGTCATACACGCAAGTGTAGCGCAAACCATGCAAGCCGATTACGCCGTCTTGCTCACTCGGATGTGCTTCTTGACGCAAAACGATCGAGAGCCGCACAACTCTCTGGCCGCCTCCCGCGCACGGCTCCTCCCCCCGCTCACGGCTCCTCCGCCCGGGAGAGAGCCGTGCGCGTCAGGGGCGGGTCAGGGCCAAGGGGTGGGCGCCGGCGGCGTGACGACCGGCGGGCGGTCGTCACAGGTGATGGTGTTCGGCAGCAGCCAGGGGGCCAGCCAGCCGCCGTCGTTGCCTCCCCGGTCGGCGAGGGTGAACTCCGAGCCGGTGGCGGGGAAGTTGAAGGAGCCGCAGTTGTTGACGCCGACGGCCCCGATGTTGCGGGCGTCGACGTTCTCGAAGGTGGCGGAGCCCTTCGTCCGGGCGCTGAGGACGGAGTTCCCGGCGCCGTCGACACGGACGTCCTCGAAGTGGACCGAGGGGATGCCGTAGCGGTCCTTCACCCCGTACTCGCTGACGAGCATGATCGCGTTGTGCGTGGAGTCGAGGTAGTGGTCCCCGGTGACCCGCACGTCGGCGTCGATCGAGCCGTCGAGGGCGTAGAGCCAGAGGGCGCCGAGGCCGATCTTCCAGTTGAGGTCGAGGGTGCCGGCGCGGACGGTGGTGTTGTCGGTGAAGCGGAGGGTCCCGGTGAAGGGTTCGGCGCCGAAGCGCGCGCCGGCGTGGAGGCCGCTGCCCTCGCGGACGGGGTCGGCGACGAGGTTGCGGCTGACGGTGGTGTCCTCGCCGCCGTAGACGGCGATGCCGTTGGCGAGGGTGGGTGACTGCACGGTGTTGCGGTCGACGGTGTTGCGGGCGTCGGCGGTCTTCTCCGACCAGAGGGCGATGCCGTCGTCGCCGGTGTTGCGGACGAAGTTGTTCCGGACGAGCGAATCGGTGACGCCGGTGTGGAAGTTGAGGGCGTCGGCGATCTGGTCGGTGATGATGTTGTTCGTGACCCGGACGTTCCGCATGGGGCCGTCGAACCAGAGGCCGACCTTGGTGTGGTGCAGGTAGAGGCTGTCGACGGAGGAGTCGCTCATGGCGCCGCCGATGGCGTTGACCTGGTCGGTGTCGATCCGTTCGCGGACGTCGCCCTCGACGGCGAAGCCCCGCAGGTGGACGTCGCGGCTGCCGCCCTCGGAGGCCGGCTTGCCGTAGAGGCCGACGCCGGTGTGGCGGGAGCCGTCCGGCGCGGGTTCGGCGAGGGTGACCTGGCGGCCCTTGAGCACGGTGTGCCAGTTGCCGGCGCCGACGATCGTGATGTCGTCGACCTCGATGTGCCGGTCGACACGGAAGGTGCCCGGCGGCAGGTAGACGGGCCGGTCCAGGCGGCGGGCGAGGGCGATGGCCCGCTCGATCGCGGGGGCGGCGTCCCGGCGGCCGGTGGGGTCGGCGCCCAGGAGCCGTACGTCGACCCCGCCGCGCTCGACGTGCGGCGGGGCGACGAGTTCGGTGTCGAGGAGGTCGATCATGGTCCAGGCGGCGGGGCTGCCGGCCGGCACCGTGAGCCGTACCTTCTCCCCCGCCCGGAAGGTCTTGCCGAGGCGCAGGCGCTGCTCGTCGTAGAAGTGGGTGGGCCGGAAGGGCTTGTCGAAGGTGGGCGCCGGCGTGGTGGCGGCGGGGACGCAGGCGCACTCGGCGAGCCACCAGTCCGGGTGCAGCAGGTCGGCGCCGGGGTCGTTGGTGAAGGGGTACTGGTTGTAGAGCCAGGAGTACTGCGAGGTCAGCGTCATCGTCTTGCGGTGGCGGCCGTCGACGGTGACGTCCAGGGGCGCGGTGATGCCGCCGCCCCCGGCCGCGTCCGGGATGCTGTAGCGGACGGTCAGCGCGTTCGCCGCGCGGGGCAGGGTGAACTCGACGTACTGGCCGGGGACGAGCCGGACCGCCTTCCGGCCGGACGCCTCCGAGGGGAGGGTGTACGGGGTGCGGTCCGGGCCGATGACGGTGCCGGTGGTGCGGGCGTTCTCCGCCTCCTGCTCGTCGAAGGCGACGTCCGCGCCGCGCCCCGCCACGAGCGCCGGATCGAGGCCGGCGCGGGTGAGGACGGGCAGGACCGGACCGGGTGCCGGGGCGGCGGTGGCCGTCGTGGTGACGGCCGCCTGACCGAGGCAGAGGAGCGCGCAGGCGACGGCGGTGGCTCTGGCACCGGCGCGCACGCGCGGACGGACGCGGCTGGGGATCATCTGAGCTCGCTTCTCGGACGGGGTGGAGCCGCGGCGGACGGGCGTCACCGCGGCGGGCGGAGGGGGCGTCGTCTGCGAGCGGGGGTCGAGCCGCACGCACGGAAGTCCCGCTCCCGGCCCCCCACGGAACGGGAGCGGGACTTCCGTCGCGGCCGGGGTCAGGGTCCCGGCCTCGGCCATCGTGCGGCGCGGCCGACGGAGTCGGCGCTGAGCGGCCTCGGCCGCACGATGGGGTCTTTTCCCGGGCCGCCGCGACGCTCGTGCGCGGGCGCCGCCGTCGGAGCGGCCCGGGGGGGTCAGCTCTGGAGCCAGGCGGCGGTGTCCGGGGGAAGGGTGCCGGTGGGGTCGAGGGGACCGCTCGCGAGCAGGAGCGCGGAGTGGGCGGGGAGTTCGACGGGGGCGGGCGAGAGGTTGACGACGCAGGTCAGACCGTGCTCGCGGGCGAAGGCGAGGACGCTCTCCCCCGCGGGGAGCCAGCGCATCGGTCCGTCGCCGAGGTCGGGGAGGCTGCGGCGCAGTCCGAGCGCGGTGCGGTAGAGGGTGAGCATGGAGTCGGCGTCGGCCCCCTGCCGGTCGACGGCGTAGCGGGCCCAGTCGGCGGGCTGCGGGAGCCAGGGCTCCGCGCCGGGCAGGGTGCCGAAGCCGAAGGAAGGCGCTTCGGCCTTCCACGGCAGGGGGACGCGGCAGCCGTCGCGGCCCGGGTCGGTGCCACCGGAGCGGAAGTGCATGGGGTCCTGGATGCGGTCGCGGGGGATGTCGGCCTCGGGGAGGCCGAGTTCCTCGCCCTGGTAGAGGTAGACCGAGCCGGGCAGGGCGAGGGTCAGCAGGGCCGCCGCGCGGGCCCGGCGGGTGCCGAGGTCCTGGTCGGTGGGGGTGCCGAAGCGCTTCTTGGCGAAGTCGAAGCCGGTGTCCTCGCGGCCGTAGCGGGTCGCGGTGCGGGTCACGTCGTGGTTGCAGAGCACCCAGGTGGCGGGGGCGTGGACGGGGGCGTGCTCGGCGAGGGTGTCGTCGATGGTGCGGCGCAGGGAGTCCGGGTCCCAGGGGCAGGCGAGGAAGTTGAAGTTGAAGGCGGTGTGCAGTTCGTCGGGGCGCAGGTAGCGGGCGAAGCGCTCGGAGTCGGGGAGCCAGACCTCGCCGACGAAGACGCCGCCGTACTCGTCGGCGATGGCCCGCCAGGCGCGGTAGACGTCGTGGATCTCGTCCTGGTCGAGGTAGGGGTGGGGGTCGACGCCCTCGGTGAAGTCGGGCAGGTCCGGGTGTTTGGTGAGCAGGGCGGCGGAGTCGATACGGACGCCGGCGACGCCGCGCTCGAACCAGAAGCGCAGCACGTCCTCGTGTTCGCGGCGGACGTCGGGGTGGTTCCAGTTGAGGTCGGGCTGTTCGGGGGTGAACAGGTGCAGGTACCACTCCCCGTCGGGCACCCGCGTCCAGGTGTCGCCGGCGAACTGCGAGGGCCAGTTGTTCGGCGGGAGTTCGCCGTGCTCGCCGCGGCCGGGACGGAAGTGGAAGCGCTCGCGCTCGGGGCTGCCGGGCCCGGCGGCGAGGGCGGCCCGGAACCAGGCGTGCTGGTCGGAGACGTGGTTGGGCACGATGTCGACGATGACCTTGATGCCGTGCCCGGCGGCCTCGGCGATCAGCTTCTCGGCGTCGTCGAGGGTGCCGAAGGCCGGGTCGATGGTGCGGTAGTCGGCCACGTCGTAGCCGCCGTCGACGAGCGGCGAGAGGTACCAGGGGGTGAACCAGACGGCGTCCACGCCCAGTTGGCTGAGGTAGGGCAGGTTGGCTCGGACACCCGCGAGGTCGCCCGTGCCGTCCCCGTCGCCGTCCGCGAAGCTGCGGGGATAGACCTGGTAGATGACGGCGTCACGCCACCAATCTTGGATGCGGGAGGGGTGCACGGCTGCCACGGGAGGTCCTTTCGGGCAGGTGGGACTCCGCCGCCGGCCGGGACGGGGCATGGAATGCCGGCCGGCGGCGGAGGCGTGTGGGTGGTGAACCGGGGGAAGTGAGGGGCGCGGGTCAGCCCTTGAGGCTGCCGGCGGTGAGGCCCGCCATGATGCTCCGCTGGAAGAAGACGAACACGATGATCATCGGGATGCTCGCCATGACCAGACCGGCCATGATCTGGTTCTGCGTCACCTGTCCCGCGGTCTGGGAGAGGCCGACGCTGATCGTCATCTTCTCGCTGTCCGGCAGCACGAGCAGCGGCCAGACGAAGTCCTTGAACACCAGCACGATGGTGAAGATGGACACCACGCCGAGGATGGGCCGCGAGATCGGCAGGATGATCGAGACGAGCACGCGCCACGGTGGCACCCCGTCGATCTCCGCCGCTTCGAGGATCTCGTCTGGGATCGAGTCGAAGAAGCGCTTGAGCAGGAAGATGTTGAACCCGTTGGCCGCCACCGGGAACCAGATCGCCCAGGGCGTGTTGAGCAGGTTCCACCCGAAGAGCGGCACGTCCGTGACGGTGATGTACGCCGGGATCATGACGACGATCGGCGGGATCATCAGGGTCGCGAACATGGCCGCGAGGATCACGTTGCCGAACATCGGGCGCAGTTTGGACAGCGCGTACGCGGCCGTCACGTCCACCGCCAGGGCGAACAGCCAGGCGCCGACCGCGTAGAAGAGCGTGTTCTCCAGGAGCAGCCCGACGTCGAAGAGCTCCCACGCGTCCGCGAACACCGAGAAGTCGGGGTCCTCCGGCCACAGGGTCGGCGGCATCTGGGCGATCTCCTCGCCCGTCTTCATCGCTCCCGTGACCATCCAGTACAGCGGGAAGACGAACACGAGGGTGAAGACGGTCAGGACGGCGGCGAGCACCGTCCAGTAGATCCGCGATCCCCAGCGGGACTTGAGCTCCAGGGGCGAAACGATGGTGCGGGAGTGGCCTTCGGCCCAGTGGGCGCGACGCCGCTCGCGCGGGCGGGGCGCGGCCTTCGGCGTCCCCTCGGGGGTCTCCCCCGCGTTCTCCGGGTGGGCTTTCAGATCAACGGTGTTGGCCACGGGACTACCTCTTCTCGTCGCGGGTCAGCCTGAGCTGGACCGCGGCGACCGCAAGGAGAACGATCATGAGCATGACGCCGAGCGCGCTGCCGGCGCCGTAGTTGCCGCCGTAGACGAAGGCGTACTGGTACATCAGGAAGGCGACGGTGACCGTCGCGTTCTCCGGTCCTCCGCCGGTGAGCATGTAGGGCTCGATGAACACCTGCATGGTGGCGACGACCTGGAGCATGAGCATGAGCAGCAGGATCAGCCGGGTCTGCGGGATCGTGACGTTCCAGATCCGCCGGAAGATGCCGGCTCCGTCGAGCTCGGCCGCCTCGTAGAGGTCACCGGGGATGCTCTGGAGCGCGGCGAGGTAGATCAGGACGCCGGATCCCATGTTCATCCAGGTGGAGACGATGACCAGGGAGATCAGGGCGGTGTCCGTGGAGTCCAGCCAGGACAGGCCCGGCAGGCCGACGAAGTCGAGCAGCTGGTTGAAGAGGCCGGGGCCGGGATCGTAGAACCAGCGGAAGAGCAGCACCGAGACGATCGGGGGCAGCATCACCGGCAGGTACACGACGAAGCGCAGGTATCCGCGCGCGTGCCGCAGTTCGTTGAGGACGATCGCCACCGCGAAGGGGATCACGTAGCCGCACAGCAGGGCGAGGAAGGTGAAGGCGAAGGTGTTCTTCCACGCCTGGCCGAACGCCGGGTCCTCCACCACCGAGCGGAAGTTGTCCAGGCCCACCCACGTGGGCTCGTCCACCAGGTTCGTCTCCTGGAAGCTGAGCACGACCTGCCGGATGATCGGCCACCAGGCGAAGAGCGCGAAGCAGAACAGGGCCGCGCACAGGAACCCGTAGGCGGTGATGTTGGTGCGAAGGGTCCTTCTCCGACGTGAGGGATGTGCGGGTGGCCGGCGCCGCGGCTTCGGGGGCCGCTTCGCCTGCACGGTGGGTGTGTCCATGGTGATCTCCCGTTCCGCGCCGCGGGTCGGGGTGCCGCGCTCCGCCGGAGACGGAGGCGGCACCCGTACCACGACGGTCAGCTCTTCGCCAGAATCGTGTTCGCCTTGCCCTCGGCGTCGGCGAGCAGCTTGTCGATGTCGGCGTCCTCACGGGTCAGAACCGCGGACATGGGCACGTCCAGCACCGCGTAGAGCTCCTGCGCCTTCGCCGGCTCCAGCTTGATCTCGACGCTCTTCACCCCGTCGACGTAGGGCTGGTAGTACTCGACCGGCAGGACCGCGTTCTCCGCGCGGAGCTTGCCGATCTCCTTGCCCGTGGGCGAGTCGCCCATGTAGTCGTTGTTCGGCACGCCCACGGCCTCGCCGTTGGCCTTGCCGCGCGCGTAGTCGTGACGGCCCTTGCCCGGCGTGTTGAACTGGAAGTCGATCCACTGGAGGCCGGCCTCGGTCTCGGCGGCGCTCGCCTTCGGGTTGATCATGTAGGCCTCGCCGCCGCTGAGCGACGCCTTGCCCTCGGGGATGGGGGCGATGCCGTACTGGTCCTTGCTGCCCTGGAACTTCTGCACCAGGTCGGTGACGACGTCCGGGGCGCCGAGCATCATGCCCGTCTTGCCGGCCGCCATCTGCTGCATCAGCGCCTCCCAGCCGATCAGCACCTTCTTGCCGACGCTGTCGTCCTTCCAGCGCATGTCGTGCAGCGTCTGCAGGACCGCCTTGCCCTCGGCGCTGTTGAAGGCCGCCTTGCCGTCCACGACCATCTCGCCGCCGCGGCTGAAGATGGACTGCGCGAAGTGCCAGCCGCCGACGTTGCCGCCGCCGTACTCCCCGTATCCGACGTGGCCGTTGCCCAGATCGGCGATCTTCTTGGCCGCCGCGCGGACCTCGTCCCAGGTCTTCGGCGGGGAGTTGGGGTCGAGGCCCGCCTTCTCGAAGAGCTGACGGTTGTAGACCAGCCCGACGGAGTAGCTGACGTTGGGGACGCCGTAGATCTTGCCGTCCTTGGTGAGCATGTCCCGGACGTCCTGGCGGATGTCCCCGAAGTTCTTCACGAGCCCCGTGGACGCGGTGATGTCCTTCGCCTGTCCCTTGGTCATGACGTCGGCGTAATTGGTGACGGGGGCCATGAAGACCGTCTCCATCTGGCCGCCGGCCAGCTTCGCGGCGAAGGTCTTCGGGTCGAAGCACGGCTGCTGGTCCGTGCTCTTGACCTTGACGCCCGGGTGCGCCTTCTCGAACGCCTTGACGTCGTCGTCCCACGCCTTGCGCTGGTTGGGTGCCGTCTTCGCCGGCTGACACGCCACGGTGATGGTGACGTCCCCCTTGGCTCCGGTGTCCGAGTCACCACCGCAAGCCGTGGCTGACAGGACAAGACCTGAAGTGATCAGAAAGATCGCGAGGTTGCGGGGCTTCATTACGGCTCCTCCGAGGTGGTCCCCAGGGCAATGCCCTGATCGGAGCGTCACACTAGGACGCGGAACAGGGCTACGCAAGATTTCGACCCAAGTTTGCATGATTACGACTGTGTCACGAGGGTGCTGGACTGCCGGACCCTGACGGGGCCGCCCCACGGAGCCGTCGACGGCACCCCCGTACCCCTCGATGACGCGCGACCACCACCTCACGCCCCGGGCGACCTGGAAATCCGCCGCCGACGGCCCCGACGGCACGGCCGGACCGGGAAGGCGTCGACCCCACCCCACGCCTCCCTCGGAGGCCCCGGACGACGACCGGGACCGACCGACCGGCGAGCCACTACCACGACTCGCCAGTCGTCGAATTTTTCCTCAGTCTGTTGAGAAATTGCTTCACATACTTGACATCGCTCGCACGACTGGCCGTAATGTCTGGGTGCGGCCCCCTCAGTACGTGGGCATCTCCGGGTCGATCCGCTCCGCCCAGGAGAGGATGCCCCCGCCCAGGTGGACCGCGTCGTGGTGGCCGCTGCGCTTGACCACGGCCAGGACCTCGGCGGAGCGGATGCCGGCCCGGCACAGCAGCACGGTCCTGCGGTCCGTGGGCAGCCGCGCCGCCGCGTCACCGTGCAGGAACTCCCCCTGCGGCACGAGCACCGAACCCGGCAGGTGGGCGAAGGCGTACTCGTCCGGCTCACGGACGTCGACCAGGTGCACCGGCGCGTCCGCGTCGAGCAGTTCCCTCAGCTGCTCGACGGAGATCGTGGACTCCCGCGCGGCCTCGGTCGCCGCGGGCGAGAGCAGGCCGAAGAAGGGCTCGGCGGCGGTGGGCTCGGCCGGGCGCGCGACACGCTCCCGCGGGCGCAGCGGTACCGTCGCGCACACGCCGCCCAGGGCGTCGTACTCCATCACCCGGCCGACCAGCGGCTCGCCCCGGCCGGTGAGCAGTTTCACCGCCTCGGTGGCCAGCGCGACCCCCAGCCAGGCGCCGACCACCTTCAGCGCGCCGGACACGCCGCGGAAGTAGGGGACGGGAGGCGTCGGGAACAGATCCCTGATGCCCGGTCCGTGCCGGTCCCAGAAGACCGACACGCGCCCCCCGGTGGCCCCCATGGAGCCCCACACGAAGGGGATCCCGGCCTCGGCGCAGACGTCGTCGACGAGCTGACATCGGGCCGGATCCTCCCCCGCGCACACCACGAGGTCGTAGTCCCGGACCAGTCCGCGCGCGCGGGGCAGCTCGAACCAGCTCTCCGCCACGGTGCGCACCGCGGGATGGGTGCGCCCGAGCGCGCGGGCCCAGGCCGCGGCGCGGTCCGCCGGTTCCTCGTCCGGGAGTCCGAGGTAGCGGTCCCACGGCTCCGTGGGCGAGCCGTCGGCGACGCCGATCGTCCCCACACCGGCGTCGGCGAGATGGGCGATGACCGGCGCGCCGATCTCGTCGGCGCCGACGACCAGGACCCGGCCCGCGGCGAGGCGGCGCTGCCCCTCCGAGCCGTGTCCGGCGAGGATCATCTGGTGTGCCTGGCGGTGCGGTTCTCCGGTGGGCAGGTCGGTGGCGGGTCGCGCCAGCGGGGGGAGCGGCATGCGGGTCTCCTGTGGGTGTCCGGAAGCGGTGGCGGCTGCTGGGCGCCGGTCTCGAAGGACCGGCCGGGTACGCGGGGGCTCAGCGGCACGGCGGTGCCCGCCCCCGCGCCGCGCGCCGGAAGCGGTCCGGCGGCACGGCCGGCTCGCCGCTGCCGGGCGCGGCGGGACCGGGGGCCCGGCGGCGTCCCTCCGTGGCCGCTGCCGCCGCCGCGGTCGTCACCCGTGGGGCGCCGGTCACAGCGAGGTCGAGATCACCAGGCGCTGGATCTGGTTCGTGCCCTCGATGAGCTGGAGCAGCTTGGCCTCGCGCATCCAGCGTTCCGTCGGGTGGTCGGTCACGTATCCGTACCCGCCCAGGACCTGGACCGCGTCAATGGTCACCCGCATCGCCGTGTCGGTGGCGAAGAGCTTGGCCTTCGCGGCGGCGGCCGAGGAGTGTCCGCCGGCGTCCAGCCGGCGGGCCGCGTCCAGCAGCAGGGCGCGGGCGGCGGTGACCTGGGTCGCCATGTCGGCGAGCATGAAGCCGATCCCCTGGAAGGAGATGATCGGCTTCCCGAACTGCCGCCGGGTCTTCGCGTAGGCGACGGCGTAGTCGAGCGCGGCCTGGGCGAGGCCCACCGCGCAGGCGGCGATACCGAGGCGCCCCCGGTCGAACAGGCCGGTCGCGATCAGGAAGCCCTTGCCGGGCCTGCCGATCCGCCGGTCCTGGGCGATCTCCGCCTCGTCGAAGACGATCTGGGCGGTCGGCGAGGAGCGGACCCCCATCTTGCGCTCGGGGGCCTGCGGGTGGATCCCCGGTGTGTCCGCGGGCGCCAGCAGCAGGGACAGGCCGCGCACCCCGTCGCCCCCGGTGCGGCAGAACACGTTGTAGTAGTCGGCGGCGCCCGCGTGGCTGACCCAGGACTTGACGCCGTTCACGACGTAGTTCCGCTCTCGCGGGGTGGCCGTCGTCCGCAGGGCCGAGATGTCGGAGCCGGCCTCCGCCTCCGAGATGCAGTTGGCGCCGAGGAGTTCGCCCCCCAGCATGTCCGGGAGCCAGGCGGCCCGCTGCTCCTCGGTGCCGAAGGCGGCCAGGCCGTAGCAGGAGAGCACGTGGATGTTGACCGACTGGGCGACTCCCAGCCAGTGCCGGGCCAGGGTCTCCAGCACGGTGAGGTACACCTCGTGGGGCTGGCCCCCTCCGCCGTACCGCTGCGGGTAGGGCAGTCCGAGCAGTCCGGCCCGGCCGAGCGTCCTCAGCACCTCGCGGGGGAAGGTCCCCTCGGCCTCGAACCGCTCCACCCTGGGGTCGAGTTCGGCTCCGGCCAGCTGCCTCACGAGGTCGAGCAGGTCGAGTGCCTCCTCCGTCCAGGCGGGTCCGGTGGGCCGGGGGTGGCGGGTGGGTGCGGTGGCGGGCATGGCGGCGTCCTCACGGGGGTCGGTTCGTGCTTCGTCGGTTCTTCGGGGGTGCCGGGGCGAGGGGGCGGGCGTCGCCCGGGCGGGAGCGGGGTCCGGCGTCCCGGGAGCGCGGTCGCAGCGCGAGCGCCACGGGGCAGCCCTGGAAGGGGGGCAGGCGGTACCAGTGCGCGCCCTCCCAGTCGCCCCGCCGTGCTCGCGGGGGCACCGGGATGCGCCAGAGGTCGGCGCCGACCCGCAGGCCCAGCGTCTTCGCGCACGCCTCGCGCACGGTCCAGGCGTCGGCGAACGCGTGGAACGCGTCGGCGGTCCGGACTCGCCGCTGGTCGTGGCCGGGGTCGGCGACGGGCGCTCCGGGGTCGGGGGCGGGCACTCCGCGGTCGGGGGCGGGCCATCCGGGGGCGGCGGCGGGCCATCCGGGGGCGGGCGCGGCGGGGTCGCGGCCGTCCCGTCGGTGCCCGGGGGCGGCCGGAGGGACGGTCCCGGATCCGGCCACGCCGTAGCGGAGCAGCAGGCCGGCACTCACCGGGACGGGGATCTGGATGTCGATGCCCACCTCGCAGCCGTGGGCGGCCGTCACGGCGATCCGGCCGGCGCTGTGCGAGATGCTGACGTCCACCTCCCGGGCGCTCAGGCAGATCGGCCGCCCGCCGCCCCGGGTGCCGATCCGCACCTCGTCGACCGGGGCACCGGTCAGCTCGGCCACGGCCAGGCGCACCAGGGTCCGGCCCGCGAGGAATTCCCCGCGGCGCGCGGCGGACGGCGCGGGCGGCGCCTGCGGGTCGTCGTACACCCCCGCGGTGGTCCGGGGGTTCGCCTCGTCGACGCGGCCCAGCAGCGTCACCGTCCTGGCGTCGCCGTGCGCGAGGGGGCGCACGACCGGCCGGCCGGTGAAGCCGGCGGGGATCAGGCCGGCAGCCACTGCTCGGCCTCGGGCCACCGTCGTACGGCCCGGCGCACCGCGTGGTCCCAGTAGGAGCGCACGGACAGGTCGGCGTAGATGAAGTCCTGCTTGAGCCGGACGTCCTCGGGACTGGAGTGGTGGAATCGCAGTCCCGTGGAGTGCGCGGCGAGTTGGAGGCGGCAGGCGCGTTCCAGCACCTGCGCGAAGATCGCGGCGTGGCGCACGCTCTTGCCGACGATCACCCCGCCGTGGTTGCGCAGGAACACGGCGCGGCCGGTGTCCCCGAGTTCCTTCGCGATCCGGTCGCCGGTGGCGATGTCGAGCACCGTGTTGCTGGTGGTGGTGAAGAGGCCGGTCGCGTCGACGAAGTAGGAGCCCTCATGGGAGAGCGGGCGCAGTTCGAGGTCGCAGGCACCGAACAGCAGGGTGTACGGGGCATGGCTGTGCACGATGCCGTTGACGTCCGGCCTGGCCCGGTAGATCGCCTGATGGAGCGGGAGTTCGGGGGGCGCCGCGCGGGGGGCCCGCTGTGTGTGGTCCACCGTCGCGGTGACGGTGTCCTCCGGCCTGACCTCGTCGAATCCGCAGAGCGCGTTCTTGATCAGGAAGGTGTCCGCGCCGGGGATCCTGGCCGATATCTGTCCTTGGTTGAAGTCGTCGTGGCCGTCGAGGGAGAGCATCCGCCCGCCCAGGGCGAGCTGGTTGGCCAGCCTGCGTGTCATCGGAGGGCCTCTCTCATGGGGTGGTCGTCACCGGGGCTCGTCGACAGGTCCTGGAAGAAGTCGTCCACGGCGATCAGGCCGGGCGGACTCCCCGGCAGACGCCGGGCGAGGGCCAGGGCCGTACGGGCCACCGCGCGCAGAGAGGTCACCTGGTGGTGGACGGTGAGGGCCTCGTCGGTGCCCCAGGTCCAGGTGATCGCGTGCTCACTGACCTCCGGGCCGCCGCGGCGGAGTCCCAGCGTCGCCTCCGGCCGGCCGCCGGCGTCCGTCCACGCCGTGGCGAGCCGTTCGGCCGTCGCGCTGACCCGCGCCGTCTTGCGGACCGGGTGACGGTCCAGGACGTCCACGTGGGGGGCCGTGGAGTGGTGGACGCCGGCGACCAGGGCGGCCAGCCTGCGCTGGAGGTAGCTGCCGAACGAGAGGTTGACGGCTTCGAGCACGGGCACCGCGGCGGCGACCTCGTCGAGCAGGCCCGCGTGCAGCGGCCGCAGGGGGGAGACGCACTCGACCAGCGGCACCTCGTACCGCAGGCAGTACGCGGCGACCTCGGGGAAGCCCTCGGGGGCGCCGGCGTCGACGAGGACGTCGGGCACGGACGCGACGGTCCAGCCGGTACGGGCCCGTGCCCGCAGGCTCACGGGGACGCGCGCGTCCGCGCACGCCTCCAGCAGCGCTCCGCCGAGCCGCCCCGCCCCGACGACGCCCACGGTGAGGGGCGGGTCGTCGTGCGGGGGGCCGGCCGGCGCCGCGTCAGCCGGCATCGGAACCGAGCTCGGCCAGGACGGCGGCGGAGATGCCGTCCACCGTGCCGAGCGCCTCGGCGCCCTCGTCGGCGTCCAGGAAGACGCCGAACTCGTTCTCGATGGCGTCGAGGAGGCGGATGTAGGAGAGGGAGGTGTAGTTGACGGCTTCCAGCACACCTCCGTGCGCCTCGATGTCCGAGACGCTGATGTCGCCTTCGTGGGACGAGATGATCAGGCGGAGCACGCCCTCACGTATCAGCTGCGGGCCGGCGGACATGACTGACTCCTCGGGACGGGGCCGGCGGACGTCGCCGCCGGCCGCGGATGCCCCGGCGGGGTGCCGGGGAGCGCGGGGTGGAGGGGATAGCGGGTGGAGGTGTGGCCGGGGTGGAGGGGTGGGCGACGGGCTCAGGGGGAGCCCGCGTCGAAGAGGCTGCGCAGTTCGTGGAGCACCGGCTTGCCGATCACCGTGGTGGGGATGGCGTCGACGACCCGGATCAGCGTGGGGACCTTGTGGGCGGGCAGCCTGTCGCGGACGCGCAGGCGGACCTCGTCGGCGCCGAGCCCTTCGCGCAGGACGAGTACGGCGGCCACGGCGGGCTCGCCGTGCTGATCGGGCACTTCGAGGACCACGGCCCGCTCCACGCCGGGCACGGCGCTGACGACGTCGCCGACCTCGACCGGGTCGACCTTCCGGCCGCCCACGTTGATCATCCGGTGGGAGCGGCCGGTGAGCACCAGTTCTCCGGCCTCCAGGCGCCCGCGGTCCCCCGTGCTGTAGTGGCCGCCACCGTCGATCCGGCTCTCCAGCAGGCCGGGGGCGTTGAGGTAGCGGGTGGCCATCGAGGCGCTGCGCACATGGACGGCCCCGTCGCCGTCGACGGTCCCCCGGGTCCGGATGTCCACGCCGGGCAGCGGGCGGCCCAGGCTCCGCGCCGAGGTGGCGGTGGACCAGGTCAGCGGTCCGGCCTCGGCGACGCCGTAGTAGTTGCCGATCGGGACCCCGGTCAGTTCGGTGAAGCGCTCCTTGGTGTCCGCGCGCAGCGGAGCCCCGGAGGAGATGGCGACGCGGACGGAGGCGAAGTCGGCGCGGCCCCCGCCGGTGCGGACGAAGGAGTCGTAGAGGGCCGGGAAGGCGACCAGCCGCGTGGGTCGGGCTTCGGCGACGAGCCGGCGGATCCGGCCGCTGGTCGGCAGCCCGTGCGACAGGAGCAGCCGGGCGCCGACCAGGAAGCTGGACAGGAGGGAGGTGTTGAAGGCCAGTCCGTTGGACAGCCCCGCGCAGCACAGGACGCGGTCGTCGGCGGTCATGGCGGTGCCCACCGCCCAGTTCTCCGCCGCCGCGCGCACCGCCCGGCCGGAGAACTCCAGGCAGTTGGGCCGGCCGGTGGTGCCCGAGGTGAAGCGGCAGACCTCGGTGTCGGGGTGCAGCGGGTGACGGCGCTCGGCGGTACGGAGGCGCGTGGCGGTCAGGCCCGGCAGCGCGGGGATCGCGTCGCCCGCCGTGCCGCGGTCGTGGAGCAGCAGGTCGAGCGAGCAGTCCTCGTGGATCCGTTCCAGTTCGCTGTCACTGGCCGAGGCGTCGATGAGGAACGGCACCGCCCCGGCGTGGAGGACGCCGAGGTAGGCGGTCACCCAGGTGGTGCTGTTGCGCGCGGCCAGACCGATCCGGGGGCGGTCGTCCACGGCCCGGACGCCGCTGAGCCACGCGGCGGCGCGGGAGCTCCGCTCGTGCAGGGCGCGGTGGTCGACCGAGGAGTCGGGACCGGACAGTGCCGGACGGTCCGCGTACCGCTCGGCGCAGCGGGTGAATACGGCGGCGAGGGTCATGAGCGCTCGTTCTGCGCGTAGGCGACCGAGAGGCGGTCGAGCTTCTGGGCGTCCGGTGTGTCCACGCCCATGGCGACCGCGTACACCACGTCGTGGTCGGCGGGCAGGCCGGCCAGTCGCCGCCATCGCTCGCTGTCGAATCCGCCGACGCCCGTGACCGCGAGGCCGCGCCGGGCCGCCTCCAGATAGACCAGTTGGGCCAGCGCCCCGGCGTGGTGGAGCACCGTCCAGAGCTGCGAGCCGCCCGCCTCGTCGATGAGCGAGGCGGTGGGTGCGTGCAGCAGCAGGACCGCCGACGCGGCGGCCAGGTGGCGTTGGGCCATGAACGCCTCGGCCACCGACGCGTCGGACAGCTCGGGCAGCCACCGTACGTCCGGGCCGGCCGGACCGGTGGCCTCGGCCTCCGGGGGCTCCTCCTGGCGCAGGACCAGGGTGGCCCGGGGCGGCGCTTCCGCGTCGGGGAGCACGTCGCCGAGGACGGAGAGGGCGCGGTCGACGGTGGACAGCACGTCCCGCGCGAGAAGGGTGCCGGGGGCGAACCCGGTGGCGGACCGACGGTCGTGGAACGCCGTCCGCGGTACGAGGGGCGCCCTGTCTCCGCGCCGCGGGGCCGTCGGTGGCGGGACGGCCGTGCAGGGCGGGCGAGCCGGCGCGCCCGCGGGGTCGTTGACGAGCGACTCCCAGCAGAGCCGCTCCAGCCAGTGCGGCTGCCGGCGCAGCGAGGCGGGCCGGCCGGCGCGGGCGTCGCGCACCACCCAGCCGGGCGGTTCGGCGCCGGGGACGTCGCCGGTCGGCACCGCGGTGACGGCCAGCGTCGAGTGCGCCTCCGCGCATTCGCCGTACTCGCTGACCAGAGGCTCTAAGCCCTGCGGGCGCCGGCGCAGCGCGATGCCCGCTCCGAGGCTGTCGGCCGCCAGCGCGAGGTTCATGTGCAGGTGGGCGGTGTCCAGCTGGGTGTAGAGGTAGCCCCGGTCGCCGTACTTCCGCATGGACAGCCAGGGTCGGGTGGCCAGCACGATGACCGCGCCGTCCTCGGGGACGGCGAGCGCCGCTTGGCGGAGCGCCTCGTCGATCCGGGGCCCTCGGCTGAGCAGCTGGCAGTGCCGGCGGCCCGGGTCGACCTGGTGGAGGCCGGTCGTGCCGGCGTCGTCCCTGGTCAGGATGTAGCACTCGTAGGGGTACGAGGCGCCGGCCGAGGGCACTGCCCGGCGTGAGCCGTCCGTACCGACCATGCCCAGGTCGAGCACGGCCAGGGCGGTACGCAGTCCTGCGTCGGGCGTGAGGGCGGGCGGCCATCCGCCCCCCGCCGAGTCGACCGCCATCCGTGTCCAGAGCGGTTTTGCACGGACTTCCATCGTGATCTGCTCCTCGATTCCTTGGGGATGCAGCCCTGCGTGCGGCCTGGAGTGCGGCCCCGGTGACGGGTGCCGACATCCAGCGGGATGCAAACTATGCATGGAATCCAGCAAAATCAAGATGGCTGTGAATCGCTCTTACGAATCCCTCGCACCCGATCGCCCCCTGGCGTACGCGCACCACTGCGGGGATTCATGGAGGAAATTACCCAAAAGGGAGCGACGGGAGGACCGCGACCTGCGCAAGCTCTCGACGCCATCAGATCTACAGCGTCCACATGTCAAAAAATTCAGCTGAGACTGTTGAGAAATATCTCTGCTTCACGCCATTCTTGAGCCCGCTCGGGGCGGGACGCTCCGGCGAGCAGGACAAAGGGGATGAGGATCGGTGACAGACCCAACGACCGCCCGCGTGCGGTTCCACGGGGGCCACCCCCGTACCGGGCCCATGACCTGGGGTCAACGCGCCATCTGGGAGGTGATCCGCCGACTGCCGCCCGACGACGACTCGCTGAACCAGGTCGGCTGGGCACCCGTCGGTTCCGCCACCGCGGCCCAGGTGTGCGACATGGTCCGGCTGCTCGTGGAGCGGCACGAGTCGCTGCGGACGACCTACGCCGACCAGGACGGCGCCCCGGCGCAGCACGTCGCGGCCTCGGGCGAGATCGGGTTCCTGCTCTCCGAGCTCGGACCGGGAGACCTCGCGGAGGCCGTCGCCCCGCTCGCCGAGCGCGTCCGGGCGGGCGCCTTCGACAACACCGCCGGACTGCCGGTGCGTGCGGCGATCGGACTGCGCGCGGGCGCGCCGGCCGCCGTGGTGCTCGCCGCGAGCCACCTGGCGGTCGACGGCTGGAGTTTCCAGATCGTCATGGACGAACTGCGTGCCCTGCTCGCCGCGGGCCCGGACGGCGCCGCGACACTGCCCGAGCCCTCCCGGCAGCCCGTCGACCGGGCCGGGTTCGAGGCGTCCGAAGCCGGCGGCCGGCGCGAGAGACGCACGCTGGACTACTGGGCGCGCCAGGCGAGCACGGTGCCCGCGAGCATGCTGGCGACCACCTCGACACCGGAGCAGACCGACCGGGACTGGGCGCACCTCGACTCCCCCGCCCTGGCGCTGGCCGCCCACGCGCTCGCGGGACGCGGCCGCTGCAACACGGCCACGGCGCTCCTCGGTTCGACCGCGCTGCTGCTGGCCTCCTACCTCGGTGAGCCCGAGGCCGCGCTGCGGGTCATCGTGTCGACCCGCTTCAAGCCCGAGGACGAGGAGCTGGTGGGGGCCTTCAACCAGAACGCGATCGTCCGCCTGCCGCTCGCCGACGAGTCCGCCGAGCAGTTCCTCGCCCGTGCCGCCCGCACCGCGTTGAACGCCTACCGGCACGCCGAGGCCTGCCCGGTCAGGATGGAGGAGCAGCTGGAGGAGATCGCCCGCCGTCGCGGCATCGACCCCGGCGGCTACTGCTTCTTCAACGACATCCGGTTCAGCGCCGAGGAGCGCAACGCCCCGGCGCCCCCGATCGACGCCTCGAAGCTGCCCGAGCAGCTGGAGGAGGCCCTGCTCCACACCCGTCTGGTCGTTCCGGACAGCGAAGGACAGCAGTCCGGGGCCAAGTTCTTCCTCTTCCTCGACGGACTGCGCGAGTCCTGCGCGCTGACCCTGTGCACGGACCCGCGTTTCCTGCCCGCCTCCGCCGGCGACTTCCTGCGGGATCTGGAGCAGTTGATGGTGCGGGCGGCCCAGCACCCCGGCACCCCGGTCGGCGAACTCGTCGACCGTTTCCGACGCCACCCGCAGGGAACCCGGCATGCCTGAGACCACCCGGACCACCGAGACCACCCCTCAGCCGGGGAGCGCGGCGCCGGGACCGGCCCCGCTGATCCGCGCGGAGGGACTGCGCAAGCGCTACGAGGCGGCTCGCGGCGAGGGGTTCACCGCCGTCGCCGGCATCGACTTCGCGGTCCGGCCCGGGGAGGCCTTCGGGATCCTGGGCGCCAACGGCGCCGGGAAGTCCTCGACCATGCGCATGATCGCGTGCACCTCGCCGGCCACCGGCGGGAGCCTGGAGGTGCTCGGGCTCGACGCGCGGACCGAGGGCGCCCGGATCCGCGCCCGGATCGGCGTGGTCCCGCAGGACGACACCGTGGACGTCGAACTGACGGTCAGGGAGAACCTGCTGATCTACGGGCGCTACTTCGGACTGCCGAAGGCCGAGATCCGGCGGCGCGCCGCGGAACTCCTCGACTTCGCACGGCTGACCGACAAGGCGGACGAGCGGGTCGAGGCGCTGTCCGGCGGCATGCGGCGACGCCTGACGATAGCCAGGGCGCTCATCAACGAACCCGAGATCGTGCTCCTGGACGAGCCCACCACGGGCCTCGACCCGCAAGCACGCCACCTGCTCTGGGAGCGCCTGTTCCGGCTCAAGGACGACGGCATCACGCTCATCCTCACCACCCACTACATGGACGAGGCCGAGCAGTTGTGCGACCGGCTCGTGGTGATGGACGGGGGGCTGATCGTCGCCGAGGGCTCGCCCGCCGGACTGATCGAGCGGTACTGCACCCGGGAGGTGCTCGAACTGCGCTTCGGCCCGGGCGAGCGCGAGGCCATGACCGACAGGGCGCGCGGCCTGGTGGAGCGGATCGAGGAACTGCCCGACCGCCTCCTCCTCTACACCGACGAGGCGGAGGCCACCTTGGCGGGCGCCCACGCGCGCGGCGTCGTCCCGCTGACCGCACTGACCCGCAGGGCCGGTCTGGAGGACGTCTTCCTCACCCTGACGGGCCGCAGCCTGGTCGACTGACGCGCCGCCGCCCCCGCCCACCGTCCAGGCGCCGCCACGGAGAGTACCGATGACCACGCATGCCTCCCGCTCCTTCGCCCCACCCGGTCGTGCCCGCACCGTCCCGCCCGCTCTGCGCGAGTTCGCGTACTGGCTGCACCGCTACCGCCGCACCTGGCGCGGCACCGTGGTGCTGAACATGGCCAACCCGCTGCTGTTCCTGACCGGCATCGGCGCGGGACTGGGCACCCTCGTCAACCAGAACAGCGGTGCGGGCCTCGGCGGCCTGTCGTACCTGGCCTTCCTCACTCCGGGCCTGCTCGCCGCCTCCGCCATGCAGACCGCCTACATCGACTCGGCCCACCCCGTCCACCAGTCGACGCAGCCCGGGGGGCACTACCGGGCGGCGAGTGCCACACCGCTGTCGCCCGTCGACATCTACTACGGGCACCTGCTGTTCAACCTTTTCAAGGTGGCGCTCTCCGCCACGGCCTTCACGGCGGTGGCGGCGGCCTTCGGTGCCGTCGACGCGCTCCGGGCCCCGCTCGTGGTGGCGGCGACGCTGCTGGTCGGAGCCGCGTTCGCCACGCCGTCCGCCGCGTGGGCGGTGACCGCGAAGCGCCAGCCGACGGTGCTCGCGGTCCTCCGGTTCGGCGTGATGCCGATGTTCATGTTCTCCGGCACCTTCTTCCCGCTGTCGCAACTGCCCGGCTGGCTCCAGCCGGTGGTGCAGGCGACGCCGCTCTGGCACGGGGTCGAGCTGTGCCGTACGGCCGCGCTCGGCACCGGCACCGCGGCGGGCACCGCCGTCCACGTCGCCTACCTGGCCGTGCTGGCCGCCGTCGGGCTGCTGCTCGGCCGGCGCACCTATCGGCGGCACCTGCACTCCTGACCACCAGCACTCACCCCTGAAAGGCAGGGATCCCATGTCGGCCGTGCTGGGCCCGCACCTCTCCACCCGTTCCGCTCCGGCCCCGCGCTCCGGAGGCGTCCTGGCGATGGTGGAGCGCAATCTGATGATCTACCGGCACAGCTGGCTGCTCCTCGTGGCCGAGATCTTCGAGCCGGTGCTCTATCTCCTCGCCTTCGGCGTCGGCATCGGCGGGCTGGTCGGCGGCGTACCGGGCCTCGCCGACACGGCCGTGCCCTACGCGGAGTTCGTCGCTCCCGCCCTGCTCGCCACCACGGCGATGAACGGCGCGATGAACGAGACGACGTTCAACCTGTTCGGCAAGCTGAGGACGAACCACACCTACGAGTCGATCCTGACGACGCCGATGACGGTGCGCGAGGTGGCACTGGGCGAAGTCTGCTGGGCCCTGCTGCGCGGTGCGCTGGTGGCGGTCGGGTTCCTCGTGACCGTGACCCTCTTCGGCCTGGTGCACAGTCCGCTGGTGCTGCTCGTCCTGCCGGGCGCGCTCCTCGTCGGGTTCGCCTTCGCCGCGCTGGGCCTGGCCGTGGTGACCTTTCTGCGGGACTGGCAGGACTTCCAGTACATCCAGTTGGCCATGCTGCCGATGTTCCTGTTCGCCACCACCTTCTACCCGCTGGAGGTCTACCCCCGGCCGGTCCAGCTGCTGGTGGAATGCCTGCCGCTGTACCAGAGCATCGAGCTCATCCGGCAGCCCTCACTGGGCGAGTTCGGCGTGGAACTGCTGATCCCGGCCGTCTACCTGCTGACGCTGGGCGTCCTCGCCCTCATGCTCGCGTTCCGTCGGCTGGACCGGACCCTGCGCGGCTGAGCGACGCCGGTACGGGCGCGGACCGCGGCGGGCCTCAGCTCCCCGGAGGCGCGGGCGCTGACCGCAGCAGGCTTCAGCGACCCTGAGGCGGGGGCGCGGACCGCGGTCGGCCTCAGCGCCCCGGAGGCGCGGGCTCGGTGGCCGCCGTGCGGGCGATGCGGCTCAGGGTGGTGCGCATGCCGGCGCGGTTCACGGCGACGCGCCGGGCGGTGTTCGTGCCGGCGAAGACGGTTCCGAGCAGCTCGGCGACCTTGGCCCGGCGGCCCCCGGTCCGCAGGTCCTCCCAGAACTCGGTGAGCCGCGTCCCCTCGCCGTTCGGCTCGAACCGGTACCCCCAGCGGGCGATGGGAAGTCCGAGGACGTCGATGTCGAAGACGAACTCGCGGCCCGGGACGGCCCGGACCACCCGCCCGAAGGTCGGCCAGGCGAAGGGCCCGCGCCGGTTGAACCCGACGAACCGGGTACCGACGCGCGAGGGAGTCCGCGGCACCCACACGTAGCGGCATTCCGGGCTCCAGCGCCCCATGTTCCGCAGGTCCGACACCCAGGCGTAGACGCGCGCCGGCGGGGCGTCCACGTCCGTGCTCTCCTCCAGGCTCCACTGCCGTTCCACGGCGGTCCCCCCTCACGCGGTACGGAGCGGCCACCCGCCCGTTACCCGCGGGTACGGTAGCGGATCGGCGGGGGCCCGGTCATCAGTCGTTCCTCGCCATTCGCGCCGGGCCTGTCCGGCGGCGCTCTCAGCGCGCCGGCGCGGGAACGGTCTCGGGGACCGCCGGGGAGGGACCCGTCGAGGGAACCGCCGGGGCGGAGACAGGCGCCGGAACCGCGGGGCCGGGGAGACGGGCGGGGTCGATCCGCAGGTCGCGGACGCCCAGGGGCTCGACCAGCGCGCGCAGCGCCGGTTCCGCCAGGACGATCCACGGCTGGGCGGCCCCCAGGACCTCCCTCAGCCGGGCCGGTCCGCTGAACCCGACGGCGGTCCTGTCCCCGAACGGCGTGCGGAACAGCCGGGGCACGCAGGCGCGCGTGCCCCACCGGACCGGCACGCAGAGCCGTCCGGCCCGGAGCCGGTCCCCGGGCTCGGCGGCAACTCCGTACAGGGCGTCTTCCATCGATTCCTCCCGGACACAGAACGGACCCCCGGCGTGGGCGGCGCCGGGGGTGGGTCCCCGACGCTCTACCCGGCGACCACCCGGCCAAGTCGCCGCCCCGCGTCCACCCCACCGGAATCGGCCAGTCCGGCGGAGGCGGCGGCGGAGCCCGAACCGGGGGCGACCCCCGTGTCCGGGGCCTGGACGGCGCGCGGCCGGAGGGTGACGGGAAGGAGACCCGCCGCCCTCCGGCCGCGCGCGAACCGGCCGCGCGTACCGACCGCGCGAACCGGCCGCGCGAACCGAATGCCTCAGCCGCCTCGGACGCCTCGGACGCCTCGGACGCCCGCCTCAGCCGACCGTCCAGCGCTGGAGGGCGCTCCCCGTGTCCGGCTGCTGGGTGACGCGTGCTCCGTTCCCCGTGGAGGCGGCCGTCAGGAGGAGGCCGCTGCGCACGGAGGTGACGGTGGAGGTGCCGTCGGGGAGCCGGGTGAGCGTCCAGCGCTGGTTGGCGCCGCCGTGGCAGGTCCACTGGATGACGCGGGCACCGGCGGCGGTGGAGCCGTTCTCGATGTCGGCGCATTTCCCCGAGGCGTTGTTGCGGAGCTCGTGGCCGCCGTCGGCGCGCGGGGTGAGGGTCCACTTCTGGTTGGCGCCGGCGTTCGGGGTCCAGGTGACGAGCGCGGTGCCGTCCGCCGTGCTGTGGTCGGGGTTGTCGAGGGCCTTGCCGCCGGTGGTGAGGGTGACGGTCCGGGGGGCGTCGCCGACCGGGGTGAGGCCCAGGGTCTGCTCGGCGGCGGTGCGGCCGGCGCCGACCGGGGAGCCGGTGGTGTCGGTCCAGCTGCGGGCCGGGGTGGTCTCGGCGGCGCGCGAGGAGGTGGCGGAGAGGGCGAGGACGAGGCCGCTGTAGCGGTTGACCAGCTTGACCGTCCCGGTGGGGGTGTTGTCGGCGGCGGAGGCTCCGGGGACCACGAACCAGTCCTGGCCGGTGCCGGGGGTCGCCGCGGTCACGGTCGGTTTCGTGCCCCACGCGCGCGTGGCGGGCGCGGTCGAGGCGACGCCGAGGAGTCCGCCGGTGGAGGCGTTGGCGATGCGGTAGGAGCCGTCGCCCTTGGCGGTGAAGGTCCAGTGCTCCAGCGTCGAACCGGTCGCCGCGGCCGTGGAGGTGGTGGCGGAGCCGCCGGGGACCTGGGCGAGGACGCGGCCGTCCGCGGCGGAGACGCGGTAGGCCCGGCCGGTGTCGACGGGGGCCGCGGGCGCGTTCGTGCCGATGCTCAGGTTGACGTACTCGGCGCTCGCGCCGCCCGAGCAGCCGAAGGAGCAGTAGGCACGGAAGTCCTTGCCGACGATGCCGGAGCCGGTGCGGTTGCCGGCGTCGAGGAACCAGCGGTACCAGGACGCGGTCCGGTAGCCGCCGGTGTCGCCGAGCCGGAACCACTTCTGGGTGGTCAGGTCGGTGGTGGCGTAGATCTCCTGCGGGGCGTCGCCGCTCTGGTCGACGGCCTGCGGCTCGCCGATGTACAGGCCGAGGTAGGCGTTGTAGGTGATGTCCATGACGAAGAGCGGGGAGGTGGCGGGGGTCAGCCCGGCGGCGACCTGCTGACTCACCGAGCCGGCGTGGGCGGGGTCGTACTCCTTCCCCTTCGGCACGTAGCCGGTGGTGCTGCCCGCGCCGACCGGGACCATGGTCGACTCCCGGCCGCCGACGCCGGGCTGGGTCCAGGCGCCGTCGTACCACTTGCGCCACGAACCGGGCGCCATCTTCTGGGAGATGGGGGCACGGGCGACGTGCCCGTAGAAGGCGGCCCAGCCGCCGCCCTTGTTGACGATCCGGGAGCCGTAGAAGACGTAGAACCAGCCGGAGGCGGTGTCCACGAAGAGCCGGGGGTCGCCGGTGCCGTAGTGGTACGTCTGCTGCGGGAAGGCGGCGGTGTCGCCGCGGTCCGTGCTGTACGGCGAGGTGATGACGTGGTCCTTGATCTTCCAGGTCCGGCCCTGGTCGGTGGAGACCGCGTAGTCGATGCCGTCGTAGTGGATGCCGTCGGCGAAGGGCTGCGGGGTGAACTCGTTGTGGACGAGGCCGTACCAGTCGCCGGTGTCCGGATCGACCCACATCCCGGTCAGGTCGCAGTAGTTGCGGTGGGCGTAGCCGCTTCCGGCGGGCGCTGCGGTGGACTTCACGCCGGTGGGGCTGTTGTTGCAGCGCGAGGTGGTGTCGTTGTTGCGGTCGGCGGGGTCGGCCGGGTTCACGGCGTCGCTGATCGCGGCGGAGCGGTTGGCGGTGTCGAAGTCGGTGCCGGTGTAGAAGGTCCACCTGCGGGGGTCGCTCGCCCCGTAGAGCGCGTGGGCCTGCTGGTAGTAGAAGGTGCCGTCCTTGTCGGTGTAGGGGCTGGCCGGGGTGTCGTCGGGACGGTTCCACGCCCCCTTGGTGCCGACGGTGACCGTGTAGGTGGCGGTGGCGGACGCGGGTGTGGGGACGGGTCCGGCCTCGGCCGGCGGGGCGGCGGCGAGGGCGCCGCCTCCGGTCGCGGCGAGGAGCGCCGCGACGAGCGTGCTCACGAATCCGTTGCGCGAGAGGTGCACGAGTACTCCCTGGGGTGGAGGAGTCGGGCCGCTGGTGGCACGGACCCTAGAGTGCATTTGACCGGTAAAACAAGAGCCCCGGCTCCGCCGGTTCCCTTTCCCCGCAAGGGAGTTGGGCGACAGGACCGCGTCGGCGGGCCGCCGTCGGCGCCTTGACCGCAGGTGGGGGCCCGGTTACGTTGCGGGGCGGGCGTGATCGGCGGGCGGGGACGACGGGGGCGGCGTCATGGTCACCATGCAGGACGTGGCGGAGCGGGCCGGCGTCACCAAGCAGACCGTCTCGAACGTGGTCACCGGACGGGTCGCCGTGCGCCCGGCCACCGAGGCGCGCGTCCGCGCCGCCATCGCCGAACTCGGTTACGTCCCCAATCTGGTGGCCCGTTCGCTGGCCACCGGCAGCAGCCGCACCGTGGGGCTCTTCGTGCCGACGGTCTCCGCGCCGTTCTACGCGGACGTGGTCGAGGAGGTCGAGGACGCCCTGGAGGAGCGAGGCCACCGGCTGCTGCTCTGCACCACGCGGCTCGACGGGGAGCGGGCCCGCCGCCATCTCGCCGCGCTGGCCAGCCGCTCCGTGGACGCCCTCCTGATCGCGGGCGACCAGGGGCTCACCGGCCATCTGCCGCTCCTCGCGGACGCCCGCTTCCCGGTGGTGCTGTGCGCCTGGGAGGCCGCGCTGCCGGACGGCTTCCCGGTGGTGACGGTCGACTACGAGCACGGCGGGCACCTCGCGGGCCGGCACCTGCGGGCGCTCGGGCACGAGCGGGCCCTCGTCCTCGCCAGCCCCGCGCACACCGTCCGCACGGCCGGCTTCCGCCGGGCCTTCCGCGAGGACGGCATCCCGCTGCCGGACGACGCCGTGCGGACGGCCGCCGAACCCACCTTCCGGGGAGGCCTGGTGGCGGCGCTCGACGCGCTGCGGGCCCACCCGGGGGCGACGGCGCTCTTCGCCACCCACGACGTCCTCGCGGTCGCGGCCGTGGAGGCCGCCCGCGCCCTGGGCCGTACCGTCCCGGACGACCTCTCCGTGGTCGCGCACGACGACACCCCGGCCGGCCTGCTCTCCGGCACGGCGCTCACCAGCGTGGTCCTCCCCAAGCGCGAGATGGCCCGGCAGGCCGTCGACCTCGCCCTCGGCGCCGCCGCCTCCGCCGCGCGGCCCGTCCCGCGCCCCCGGCTGCTGCTGCCCGCGCTCGTCCCCGGTGACAGCACCGCCCGCGTGCCGGGGCGGCCGGGCGGGGCCTGACGGACCGAGGGGCGGACGGCGCTCCTCGCGCCGTCCGCCCCTCGGGTCACCGCTCTCAGACGGTGGCGTGCCTCCGCGCGGCGTCGGGGCACTCGTCGCCGTAACCCTCGTCGCCGTAGCCCTCGTCGCCGTAGCCCTTCGGCTCACAGGGGTCCGGGCCCGGGCCGGGGCCGTCGCCCCGCTCGTTGTCCAGCATGACGAAGACGGCCTCCTGCTCGGCGCTCACCACGTACGGCCCGCTGACCGGGTCGGCCGGCAGCTCGTATCCGTCGGGTGCGGCCGTCTCCCGCAGGTAGTACGTGCCGTGGTCGAGCTCGCCGAAGCCGCAGAGGCCGGCGAAGCTGGTGGTGCAGGGCGTACCGACCCGCGTGTCGGGCTCGGCGCCCGCGGTCTGCAGCCCGGCGACCCCGTTCGTCTCCTCCCACAGCTCGAAGGTGGCGCCGCCCAGCGGCATCCCGCTTCCGGCGTCGGTCTTGATCAGACGCACCGACCCGGTCCCGGGCGGGATCGGCGTGCGGGAGTTGTCCGCCTCGGCGGTGACGCCCGCCTGCGCGTTCTCCTCGGTCAGGACGAGCGGCCCGAAGACCGGGTTCGCCGGCAGGTCGTACCCGTCCGGCGCCTGGGTCTCCTGCCAGTAGTACGTGCCGGTCTCCACCGTCCGCTCGCAGACGCCCTCCGCGCCGGTCACGCACGGCGTGCCGACCGCCGTGTCCGGGTCGGCGCCACCGGTCTGGAGACCGTCGACGCCGTTCGTCTCCTCCCACAGGCGGAAGGTCGCGCCCGCCAGCGGCGCTCCGCTCTCCGCGTCGGTCTTCACCACCCGCACCTCACCGGTGACCGGCGGCACGGGCGTGGCCGTGTTGTCCGCCTCGACGCTCACACCCGCCGACGCGTTCTCCTCGGTCAGCACCAGCGGCCCGAAGACCGGGTTCGCCGGCAGGTCGTACCCGTCCGGCGCGTCGGTCTCCTGCCAGTAGTACGTCCCCGTCTCCACCGTCCGCGTGCACTCGCCGTCGGCGCCGGTCACGCACGGCGTGCCGACCGCGGTGTCCGGGTCGGCCCCGTCGGTCTGGAGGCCGTCGACGCCGTTCGTCTCCTCCCACAGGCGGAAGGTCGCGCCCGCCAGCGGGTCGCCGGTCTCGGCGTCCGTCTTGACGACCGTCACGTCACCGGTGACGTCCTGGGGGGTGTCGCAGTTCGGGAGGTCCCCGGTGAAGGGGTAGGCGTGGAACTCCTGGCCACCGCTCTCACCGAGGCTGGTGTGGGTGAGGGAGCCGGTGGTGAAGAAGCGGCCGTTGATGCCGGGCAGGCTGACGGTCGTGGTGGACGCCTGGTTGCCGATGAGGAAGCTGCCCTGGAACTGGCCGGTGCCGGCGAGGTCGACCGTGGTCGCGTCGGGGAAGTTCCACAGCAGCCGCTCGCGGTAGGCGTTGAGCGGGTCGTCGGTGTCGGCGATGCCGCCGCTGTAGGTGCGCAGGGTGCGGCTGTCGCCGGTGACGTTGACGAGGATCGTCGCGCCGGCCGGGATGTTCGCGAAGACGATGCCCTGCTGCCCGTCGTTCGGGCCCTCCATGTCGAAGTCGACGTTGAAGATCTGGAGCGGGGAGGTGCCGTCGCCGGTGAAGAGGGTCTGCCCGCCCTCGTTGACGGCGGTGCCGGTGGGCGTGCGCGGGGCGCCGTCCACGCGCGCGTAGCACTGGCTCGCGGCGGTCAGCTGGTCGCGGAGCGCGGTGTACGGGGCGGCGGCGTCGTCGTCCTGGACGAGGGTGGCCTCGACGTCGCCGGTGACGGTGCCCGCGTGGCGGACGACCCCGTCCTCGGCCAGCAGCCGCTGGCCGGTGGCGACGGTGATGTCGCCGCCCGTGGTCAGCCAGTCCGCGCCCACGGCCGGCGGCACCTTGGAGCCGACGCCGACCTCTCCGATGTTGTAGACACCGCCCGCGGGCTTGTTCATGTCGAAGGCGTCGAGGACGACGATCCTGCCCTCCGCCTCGGCGGCCCGGCCGCGGACGAGGTAGTCCTCGCCGACGTAGATGTTGATCGCGTTGTCCCGGCCCTTGATCGGGTCGTTGTCGATCGGCGGGAAGGGGGACGGGCAGGTCGTGGGATCCCCCGGCGGCGCCGCGGAGACGCAGGGGCCGAGGCCGCCGGGGAGGGGGGCGGCGGCCGCGGGGGCGGCGCCCGGTCCGAGCATCAGCACGGGCACGGTGGCGAGCGCCACGGCACAGGCGAGGCCCGTCGTCCCGGCGCGCCCTCGGCGGTGCGCACGGGCACGGTTCGTGTGGTTGGTCATGCCGGGAGTCTCGGAGCGGCTCGGGCGGTCCACCACTCGTGAAGCCCCTGGTTGGGCCGGTCAGGTCGCGGGCTCACCCGTCAGGTGCGGTCGGCATCCTCCGTACGAGGCCCCGTCAGGTGCGGCCGGCCCCTCCGTGCGAGGCCCCGTCAGGTGTGGCCGTCGGGCTCCCCGATGCGAGGCCCCGTCAGGTGCGACCGTCGGGCTCCCCGTACGAGATCCCGCCAGGTGCGACCGTCGGGCTCCCCGTACGAGATCCCGCCAGGTGCGACCGTCGGCCCCCGAAGCGAAGCCCCAGAGCCCCGAAGCCCCGTCAGGTGCGGTCGGCCTCACCGTCGGCCCGGGGGCCCGCCGGGCGGATCCGGTCGGTGCCGAGAAGGCGGCTGAGGGTGGGCTCGTGGGCGAGGACGGCCCCGATGGTGAAGGCGAAGGTCAGCGCGGCGCAGACCACGATGAGCCAGGACAGCAGGGTGAGGACCAGGCCGAGGGCCCCGTACTCGGCGAGGGCCCGGTTGAGCGCGGCGGGCATGTAGAAGCGGGCGGTGATCCCGAGCGCGGTGGAGGTGGTGGCACCGAGCAGGGCGCCGGGGAGCAGCGGCAGCCAGGGGACGCGGTTGGCGAGGAGGAGGTGCTGGGTCCACAGCCAGACGCCGGTGGCGACGAGGAAGAACAGGGGGACGCCGAGCCAGGCGCCGGCGCCGAAGCCGTCCCGGATCGGCGCCTGGAGGAGCACGACGACGACGAGGGCGAGCAGCCACACCGCCCACCGCCAGGCGGCGATCCGGGTGCCCGCCTTGGGCAGGCCCCAAGCGCGTTCGCAGACGCGGGCCATGGCGCGGCTGAAGCTGGTGGCGGAGACGAGCGCGACGAGGGCGCCCACGGCGCCGGTGGTCTCCCGGACCCCGTCGGGGGTGGCCTGGTCGAAGACCTGCTGGAGCTCCTGGTCGGCGGGGCCGGTGAGGCCGAACATGGCCCGCAGGGACTCGCGGAGCTGGTCGCGTACGGGGGTGGGGGCGAAGGCGGCGAGGGCGAAGAGCAGCGGGACGGCGGCGAGGAACGCCTGGGCCGCGAGCCGGGTGCCCGCGTCGAGGAGACTGCCGCCGACGAGCCGTTCGGTCACCTCGGTCAGGACCGGGAAGCGTCGCTCGGCACCGGCGCGGAGCTCCCGCAGCCGGTTCTTCCACGCCATCGCGCCCTCCCGCCCCGCCTCGCCCCGGCCGGGCGGTCTCCCCGCCGCGGACGTTCTCCGCCATGGGACGGCACGGGCGTGACTCCGGCCACCCGACGGCACCCGGACGGGTGGTTCACGGAGCCCAGTAGCGGGCCAGCGCGCCCTCCTTGTACGGGGCGGGGCTCACGCTCAGCTCGCCGGCGAAGGGGCGGTCGAGGACGAGGACGAGCAGCAGGCTGAAGCCGATGAGTCCGGCGACCGAGGCGACGAAGAGCACCTGGATCCGCAGCCTCCGCATCCCGTACAGAAAGGTCAGCGGGAGGAGGACGAGCGCGCCGCCGAAGGCCAGGACCTGGAGGAGCGGCGGGAGTTCCTGTTCGGCCATGGTGACCCGGGCGCGGCGCTGCGCGGCCACGTCGTTGAGGTGGGCGACGGCCTCCTCGTAGAAGACCTCCTCGCGCGGGGACTTCGGGTCGTACGCCTGGAGCACGTCGAAGGCCTCGACGAGGCTGTTCTCGGTGGCTCCGTACTGCGGGCGGCCCTCGCGCATCAGCGGCCACTGCTGTTCGACGACGGCGTGGACGTAGTCGCTCAGGGCGGCGTCGAGGTCGGCGCGGACGGCGGGCGGGAACGCGGCGGCGTCACGGGCGATGAGGGCCACGTCGGTGGCCTCGGCGGCGACGATGGTCTGGGTGCTCTCCAGCTGGGTCCAGAGGGTGACGATGACGAAGGCGAGGATGATTCCGTAGATCGCGCCGAACATCCCCAGGGTCACACCGACCATGTCGTTGTGCTCCCCCTCGGCGAGCGACGGGTGGCGGCGGCGGAGCAGCACGCTGCCGGCGACGGCGAGCGCGACGGTGCCGCCGACGAGGACGACGGCGAGGGTGAGAGAGCTGAAGTGGTTGAGCAGCCAGAGCGACATGAGCGCGGAGTGTAGGGAGCGGGCGCGCACCCTCCGGACCACTGCCGAGGCGTACGCCCCCGGCGCATGGGGAGAGTGCACACCATCGGGTGACGCGGCCGGGCGCCCCGGCGACCGCCGTGGGAGTACGGCGGCCACCGGGCGCCCGACCGGACCAGGCCCCGGACCAGGCCCCGGACCAGGCCCCGGATCAGGCCCCGCCGGGCCGGCCCGCGTCCGATCGCTCGGCCTCGGCGCGGGTCGCCCCGGACCGGTCCACGAGCGAAGAGGCCGGATCGGGTCGGATCGGGTCAGGTCTGATCTGGTCGGGGCGGGGTGGGGCGGGTCTGATCTGGGCGGGTCGGGTCGGGTCGGGTCAGGTCAGTCGGGTGAGGAGGTCGGCGAAGAGTGCGGGCCGGCTCACGTACCCGACGTGCGAGGTGGGCAGGGTGTGGACGTCGAAGGGGTGGTCGGGGGTGAGTTCGTCCGCCTTGCGGATCATGAAGTCCTGGACCGCCGGGGTCAGGCTGCGGTCGGCGGCGAGGCGGACGTAGGTGTGGGGCACCCGGCGCCACGCCTCGGGGCGGACGAGCGCGGCCGGTTCCATGACGCCGTGGTTCTCGTCCGCGTCGAGCGAGTCGAGGAAGTGGCGGAAGAGGGCGTCGGAGGCGTCGGCCATGACGGCCTCCTTCAGCACGGCGAACGCCTCCGGGTCGGTGTGGGCGCGCCGCCAGTCGAGCCGGACGACGCCGGGGTCGCCGGGCGCCTCGTAGGGGACGGCGATCCTGGCCACCGCGGCTTCGAGCAGGCCGTCGTCGACGACGTCCCACGGCTCGGTGAGCTGGGCGGGGTCGGCGAGGCAGAGCGCGGAGAGGTAGACGACCCGGTGGACGAGGTCCGGGGCGGCGTTGACGACGGCGGTGAGGGTGAGGCCGCCGAGGCTGTTGCCGGCGAGGACGACCGGGCCGTGCCCGGCGAGCCGCCGGAGGACGCCCACGACGTGCTCGGCGTTGTCGGCGAGGGTGACCCCGTGCATCGGGGAGGTCTCGTGGAGCAGGGCCGTGCGGTCCTGGGTCTGGTGGTGGTAGGCGGCGGGGCCGCCGGCCGCGTCGCCGTGGCCGGGGAGGTCGACGGCGTACGAGCGGTGGCCGCGCAGGGCCAGCTCGTTGCGGAGCGGGGTCCAGGCACGGGCGTTGCTGGAGCCGCCGTGCACGAACACGAACGTGGGGCGCTGGCGCTGGTCTGAGCGCATGGGAGAGATCCTCGTCATCCTGAGGCGAACGGTGGACGCGGGGGACCTCGGGACCGGCGGACGCGACGGCGCGCAGGGGCGCGGGCGCGTGGTGAGGCGGGCGCGCGTGGATACGGGCGCGCCGCGGTGTGTGAAGGGCCGGAACCGCGGTCAGCGCGCGGAACGGAGCCGGATCGCCCGGAAGTTCTGGATGACGGAGCACATGCGGCCGACCCTAACAGCGCTCCCCCGGCCCTCGCCTTCCCTTTTCGGGCTGGTAACTTCTACAGCACTGTAGAAGTTCGATACCGGAGTAGTCCGGCCGAGGGAGTGTGAGCCGACGATGGCGCTGTGGGACCGGATCAGGGAGTCCGCCTCGACCATGCAGACCCAGCTGACCGCACGGAAGAACGAACTGACCAGCGGCGCCTTCCGGGACGCGAGCATGGCGATGTGCGCGCTGGTCGCGGCGGCGGACGGCACCGTGGACCCGGCCGAGCGGAGCCGCGTGGCCCAGCTGATCGCCGCCAACGAGGTGCTGCGGAACTTCGACGCGGCCGACCTCCAGCGGCGCTTCGACACCCAGCTCGACCGGCTCGCCACCGACTTCGACTTCGGGAAGGTCGCCGTCCTCCAGGAGATCGCGAAGGCGAAGAAGAAGCCGGCCGAGGCCCGCGCCGTCGTCCAGATCGGCATCGTCATCGGCGGCGCCGACGGGCACTTCGACGCGACCGAGCGGGCCGTCGTCCGCGAGGCGTGCTTCGCCCTGGGCCTGCCCCCGCACGAGTTCGACGTCTGAGACGCCCCGGATCCGACAGGCGGGGGGCGAACCCGCCCGCCGGGCCCGGCCGGATCCGGACCCGAGGCACTCCGGGTCCGACCCCGAGGCACCCGGGACCCGGCCTTCGAGACACGGATCCGTCCCCCGGGCCCGGCCGGATCCGACCCCCGAGACGCTTCGGGTCCGACCCCCAGGGGGGCCGCCCTCGCCTAGAGCGGCGTCGCCGCCCTGAGTACCGCGAAGAGCGTCACCGCCGAGTTCGCCGAGGCGAGGGCCGAGGCGGCGGCGCCCATCACGGCGCCCCACAGGGCCAGACCGACGGCGGTGAAGACCGGCGGCCAGGCGCGCGGCGCCGGGGGCGGCGGTGCGAGGAGGGCGGCCACCCGACGCGGCACCGGACCGGCGACGGCGAAGGCCGGCAGGGTCGCGGGGCCCGCGCCGCCGGAGGCCAGCGCCGCCCGTCCGATGGCCCGCGCGACCACGCGCCGGCTGCCGACCCGTACCGCCGCCTCCTCGTCCGCCCACCGCTCGGCCGAGTACGTGACGGCCGTACGCAGCGGCCGCAGGAACGGATTGGCGGCGGCGGCCAGCCGGGCGGCGAGCAGCAGCCGGTCGTGCCGGCCCGTCAGATGCGCCCGCTCGTGGGCGAAGAGCGCCCGCCGTTCCGCGGAGCCCAGCCGGGCGAGCATGCCCCGGCTGACCACGACCTTCCCCCGGTCGCGCCCGGCCGGGACCGGGAGGGCGTACGCGTACGGGACCGGGTCCGGCAGCACCGCGACCGGGCGGTCCGGCAGCCCGGCGAGCGCGCGGGCGGCCCGCCTGCGGACGCTCCGGTGGCGCAGCAGCACCCGGCCGCAGACCCCGACCACCGCGAGGAGCGCGGGGATCGCCGCCCGGCCCGCGAACTCGTCGTACGGCACGGCGGCCCGCACCTCCGGGTCCGACCAGCCGTCCGGGAGCGGGTTGCCGGGCAGCTGGGCGGTGCCGACGACCATGAGGAGAGCGAGGCAGAGGGTGCTGCACACGGCGAGCAGGGCGGCGACGGCGGTGAGCAGCCGGGTCGCGGTGCGCGGGTGCAGGTGGTGCTCGGCGAGCCGGGCGACGGGCCACGCGGTCAGCGGCAGGACGAGCGGCAGGAAGACGAGGACGCCCACGGTGTCAGCCCTCCCCCGCCCGGTTCTCTCCCTCTTCCCCGTCTTCCGCCCCTTCCTCGGCGCGGGCCAGCAGCTCCCGGAGGAGTTGCTCGTCGGAGGCAGGGAGGGTGGTGACGAAGCGGGTGAGGACGGCCTCCCGGTCGCCCTCGCCGTCGAGCAGCCTGCGCATCCGGAGGGCGGCGAGTCCGGCCTCGTCGGCCACGGCGGTCCACTCGAAGGACCGGCCGGCACGTTCGCGGGCGACGGCCCCCTTGGCGTGGAGGCGGGTGAGGATGGTGATGACGGTGGTGTACGCGAGCCCGCCGCCGAGCCCCTCCCGCACCGCGCCGGCGGTGACCGGCCGGCCCGCGGCCCGCACCGCCGCGAGGACCTGGGTCTCCAGCTCGCCCTGGCCGCGCCGGCGCGCGGCGGCCCCGGTGGGCTCCGGCTCCCCGCCGTCCCGCTTCTTCATCCGTCGTCCCCCTCGCCGTTCCCGGCCGCTCGCCCGGACCGTCCGGACGTCGTTCATCGTTCGGGGGGTGACCCTACCCGGTCCTTCTACGCCCCTGTAGATTGACGCGGGTCGGACCACCGTCCCGTCCCCCGCCAGGAGAGTCCCCGTGTTCGGTATGAGCGAGATCGCGATCCTGCTGGTCGTCGTCGCCCTGGTGGTCGGCGCGAGGAAGCTGCCGGAGCTGGCCCGCAACGCCGGCAAGGCCGCCCGCATCCTCAAGGCGGAGGCACGCGAGATGAAGGCGGGCGACGCGCCTCGCGAGCCGGCGGTCACCTACACCGTCAAGGAGACCCGGCCCTCCGCCGAGAACCGCTGACCCTGCCCGGCCCCCTCCACCGGGGGCCGTCGGCCCTTGCCCGGCCCCCTCCACCAGGGACCGTCGGCCCTTGCCCCGCCCCCTCCACCGGGGGCCGCCGGCCCCTGCCCCCTCGCCCCTTCCCCTCAGCCGTCCGTCCCGGTGCCGACGCTGAGCGGCGGGAGGCTCCAGCGGCCGTCGAGGACGGCCGGGTCGGGGCCGTGGAGGCGGAGCACCATGACGAACGGGCCGGACGGATCGTGCTGCCAGGTGCCGTACCAGGCCTCGGCCTCGGCCTGGCACGTCCGTACAGGCCCACCTCTGCGCCGACGGCGCGGTGGGCTACGGGGTGGGCAGGGGCTCGGCGACCGAGGCGAGGTAGCGGGCGTACTCGTCCAGGGCGGCCAGGGCCTGCGCGTCGTCGCGGTCGATCAGCCAGGTGAGGGTGAGGCCGTCGAGGACGCCGAGGCCGTGGCGGGCGAGGACCGCGAGGTCCACGGTCCAGGCGAGGCCGGCCGCCCGGGCCATCGACTCCAGGTGGGCGCGGTTCACGTCCAGGTAGTGCCGGTACTGGCGGCGGGCCAGGTCAGCGAGGCCGGGCCGGCGGAGCGCGTACTGGGTGACCTCGTACGTCACCAGATGCTCGTCCGGGCGGGCGCGGACCTGCTCCCAGTACGCGTGGAGGATCGCGCGGACCTTCTCGAAGGGGGTGGCGCCCTCGGGGTGGGCGAGGTCGGCCGGCGGGAGGTTCCGCTCCATGATCCGCTCGATGACGGTCTGGAACAGCTCCTCCTTGGAGCGGAAGCAGTAGTGGAAGGCGCCGAGCGGCACCCCCGCCTCGGCGACCACGGCCCGGGTGGTGGTCTCGGCGACGCCGTCGCGGATCATGACCCGGATCGCCGCCTCGGCCAGCTGCTCGCGGCGCTCACCGGCGGAGAGTCGGGGCATGGGACGGGCTCCTCGGGGGCGGGACCGGTCGGCGGGCGGGGCCGGACCGGGCGGACGGGACGGACGTGCGGGGCGGACGGGACGGGCGGGACCCGTACGTCGGGCGGGACCGGTCGGGCGGGCTGAGCGGGCTGAGCGGAACGGTCCGGCGTGCGGGGACCGGTCGGGGCGGGTGGCGGACCCGTCGGGGCGGGCTGCGGGCCGGACGGGCGGACGGCGGGCCGGGGCAACGTATCGCAGGGCGGTCGGCGGTCACAGGAAGGCCATGCCCTCGCCCCGGTAGGTGGGGACCTCGTCCACCACCCGGTCGTGCTCGACGAGGTGGAGGGTGTCGACGCGCTCGCAGAGCTCTCCGGCCTTGGCGTGCCGGAACCAGACGCGGTCGCCGAAGCGGAGGGTGTCGGCGGCGGGTCCCACGAGCGGGGTCTGGACCTCGCCCGCCCCCTCGGAGCCGAGCATCCGCAGCCCCGCCGGATGGACGGGCACGGGCAGCCGGTCCTGGCCGGGGGCCCCGGACGCGGTCCAGCCGCCGCCGAGGACGGTGACATGGCCAGGAGCGGGGCGGCGGACCACCGCGAGCGCGAAGAAGGCGGCGGGCAGCGGGCTGAAGCCCCGGTAGTGGTCGAAGAGGGCGGGGGCGTAGAGCCCTGATCCCGCGCCGAGCTCGGTGACGGCGGGCTCGGCGGAGGTGGTCTCCAGACTGCCGGTGCCGCCGCCGTTGACGAACTCCAGCGGGGCGACCTCGCGGACGGCGCCGACCACGGCGGCCCGGCGGGCGCGCAGCTCGCGGGCCGAGAGCCGCTGGACCGCGCGGACGGCGGTGCGCATCGGGCGTGCCTGGGTCGGCTGGTCGTCGCCGACGCCGGCGATCTGCCCCTCGTACGCCATCACGCCGACCAGCCGCAGCCGGGGGCGGGCGACGACGGCGCGGGCCAGCGCCGCCGCCTCGGCGGGGGCGTGCAGGGGCGAGCGGCGCATGCCGAGGTGGACGCGGCCGCCGAGCAGGCGGAGGGACGCGTCGAGGTCGAGGCAGACGCGGACCGGAGGGCCCGAGGCGCCGATGGCCGCACGGAGCAGGTCGAGCTGTTCGAGGGAGTCGATCATCACGGTGACGCGGGCGGCCGCGTCCTCGTCGGCGGCGAGGCGGCGGAGCGCGTCGGTGTCGGCGGTCGGGTAGCCGACGAGGACGTCCGCGCGGGGGTCGTGGGAGGCGAGCCAGAGCGCCTCGGGGAGGGTGAAGGCGAGGACGCCGGCGAAGCCCGGGCGGGCCAGGACGTCGTCGATGAGGGCGCGGCAGCGAAGCGACTTGCTGGCGAGCCGGATCGGCTTGCCGCCGGCGCGGCGGGCCATCTGCGCGGCGTTGGCGCGCAGCGCGCCGAGGTCCACGACGGCGAAGGGCGGCTGGAGGCCGGCCGTCGCCTTCTCCAGGTCGGCGAAGCCCGCGGGGCGCGGGGCGGACGCGGTGGACACGACGGCTGCGGCGTCGGGGCGGGCGCTTGCCATGGTGGGCGGCCTTTCGTGGACCTCTGCGGGACGCGGCCCTCCGGGACGCGGCCTCCGGGAGGGGGACCTGTACGGGACGTGGACCCGCGCGGGGAGCGGACCTTCGCACAGAGCGGACCTGTGCCGAGAGCGGACCTCGGTGGAGCCACGGAACCCGCCGGAACCGTGGGCCCCGCCGGAACCGTGGGCCCTGCCGGAACTCAGGGCCCCGCCGGAACCGTGGCCGCCCCGGATCCGGTGGCCGCGCCGGGTGCGGACGCGGACCCCGCGGGGACCGGTGGCGACGCCGTCACCGTCTCTTGGTCGTCCGTCCAAGTCAAGACTCCAGGACCCTTGACTTGGACGGTTGACCAAGTCCACCCTTCCGGACAGCGAGAACCGGCGGTAACCGCCCCTCTCCCCCTCCGACGTACAGGAACACCGGCCCGAAGGGACGCCCGGCATGAGCGGCAGCGAGAACGGCGGCGTGTGGCGCAACTGGGCCGGCAACGAGGAGGCCCGCCCCCGCCGGGTGCTGCGCCCGGCGCGGACCGAGGACGTCGCCGCGGCCGTGAAGGACGCGGTTCGGGACGGCCTGCGGGTCAAGGCGGTCGGTTCCGGGCACTCCTTCAGCGGCGTCGCGGTCGCCCCGGACGTCCAGCTCCGCCTCGACCGGCTCGACGCCGTGGACGCGGTGGACCCGGAGACCGGGCTCGTCACCGTCGGCGCCGGCATGCCGCTGTGGAAGCTGAACCCGCTGCTCGCCTCGTACGGCCTCGCCCTGGAGAACATGGGCGACATCGACCGGCAGACGATCTCCGGCGCGATCTCCACCGGCACCCACGGCTCCGGCGTCCGCTTCGGCGGCATCGCCACACAGGTGCGGGCACTCGAACTCGTCCTGGCCGACGGCTCGGTGACGGTCTGTTCGCCGACCGAGCGGCCCGAGCTGTTCGCCGCGGCCCGGGTCGGTCTCGGGGCGCTCGGCGTCATCACCAAGGTCACCCTCCAGACCGTCCCGCTCTACGCCCTGCACGCCCGGGACACCTCGGCGCCCGTCGCCGAGACCCTCGCCCGCATCGACGAACTCGTCGCGGAGAACGATCACTTCGAGTTCTTCTGGTTCCCGCACAGCGAGACCACCCTCACCCGCCGCTTCCGCCGGCTGCCCGGTGACGCGCCCCTCTCCCCCATCGGCGCCCTCTCCCGGCGGCTCGACGAGGCCGTCAGCGGACCGGGCTTCGAGGCCCTGAACCGGCTCGGCACCCGCGTACCGCGCCTGGTGCCGCCGATCACCCGCTTCGCCGCGCGCGCCATGTCGTCCAGGACCTGGACCGACCACGCGTACCGGATCTTCGCCTCGGTGCGCGATGTCCGTTTCCACGAGGGCGAGTTCGCGATCCCCCGCGCGCACGCGGCCGAGGCGCTGCGGGAGCTGCGGGCCTGGATCGACGCCCAGGGCGAGCCGGTGTCCTTCCCGCTGGAGGTCCGCTTCACGGCCGCCGACGACATCTGGCTCTCCACCGCGCAGGGCCGGGAGAGCTGCTACATCGCCTTCCACCAGTACCACCGGATGCCGTACCGCCGGTACTTCGACGCCTGCCAGAGGATCCTCGGCTCCTACGGCGGCCGTCCGCACTGGGGCAAGATGCACGACCTCGGCGCGGCCGAGCTGCGCCCCCGCTACGAGCGCTTCGACGACTTCGTGGCCCTCCGGGACCGCCTCGACCCCTCCGGCGTCCTCTCCAACCCGTACCTGGACCGGGTCCTCGGCGCGCCCCCGGCGGCCCGCTGACCCCCGCCCCGGGGACTGACCTCCGGCCCGGGGCGGGTGGCACACTGGCTCCCGGTCTGCCGAAGGAGTACCACCGTGTCCGTCATGCAGCGCCTGCGCACCGCCGTCCGCCGGACCTACCGGCGGAGGGTGGACCTGAGCCACCCGGCCCGCTCACCGCTCGGCAGCGCGGTCGTGAACTGCGTCGTGTACGGCGACGGGGTGCGGCGGACGGTCCGGGGCACGAGCGCCGAGGACGCCCTGCGGCACGTGCGCCGGAGCGGGGACGGCTTCGTGTGGATCGGGCTGCACGAGCCGGCGGAGAAGGAGCTGACGGTCCTGGCCGAGCTCTTCGGGCTGCACCCGCTGGCCGTCGAGGACGCCGTCCACGCCCATCAGCGGCCCAAGGTCGAGGAGTACGACGGGGTGCTGTTCGCCGTCCTGAAGACGGTCCGGTACGTCGAGCACGAGGAGCTGACCGCGACCAGCGAGGTGGTGGACACCGGCGAGCTGATGGCCTTCGTCGGGCCCGACTTCGTGATCACCATCCGGCACGGCGGGCACGGCTCCCTCGGACCGCTGCGCGAGGCGCTGGAGGCGCTGCCCGAGCAGCTGGCCAAGGGCCCGTCGGCCGTGCTGCACGCGATGGCGGACCACGTGGTGGACGACTACCTGGCGGTCGCGGACGCGGTGCAGACCGACCTCGACTCGATCGAGAACACGGTCTTCTCCGGGCAGGCGGGCCGCGGCGACGCCGGCCGGATCTACCAGCTCAAGCGGGAACTGCTCGAACTGCGCCGGGCGGTCGCCCCGCTCGCCCGTCCCCTCACGGCGCTCGCCACCCGGCCCATGCCGCTGGTCGACCCGGAGATCCGGACGTACTTCCGGGACGTCACCGACCACCTCGCCCGGGTGACCGAGCAGGTCGCCTCGTACGACGCCCTGCTGGACTCGGTGCTCCAGGCGCATCTGGCACAGGTCACGGTCGCGCAGAACGAGGACATGCGGAAGATCACCGCGTGGGCGGCGATCGTCGCGGTGCCGACCATGGTGTGCGGGATGTACGGCATGAACTTCGACCACATGCCGGAGTTGCGGTGGACCTACGGCTATCCGCTGGTCCTCGGCGTGATCGCGGTGGCCTGCTTCGTCATCCACCGGGGCTTCCGCCGCAACGGCTGGCTGTAGCGCGACGACCGACCGCCCGCGCGGGAGGGGTCCGCCCGATCAGGCCCGGTGGGCGGGGCGCCGCCTCACAGACCCGCTCCTCCGCCGGCCTCCAGGTACTGGCCGGTGATCCAGCGGGCGTCGTCGGAGACGAGGAAGGCGACGACGTCGGCGATGTCCCCGGGGGTGCCGATCCGGCCGAGGACGGCGTGCGCGGCGAGCGCGGCGGCCGCCTCGGGGGTGGTCCGGAGGCGGGCGTTCATGTCGGTGGCGACGAAGCCGGGAGCGACGGTGTTCACGGTGATCCCGCGCGGCCCGAGCTCCTTGGCGAGGGCCAGGGTCATGGTGTCGACGGCGCCCTTGGTCATGGCGTACGTGACGGACTCCGGGTAGGCGTTCCGGGAGGTCAGCGAGGAGATGTTGACGATCCGGCCGCCGTCGCGGAAGCGGTCGAGTCCCCGCTGGACGAGGAAGAGCGGGGCTTTCACGTTGACCGCGAAGAGCCGGTCGAAGACCTCGGGGGTGAGCTGGTGGAGCCGGCCGGAGCCGCTGGCGCCCGCGTTGTTGACCAGGATGTCGACCTCCGGCCCCGCGCCGGCGGCCGCGAGGCCCCGGTCGAGTGCGGCGTAGAAGAGGTCGACGGCGTCGGGGCGGTCCAGTTCCGCGCGGAAGGCGAAGGCCCGGCCGCCCTCCCGCTCGACGGCGGCGACGGTCGCGGCGGCGGCGGTGGCGTCGCTACCGTAGTGGACGGCGACGAGGGCGCCGTCGCGGCCCAGCCGCTCGGCGATCCCCCGTCCGATGCCGCGGCTCGCGCCGGTGACGATCGCCGTCCTGCCTGCCAGTCCTGCCATGGTGGTGCGTCCTGCCTCGTGCCGCGGGTGGGGATGGTGGGGTGTCGGGGCTCAGCCGCGTACGGCGAGCAGCTCCCGGTACCAGGGGAGATGGCGGGGGAACGCCGCGGTGAAACCGGGGCCCGGGCCGCGGCCGAAGTCGGTCCAGGGCCGGTCGTCGGCGAACCAGTGGTCGACGCCGAACAACTCCAGGTGGTGGGCGGCGACCGGGTTCCCGGCGAGCAGCGCGCGGGCCTCGGCGAGCTCCACGGCGGGGCCCCGGGAGTCGCGTACCGACGGCGGGAGCAGCGGCTCGACGGCGGCGAGGAGTTCGGCGTCGGAGACCGGGTCGGGGTGGGCGACGCAGTACGCGCCCGGCCTGGTCGACGGGGAGAGCGCGGCGCCCAGCAGGGCGCCGGCCAGGCTCTCCACCTCGACCATCGAGTGCAGCGAGCCGTCGCCGGTGAGCGGTCCCGGCAGGGCGGCGAGCAGGGTCAGCACGCCGGGGACGACCATCCGGTCGCCCGTGCCGTAGACGAGGTGGGGGCGCAGCACGGTGCCGCCGGCGTCCAGGACGTACCGCTCGCCGGCGGCCCGGGTCCTGCTGGTCGCCGACCCGGGCGCGAGCGGGAGGCGGTCGGGGTCGGCGGCGCGGAAGGGGCCGCGGCCGTGGACGGAGGCGGTGCTGAGGGAGACGATCCTGGTGGCGCCGGCGCGCCGGGCGGCGTCGACGAGGTCGCGGGCGCCATGTTCGTTGACGGCCTGGAGCAGGTCCTCGGCGCCGCCGATCGCGGAGGCGCAGTGGATCACGGCGTCGACCCCGTCGCAGGCCCGGCGCAGCGCGTCGGGATCCCGGAGGTCACCGCGGACGGTCTCGACGACGGGCCCGGCGGACGCGCCGCCGGGGTGGACCGTGTCGGGCGTGTCGGCGCGGCGGACGAGCAGGCGGACGTGGTCGAGGTCCGGGTGCGCGGCGGCCGCGGCGGCGACCCGGCCGCCGATGAAGCCGGTGGCGCCGGTGACGAGGATGCGGGTTCCCATGGGTTCTTCCGGTTCGTGCGGGTGGGGCGCGGCGGGGCGGGCGGGGCCGCGAGGTCAGCCGGCGCGGAGGGCGTAGGCGGCGGCGACCCCTGCCCTGACGCGCCGCGGCGAGGTGAGGGTGCAGTCGAGGACCGCTTCACCGCCCTGGTGGGCGAGGATCTGCACGGTGGAGGCGTCCCGGTCGAAGCCGGTCAGGACCTCGGCCTCGATCCAGCAGGGTTCGTCCAGCTCCACGTAGCGGTGGAAGCGGGCGTCGAGGCTGACGGGCAGCAGCGCGTCGTCGCCCGCCGCGGCCACCGCGGCCTGGCGGGCGGCTTCGAGGAGCAGCATCCCGGGGACGTGGTCGTTGGCGCGCCGGAAGAGGGTGGGGTGGGTGGTGTCCACCCGGAGCCGCCAGCGTCCCGGCGCGTCGCCGGGGGCGAGCACGACGTCCTTCTCGCGCTCGCGGCCGACGAGGTGCGGCGGCAGGGCGGGCAGGAGGGGCACCGGGTTGCCGATCCCGGCGATGCGGGCGCCCCGCATCCGGCGGTACGCGGGGGCGGAGGTGCAGTTGATGCCGCCGCCGCCGGTGGCGAGCCGGTGGCCGTCGCGGCTGAGGACGAGCGAGGTGCGCATCTCGCGCAGGCCGCGTCCCCGGGTCCGTATGTCCGAGCAGAGGAGGTCGACGGATATCTCGGCCGGACGCTCGTCACGGGTCAGTTCCTCGGCCACGGCGTCGTAGGAAAGGTCCCACATGACGAACTGATCGTCCTCGGGTACCCCGAATTCCGCATGGCAGACCAGCATGGTTGCCTGTCTCATGGTCTCGGCGACGAGCAGGGGGTCGTGCAGTTCGCCCGTCTGCGGTACGAAGAAGGGGTGTGCGGCAGGCCAGCGGGCCGTCACGGAGAATCGGTTCTCCGCGGTTCGGCTCCAACCGGTGGGAAGAATGTCGGCGGGGTCGGCTCGGTGAACGAACTGTGCGGGGACCGGAGTTGACAACCCTTGAACGTTCCGATCCATGACTCCCCTTGCATTGCCCGTCGAGGTCCGCCGAGTTAGGTCGCGCGTAGAATACGTACAGTACGGTTTTCTTTTCAATGCTTCACGTCACAGGGTGAGCACGGACAGCGAGACAGCAGGAGTCACTTTGGCGCAGCAAGCGCGTGCGATCAGGACCCGGCGGATCATTCTCGATTCGGCCGCGGCCGTCTTCGCGGAGCGCGGTTACGAGCGGGCGACGATCGGAGAAATCCTCACGCGCGCCGGAGTGACCAAAGGGGCCCTCTATTTCCACTTTGCTTCCAAGGAAGATCTTGCCCTCGGCGTCCTGAACGCCCAACTGCTCGACGAGCCCCTGACCCCGCAGGACATGAAGCTCCAGGAGCTGGTGGACCAGGGCTTCCTCCTGGCCCACCGTCTCCAGAGCGACCCCCTGGTCCAGGCGAGCGTGGCGCTCGCCCTCGACAGCGGCGCCACGGGCGTGGACCGGGCGGCGCCGTTCCAGGCGTGGGTGGATCAGGTCGCCGAGGCCCTCACGGCGGCCAAGGCGCGGGGCGAGATCCTGCCGCACGTCAACGTGGTGGACACCGCCGAGCTCTTCTCCGGCGCGTTCGCCGGCATCCAGACCATGTCCCAGGTGGTTTGCGGGCGGGAAGACCTCACGCGCCGTGTCGTCGTCCTGCTCCAGCACGTCCTGCCGAGCATCAGCACGCCCGCGGTCCTGACCGGCCTCGACATGTCCCAGCAGCGCGCGAAGCTCCTGGCGGTCGAGTACGAGGAGGCCCGGCGGCGTCACGAGGAGGCCGACGCCGCGGACGCGGAGAGTTAGCGGAAACCAACCGCGCGGTCTTGTTGAGCGCCCCGACGGCAGTCTGCCGTCGGGGCGCTCTGGCGTCATGGCACTGAGTGTGTTTTGCTGAGGGTACTCAGTGCCATACGCGGTGCCGTAGCCGATTCCGGGTGCCACAAGCCAGGCCCCGTACGCCCGGTGCCACCAGCATTTCCAGGGAGCTCAAGACCATGGGCAAGGACTTCGACCTGTACCGGACCTCCGAGGAGCACGAGATGCTCCGGGAGTCGGTGCGTGCGCTGGCGGAGGCGAAGATCGCCCCGTTCGCGGCGGCGGTGGACGAGGAGGGGCGTTTCCCGCAGGAGGCCCTGGACGCGCTGGTCGCCAACGACCTGCACGCGGTCCACGTCCCGGAGGCCTATGGCGGCGCGGGCGCGGACGCGCTGGCCACCGTGATCGTGATCGAGGAGGTCGCCCGGGTCTGCGGCGCGTCCTCGCTGATCCCGGCCGTCAACAAGCTGGGCTCGCTCCCGGTGGTCCTGTCCGGCTCGGAGGAGCTGAAGGCGAAGTACCTCGCCCCGCTCGCCGCCGGCCAGGCGATGTTCTCCTACGCCCTGTCCGAGCCCGACGCCGGCTCCGACGCGGCCGGCATGAAGACCCGCGCGGTCCGCGACGGCGACTTCTGGGTCCTCGACGGTGTCAAGCGGTGGATCACCAACGCCGGCGTCTCCGAGTACTACACGGTCATGGCCGTCACCGACCCCGACAAGCGCTCCAGGGGCATCAGCGCCTTCGTCGTGGAGAAGTCCGACGAGGGCGTCTCCTTCGGCGCCCCGGAGAAGAAGCTCGGCATCAAGGGCTCCCCCACCCGCGAGGTCTACCTCGACAACGTCCGCATCCCCGCGAGCCGCATGATCGGCGCCGAGGGCACCGGCTTCGCCACCGCGATGAAGACCCTCGACCACACCCGCGTCACCATCGCCGCCCAGGCCCTCGGCATCGCCCAGGGCGCCCTGGACTACGCCAAGGGCTACGTCACCGAGCGCAAGCAGTTCGGCAAGCCGATCGCCGACTTCCAGGGCGTGCAGTTCATGCTCGCCGACATGGCGATGAAGCTGGAGGCCGCCCGCCAGCTCACCTACGCCGCCGCCGCCCGCTCCGAACGCGTCACCGCCGGAGCCGACAAGCAGGACCTCACCTTCTTCGGCGCCGCCGCCAAGTGCTTCGCCTCCGACATCGCCATGGAGGTCACCATCGACGCCGTCCAGCTCCTCGGCGGCTACGGCTACACCCGCGACTACCCCGTCGAACGCATGATGCGCGACGCCAAGATCACCCAGATCTACGAAGGCACCAACCAGATCCAGCGCATCGTCATGGCCCGCAACCTCCCGTAACCGACCGCTTTCACCGAAAGGAGACAGGCCGTGACCCTGAGGATCGCCGTCTGTGTGAAGTACGTGCCCGACGCGACCGGCGACCGCGGTTTCGCCGACGACCTGACCGTGGACCGCGACGAGGTCGACGGGCTGCTGTCGGAGCTCGACGAGTACGCGGTCGAGCAGGCCCTGCGGATCTCCGAGGAGGCCGACGACGCCGAGGTGACCGTCGTCACCGTCGGCCCGGACGACGCCAAGGACGCCCTGCGCAAGGCGCTGTCGATGGGCGCCGACAAGGCCGTCCACGTCAACGACGAGGCCATCCACGGCTCCGACGTCATCGCCACCTCCGCGATCCTCGCCAAGGCGCTGGAGAAGACCGGCTTCGACCTGGTCGTCTGCGGCATGGCCTCGACCGACGGCACCATGGGCGTGCTGCCCGCGCTGCTGGCCGAGCGGCTGAACCTGCCCCAGGCGACGCTGCTCTCCGAGGTCTCGGTGGAGGGCGAGCTCGTGAAGGGCCGCCGGGACGGCGACGCCGCCACCGAGCTCGTTCAGGCCCCGCTGCCGGCCGTCGTCTCGGTCACCGACCAGTCCGGCGAGGCCCGTTACCCCTCCTTCAAGGGGATCATGGCCGCCAAGAAGAAGCCGGTCGAGGAGCTGGAGCTCGACGACCTGGAGCTCGACGAGGACGAGGTCGGCCTGGCCGGCTCCTGGACCCTGGTCGAGTCGGCGGACGCCCGCCCGGCCCGCACCCAGGGCACGATCGTCACGAACGAGGACGGTGACGGCGGTAAGCAGCTGGCCGCCTTCCTCGCCTCGCAGAAGTTCATCTGACCGTCCGTCACCCCACTTCAGGAGCAAGGAACCATGGCTGAGATCCTGGTCCTCGTGGACCACGCCGACGGTGCGGTCCGCAAGCCGGCCCTCGAACTGCTCACCCTGGCCCGCCGGCTGGGCGAGCCGACCGCGGTCGTCCTCGGAGCCGGCGAGGCCGCCGCCTCCGTCGCCGCCACCGCCGCCGAGTACGGCGCGGCCACCGTCTACGTGGCGGACGGCGCCGAGTTCACCGAGCAGCTCGTCGTCCCCAAGGTCGACGCGCTCGCGCAGATCGCGCGGGAGAAGGAGGTGGCCGCCGTCCTGGTGACCTCCTCCGGCGAGGGCAAGGAGATCGCGGCCCGCGTCGCGCTCCGCCTCGGCTCCGGCCTCATCACCGACGCCGTCGAGCTGGAGGCCGGCGCCGAGGGCCCGATCGCCACGCAGTCGGTCTTCGCCGCCTCGTACCAGGTGCGGTCCCGCGTCTCGCACGGCGTTCCGGTCATCACCGTCAAGCCGAACTCCGCCGCCCCGGAGGCCGCCCCGGCCGCCGGCACGGTCGAGAACGTCACCGTCGCCTTCACCGGCAACGCGGCGAAGGTCGTCTCCCGCACCGCGCGCGTCTCCACCGGCCGCCCGGAGCTGACCGAGTCCGCGATCGTGGTCTCCGGCGGGCGCGGTGTCGGCGCCGCCGAGGGCTTCGAGGTCGTCGAGAAGCTGGCCGACTCGCTCGGCGCGGCCGTCGGCGCCTCCCGCGCCGCCGTCGACGCCGGCTGGTACCCGCACTCCAACCAGGTCGGCCAGACCGGCAAGCAGGTCTCGCCGCAGCTGTACGTCGCGGCGGGCATCTCCGGCGCGATCCAGCACCGGGCCGGCATGCAGACGTCGAAGACGATCGTCGCGGTCAACAAGGACCCCGAGGCCCCGATCTTCGACCTGGTCGACTACGGCGTGGTCGGCGACCTCTTCGAGGTGCTGCCGCAGCTCACCGAGGAGATCGGCACCCGCTGACGCGGCCGGACATCCGGACACGGCGAAGGGGGTGGCACTCTGTGCCACCCCCTTTCGGCCTTCCCTCGCGGCTCAGATCCAGCCGTCCAGCGCGACCTCCTCGCAGAGCCGGACGACCGGCCTGCGCCCGGTGTCCGCGGCGCTCGCGAGCCTGACCCGGACGCCCGGGCGCACGGCGTGCGGCGGCCCGTCGACCCGGCAGCGGACGACGAAGCCCTCGGCCATGTGCACCGGCCAGAGGTCCGCATCCGCGGCGGTGTGGGCGCGGCGGACGGTGATCACACCCTCGCCCTCGCTGAGCTGGGGCGCCAGCTCGGTCGACCCGCAGGTCGGACAGAGCAGGCGCTGGAAGGTGGTGGTGTGGCACCAGGCGCAGCGCTGGAAGTAGAGATCGGTGCCCTCGGCCGATTCCTCGGTCCGGACGGCGCCGGGGTTCCTCAGTCCCGTGTGGAACACGATGCCTTCTCCTCGCACTCGGCGGCTCGACCGTGCATGGAGCCCAAGATATGGCACTCAGTGCCAGCAAAGAAAGACCTGAGTTCCCTCAAATCGAGATACTGAGAACCCTTCGTGTTCCGGGAGTGTCCTCCCGCCCCTCAGCTCTCGCCGAGGCTCGACTCGACCTCGCGCACCACGCGCCACATCGGCGTGGACCGCTTGGTGATGACCACGACCACGTCGTCGACCTCGTCGGCGACGGCCTCGCCGGGGACGCCCGGGACCGCGTCGGGGCTCCAGGCGGCCCGGACGAACTCCAGGGCGCGGTCGACCTCCTCCAGCGGGTCGCCCTCGCCCCCCGAGCGCAGCCAGTGCCGCAGGGCGTGGTTGTGGGCGGCGACGACGGCCGCGGCGGCCACGTTGGCGCGCAGGGTGCCGTCCCTGCGGTCGGCCCAGCGGGCGCGCAGGTGGTCGCCGAGGGTCTTCTCGTACCGCCAGACGACGGAGAGCTCGTACGTGCGCAGTCCGGCGACCTCACGGGTGAGCCGGTAGCGCTGGACGGAGAAGGTCGGGTTCTCCGCGTACATCCGCAGGACCAGGCGGGCGGCGTCGCAGACCCGGGCCATGGGGTCGTCGGTGTCGGCGCTCGCGGCGAGGAAGCGGGTCATGTCGTCGAGGCACTGCTCGTGGTCGGGGAAGACCACGTCCTCCTTCGACGGGAAGTAGCGGAAGAAGGAGCGCCGTCCGACGCCGGCGAGCGTGACGATGTCGTCGACGGTGGTCTGCTCGTAGCCCCGCTCCAGGAAGAGCTGGAAGGCCGCGGCGATGAGGGAGTCCCGCATCGCGGGCTTCGGGGTGGTCCGGGGGTTCGTCGCCGCTGCTGCCATGGCACGAACCTAACACCGGTGGCGCCCTCGCGCGGCACTCGGTGCCGGAATTCTCCGGCACCGAGTGCGCTACGACGGGCCCCAGGCGCCCCGGGGGGCAGCGGCCGGCCCCGAGGGTCAGCGGGCGGCCCCGGGGGCGGGGGTCGGCGAACGGCCCCGGGGGCGGGGGTCAGCGGGCTGCCATCCGCAGGGCGCCGTCCATCCGGATCGTCTCGCCGTTGAGGTAGTCGTGCTCGGCGACCATCGTGATCAGGCGGGCGTACTCCTCCGGCCGGGCGAGGCGCTGCGGGAAGGTCACGCTCGCGGCGAGCCCGGCCCGGATCTCCTCGCTGAAGCCGGCCATCATCGGGGTGTCCACGATGCCGGGGGCCACGGTGACGACCCGGATGCCGAACTGGGCGAGGTCGCGGGCGGCCGTGATGGTCATGCCGGCCACGCCCGCCTTGGAGGCGGCGTAGGCGATCTGCCCGACCTGGCCCTCGAAGGCGGCGATCGAGGCGGTGTTGACGACGAGACCGCGCTGCCCGTGCGCGTCGGGCTCGTGCCGGGCGATGGCCTCGGCGGCGAGCCGCATCACGTTGAACGTCCCGATGAGATTGACGTCCACGACGGCGCGGAACAGGTCCAGGTCGTGCGGGCCCTTGCGGCCCAGGACGCGTGCCGAGGGGGCGATGCCCGCGCAGTTCACGGCGAGCCGCAGCTCGGCGCCGTCGGCGTCGGCCTCCGCGAGCGCGGCGCGGACCTGGTCCTCGTCGGTCACGTCGGCGGCGATCAGCCGCACGCCCTCGGGGAGTTCCCCGGCGGCGGCGACGGCCTTCTCCAGGTCGAGCCCGTAGACCGTGGCGCCCCGGGCGGCGAGCGCGGCGGCGGTGGCGGCGCCGAGCCCGGAAGCGGCGCCGGTGACGAGAGCGGCGGAGCCGGCGATGTCCATGGAACTCCTCGTTCGTGTCGTGCGGGTGACCCTGCCGGCGGGTTGGCCGCCGGGCCGGGGGCGCGTCCCCGCGGGGGACCACGCGGTCCGCGCGGTCTGCGCCGCTCACCATAGAACCCGCTACGAGCCGGTGGAGGGACGGGGGTCATCCGATCGGTGGACCCCGGCGTCCGCCGATCCGCCCGCGGCCCGCAGCCGGTGCGCCGACGGTCCGCGCCCGGTACCGGCCGGAGGATGGGGCGTCAGTCGATCTTCGCCCCCCGACCCCTGGAGCGACAGCCCTATGAAGCACGTGAAGAAGGCCCACCGGACCCGTCTGGCGACCGGCGGCGCGATCGTCGCCCTCGGCGTGGCGGGGGTCGGCGCCTACTCCGCGAGCGCCGGCGGTGAGCGGGCCGCCGCCCCGGCGGCCGTCACCGAGGCCGCGACCGTGCACACGGCCTCCGCCGACCGTCTGACGATCGCCGCGGCGACGAAGGCGGCCAGGGCGGCGCTGGACGCGGCCGAGGCGGAGCACCAGCGCGTCACCGTCGCCGTCGTCGACCGCGACGGCAACACGCTCGTCACCCTCCGCGGCGACGGCGCGGGCCCGCAGTCCTACGGGTCGGCGGAGCGGAAGGCGTTCACGGCCGTGGCGTGGAACGCCCCGACCTCGGTCCTCGCCGGGCGCCTGGACCGGGCCCCGAACCTGAAGGACATCCCCGGCACCCTCTTCCTCGGCGGCGGCACCCCGGTCACCGCGGCGGGCGCCCCGGTCGCGGGCATCGGCGTGGCGGGCGCGCCCTCGGGCGACCTCGACGAGAAGTTCGCCCGCGCGGGCGTGGCGGCCCTGGAGAAGTAGCCTCCGAGAACGCCGGACCCCGGTCCGCCTGAAACGGGGGAACACAGGCGAACCGGGGTGGCTCCTCGAGCATACGCCCCAACTTGTTCAAAACGAAATCACCTCGGGATCCCCCGGCGCCCCCGCGCACGGAGGTCCGGCCCGGACTGGCCCGAGCCCGCGCCCCTCTGGAAGGATCACCCCTTCAGGCACACGAATTCGGGGGCACCGTGCAGGAGTTGCAGCCGGAGGATCCCACGTCGATCGGCCCGTACCGCCTCTCGGCGCGGCTCGGCGAGGGCGGGATGGGACAGGTCTTCCTCGCCGTGTCCCGCAGCGGTCGGCGGCTCGCCGTCAAGGTGATCCGCCCCCAGATCGCCGCCGACCCGGGCTTCCGGGAGCGGTTCCGCCGCGAGGTGGCGGCGGCCAGGACGATCGGCGGCTTCTGGACGGCCCCGATCGTGGACGCCGATCCGGAGGGGGCCGTCCCCTGGGTGGCCAGCGACTACATCGACGCGCCCGACCTGGCGGTGCTCGTACGCGGCCGGGGTGCGCTTCCCGAGCCGGAGGTGCGCTCCCTGGCGGCCGGTCTCGCGGAGGCGCTGGAGGCGGTCCACCGGGCCGGTCTGGTCCACCGCGACCTGAAGCCGTCGAACATCCTGGTCACCGGCACGGGCCCGCGCGTGATCGACTTCGGCATCTCGAAGGCGGTCGAGGGCGCCACCGCCCTCACGGGCACCGGCCTGGTGGTCGGGACCCCTGGCTACATGAGCCCGGAGCAGGCCTCGGGCAAACACGTGGGCCCGCCGAGCGACGTCTTCGCGCTGGGCGCGGTCCTGGTGTACGCGGCCACCGGCCGTGCCCCCTTCGGCGAGGGCTCCGCGCCCGCGCTGCTCTACCGGGTCGTCCATGACCGCCCGGCGCTCGACGGCGTTCCCCCGGGCCTCAGGGGACTCGTCGCCGCGTGCCTGGAGAAGGCTCCGCAGCGCCGCCCGTCCGCCTCCCGGATCCTGGACCTGCTCAGCCCGGGCACCGCGACACCCGAGCCCCGGCCCCGGCCCCGCGCCGTCGATCGCGCGGCAGCGGCGGCGAGGGTCCCGAAGACGGCGAAGGCCCCCGATCCGGCCCGGGTCCCGAAGGCGGCGGCTCTCCAGACGGTGGTGGTGAGCTCGGGCCTGCTGGAGACGCCGAGCCGCCGGGAGAACACGGGCGGCTGCCTCGCGGGCGCCGGCGCGCTCGCCGCCGTGCCCGGCGCGATCCTCCTGGCCTTCTTCGTCCCCTGGCCCACCACCGCCCTCACCGCCGCGATCGGCGCGCTCGTCTTCCTGCTCGCGGGCGCCGTCCTGTCCGGCGTGCCGCCCCTGCGGCGGACCGTCGTGCTGACCGCCGATCACCTTCACTGCCGGTTCCAGGACCGGCGCTGGTCCTTGCGGTGGCCGGACGTCACCCACGTCACGATCCGGCCCGAGAAGGCTGGTTCCCGGGAGGGGCGTCGCTGGCAGCTGGCCGCGACCGTCCGCCCCCGCGCGGGCCTGGCCGTCCCCGTCGGCTTCACCGGGAAGAGCGAGCGGGACGGTCTCATGAGGCTCGACTTCGACGCCTCGGAGGATCCCCGCCCGGCCCTCCGCCGCCTGGACGAGGGCCTGCGCCGGTACGCCGGGGTGCGCTACTCCCCCGACCCTGCCCTCACCGCCTACCTGAACGGCTCCTGACCGCCGCCTCCCCGCCCGCTACGCCTCCGGACGCGCGAGCCCCCGGCTGATCACCAGCCGCTGGATCTGGTTCGTGCCCTCGAAGATCTGCATGATCTTCGCCTCGCGCATGTAGCGCTCGACGGGGAAGTCGCGGGTGTAGCCGTAGCCGCCGAGGACCTGGACGGCGTCCGTGGTGACCTTCATGGCCGTGTCCGTGGCGATCAGCTTCGCGGCGCTGGCCTGGCGGCTGAAGGGGCGGCCGAGGTCGCGGCGGCGGGCCGCGTCCAGGTAGGTGGCGCGGGCCGCGTCGACGGCGGCGGCCATGTCGGCGAGGAGGAAGCCGAGGCCCTGGTGGTCGACGATCCGGCGGCCGAAGGTGGTGCGCTCGTTGGCGTAGTCGACGGCGGCGTCCAGGGCGGCCTGGGCGAGGCCGGTGGCGCAGGCGGCGATGCCGAGGCGGCCGTTGTCGAGGGCGCTGAAGGCGATCTGGAGGCCCTGGCCCTCGGTGCCGATGAGCCGGTCCTCCCCGAGGAGGGCGCCGTCCCAGTAGGCGGAGGTGGTGGGGACCGCCTGGAGGCCCATCTTGCGCTCGGGGGCGCCGAAGGAGAGGCCGTCGGTCTCGCCGGGGGCGAGGAAGCAGGAGATGCCGTGGCCGCCGGGGGCGGTGCGGGCGAAGAGGGCGTAGAAGCCGGCCTTGCCGCCGTGGGTGATCCACGCCTTGGTGCCGGTGATCCGGTAGCCGCCGCCGTCCTCCTGGCGCTCCGCCTTGCAGGCGAGGGCGGCCGCGTCCGAGCCGGCCTGCGGCTCGGAGAGGCTGTAGCCGCCGACGAGCCGGCCCTCCAGCATCGACGGGAGCCAGCGCTCCTTCTGCGCGTCGGTGCCGAAGGCGTACAGCGGGTGGCAGGCCAGCGTGTGGACGCTGGTGGCGACCGCGACGGCCGCCCAGCGGGCCGCCAGCTCCTCCAGGACCTGGAGGTAGACCTCGTACGGCTGGCCTCCGCCGCCGTACTCCTCGGGGTAGGCGAGGCCGAGGAGGCCGGCCCGGCCGAGCGTGGCGAAGAGACCCTCGGGATAGGTCTCGGCGGCCTCGTGCTCGTCCACCCGCGTCGAGAGCTCGTTGTCGGCGATCTCGCGGGTGAGGGCGATGAGGTCCGCCGCCTCGGGGGTGGGAAGCAGGCGGTCGACATCCATGGCGACTCCATCGGCGCGCAAAGTGGTACTTGGACGGGTACTCCAGTACCGCTAAAAATAGCGCACTCACGAACGGACGTCCTCCCTCCGCGCGGACGGCCCGGCATACTGTGCGGGTGATCGAGACCTCCGCCGCCGACGCCCCGAAGCTCACGGGCCGGGGCGCGGCGCGCCGCTCCGCCCTCTTCGAGGACCTGGTCGCCCTGCTCGTCGGCGAGGGCTTCGCCCGGCTGACCCTGGACGACCTCGCCGCGCGGCTGCACTGCTCCAAGCGCACCCTGTACGGCCTGGCCGACAGCAAGGAGCAGCTGGTCCGGGCGGCCGTCGTGCACTTCTTCCGGCGCGCCACCGCCCGGGTCGAGGCGGTCCTCGCCGCCGCGAGCGGGCCCGCCGAGCGGCTCTCCGCCTATCTGCGGGCCGTCTCCGCCGAGCTGGCGCCGGTCTCGCCGCAGTTCTTCGACGACGTGGCCGCCTTCGAGCCGGCCGCCGAGGTGTACGAGCGGAACACCCGGGCCGCCGCCGGACGGGTGAAGGAGATCATCGAGGAGGGCGTCAGCGCGGGCGTCTTCCGGGAGGTCCACGTGGCCTTCGCCGCCGACGTCATCGCCTCCGTCATGGTCCGCATCCAGCGGCGGCAGGTGGCGTCGGCCACCGGCCTCGCGGACGCCGAGGCGTACGACCAGCTGGCCGAGCTGCTGCTCAGCGGGCTCCGCCGGGTCTGAGGCGGCCCCGGAATGACCCACCTCCGCCCGATGGACCACTACCGCGAGGGGCCCCAGTGACCAGACCGAACGGCCGGACCGTGCGGGACCTGCGGCGCGAGAACCGCACCGCGGTCCTCCGGCGGCTCTACTTCGACGGCCCCATGAGCCGCTTCTCGCTCGGTCCGGCGACCGGGCTCAGCTCCGGTTCCATCAGCAACGTGGTCGCGGAGCTGGTCGCCGAGGGCCTGGTCGAGGAGGCCGGCAGCGTCGACTCGGCCGGCGGCCGCCCCCGGATCCTGCTGCGCGTCGCCCCCGCCAGCGGCCGCATGATCGGGGTGGACGTCGGGGAGACCCGGATCCGGATCGAGCTCTTCGACCTCACCCTCACCGAGCTCGCCCGCACCGAGCGCCCGCTGGCCCCCGCCGCGGAGGGCGCCGAGCGGTACGAGGTCGGGATCGTCGTCGACCACATCCGCGAGGGCATCGCGGAGGTGCTGCGCACGGCGGACGTCCCTGCGGAGGCCCTGCTCGGCGTGGGCGTGGGCGTCCCCGGCATCGTCGAGCACCCGGCCGGGGGCGGCGCCCTGGTGCACGGCCAGACGGTCGGCTGGGACGCGGTGCCGCTGGAGCGGCTGCTGCGCGAGGCGGTCGAGCTGCCGGCGGAGGTCCCGTACCGGATCGACAACGGCGCCAAGACGCTCGGCCAGGCCGAGATGTGGTTCGGCGCGGGCCGGGGCGCGAGCAGCGCGGTCGTGGTCCTCTTCGGCTCCGGCGTCGGCGCCTGTGTCACCACCGATCCGCCCGCGCCCGGCCGGGCGCTCGAATGGGGCCATCTGAAGGTGCAGGTCCGGGGGCGGCGGTGCCGCTGCGGCGCCCTGGGCTGCCTGGAGGCGTACGCCGGTGCCGAGGCGCTGCTCGAACGGTGGCGGGAGGCGGGCGGCGAGCCGCCGGCCGGCGCGGGCGAGGAGGCGGCCCTCGCGGCGATGACGGCCGCCGCGCACCCCTCCGACGGCGGGGAGCCGGACGCGGCGGCGGTCGCCGTCCTGGCGGAGACCGCCGAGTACCTGGGCGCCGGTTTCGCGGACCTGATCAACCTCTTCCAGCCGGAGCGGATCCTCGTCGGCGGCTGGGCCGGACTCCTCCTCGGCACCCGCTTCCTGGCGGAGGTCGAGCGCCACGCGCGCGCGTACGCCCTGGCGTACCCCGCCGCGCGCGTCACCCTGGGCCTCGGCACGCTGGGACCCGACGCGGTCACGGTCGGCGCGGCGATCCTCCCGCTGGCCGACTTCTTCGCCCGCGGCGGGCGCCGCGAGGACCCGGCGCCCGCCGAGGAGCCCCCCGCCTGGACGGAGACGGTCCGGGACCGCACGGCCCACTGACCGGGACGGCGACGGCGACGGCCCCCACGTCCTCCAGGACGTGGGGGCCGTCGCCGTGGAGGGACCGGCCGGGGTCAGGCCACGGAGCCGATGCGGCCCGCGAGCGGGCTGTCCGGGCCGTCGTGGTGGATGGGCGTGTGGGCGCCGGTGAGCGAGGCGCCGCTGCCGCCCCGCCGGTTGGCGACGATCTCCGCGCCGATCGACAGGGCCGTCTCCTCCGGCGTGCGGGCGCCGAGGTCGAGGCCGATCGGGGAGCGCAGCCGGGCGAGTTCGAGTTCGGTGACGCCGACCTCGCGGAGGCGCTTGTTGCGGTCCTCGTGGGTGCGGCGGGAGCCCATCGCGCCGATGTAGGCGACGGGGAGCCGCAGCGCGGCCCGGAGGAGGGGGACGTCGAACTTGGCGTCGTGGGTGAGGACGCAGAGCACGGTCCGGGCGTCGACCTCGGTCGACTCCAGGTAGCGGTGGGGCCACTCGACGACGATCTCGTCGGCCTCGGGGAAGCGGAGCTTCGTCGCGAAGACGGGCCGGGCGTCGCAGACGGTGACGTGGTAGCCGAGGAACTTGCCGACCCGGACGAGGGCGGAGGCGAAGTCGATGGCACCGAAGACGATCATGCGGGGGGCGGGGACGGAGGACTCCACGAGCAGGGTCAGCGGCTGTCCGCAGCGGCTGCCGTCCTCGCCGATCTCCACCGTGCCGGTGCGGCCTGCGTCCAGCAGGGCGCGGGCCTCGGCGGCCGCGGTGCGGTCCAGCTCGGGGTGGCCGCCGAGCTTGCCCTCGTACGAGCCGTCCGGGTGGACCAGGAGCGCCTGGCCGAGCAGCTCGCCGGGGCCGGAGACGATCCGGGCGAGGGCCGCCGCCTCCCCCGAGACGGCGGCGGCCAGGGCGGCGGGGAAGACCCCGCCGCGGACCGGCGTGACGAGGATGTCGATGATGCCGCCGCAGGTCAGGCCGACCGCGAAGGCGTCCTCGTCGCTGTAGCCGAAGCGTTCGACGACGACCTCGCCGTCGTCGAGCGCCGTCTGGCACAGCTCGTACACCGCGCCCTCCACGCACCCGCCGGAGACCGAGCCGATCGCGGTGCCCTCGCTGTCGACGGCGAGGGCGGCGCCGGGCTGGCGGGGCGCGCTGCCGCCGACGGCCACCACGGTGGCCACGGCGAAGTCGCGTCCCTGCTCGACCCACCGGTGCAGCTCTTCGGCGATGTCCAGCATGTCGGTCTCCTAGGCGGTGTGAGGGGAGGGCGGTCGGGCGTCAGCTGACTCCCAGCCATCCCTCGATCGGGTGAAGGGCGAAGAACACGATGAAGATCGCGGTCAGGCACCACATGAACGCGCCGACCTCGCGGGCCTTGCCCTGCGCCACCTTGATGACGGTGTAGGCGATGACGCCGGCCGCGACGCCCGGGGTGATGCTGTAGGTGAACGGCATCAGCACCACGGTCAGGAAGACCGGGATGGCGACGGAGCTGTCGCCCCAGTTCACGTGCTTGGCGTTCATCATCATCATCGCGCCGATGACGACCAGGGCGGCGGAGCCGACCTCGCGGGGCACGATCTGGGTGATCGGGGTGAAGAAGAGGCAGGCCGCGAAGAACAGGCCGGTGATCACCGAGGAGAAGCCGGTACGGGCACCCTCGCCGACGCCGGTGGCGGACTCCACGAAGACGGTCTGGCCGGAGGCGCCGGAGACGCCGCCGATCGCGCCGCCCGCGCCGTCGATGAAGAGGGCCTTGGACAGACCGGGCATGCGGCCCTTGTCGTCGGCCAGGTTGGCCTCGGTGCCGACGCCGATGATGGTGGCCATGGCGTCGAAGAAGCCGGCGAGCACCAGGGTGAAGACGATCACGCCGACGGTGATGTAGCCGACGTCGCCCCAGCCGCCGAAGTCGACGTCGCCGAAGATCGAGAAGTCGGGGGCGGAGACCGCGCCGCCCTTGAGCTCGGGCGCGCCGTTGGCCCAGGCGCCCGCGCCCTTGGCCGGGATGTCCGCGACCGCGTTGACGATCAGCGAGATGATCGTGCCGCCGACGATGCCGATGAGGATCGCGCCCGGGACCTTGCGGGCCTGGAGGGCGAAGATCGCGAGCAGGGTGACCGCGAAGATCAGGACGGGCCAGCCGACGAGTTCGCCGCCGGAGCCCATGGTGACGGGCGGGCCGAACTGCGGGCCGGCGCCGACGAAGCCGGCCTTGTTGAAGCCGATGAGCGCGATGAAGAGGCCGATGCCGATGGTGATGCCGTGCTTGAGCGGCAGCGGGATGGCGTTCATGATCATCTCGCGGAGGCCGGTGACGACCAGGAGACAGATCACCAGACCGTAGACCACGCACATGCCCATGGCCTGTGCCCAGGTCATCTGCGGCACCACCTGGGTGGCGAGCACACCGGAGACGCTGAGGCCGGCCGCGAGGACGAGCGGCACCTTGCCGACGAAGCCCATCAGCAGGGTGGTCACCGCCGCCGCGAGGGCGGTCGCGGTGATGACGGCCGAGGAGGCGAGGACGTTCTTGTCGACGTCCGGCCCCCCGAGGAGGATCGGGTTGAGCAGGAGGATGTACGCCATCGCCATGAAGGTGGTGACGCCACCGCGGATCTCCGTGCTGACGGAGGATCCTCTCTCCGAGATGTGAAAGTACCGGTCGAGCCAAGAACGTCCGGCGGGGTTGCGCGAGCCGGAGCCCGCGTCTTCCGCGGCGGTCTTGGGCTCCACAGACGACTGGGTCATGGGGCCTACTCCCAAGGTTCAAAGGGGCACCCGCATCAGACTTCGGAAGCTCTGACGTTGAAGCTGCGGGATTTGGGATATTGCGTTGGCTGCACGACCCGGGGGACGGCCCGAGACGAACGGGGTGGTGCGGTACTGCAGGTACTTCGGTACTGCGGGGTACTGCGGGTACTTCGGTACTGCGGGTACTTCGGTACTGCGGGGGGGGTACGACTCCGGGCGGTGCGGGCGGGGAAGGTGTGACGTTCCTGGGAAGGCACACACCGCCCGGAGGGTCCTACAGGGTGCCGGTGAGCGCCTCGGGGCGGACCGGCGTCTTGTTCAGCTCCAGGCCGGTCGCGTTCCGGATCGCCGCGAGGACGGCCGGGGTGGACGACAGGGTCGGGGCCTCGCCGAGTCCCCGCAGGCCGTACGGCGCGTTGGGGTCGGCCAGTTCGAGTACGTCGACCGGGATGGTCGGCGTGTCGAGGATCGTCGGGATCAGGTAGTCCGTGAAGGAGGGGTTGCGCACCTTCGCGGTCTTCGGGTCCACGATGATCTCTTCCATCACCGCGACGCCCAGGCCCTGGGTGGTGCCACCCTGGATCTGGCCGACGACGGAGAGCATGTTGAGCGCCGTGCCCACGTCCTGGGCGGTCGCGAGCTCGATGACCTTCACGAGGCCGAGCTCGGTGTCCACCTCCACCACCGCGCGGTGCGCGGCGAAGGTGTACTGGACGTGGCCGTCGCCCTGGCCGGTGACCAGGTCGAACGGGACGGTCGGGCGGTGCCGGAACTCGTGCTCCTGGTCCACGGCCTCGCCCTCCAGGACGTCGGCCAGGTCCGCGAGGACCTCGCCGCCGTCGGTGACGACCTTGCCGTTCTCCAGGAGCAGTTCGGCGGTGGCCCACGCGGGGTGGTACGAGCCGAACTTGCGGCGGCCGATCTCCAGGACGGCCTCGCGCACCTTCTCGCAGGTGTTCTTCACCGCGCCACCGGTCATGTACGTCTGCCGGGAGGCGGACGTCGAGCCGGCGGAGCCGACCTGGGTGTCGGCAGGGTGGATGGTCACCTGGGTGACGCCCAGCTCCGTACGGGCGATCTGGGCGTGGACGGTGACACCGCCCTGGCCGACCTCGGCCATGGCCGTGTGGACCATCGCGACGGTCTCGCCGTTGATGACCTCCAGGCGCACGCGGGCGGTGGAGTAGTCGTCGAAGCCCTCGGAGAAGCCGACGTTCTTGATGCCGACGGCGTAGCCGACACCGCGGACGACGCCCTCGCCGTGCGTGGTGTTGGACAGACCGCCCGGGAGCGCCCGGACGTCCGCCTGCTCACCTGCGGCGAGCCACTGCTGCTCCGGCGGGAGCGGGCGGGCCTTGACCCGGCGCAGCAGCTCGGAGACCGGGGCCGGGGAGTCCACGACCTGGCCGGTCGGCATGATCGTGCCCTGCTCCATGGCGTTGAGCCGGCGGAACTCCACCGGGTCCATGCCGAGCTTGGCCGCGAGCTTGTCCATCTGGGCCTCGTAGGCGAAGCACGCCTGGACCGCGCCGAAGCCGCGCATGGCGCCGCAGGGCGGGTTGTTGGTGTACAGCGCGACGGCCTCGATCTCGACGTCGTCGATCACGTACGGGCCGGCGCCGAGCGAGGAAGCGTTGCCGACCACGGCCGGGGAGGCCGAGGCGTAGGCGCCGCCGTCGAGGACGATCCGGGCCTTGAGGTGGGTGAGCTTGCCGTCCTTGGTGGCGCCGTGCTCGTAGTGCAGCTTCGCCGGGTGGCGGTGCACGTGGCCGAAGAAGGACTCGAAGCGGTTGTAGACGATCTTGACCGGCTTGCCGGTGCGGAGCGCCAGGAGGCAGGCGTGGATCTGCATCGACAGGTCCTCGCGGCCGCCGAAGGCACCGCCGACGCCGGAGAGCGTCATGCGGACCTTCTCCTCGGGCAGGCCGAGGACCGGGGCGATCTGCTTGAGGTCCGAGTGCAGCCACTGGGTGGCGACGTACAGGTCGACACCGCCGTCCTCGGACGGCACGGCGAGGCCGGACTCCGGGCCGAGGAAGGCCTGGTCCTGCATGCCGAAGACGTACTCGCCCTCGACGATGACGTCGGCGCGCTTGCGGGCCTCCGCCACGTCGCCGCGGATGATCGGCTGGCGGTGCACGATGTTCGGGTGCGGGACGTGACCGGAGTGGTGGTCGTCGCGGCCCTCGTGGATCAGCGGGGCGTCGGGGGCGAGGGCGGAGGCCTCGTCGGTGACGACCGGCAGTTCCCTGTACTCGATCTTGACCTTGGCGGCCGCCCGGCGGGCGGTCTCCGGGTGGTCGGCGGCGATCAGGGCCACCGGCTCGCCGTGGTGGCGGACCCGGCCGTGGGCCAGGACGGGGGTGTCCTGGATCTCCAGACCGTAGTTCTTCACCTCGGTCGGCAGGTCGTCGTACGTGAGGACGGCGTACACGCCGGACATCGCGAGCGCCTCGGAGATGTCGATGGAGACGATCTCGGCGTGCGCGACGGTGGAGCGGAGCGTCTGGCCCCAGAGCATGTCCTCGTGCCACATGTCCGAGGAGTACGCGAACTCGCCGGTGACCTTGAGGGTGCCGTCGGGGCGGAGGGTGGACTCGCCGATGCCGCCCTTGGTGTGCTTCTGGGTGACGTTGGTCGGCGTGCCCGCCGGAGCGGTGCGCGTGTTCTGAGCCATGGTCAGACCGCCTCTCCCTGACGGGCGGCCGCGAGGCGGACCGCGTCGAGGATCTTCTCGTAGCCCGTGCAGCGGCACAGGTTGCCGGAGAGGGCCTCACGGATGTCCTGGTCGGACGGGTCGCTCTGGCGCTCCAGGAGCTCGTCCGCGGCGATCAGCAGACCCGGGGTGCAGAAGCCGCACTGGACGGCGCCGGCGTCGATGAACGCCTGCTGGATCGGGCTCAGTTCGACGCCCTCGCCGGTCTGCGAGTCCTGGGTGGGCTTCGCCTCCCAGCGCTTGGCCTGGTCGAGCGTGGTGCCGCAGGCGCCGGAGGCGCAACCGCCGTGCTCGGCGCGGTCCTTGGCGAACTCGGCGAGGCCCTCGACCGTGACGACCTCGCGGCCCTCGACCTGGCCGGCGGCGACCAGACAGGAGCAGACCGGCACGCCGTCGAGACGGACGGTGCAGGAGCCGCACTCGCCCTGCTCGCAGGCGTTCTTGGAGCCCGGCAGGCCCATGCGCTCGCGGAGCACGTAGAGAAGGGACTCGCCCTCCCAGACGTCGTCGGCTTCCTGCGGACGACCGTTGACCGTGAAATTCACGCGCATGGTTATGCAGCTCCCTCAAGCGTGCGGCCGGCGCCGCGGTACTGCTCCCACGTCCAGCCGAGCTGGCGGCGAGCCATGATGCCGACGGCGTGGCGGCGGTACTTGGCGGTGCCGCGGACGTCGTCGATCGGGTTGGCGGCGGCCGAGCAGAGGTCGGCGAACTGCTTGGCGATCGCGGGGGTGATGATCTTGCCGTTGTCCCAGAAGCCGCCCTCCTCCAGAGCCGCGTTCAGGAAGGCCTCGGCCTCCTTGGCGCGGATCGGGGTCGGCGCGGCGGAGCCGATGCCGGTGCGCACGGTCCGGGTCTCCGGGTGGAGCGCCAGGCCGAAGGCGCAGACGGCGATGACCATCGCGTTGCGGGTGCCGACCTTGGAGTACTGCTGGGGGCCGTCCGCCTTCTTGATGTGGACGGTCTTGATGAGCTCGTCGGGCTGGAGCGCGTTGCGCTTCACGCCGGTGTAGAACTCGTCGATCGGGATGAAGCGGCTGCCTCGGACCGACTCGACCTCGACCTCGGCGCCGGCGGCGAGGAGGGCGGGGTGGGCGTCACCGGCCGGGGAGGCGGTGCCGAGGTTGCCGCCGACGCCGCCCCGGTTGCGGATCTGGGGGGAGGCGACCGTGTGGGACGCGAGCGCCAGGCCGGGCAGCTCGGTCCGCAGGTTCTCCATGATCTGCGTGTACGGAACGGAAGCGCCGAGTCGGACGTTCTCCTCGCCGACCTCCCACTCGCGCAGCAGCTCGATGCGGTTCAGGTCCAGCAGGTACTCGGGGCGCCGGTGGTCGAAGTTGATCTCGACCATGACGTCGGTACCGCCGGCGATGGGCACGGCCGTGGGGTGCTCTGCCTTGGCGGCGAGCGCCTCCTCCCAGCTGGCGGGGCGAAGGAAGTCCATGGTGGCTCTCTTCTAGTGATTCTGGTGATCGGGGGTCGGACGTCTGGGCCCTGGGGGACGTTCGGCCCTCGACTTCGGTGTTCATGTCCTGTTCACGCGGTGTGTGGCCTAGTACACAAGCCAGCCCGGCCCGTGTGCAGTAACCGAAAACATGAAGGAGTTGGCCGGTGCCCCGGCACGTCTTGTAGATTCGAACGAAAGACGGTCGGCGGACACCTCGCCGTTTCCCCCTGGAAACGGCGTGACCACCTGATCGACCCCACCCGTCGAATACGCGACAACCCCACCACCCACTTGAAGGAACGGCGGCGACACCATGCGGCTGCGCGCACTGCTGGAGAACGACGCGCTCGGGCTGCGCCTGCTGGGCGGCGAGGACGAGCTGGACCGCACGGTCCGTGGCGTGATGACCACAGACCTCAAGGATCCCAGCCGTTACCTCTCCGGCGGCGAGCTGGTCCTCACCGGGCTGGCCTGGCTGGGGGACTCGGCGGAGGCGGAGCCTTTCGTCCGGATCCTCAGCCAGGCCGGGGTCGCCGCGCTCGCGGCCGGGGAGGCCGAGCTGGGCGACATCCCCGACGATCTCGTACAGGCGTGTTCACGCCACCGGCTGCCGCTGTTCGCGGTCAACGAATCCGTTGCGTTCGCGACGATCACGGAACATGTCGTTCGACAGGTGTCCGGCGAGCGCGCCGGCGACCTGGCGGCCGTCGTCGATCGCCACAGGCGTCTGATGACCTCCGGACCGGCGGGTGGCGGCCCGGAGGCCGTGCTCGACCTGCTCGGCTCCGACCTGGACCTGCGCGCCTGGGTCCTCTCCCCCACCGGGCGGCAGATCGCGGGCGCCGGCGACCCGCTGGACCCGGCCCTCGCGGCCGGACTGGCGGGCGAGCACCTGGCGGCCACCCGGACCGGCCGGCGCGGCCCGCACCGGCTGACCGCCCAGGGCACCGCGTACTCGCTCTTCCCGATCCGGAACACCGGCCGGGCCGCGGCCCCCGCCTCCCGGGACGTCCGCGAGACCGTCCTGTCCGACTGGCTGCTCGCCGTCGAGGCGGACGCCGGGGACTGGCCCGCCGCCCGTCTCGACCTGCTCCAGGGCGTCACCCAGCTGATCTCCGTCGAGCGCGACCGGCGCGACGCGGCCCGCACGGTCCGGCGCCGGCTCGCCCAGGAGGTCCTGGAGCTGGTCCAGACGGGCGCTGCTCCCGCCGAGATCGCGGCCCGCCTCCGGGTCGCCGCCCCGGTGCTGCTGCCCGGCCTCGGCGCCGCCCCGCACTGGCAGGTCGTCGTCGCCCGCGTCGAGTGGGACCAGGAGGGCGGGCAGTCTCCGGTGGAGCCGGGACCGGTCACCCAGGCGCTCCTGGAGGAGATCCTGGTCGACCCGTCGACCGTCGGCGCCGAGTCCGCCGACCGCATCGCGGTGGCCCACACCGGCGACGAGGCCATCGCCCTGGTGCCGCTGGCGGCCGGGCCGCTGCCGGAGAGCGAGGACGACGGCCCGGCGACCGCCCTGGGCCTGCACGCCGACGCCCTGCTCGCGGCGGTACGCGCTCCGCTCTCGGCCGGCCTCGCCGACGACGGGCGGCTCACGCTGGGCGTCAGCGCCGCCGTGCACTCGGCCGAGGGGCTGCGCGGCGCCCTGGAGGAGGCCCGGCACGCCCGCCGGGTCGCCGCCGCCCGCCCGGGCCGGGTCTGCGCGGCCGGGCACCACGAGCTGGCCTCGCACGTCCTGCTGCTGCCGTTCGTCCCGGACGACGTGCGGCGCGCCTTCACGGCCCGGCTGCTCGACCCGCTGCGGGACTACGACCGGCGCCACCGGGCGGAGCTGATCCCGACCCTGGAGGCGTTCCTGGACTGCGACGGCTCCTGGACGCGCTGTGCGACGCGGCTGCACCTGCACGTGAACACGCTGCGTTACCGGGTGGGCCGGATCGAGCAGCTGACGGGCCGCGATCTGTCCCGTCTGGAGGACAAGCTCGACTTCTTCCTGGCCCTGCGGATGAGCTGACGCGGCCGCCCCCCGGTGCGGAATTCACTCCTTCGGTTGAGTCCGGAGGAGTGGCGGCGGGCCCCCGGGTCCGCCCCTCCGGCGGGGGCCGCCGCACCACGCCTCTCCCTGATCACCCCCGTGATCACGGGCCTCGGCGCCCCCTGACGCCCCGTCGGACCCGGTCCCGGCGGGGCGTCACGCGCGTCCCGCGGCTTTGTGAAATTTTTCACCCGACCCCTTGGCCGGGTGCGGCCGTTCGTGCTGAGATGCCGTCCTACTCAACAGCTCGATGGCGCGCTCGGGGAGGGCAATGTGGCGGACACCGCCATGTCTGGTTCCGAATCAGGGGGCGGCGGAAGCCCGTCCCCCGCCCACGGCAAGGAGACTCCGGTGGAGACCGCCGTGTGGCGGCTCCGCTCACGCGGCTGCTGGGCCGACGCGGCGGCGCTGCTCGCCCCCCGGGCCCACGAACCGGCCGCCGCGCTCGAACGGGCCGCGCTGCTGATCGAGCGCTGCCTCTACACCGAACAGGGCTGGGCCGAGGCCGAGGAGGCGCTGCGCGCCGCCGAGGCGGTCGCGAGCAGCGACGAGGAGCGCGGGGCGGCGGCCTGCGAACGTGGCTATCTCGCTTACGCCTCCACCCTGTTGGGGGTCAGGGACCGCGCCGACGAGGCCCGGATGGCGCTGGGCCGCGCGGCCGCCCTCATCGCCCCCTCGGAGGCGGGCCGGCCGCTCCTGGACTACCGGCGCGGGCTGATCGCCCAGAACCTGGGCGACTCCCCGCAGGCGGCCCGGGCCGCGTACCGCCGCGCGCACGCCGGTGCCACCGCGCAGGGCGACTCGCTGCTGCTCTCCTCCACCTGGCGCCATCTCGCCGGTCTCGCGCTGCGCGAGGGCGAGCTGGCGGAGGCCCGGCACGGCTTCGCCGAATCGCTCCGGATCCGGGAGGAGTTGGGCTATCTGGTGGGGACGGCCCCGGCGCTCACGGCCCTGGCCGACACAGAGACGGAGCCGGAGGCGGGCCGGCTGCGCGCCGAGGCCCGGCGCCTCTTCCGCCTCCTCGGCGGCGTACCGACGTGGCTGGCGGGGCAGTTGACACCCCGGACGGCCATGTGACCGACAGGCGCCCCCGCAGGCCACGGTGACGCTCGGTCACCTGCCGATCGAGGGATGACGCACCCTCACTCGCCCCTCGGCTCCAGGCAGATGAGGCTCTCGTCCGTTCCGACGAGGAGGGCACCGGTGGCCGTGACCGCGACGGCGCGGACCGCCGGGCCCGGCCGGAAGGCGAGCCGCCGGCCTCCCTCGGCCGGGATCAGCTCGACCCGTCCGTCGGCCCAGGCGGCCGCGACCAGCGGGCCGCCGGGGGCCGGGGCGGCGTGCAGGGCGACGACGGGCGACGGGCGCTCCGCCAGCGGTTCGGGGACCGGCGCCCGCCCCGGTGTCCAGAGCCGTACGGTCCCGTCGGCGCCGCCCGAGCAGACGAACGGCGCCTCCGACTCGACGGCTGTCACGGCGGTGACCCGGCCGCTGTGCGAGGCGGCCTGGTGGAGGCCGTTGACGCCGAAGGCGTGGACCGAGCCGAGCCGGTCCCCCACCACCACGGAGCCCGCGATGGCCGCGAGCGCCGTGCCGGGGTGCCGGGAGAGGGTGGTGGAGACAGCCTCGGTGAGCCGCTCCAGATACGGCGGGCGGGGCGCCGTGCCCCGTACGGTGTGCAGCCGGCCGCGCTCGTCGAGCAGCAGCACCGTCCCGTCGGCGGTGGGCGCGAGGGCGGTGATCCGGCCGCCGACCCGGTGGGCGAGCCGCCCCTCGCCGGAGGCGTCCGCCTCCCGCAGCAGCCGGACCGTGCCCGTGCGGTCGCCGACGAGCACGAGCTCGGCCGAGGGCCCGCCGGCCGTGGCGCCGAGCACGGCGACCGGGCCGGGCCACGGTGGGGAGACGTCGCCCCGGTGCCGGGCCCACCGCACCCGCCACGCCGCCGGCGCCGCCCGTGCGGTGAGGGCGGGCCGCAGCCGGGGGTCGGCCCCGTCGCCGAGCGCAGTGAGCAGCACCAGCGCCCGGTCAGCCGGTCCGTCCGCCGCGCACAGCGCCTGCCCGGCCCGCAGCCAGGCGTCGCGCAGCCCGCCGTGGTCGTCGGCGGAGGCGGTGGTGTAGCCGGTGGTGACGAGGAGGGGGTCGGCGGCGCAGACGGCGACGGGATCGGAGAGGTCGGGGAGCGGCGGGACCGCCCGCGCGGGCTCCGGGCTCCCCTCCCCGTCGAGGTCGACCACGGTGGTACGGGCGGCGCGCGGCGGCCGGGTGCCGGTACGGGTCTCCACGACGAGCCGGATCCGCCCGACCTCGGCGAGTCCGGCGAGCAGCTCGGTGACGGCGTCCGGTTCGGCGGCGGCGTGCAGATCGGTGAGGAGCAGCACGGTCCGGCCGGTGCGGCGGGCCTCGCTGGTGGCGAGCGCGTGGCCGAGGTCGGCCGGTGTCCTGGCGACCACGCCCAGCCGGTTCGCCAGCGTCCAGGCCGTGCCGAGGGCGCTCTGCCCGGCGAGCGGGACGAGGATCCGGTCGGTGCGCCGCCGGCCGCGCCGGGCCCGGGTCCCGTGGGCGGCGAGCCAGCCGAGCAGGGCGGTCTTGCCGCTGCCCGGGGCGCCGGTGACCAGGCACAGGCGGGGGGCGTCGGGGTCGGTGAGCCAGCCGAGCAGGGCGGCGGCCCCGGGATGCGTACCCGTGGGGGAAGGTCGGCGTCCGTCCGCCGGGGACGGGGTCGCGGACGGCATGGGGCAACCTCACGGCGGCGCGGTACGGGCGACTGTCGACCACGACCTTAGTGGGCGCGGAGCCCGGGGAGACCGTCCCGTCACGGGTCCGGTCCCCCCGGGACGGGGGTCACTTCTTCGGGTCGTGGCCCGCCGCGATGGTCCTGATCCGGTCGGCCTGCATCTTCGCCGCCTCCTGCGCCTTCTCGGCGGAGACGCGGCTGCCCGCGACGTAGGAGACGACCGAGCCGACACGCATGTAGACGTTGGTCCCCTCCGGATCGCTGTAGGTGAACGCCTCGGTGGTGTCGGCGCCGCTGTCGAAGGTCAGCGGCTTCACGGAGCGCTTCTTCTGGACGTCGGCCTTCTTCCAGCCGGCCGTCATCTTCTCCACGTGGGTGGTGGCCTGCTCCTGCGAACCGAAGACGAAGAGCAGGTAGTCGATCCGCTGGTCGGAGGAGCCGCCCGCCACGGTCTCCCGCAGTCCGCCGAGCGTGACGCCCTCGCAGGGCGCGTCCGTCCGCCCGGTGCAGAGCTCGACCGCCTCGGCGCCCTGGGCCGTGACCGGCGCGCTGCCCTGGAACGCGTCACCTACGTCGGTGTCGCGCGGCAGCGCGCGGGACAGCCCGGTCGCGTCGAGCGAGATGTTGTCGCCCTCGCCCGTGGCCTCGTCGAGGGCGTCGAGGGCGTCGCCCGCGCATCCCGTCAGGCCGATCAGCAGCGCCGCCGCGACGGCCGTGGCACGTAAACCTGTCCTCATCCGAAGTCCCCCTGTGACTCGGTGGATTGACATGATCAACCCAGCCTAGCGGAGGCTCACACCTCTCCGTTCGCGCCCGTGAAGTGCTCGCGCACGAGGGCCTCGACGACCGGGAGGTCCTGCGCGGCGAGGGCGTCCAGGAGGGCGCTGTGCTCGGCGGCGTCCGCGACGAGGTCCGCGTGGCGCGGGACCGGGGCGCTGAGGAGGGGCCACTGGGAGCGGCGGTGGAGGTCGTCGGCGACGGCCAGGAGCTGCTCGTTGCCGGCGAGGGCGAGGACGGCGCGGTGGAAGGCGCGGTCGGTCTCGGCGTAGTGGGCGCGGTCGCCGCGGGCGGCGGCGGCGCCGGTGGCCTCGGCGAGCGGGCGGAGCCCGGCCCAGCGGGCGGCCGGGACGGTGCGGGCCAGCCGGAGCATGACGGGGACCTCGATCAGCGCCCGGACCTCGGCCAGCTCGGCGAGCTCGCGGGGGGTGCGGACGACGACGCGGAAGCCCCGGTTGGGGACGACCTCGACGGCGCCCTCGACGGCGAGGCGCTGCATGGCCTCGCGGACGGGGGTGGCGGAGACGCCGAAGCGCTCGCCGAGGGCGGGCGCGGAGTACACCTCTCCGGGGCGCAGCTCGCCGGCGACGAGGGCGGTGCGCAGGGCGTCAAGGATCTGGCCGCGGACGGAGTGCCGGCGCACGGCGCGGGGGCCGTCGCCGGGGAAGGGGAGGGGGGTCTCGCCGTGGGTGTGCTCGCCGCGGGCCTGCTCGGGGACGCGCGGGCCCTCCGGTGCGGCGCCGTACCCGCCGTCCGCCGCTCCGCGCCCCTCCCGGGGGGAGGCTCCGCGGGCGGTCCCGTAGGTGTCGTCCCGCCGTCCGTCCCCGGGGTCGCCGAATCGCACGGACGGTCCCTCCGTCGCCCGCTCGCGCGCTGCGCCCTGCTCCACCCGGGTCCTCCTGCGGCCTCGTGCCGGGCCCGGCTCGCGATACCGGGGTCCCCTGTGCACCATAGGCGAAATGACCGTTCCGTGGGATCGCGCCCACGGGTGGCGGGCAGCCCGCGGGGCGCCGGTGGTGAGACGCGATGACGTTTCGGGTAAGGTAAGGCTAACCTGCTAACGATCGCGATTCGGTGGTCCGCATGACCGTCCACGCCCTGCTGTCCTCGCCCCTCGCCTCGCCCGTCGCGGCCTCGTACGCCCGACTCGCCGAGGTCTTCTCCGGCCTGCGGATCGAGGAGTCGGCCGGGGACGAACGGCTGCCGCACGGTGCCGGCTGGGTCGGCGCCGCGGAGCTGGCGGCCGGCGGTGCCGCCCTCGACGCCTTCCTCGCCTGGGACAACGCGCAGGTGCTCCGCGACTACGGGCAGCAGGCCCGCCCCGACGTCGTGGCCAGCTTCGGTCTCCACCGGTACGCCTGGCCCGCCTGCCTCCTGGTCACCGTCCCGTGGTTCCTGCACCGCAGGGTCCCCCGCCTCCCCGTCGACGCCGTCTCCTTCCAGCGGGCCCTGGGCCGGATGACGGTCCGCGTCGAGGAGTTCGCCTGCCTGCCGGACGACCCCGCCGCCGGCCTCCCCGGCGCCCGGGTCGTCCCCGACGAGGACGCGCTGCGCGCGGAGGTGCGCGCCTCGCTCGCCGAGCACTTCGAGGCCCTGCTCACCGGCTTCGGCCCCCGGATGCGGCGTGGCCGGCGCGCCCTGTGGGGGATGGTGACGGACGAGATCGTGGAGAGCCTCTGGTACATCGGCGCCCTGCTCGGCGAGGAGGAGCGGGCGATGTCCGAGCTCGAGCGGCTGCTGCCGGGGACGACGGGCAGGCCGGAGAAGCCGTACGCGGGCGGGGCGGCGTTCCGTCCGCTGCCGGGGGCCGAGGCGCCGGACGGGACGCCGCGCGCCACCCGGGACCGGGCCACCTGCTGCTTCTTCTACACGCTGCGCCCCGAGGACACCTGCATCACCTGCCCCCGCACCTGTGACGCGGACCGGGTCCGCCGCCTCGCCGCGACCGCCTGAGCCGCCCGCCGCCCCCCACGGCTCACACCACCCCCACGAGTGACGTGAATCGAACGCCGCTGCGACCTCGCGGCCGGTCGTTCGACCAGAAGGTACCTATTCGTATGCCCTGAGCCCCCGTTGGCGTGCTCTTGCCCCGAAACCCCGTGTGCCCGCCGATCGGTCGGACAGTATGGGCGGCCAAACGCCCCACTGCGATGCGAGGGACACCGCATGAGACTGACCGACATATCGCTGGACTGGCTGCTTCCGGGCGGCGTGCTGGTGGCCGGAGTCCTGACGGCGGTTGCGGTGCTCGCGCGCGGGAAGCGCGCCGGTGACCAGGCCGCGGCCGAGGACTCCTGGGAGCGCAGCGAGGAGCGGCGCAGACGCAAGGAGGCCATCTACGGCTTCGCCTCGTACGGGCTGCTGTTCTGCTGCGCCGCGGTCGCGGCGGCGCTCTCCTTCCACGGGCTCGTCGGCTTCGGCCGGCAGAACCTCAACCTGACCGGCGGCTGGGAGTACCTGGTCCCGTTCGGCCTCGACGGCGCCGCGATGTTCTGCTCGGTGCTCGCCGTCCGCGAGGCCAGCCACGGCGACGCGGCCCTCGGCTCGCGTCTCCTGGTCTGGCTCTTCGCGGGCGCGGCGGCCTGGTTCAACTGGGTGCACGCGCCGCGCGGCCTGGGCCACGACGGGGCCCCGCAGTTCTTCGCGGGGATGTCCCTTTCGGCGGCGGTCCTCTTCGACCGCGCGCTGAAGCAGACCCGCCGGGCGGCGCTCCGCGAGCAGGGCCTGGTGCCCCGCCCGCTGCCGCAGATCCGCATCGTGCGGTGGATACGGGCTCCGCGCGAGACCTTCGCGGCCTGGTCGCTGATGCTCCTGGAGGGCGTACGGACCCTGGACGAGGCGGTGGACGAGGTCCGCGAGGACCGGCGGGAGAAGGAGCAGAACCGGATCCGCCGGCGCGAGCAGGCCAAGCTCGACCGGGCGCAGATCAAGGCGCTCAACCGCCAGCACCGGGCCTTCGGGCGCGGCGGCGGACGCCAGGTGGAGGTGGCGGCGCTCGGCACCGCCACCGGGACCGGCGGGGGCCAGGCCCCCGGGTCCGGGCCGGGTTCCGCGACGCCGGCGGTCTCCGCCGCCGTCGCGGAACCCGCCATACCGGACCCGGGACAACTGCCGCTACGGCCCCGGCCCTCCCTGCAAGCCGTCGGGCGGAGTGACGCCCGCGGCGACGCCCGCACGGTGGACCTCACCGCGGAGGACGACACCCAGTCGCTCCCCCGGATCGCGGAGTTCGACAACCTGGAGCGCGAACTCTCCGAGATGAAGCGCCAGCTCGGCTAGCGGGACCGCGCAGGACCCGGACGGCGGGGCCGCCTCTCAGGCGGCCCCGCCGTTCAGTTCGAACCAGACGACCTTGCCGGCGCCGCGCTCCTCGATCCCCCAGGAGTCGGCGAGTTCCCTGACGAGGAAGAGCCCCCGGCCGTGCGTACCGTCGTCGGCGGGCGGTACGAGCGGGCCGGTGAGTCCGCGCTCGAAGTCACGGACCTCGACCCGGAGCTGGACCGGGTCGACCGTGGCGGTCACCACCGCTCCGTTCGCGGTGTGGACGAGCGCGTTGGTGACGAGTTCGCTGGTGAGCAGTTCGGCGACGTCGCCGGCGCCGGGCTCGCCCCAGGCGCCGAGGAGTTCGCGTAACGCGTGCCGGAGCTCCGGCACCGCGGTCAGGTCCGCTCCCCCCACCTTTCTGAGCATCTGAGTCGGCTGTCGCGCCTTCCCGGCCATAGCCCCCCACCCACGATCGTGTCGAACAGGCTCACGGGGAAGCCTGCCCCGCGAGCCTGCCCGCATGCGCGGAGCCCCGGGCGGCTCAGGGCCTCGGCACGTTGCGCAGGTTGGACCGGGCCATCTGGAGCATCCGGCCCACTCCCCCGTCGAGGACGATCTTGCCGGCGGACAGGGCGAAGCCGGTGACCATCTCGGCGCTGATCCTCGGAGGGATGGAGAGGGCGTTGGGGTCGGTGACGACGTCGACCAGGGCGGGGCCCTTGTGCCGGAAGGCGTCCTTGAGGGCGCCCGCCAGGTGCTTGGGCTTCTCGACGCGCACCCCGTAGGCGCCGGCCGCGCGGGCGACGGCCGCGAAGTCCGGGTTGCGGTTGGTCGTCCCGTACGAGGGCAGTCCCGCGACCAGCATCTCCAGCTCGACCATGCCGAGCGCGGAGTTGTTGAACAGCACGATCTTCACCGGCAGTTCGTACTGGACCAGGGTGAGGAAGTCGCCCATGAGCATGGTGAAGCCGCCGTCGCCGGAGAGCGTGACGACCTGTCGGCCCCGGTCGGTGAACTGGGCGCCGATCGCCTGCGGCAGCGCGTTGGCCATCGAGCCGTGACTGAAGGAACCGATGATCCTGCGGCGCCCGTTGGGGGTGAGGTAGCGCGCCGCCCAGACGTTGCACATGCCGGTGTCGACGGTGAACACGGCGTCGTCGTCGGCGAGTTCGTCGAGGACGGAGGCGACGTACTCGGGGTGGATCGGGGTGTGCTTCTCGACCTTGCGGGTGTACGCCTTCACGACGCCCTCCAGGGCGTCGGCGTGCTTCTTCAGCATCTTGTCGAGGAAGCGGCGGTCGGTGCGGGCCCTGATCCGGGGGATCACGCACCGGAGGGTCTCCCGGACGTCCCCCCAGACGGCGAGGTCGAGCCGGGAGCGGCGGCCCAGGTGCTCGGGGCGGACGTCGATCTGCACGATCCGGACGTCGTCGGGGAGGAAGGCGTTGTACGGGAAGTCGGTGCCGAGCAGGATCAGCAGATCGCACTCGTGGGTGGCCTCGTAGGCGGCGCCGTAGCCGAGGAGTCCGCTCATGCCGACGTCGAAGGGGTTGTCGTACTGGATCCACTCCTTGCCCCGGAGGGCGTGTCCGACGGGGGCCGCCAGCCGCTCGGCGAACTGCATCACCTCGGCGTGGGCGCCCGCGGTGCCGCTGCCGCAGAAGAGCGTCACCCGCTCGGCCGCGTCGATCATCCGCACCAGGGCGTCGATCTCGGAGTCGCCGGGGCGGACGGTGGGGCGCGTGGTGACGAGCGCCGATCCGGCGGCCTTCTCGGGCGCGGGCTGGTCGGCGATGTCGCCGGGGAGGGCGACCACCGAGACGCCGCCGCGGCCGACGGCGTGCTGGACGGCGGTGTGCAGCAGCCGGGGCATCTGCTTGGGGTTGGAGATGAGTTCGCTGTAGTGGCTGCACTCGCGGAACAGCTGGTCGGGATGGGTCTCCTGGAAGTAGCCGAGCCCGATCTCGCTGGACGGGATGTGGGAGGCGAGGGCGAGCACGGGGGCCATCGAGCGGTGGGCGTCGTACAGGCCGTTGATGAGGTGGAGGTTGCCCGGGCCGCAGGAGCCCGCGCAGGCCGCGAGGCGCCCGGTGATCTGCGCCTCGGCGCCCGCGGCGAACGCGGCGGTCTCCTCGTGGCGTACCTGGATCCAGTCGATGGCGGGGTTGCGCCGGATGGCGTCGACGACCGGGTTCAGGCTGTCGCCGACGACGCCGTACAGCCGCTGCACACCGGCGCGGACGAGGATGTCGACGAATTGTTCCGCTACGTTCTGTTTGGCCATGGATCCATCAACACACGGCCCGGCCGGTCACGCCTCCCAGACGGCGGCCCCCGTACGGTCATCGGCGTACCCCGTCACCCGCAGCTGGGTGTCGGCGAGGAAGGCGGCGAGGCCGGGCGGTTCGGCGCCGGTCCAGCGGGCCGCCAGCTCGCGGGCGAGCTCGGGCTCGCCGCGCATCGGTTCGGCGAGACCGGGCGAGGCGAGGAGCAGGGTGTCGCCGGGGCGGGCCACGGAGGCGCGGAAGCGGAAGGGTTCGGCGGGCGGCGGGACGGGCTCCTCCACGAGCGGCCCCGGGGCGGTGGTGATCCCGAGGTCCATGGTGAGCCGGTCGCCCTCCTCGGTCGCCTCGGGCGTCCCGTGCGCCGGGGTCGAACCGAAGCCGACGACCGGGGCGCCGGTGACCGACGCCGGGTCGGGCAGCAGCGGTTCGATGTCCTGCCAGGCCCCGTCGCGGAGCCGGAAGAGTCCGCCGCCGCCGACCCCGAAGAAGACCCGGGTGCGGCAGTCCGGGTCGGCGGGGATGAGGAGGCAACGCAGGGTCGCGGTGTACAGGTCGGGCGCCACGCCCCGCTCGATCGCGCGGGCGCGGAGCCGTCCGTAGGTGCGGTCGGTGAGACGGTGCAGCCCCGACTTGAGGTCGCCGCGGCGGCCCGAGCGGATGTCCTCGGCGAGCCGGGCGTGGCTGCGTCCGACGGCCTCGCCGATCCAGCGGCAGGCGTCGGCGGCGGCGAGGTGGGCCTCGTCGGCGGCGCGGGAGCCGGCGGCGACGGCGACGAGGACCAGGGCGGTCTCGTCGTGCCCGAAGCGGGCGGTGAGCAGCGCGTCCCGGCGGGGCTCGCCCCGGTAGCGGGCGGAGTCGCCGCGCACGGAGGCGGCGCGGAGGGTGGCGGTGCCGTAGCGGGCACCGTCGAGGACGGTGTCGGCGACCAGGTCGCCGAGCTCGCCGGGGCGCGCGGTGGGCAGCGCGGTCGGCTCGGCCTCGTAGGTGGGCGGCCGGCTGCCGACGAAGCCGGTACGGGGCCGGGGGACCGGCGCGGCCACCGGCACCTGGACCGTCGCCTCGTGCCCGGCGGGCAGGTGCACCCGCACGGTGGCGTCGTCGGCCGGCTGCCGTCCTGCCCGGGTCGCGGCGACCGGCTCGGGCTGGTGCTCTTGCTGGTGCTCGGGCTCCCGGGTCGGCGATGGCGACGCGGAGGGCGCGGGCGGTGCGGGCGATGCGGAGGGCGCGGGGGGCGCGGGCGATGCGGAGGGCGCGGGCGATGAAGGCGGCGCGGGCGCTGAGGGTGGTGCGGGCGGTGCAGGGAAGGTGCGGGGGCCGGTGCCGGGCGCCTCCCAGGGCGCCGGTCCGAACACCGCGGGCGCCGGCGGCGCGGACGGTACGGGCGGCGCGACGGGGCGGGCGGGCGGGTCCGGTGCGGGGACCGGAGCCGGGACAGGGGCCGGGGTGAGGGCCTCCGTGCGCGGCGGGGCCGGGGGCTCCGGGGGCGCGGGGGTGGGAGGTGCCGGCGGTGGGGCGGGGGGTTCGGGCGCGGTGGCCCGGGTGGCGGAGGCGAAGCGGGCGTCGAGGGTGTCACCCGGAGACGCCGGGGCGCCGTCCTCCGCCGCTTCGTCGTAGAGCGCGTCCCACCAGTTGTCCCCCTGCTGCGTCATGCCCCTATTGTCCACCGCGGGCGGCCCGGGAGAACGGGACACGGGAAAAACCGTTGCTGCGAATGGGTGGTCCGCCGGACGACCCCACCCCCCACGGGAAGGACGTCCGGCGGACCGTCGTGGTCAGCGCACGTCGTAAGCGCGGACCACGGTCTGGGTGACGGAGTTGCCCTTGGCGTCCGTCAGTTCGGTCTTCAGGGTGACCGGCCTGCCCGTCGCGCCCGTGTGGTTCACGGTCGCGATCCACTCGCCGCCCGCCTTGGCGACCGGCGCCTCGGTCCAGGTGGTGCCCTCGTCGTAGGAGTACGAGAGGGAGGCCGAGGTGAGTGCGCCCGGCCGGTACCCGGCGTGACCCGTCACGGAGAGGCGGATCCGCTGGCCGTCGGTGGCGGCGAGGGTCTTGAGTCCGTCCACCGGCAGGTCGTACCGGGGGAAGAGAATCGGGATGCCCTGAGAATAGACCGTCTCGTCGAGCTGGGAGGTGAATTTCCAGATCGACTGTACGGAGGTGGAGCGGGCCCAGTTCCGGTTGCCGATCTTCGTGGTGTTCTGTTCCAGCTCGTACGTGCCGCGCTCGGCGGGCACCCGGAAGGCTCCGAAGGGCCAGGCGTTCTCGCCGATCAGCTCGCCGTCGCGGCGCAGCCGCAGGTTGCCGAGGTCGCCGAAGGAGCCCGGCTCGGCGTGGTGGACGCCGTCGCCCCACATCGCGGCGGCGAAGCCGATGAGGTCGCCCTGCCGCTCGGAGACGAGGACGGGGGCGCCGGAGTCGTCGCGCGGGGCGGTCGGGACGACGACGCCGTCGTACCAGCGCTCGGTGCGGCGCTCGCCCGCGGTGTAGGCGTGCCGGTCGCCGACCATCAGCTCGCCGTAGGGGAAGCTGCTGCCGGTCAGCTGCCGCCAGGAGGTGTCGCCGGGCGTGTAGTACTCGGTGCGGCTGCCCGGGGCGGGGACGGTCTCCAGGCCGGCGAAGCCGGCGGAGGTGCCGTTCGGGCGGTACGCGGCGGGGAAGTTCATGAAGTCCGCGGCGACGCCCGCCGAACCGTAGGAGACCTCCGAGCGGCCGAGGCGGGAGTCGCGGACCCGGTACTCGCGGTCGCGCCCGACCTCGCCGGTCTCGGGGAAGGCGAGGCTGTAGACGTACGAGGGCTTGGCGGTGGCCTTCCAGCGCAGGGTGACCTCGCCGGCGGCGAGCTTGCCGAGGAGGACGCCCGCCTCGGCGGCCGGGACCGCGAGGACCGGCAGGCCGGCGCCGGTGAAGCCGCCGGCCGGGTACCAGCGGTGCGGTGAGGCGCGGTGGACGACGACACCGACCGCGCCGGCGGCCTTGGCGTCCCTGGCCAGGGCGGCGACGCCGGTGGTGTCGTCGGGGACGCGGACCAGGGCGAGACGGCCCTGGACGCCGGCGGCCTTGAGCTCGTCCGGGGTGCCGGTGCCGGCGTCGACGAGCCGGGCGGACCCGGTGCCGTCGAGGTTGTCGGAGCCGGTGGAGGCGGTCACCGCGTGCAGGTCCGTGCCGTCGCCGGTGCGCAGCGAGGAGAGCTGCGGGGCGGCGGCGCGCCAGTAGCTGCCGGACTCGAAGGAGCCGTCGCGGGCCTCGCCCTCGACGGAGGCGAAGTAGGAGCGGATGGTGCGCGGGCCGATGGCGGTGCCGGCGTGCATCCAGACGTCGTCCCAGGAGCGGGCGAACGCGAGGGTGGCGCCGCGGACCTCGGAAGGGCGGTCGGTGCGCACCGAGAGGCGGGCGGCCCGGCGGGCGTCCAGGACGACGGTGGTGTCCTTCCTGACCTCCAGCTGCGGGCGGGCCAGGTGGGTGAGCGAGTCGGTCAGCGTGGCGCCCTCACCGGCGTCGGGGGTGGCGACGAAGGAGGTGAGGAAGTAGCCGCCGGGGCGGACCCGGAAGACCTGGTCGGCGGCGCCCTCGTTGAACCGGCGCTCGCCGGTCGCGGTGTCGGTGCCGATGACGTCGAGCGAGGAGGGGCCGCCGGCCGGCCTGCCCAGGCGGTCGATCAGTTTGACGCGGAGGGTGACCGTCTCGGGCTCGACATGCAGGGAGAAGGGGGTGGAGACGTGGACGCCACCGCGGGCGGTGGCGACGACCCTGCCCGTGACGTCGCCGTACTGCGCGCGCTCCAGGTGTGCGGTGGGGTCGAGGGCCAGCGGGACCTCGACGGTCGCGCCGGGCGGGACCTCGACCCTGCGCTTGCCGAGGCGGGCGACGGAGGACCGGACGGTGGAGCCGTCGTTGCCGGTGACCTTCTCGACGGCGAGGTCGAGGGTGACCGGGGCCTCGGAGGTGTTGGTGTAGGGGACGGTGACGGTGGTGCGGTCGCTCCTGTCCTGCGGCCAGTGGTAGGTGCCGCCCTGGACGGCGGGGGCGGAGAGCACCGTCTGGTCGATCGCGGCCTTGACGTCGAGCCGGCCGCCTCCGGTCTCCCGGACGTCGCCGGGGATGCCGGTCTCGGCCGAGGAGACGAGGGCCGCCTTCAACTGCTGGGCGGTCCAGTCGGGGTGACGCTGCTTCAGGACGGCTGCGGCGCCGGCGACGTGCGGGGTGGCCATCGACGTACCGGACATCGCCTGGTACGCGTAGAGGCCCCGGCCGCCGGCCGCGGCGGCGGAGATGCCGACGCCGGGGGCGGCGATCTCCGGCTTGAGGGTGTGCGCCTCGTTGGCGGTCGGGCCGCGGCTGGAGAACCGGGCGGTGGAGTCGTCGCGGTCGGTGGCGCCGACGGTGAGGACACCGGGCGCGCAGCCGGGCGAGGAGACGGAGTTGAGGGCCGGGCCGGTGTTCCCGGCGGCGACGACGAACAAGGTGCCCTTGTTCTGGGCGAGTTGTTCGGCGGCGGCGGACATCGGGTCGTCGCAGTCGGTCTCGGAGGGGTTGCCGAGGCTCATCGAGACGACGTCGGCGCCCTGGGCGACGGCCCACTCCATGCCGGCGATGATCCACGAGGTGGCGCCGGATCCGGAGTCGTCGAGGACCTTGCCGTTGAGGAGCTGGGCGCCGGGGGCGACTCCCTTCTTCTTGCCGCCGCTCGCCGCGCCGGAGCCGCCGACGGTGGAGAGGGTGTGGGTGCCGTGGCCCTGGCGGTCGTCGGTGGTGTCGGAGCCGGTGAAGTTCTCCGAGGCGACGATCCGGCCCTTGAGGTCGGGGTGTTCGGCGTCGGCGCCGGTGTCGAGGACGGCGACCTTGGTGCCGGTGCCGTCGTAGCCGGCGGCCCACGCCTCGGGGGCGTGCACCTGCGTGGTGGAGCGTTCCAGGGTGGCCTCGACCTTGCGGTCCAGCCACAGCTTGTCCAGGCCGGTGGTGGAGGCGCGGGCGGTGGGGGCGGAGACCTCGGCCCAGAAGGTGGCGGCCTGCTTCTTCTCGGCCGTGAGGGCGACCCCGCCGATCGTCCTGAGGACCTGGCCGCGGCGGGCGCCGCGCGGGGCGGTGAGGGGGGAGCGGCCGAGGTCGGAGCCGTGGACGGCGATCAGCGGCAGCGTGGTGGTGGAGGCGTCGTCGTATCCCTGGCGGACCAGGCCGGTGACGTTGAACAGTTCCTCGTCGACCCGGTCGGCGGCGAGCGCCTCGGTGGCGCCCTCGGGGTAGACGTAGAGGTCCGGGCCCGAGCGGCGGGTCTGGACGAGCGGCACGGTGCCGTCCTCACGGGGCAGGACGGTGGCGACGGGGTTGCCCCGCTCGTCGCTGCCGACCAGGACGCGGTCGCCGGTGACCAGGGTCACCGTGGCGGGCCTCCCCCGGCCGTCGGCCGGGAGGATCCCCGTCCCGCGACGCTCCCCGACGGGGGCCTGGGTCTCGCTGCCAACCGGTAGGCGTTCGGCGGGGCCGCCGGCCGGCGGCTGGGCCGCGACGGACGGCAGGGCCGCGGTGACGGCCAGGACGGCGGCGGTCGCCGCCCCCAGGGCCGTACGCGAAATCGGGCGCATCGCTCTCCCCATCTGAATCCGGACAACAAGCGCAAGTCACCTGTATCCGGAGGCGGTTGGTGCTGCGGTGGCGCCACATTGGCAGAGGTGGGGGCGGTACAGGGATGATGGGCGAGGCGGGAATACGCCGTGGCCGATTCCCGCCAGGTCACCAACGGAACGAATGCCTCCGGAACCCGTGCGCGGAACATCGCGCGCCGCCCTCCGGACGCACGGCGAGGGGCGGGAACCGATGCTGGGAGCGATAGGACTGGACGAGCGGCAGGAGTCGGCGTACCGGGCGCTGATCGCGCTCGGGGCGGCCGAGGTCACGGACCTGGCGCACCGGCTCTCGCTGCCCGAGCACGACACCGAGCGGGCACTGCGCCGCCTGGAGGCGCAGGGGCTCGCCGCCCAGTCCTCGGCGCGCACCGGCCGCTGGGTGGCCGCGCCGCCCGGGGTCGCGCTCGGCGCGCTCCTCACCCAGCAGCGGCACGAACTGGAGCAGGCCGAGCTGGCGGCGGCTCTGCTCGCGGAGGAGTACCGGGCCGAGGCGACCGAACCGGCCGTGCACGATCTGGTCGAGGTGGTGACCGGCGCGAGCGCCGTCACCCACCGCTTCCTCCAGCTCCAGCTCGGCGCCACCGAGGAGGTCTGCGCGCTCGTCACCGGCAAGCCGATCGCCGTCTCCGGCATGGAGAACGACGCCGAGGAGCTGGCCGCCGGGCGGGGCGTGCGCTACCGGGTGGTGGTCGAGCGGGAGGTGCTGACCCTCCCCAGCGGCCTCCTCGAACTGTCGGCGGCGCTCGGCCGCGAGGAGCGGATCCGGGTGGTGGACCGGGTGCCGACCAAGCTGGTGGTGGCCGACCGCAGCCTCGCGATGGTCCCGCTGACCGGCCGCGGCGCGGAGCCGGCCGCACTGGTGGTGCACGCGAGCGGCCTCCTGGAGTCGCTGATGGGCCTCTTCGAGGCGGTCTGGCGGGAGGCGCTGCCGCTGCGGCTGGGCGCGGGCGCCCAGGTCACCGAGGAGCAGGCCCCCGGCCCGGACACCACCGACCTGGAGATCCTCTCCCTGCTGCTCGCCGGCATGACCGACGCGAGCGTGGCCAAGCAGCTGGACCTGGGTCTGCGCACGGTCCAGCGCCGGGTGAAGGGCCTGATGGAGCTGGCCGCCGTCACGACCCGCCTCCAGCTGGGCTGGCACGCGTACGAGAGGGGCTGGGTGGCCCGCTAGGGCCACCCAGCCCCTCTCGTACGGGCTGGGTGGCCCGAGGGCCTGTCGTCCGCTCGTTCGGGTCTCGCGACCTGCGGGAACGCCCGGTCTGGGAGAGGCTGGGCGCGTGGGTGTGTGGCAGCTCCTGATGGTCGCGGCGGTCATGCTCCTCGGCCTGTTCGGGGTCCTCACCCCCGGCGTGCCGGGCAGTTGGCTGGTGTGGGCCGCCGTGCTGTGGTGGTCGCTGAACGAGCAGACCGGCCTGGCGTGGATCCTGCTCGTCTCCTCGACCGCCCTGATGCTGCTCACCCAGGTGGTGGTCTGGCAGCTGCCGCCGCGCCGCTTCCGGGGCGTGGGTCCGACCCGGCGCACCCTCGGCTGCGCGGGCGGCGGCGCCCTCCTCGGCTTCGTCCTGCTCCCGGTCGTGGGCGCCGTCCCCGGCTTCGTCGGCGGCGTCTACCTCTCCGAGCGCCTCCGTCTGGGCGGGCACGGACAGGCCCGGGCCGCCACCCGCGCCCTGATGCGCGCCGCCGGCACCAGCCTCCTGGTGGAGCTCTTCGCCTGCCTGCTGATCGTGGGCGCGTGGGCGGGCGCGGTCATCGCCGGGTGACCTCCAGGTACCGCGCGGCGTACGACCGCCAGGGCGCCCACTCCGGGACGTCCGGTCCGGCCGGGTCCGGCACGTCCGGGTCGCCGAGGGAGCGCACCCGGATGCGGGCGGCGGCGCGGGGCGAGACGCCGGGGAGGCCCGTGAGGACACGGGCGGCCTCGTCGCGGTCGGCGCCCGGGTCGAGGCGGAGGGAGCCGTCGGCGAGGGCGCGGGCCAGCGGTCCGGCGAGGGCGTGGCCGGTGAGGTCGGCCGGGGCGGGGAAGAGCGCGCGGAGCGTGCCGTGGGGGGCGGTCAGCGGGGTCCCCGAGGCCGCCAGGACGCGGGCCGACTCCTCGGGGCCGAGCACGGTCCGCAGGGCGTACTCCTCCGGTTCGGCGGCCCCAGGCGAGCGGATGCCCGGCCGGGCCGCAACCGGGCCCGCGAGGCGCGGATCGGCGCCGAGCCGCTCCGCGACCGCGTACGGGTCGGCGTCGAGGTCGAGGAGGCGGCGCAGCCGGTGCACGGCGGTGGTCAGGTCGCGCAGTTCGGTGAGGTGCAGCCGGGCCTCCAGCCAGTCGCCGGGCGCCCGCTCGTCGACGGCGACGGTCCCGGGGCCGTACGGCAGCCGCAGGGTGCGCCGGTAGGTGCGGTCGCCGGGCGGCCCGGTGACCTCCTCGACGCCCGGCAGGGCCTCGGCGGCCAGCAGGTCGAAGACCTCGCCGGCGGCGTACGGCCCCCGGTGGGCGAGCCGCAGCGGTACGCCGGTGGCCGGGGTGGCCCCGGGCCCGGGGGCGCCGGGCGTGTCGGCGCGCAGCTCGGTCGGGGTGCGGGCGTAGACGGCCCTGATGGTGTCGTTGAACTGGCGGACCGAGGCGAAACCGGCGGCGAAGGCGATCTCCGTGACCGGCAGCGTGGTGGTCTGGAGCAGGACGCGGGCGGTGTGCGCCCGCTGGGCGCGGGCCAGCGCCACCGGTCCGGCGCCCAGCTCGGCGGTGAGCTGGCGCTGGACCTGGCGGGTGCTGTAGCCGAGCCGGACGGCGAGTCCTGGCACGCCCTCGCGGTCCACGACGCCGTCGCCGATCATCCGGACGGCCCGGCCGACGACGTCGGCCCGGACGTTCCACTCGGCGGAGCCGGGCACCGCGTCGGGCCGGCAGCGGCGGCAGGCCCGGAAGCCGTGCCCCTGGGCGGCGGCGGCCGTCGGGAAGAAGGCGACGTTGCGCCGCTTGGGGGTGACGGCGGGGCAGCTGGGCCGGCAGTAGATGCCGGTGGTCCGCACGGCGAAGAAGAACTCGCCGTCGAAGCGCGCGTCCCTGCTGCTCACCGCCTGGTAGAGGGTGTCGCCCTCGTCGTCCGTCATGGGTCCAGTGTGCGGCGGCGCACCGCCGCACACGCGCGGGATTCGGACAGGGCGCTGCCGCTACCGCAGCCGGCCCTCGCGCTTGAAGGCCATGGCGGCCCGGCCCTCGGCGCCCTTGCGCTTCCAGTCCTTGCGGATCTCGTTGCGCAGCCGGGCGTCGGTCTTGGCGACCAGGCGCTGGTTCTCGCGGACGAGCTTGCGGTAGCTCTCCATGCGGCGCACCGGGAGGCTGCCCTCGTCGAGGGCGGCCAGGACGGCGCACCCCGGCTCGGACTCGTGGGAGCAGTCGTGGAAGCGGCACTCGGCGGCCAGCTCCTCGATCTCCGCGAAGGTCTGGCCGACGCCGGCCTCCGCGTCCCACAGGCCGACGCCGCGCAGGCCGGGCGTGTCGATGAGGACACCGCCGGCGGGCAGCACGAAGAGGTTGCGGGTGGTGGTGGTGTGCCGGCCCTTGCCGTCCACGTCACGGGCCGCCTGGACGGTCATGACGTCCTCGCCGACGAGCGCGTTGGCGAGGGTGGACTTGCCGGCGCCGGAGACGCCGAGGAGGACGGTGGTGCCGCCGGAGACGACGGCCCGCAGGACGTCGACGCCGTCCCCGCTGGCCGAGCTGATCGGCAGCACCTCGACGCCGGGCGCGACGCCCTGGACGTCCTCCAGCAGATGGGAGAGGACGACCGGATCGGGCACCAGATCGGCCTTGGACAGGACGACGGCGGGCCGCGCTCCGGACTCCCAGGCGAGGGCGAGGAACCGCTCGATCCGGCCGAGGTCCAGCTCGACGGCGAGCGAGACGGTGATGACGGCGTGGTCGACGTTGGCCGCGAGGACCTGGCCCTCGGACCGCTTGGAGGAGGTGGACCGGGCGAAGACCGTACGCCGCGGCAGCAGCGTCCGTACGTACCGGGGGTCGCTCGCGCCCTCGGGGTCGACGGCGACCCAGTCGCCGGTGCAGACGACCCTCAGCGGGTCGTGCGGCGTCACGAACGCGGTGTCCGCACGGACGACGCCGGCCGGCGTCGCCACGTCGCACTGCCCGCGGTCGACCCGGACGACCCGGCCCGGGACGAAACCCTGGGCGGCGTACGGGGCGAAGTCCTCGGCCCAGCCGGCGTCCCAGCCGTGGGCGTCGAGGACGGAGGAGGTGGAGGTGGAGGAAAGCGAAGAAGACAAGGGGAACCCTTCACAGGGCGGCCCCGGCCGCGCGCACCGCGCGCGAGGAGGGAAGGTGTCAGCCGGAGACCACGGGGGTGGGAACGATGAACTCCTGAATGCGGGCAGAGCCCGTCACCGTGACAGTCATCAATGTCCTCACCTCCTGCTTCCCGGTTCTCGACGTGCCGACATCCGCCCCCTCGGGAGCGGATGAACGGCACTGTAGTCCGGCCCTCCGTCAGCGCACCACCGGTTTTAACGGACGGCCGGGCTGCTGCCGAAGGCCTTGACGGCCTGGTAGTAGGTCCAGGCGGTGGAGTCGCACGCGGTGCGGGTCGCGCCGGAGTAGCGGGTGCAGACGCGCTTGAGGTCGGCGTGGAAGGCGTCGTCGAGGCGGGCCTTGTTCGCGCTGAAGGTGCCGGCCTTCTTGTAGTTGCGGTAGCCGAAGTCGTGGCGGGCGCAGGAGGTCTGGAACGGGAAGCCGAAGGGGTTGTCCGGGGAGGACGAGCAGTAGTCGGTCGACCAGTCGAACCCGTAGGCGGACCAGTTGCCCTGGTTGGCGCGGGCGGTCACCCAGGAGTTGTAGCTGGCGGCGCTCGTCTGGGTCCAACCGCTCAGCACCTGCGGCTTGTCGGCGGGCGCCGCCGAGGCGGGGGTGGCGAGGGCGATGATTCCGGCTACTGCGGTGGCCGTCACTGCGGCGAGTCGACTGCGCATCAGGGGTCCTCCCCGGGGAGCGGACCGGGGATCTCCCGGCGCCGTTGCCCCGAGCGTGGAGGGCCGGGATATAGCGGATCCCTGACGCAGCTGTACGGAATCTCCACGCGGCGCGGGGGTGCTCGCCCCTGGTGCCGGTACGGGGGCCGGGTGCCGGTCGCCCGTTGCCGGTGCCGTTCCGGTCGGGGTTCCGGTTGCCGGGAGGATGCCGATCGGATCGGCGGCGCGGGGGCGGGTGTTCGGCCAAGGTGGTTCCGCAGCCCGCGTCGGTCGTCGAGAGGACTCCCAGACCCCATGGACTTCCAGCTGCTCGGTCCGGTCGAGGCCACCCGGGACGGCCGGCGCGTGGCCCTGTCGGGGACGAAGGCGCACACGCTCCTCGCCGCCCTCCTGCTGGCCCGCGGGCAGGTCGTCCCGGACGCCCGGCTGAGCAGGCTGCTGTGGGGCGCGGACCCGCCCGCCACGATGAGCGCGCAGATCTACACGTACGTCTCCCGGCTGCGCAAGCTGCTGGACCCCGAGGTCACCCTGGAGCGCCGGGCGCCGGGGTACGCCATCAGGACCGGGGAGAGCCGGGTCGACATCCTGGAGTACGAGCGCCTCGACCGGCTCGGCCGACAGGCGCTCCAGGAGCACCGGCACGCGGAGGCCGCCACTCTCCTGCGTGAAGCACTGGACCTGTGGCGGGGCCCCGTGCTGGTGAATGTCACCGAGTTCCTGGCGGAGGAGGAGGTCCCGCACTGGGAGGAGGAGCGCGCCGCCACCCTGGAGAACCGGATGGAGGCCGATCTCGCCCTGGGCCGGCACCAGCGGATCGTCGCCGAACTCGCCCGGCTGGTGGCCGATTTCCCGCTGCGCGAGCGGCTGCGGGCCCAGCTGATGACGGCGCTGTACCGGTGCGGGCGGCAGGCCGAGGCGCTCCAGGTCTTCGACGAGGGCCGGGCGGTGCTCGCCGACGAGCTGGGGGTGGACCCCGGCCACGGGCTGAGGGCCGCGCACCAGGCCCTGCTGTGCGCCACGCTCGACCTCGCCCCGCCGCACGCGGAGCAGCCCGCTCCGGTGGGTGCGCCTCCGTCCGCCCCGCCGCCGGGCGGCGGTCCCGTCGGACCGCCCCGGCCCCGCACCGCCTCGCCCGGTCCGTCCCCTTCTATGGGACCGGCGACCGCGCCGCCGTTCATGCCGCCGCCCGACACCCCGTGCTTCACCGGACGCGCCCGTGAGCGCGCCGTACTGGGGCGCCTGCTCGCCGCCCGCCCGGCCGAGGCCCCCGCCGGTCCGCGCCGCTGCCTGATCACCGGCATGGCGGGCGTCGGCAAGACGGCCCTCGCCGTGCACGCCCTGCACGCGGCCGGGGCGGCGTTCCCCGACGGGCAGCTGTACGCCGACCTGACCGGCCCGTGCGGCACTCCCGAGGACCCCCGCGAGGTGCTGGTGCGGTTCCTCCGCGCCCTCGGCACCGAGCCGCCCCGCTCCGTCGCCGGCGACCTGGACGAGCTGGTGCGCGTCTACCGGACCCGGACGGCGGACCGCCGGCTCCTGGTCCTGCTGGACAACGCCTCCGAGCGCGCCGCCCTGGCCCCGCTCCTGCCGGCCGGGCCGCACTGCGCGGTCCTGGTCACCGGACACGTCCACCTCGCCGCGGAGACCGGCCCCACGGTGCTCGCCCTCTCCCCCATGAACCGCGCCGAGTCCCTCGCGCTGCTCGCCGCGGCGGCGGGCGGTGCCCGCACCGCCGCCGAGCCGGCCGCCGCGGAACGGATCGTGGAGCTCTGCGCCGGACTGCCGCTGGCGCTGCGGATCGCCGGGGCCCGGCTCGTCGCCCGCCCGCACTGGTCGGTGGCGCGCCTCGCGCAGCGGCTCGCGGCCGAGCCGACGCGGCTCGCGGAGCTCTCCTTCGGCCGCCTGGACGTGGCCAGGGCCCTGGCGCGGCTGCTGCGGCGCACCGACACCGAGAGCCGCGAGGTGCTGACCCGTCTCACGGCTCTCGGCCCGCGGCCCTTCACCCCGGACTCCGCCGCGGCCGCGCTCGGCCTGCCCGTCCGACGAGCCGAGGACCTGGTCGAACGGCTCGCCGACGCCTGTCTCCTGGAAGCGCGGCCCGCTCCGCCCGCCGCCCCGGGGGAAGCGCCCGTCCCGTCCTTCCGCTTCCACCCCCTGCTGCTGCTCCACCTCCAGTCCCTCCCGATACAGCGCCCGGCCCGCACGTCCCTCTCCGCGCCTCCCCCGGTGCCACCGGTGTCCGATCCGTACAAGACCCGGTTCCCCTGAGGGCCTAGCGTCGGGGGCATGAAGACACCTCGACTCGACCTCATCGGACTGGTGGTCGCCGACATGGCCGCCTCGCTCGCCTTCTACCGCCGGCTGGGCTTCGGCTTTCCCGAGGGTTCGGAGGGGGCGCCGCACGTGGAGGCGGTGCTACCGGGCGGGCTACGGCTCGCCTGGGACACGGAGGAGTCCGTCCGGTCCTTCGATCCGTCGTACCGGCGGACCGAGGGGAGCCGGGGGGAGCTGGCCTTCCGCTGCGACTCCGCCGAGGAGGTGGACGCGGCGTACGCGGAGCTGACGGAGGCCGGATACGCGGGGCACATGGAGCCGTGGGACGCGGTGTGGGGGCAGCGGTACGCCGTGGTGCTCGACCCGGACGGTCACGGGATCTCGCTCTTCGCCGACACCTCGATCGACTCCCGGGCCGCGGACGGCGCCTGATCGGCCGCCACGCGCGCGTACGCCCCGGGTGTCGTGTCCGCCAGAGCGCGGGTGTCGCGGGTCAGATGGGACTGGTCCGTGTACCCCGCGCGCGTGGCGGCCTCGGCGGGCGGGAGGCCGGCCCGGAGGAGGGCGAGGGCGCGCTGGAGGCGGAGGACGCGGGCCAGGGTCAGGGGGCCGTAGCCGAAGGCGTCGAGGGAGAGCCGGTGGAGCCGGCGGGCGCCGAGGCCGAGGGCGTCGGCGGTCTCGCCGACCGGGCGGCCCGCGCCGAGCCGGGCGGTGATCTCCCGGAGCAGCGGGTCCGGCGGCCCGGTGGCGGCCGCGCGGCCGAGCGCGTACGCCTCCAGGGCGGCGGCCCGGTCGGTGGCCCGTCCGATCCGGTCGGCGAGGCGGCGGGCCTCCGCGTCGGTCCACAGGTCGGCGAGGTCCACCCGGCGGTCGCGGAGCTCGCGGGCCGGGATTCCGAGGACGCGCGGGGCGTCACCGGGGGCGAAGCGGAGTCCGGCGTAGCGGGCGACGGCCTCCGTCGAGCGGTACGCGCGCGTGTCGGGGCCCGCGACGAGGAGCCGTCCGTCGGCCCAGATCAGGTCCATGCACCCGTCGGGGACGACGGCGGTGCCGGAGCGGACGGGGACGGACGCCGTCCGGGTCCACAGGACGGCGCCGTCGAGCCGTGCGGGGCGCTCCTCGTACCCCCTTCCGGGCTGTGCCCCGGGAAGGGTCATTCCTTCTCCCAGCCCGTGTGGAGCCGGGACTTCACGTCGTCGGGCGGGAGGAACTTGGACCAGCGCTCGGGGAACTCGGACGGCATGTCGGGGTCGTCCTCGTCGACCTCGTCGGCCTCCGCGCGGATCCGGGCGACGAGCTCGGCGGCCTGGACGGCGCGGGCGCGCTCGTTGGCCTCGCGGGCGGCGGCGGTGGCGACGGACGGCCAGACGCGGTCGATGGCCGCGTTCACGGCCGCGCCGACCAGTACCGCGAAGGCGGAGACGCCGATCCAGAGCAGGATGGCGATGGGCGCGGCGAGCGAGCCGTAGATGGTGGGGCCCTCGACCTGGCTCGTCAGGTAGATCCGCAGGAGGAAGCTGCCCAGCGCCCACATCGCGAGGGCGACGAGCGCGCCTGGGATGTCCTCGATCCAGGGCGACCGGACGGGGACGGAGACGTGGTAGAGCGTGGTCAGGAAGGCGATGGAGAGCAGGATGACGGCCGGCCAGTAGAGGACGGCGACGACGTTCGTGCCCCAGGCGACGAGTTCGACGACCCGGTCGGGGCCGACCACCGCGAGGGGCAGCACCACCGCCCCGATGAGCAGCGCCACGATGTAGAGGAGGAAGGCGAGCAGCCGGGTCTTCACGATGCCCCGGTGTCCGTCCAGGCCGTACATGACGGTGATGGTGTCGATGAAGACGTTCACCGCGCGGGAGCCCGACCAGAGGGCGATGGCGAAGCCGAGGGAGATGAGTTCGGGGCGTTTGGCCCGGGTGATGTCGTCGAGGACGGGCTGCGCGATCTCCTCGACGCCCCGGTCGGAGAGGACCGTGCCGGCCGCCCGGAGGATGTTCTCCTGGATGCTGGCGACGGTGTCGGTGTTGGTCCAGTCGTCGGCGTAGCCGAGGAGGGCGATCAGTCCGAGCAGCAGGGGTGGCAGGGACAGCAGGGTGAAGAAGGCGGCCTCGGCGGCGAGGCCGAGGATCCGGTACTCGATGCACGAGTTGACGGTGTCCTTGAGGAGCAGCCAGACCATCTTCCGCTTCGAGACGTTGCGGTAGAGGACGCGGGCCCGGTGGATCCTGCTCCAGGGTCGCCGCTCCGGCCGTTCGGGTGTTTCGCTTGCTGCCTGCACCTGCTTACCGTATCGGCATGGAAGCGGCCTCCCACACAGTGACCAACCAGGCTCCGCCCCTGGTGGGGTACGACGTCTACACGTCCGACCGGGCCCTGGCGGAGGCGGTCGACCGGCACCTGCCCGCGGAGCTCGCGGAGGGGGCTCGGGAGGAGCTGCGCGCGCTCGGCCGGGCCTCCGGTTCGGAGCAGGTCAGGGAGTGGGGGGAGCTGGCGAACGCCTTCCCGCCGAGGCTGCGGACGCACGACCGGTACGGGCACCGGATCGACGAGGTGGACTTCCATCCGGCCTGGCACCGGCTGCTCGGCAAGGGGGTGGCGGCGGGGCTGACGGACGCGTGGGGGCGGCCGGGCGGGCACGTCCGGCGGGCGGCGGCGTTCCTGGTGGCCACACAGGCGGAGGCCGGGCACGGCTGTCCGCTGTCGATGACGCACGCGGCGGTGCCGGCGCTGCGGGCCGAGCCTGAGCTGGCGGCGGTGTGGGAGCCCCTGGCCGCCTCCCGGGTGTACGAGCGGGAGCTCGCCCCCGTGGCGTCGAAGGCCGGGGTGCTGCTGGGGATGGGGCTGACGGAGAAGCAGGGCGGCAGCGACGTAGGGGCGAACACGACGTCCGCGCGACCGCTGGCGGGGTCCGGCGAGTACGTCCTGACGGGGCACAAGTGGTTCTGCTCGGCGCCGATGTCGGACGCCTTCCTGGTGCTCGCGCAGGCGCCCGGGGGGCTGACCTGCTTCCTGGTGCCGCGGGTCCTCGACGACGGCTCGCGGAACGCGTTCGCGCTCCAGCGGCTCAAGGACAAGCTCGGGAACCGGTCGAACGCCTCGGCGGAGGTGGAGTTCGACGGGACGACGTGGGCGCGCCGGGTCGGCGAGGAGGGGCACGGGCTCCGGACCGTGAGGGGGATGGTGGCGGCGACCCGGCTGGACCGCGTGCTGGGGTCGGCGGCGCTGATGCGGCAGGCGGTGGCCCAGGCCGTGCACCACGCCTCGTACCGCTCGGCCTTCGGCGGTCTCCTCGCCGACAAGCCGCTGATGCGGAACGTGCTGGCGGACCTGGCCGTGGAGTCGGAGGCGGCGACCGTCCTCGGAATGCGGCTCGCGGCGGCGTACGACTCCGGTACGGAGCGGGAGCGGGCGCTGCTGCGGATCGCGGTGCCGGCGGCCAAGTACTGGGTGACGAAGCGGTGCGTGCCGGTGGTGGCCGAGGCGCTGGAGTGCCTGGGCGGGAACGGGTACGTCGAGGAGTCCGGGCTGCCGCGGCTGCTGCGCGAGTCTCCGCTGAACTCGGTGGGGGAGGGCGCGGGGAACATCCAGGCGCTGGACGTGCTGCGGGCGCTGCGGACGGAGCCGGCCGCGCTGGACGCGTATCTGCGGGAGGTCGGGGAGGCGCGGGGGGCGGACCCCCGGCTCGACCGGGCGATCCGGGGGCTGCTCACGGAGCTGGCCGATCTGGAGGGCGCCGAGGCGCGGGCCCGCCGGCTCGCGGAGCGGGTGGCGCTCGTCCTCCAGGGCGCGCTCCTCGTCCGCTGGGCCCCGCCGGAGGTGGCGGACGCGTTCTGCGCGGGCCGCCTCGGCGGCGACGGCGGCGCGGGCTTCGGCACCCTGCCGCACACCCTGGACCTGCGCGCGGTGGTGGAGCGGGCCCGGCCTGCGGAGTGAGGGGCGGTACGCCCGCGCGTACGCCGGGACCATCGCGCGTACGCCGGGGGCACCCCGCGCGTCCTTCGGGGCGTACGGCGTCCTCGGGACGCGGCGCGTATGCCTCGGGAAGTCTGCCGCGCGTACCAGGGGTGGACCCCGGCGCGGCCCGTCGGACGGGGCGCGGGGTCGGCACGCGCGGAAGGCGGGGGTGGTGCTGCGCCGACACGGCACCACCGCCCGCCGTCCACCACCCTCGCGCACGGGGGCGGGGCGGGGCCAGAGTTGCAAAGGGTTGCAGGATTACCCGAACCGGGCTCCACGGAGGGCTTCCGGACGGCACGATGGACCGCGACACTGCGAGCCCGGCCCGGGACGCCCCCGCGGTCGGGCCCCAGGGCGCTCACGACACTCCGGTCATCCGCCCGGACACTGCAGAACCGATACAGCACACCGGGTGGCGGGGAGGGACCGATGAACAACACGCGGCTCGACATGAAGCGGCTGGCCACCATGGACGCCGTCCAGGCGGCCCGGCTGCTCCACCGCGTCCGCGAGGAGACCCTGGCCGGCCGGACACCGCCGATCGCCCCCCGGCCGGAGATCGACGCCTCCTGGCGGCGGATGGCCCGGCTCGGCCTCGACCCCGACCAGGGCACCAGCAGCGTGCTGCTGCGCCGCGACGAGCTGGAGCAGCGGCGGCGGAGCACCCTCCTCGCCGAGGTGATGCAGACCCTCAGCTCCGGCCTGGCCGGGATCGCCGACACCTCGCTCCAGATCATGGTGGTCACCGACGAGCACGGCCGCGTGCTGTGGCGGGAGGGCCACCCCTCGGTGATGCGGCAGGCGAACGGGATCTGCCTGGAGGAGGGGGCGGCCTGGACGGAGCACACCGCCGGCACCAACGCGGTCGGCACCGCGCTCGCCACCCACCGGGCGGTGCAGGTCCACTCCGCCGAGCACTACGTGCAGGCGCTGCACAACTGGACCTGCGCCGCCGCCCCGGTCCACGACCCGCGCGACCAGCGGCTGCTCGGCGTCCTGGACGTGAGCGGGCCGGCCTCCACCTTCCACCCCTCGATGCTGGCCCTGGTGGGCTCGGTCGCCCGGCTCGCGGAGGCCGAGATGCGCGAGCGGCACCGGTCCACGGTCGAGCGGCTGCGGGCCGTGGCCGCGCCCATCCTGTGCCGGGTGGGCGGCCGGGCCGTCGCGGTCGATCCGCACGGCTGGACGGCCGCGGTGACCGGGCTCGCCCCGGTGGACCGGATCACGCTGCCGAAGTCCTTCGGCGCCGGGCGGGTCTGGCTGCCCTCGCTGGGCCTGTGCTCGGTGGAGCCGCTGCCCGGCGGCTGGCTGCTCCGGGTCGAGGAGGACACCGCGCCGGCCGGTACGGAGTCGGGCGCGGCGAGCCGGCTGGTGCTGGACCTGACCCGGCCGCGCCGCTGGACCGTGGCGGTCTCCGGGGCGGCGGGGAGCTGGCAGCAGGAGCTGAGCCCGCGCCACGCGGAGCTCCTCTATCTCCTGGCGCTGCATCCGGAGGGGCGGACGGCGGCCGATCTGGCCGAGGACGTGTTCGGGGACCGGACGAGGACGGTGACGGTCCGGGCCGAGATGTCCCGGGTGCGCCGCACCCTCGCCGGGGTCCTCGCGCACCGCCCGTACCGCTTCCGCGAGGAGATCGCGGTCGAGGTGCGGCGCCCGGAGCGGCCGGGCGACCTGCTGCCCCACTCGACGTCCCCGGCGATCCGCGCGACCACCCACGTCTGACCCGGGCGCTCCCGGCTCCGCCCGAGGCGCACGTCACCCCTGGGCACTCCGGGCTCCGCCACGGGCGCATGTCACCCCCTGGGCGCTCCGGGCCTCGCCCGCGCCGGCCCCACGCTCCTGGCCCTGCCCGCCCGGCCCCGCCCGCCTTGGCCCCGCCCGCCTTGGCCCCGCCCGCCCGGGCCGGGCGCCCGGGGGGCCGTACGTCCGTCGCACCCCCATGGCCGGAAAGCCGCCACGGGACCCCGGATCTGTCCACATGCCGGACAGCGCGTCCGGCGGACCGGGGAGACGGGGCCCACGCCCGTCCGGCCTGGGAATCCGGGGCTCCGCATGATGCGATGAGGGCATGAGCATCACTCTCACCACCTGGTCCCTGGAACAGACCTCGCCCGACGACCTGCGTCCGGCGCGGGTCCCCGAGGGCGACGACATCGTCGTCCGCCGGGCCGAGGTCCCCTCCCCCGAGTTCAGCCGCTACCTCTACACCGCGGTCGGCGGCGACATCCACTGGGCCGACCGGCTCCCGCTGACGTACGCGCAGTGGAAGGAGATCGCGGAGAAGCCGGGCGCCGAGGTCTGGGTGGCGTACGACCGGGGGACGCCGGCCGGGTACGTGGAGTTCGACCCGCAGGACGACGGGGCCGTGGAGATCATCTACTTCGGCCTGATCGGCGCCTTCCGGGGCCGCGGCATCGGCGGCCACCTGCTCACCGAGGGGATCCGCCGCGCCTGGGACCTCGCCGAGCGCTGGCCCGACCGGGAGCCGACCAAGCGGGTGTGGCTGCACACCTGCTCGCTGGACGGCCCGCACGCCATGGCCAACTACGAGCGCCGCGGCTTCCGGCTGTTCGAGACCAGGACGGAGGAGGCCGAGGAGACCGTGACGCCCGGCCCGTGGCCCGGCGCGCAGGCCTGACCCTCCGCCAGTTCACCGTGAAAGGGGCCCTGGTCAGGGCCCCTTTTGCGTGACCCAGACCACACCGTCTCGCACAGTGAGACTTTCATGTCCACATAACGGACGATGCTGGACTGGGTCCAAAGTCCCGTGACACGCTTCCGCCATGCCTGGAACTGGAACTGCCTTGGTGAGTCGGCGGCACGTCGACCTCGGCCGCATGTCCAGCGCCATCTGTCCGGCGCGCTGAGCAAGCCAGCACCGCCGCACCCTCCTCTCTGCCCGACCCTGCTGCGCACCGCCGCGCCACTCTCTTTTCTGCGCGCGAGTGTGCAGGTCAGAGCCGCCCTCCCGCAGTCCCGAAGGACAAGACGCCATGGCCGCCACCCCGGAAAACCCCACTCCCGCCGCCGCCCGCCGCAAGACCGGGCGCCACCGTGGCGAGGGTCAGTGGGCCGTGGGGCACTTCACCCCGCTGAACGGCAATGAGCAGTTCAAGAAGGACGACGACGGTCTCAATGTGCGGACACGCATTGAGACGGTCTACTCGAAGCGCGGTTTCGACTCGATCGACCCCAACGACCTGCGCGGACGCATGCGCTGGTGGGGTCTCTACACCCAGCGCAAGCAGGGCCTGGACGGCACCAAGACCGGCGTCCTGGAGCCGGAGGAGCTGGACGACGAGTACTTCATGCTCCGCGTCCGCATCGACGGCGGCCGGCTGACCACCCAGCAGCTCCGGGTGATCGGCGAGATCTCCGAGGAGTTCGCGCGCGGCACCGCCGACATCACGGACCGGCAGAACGTCCAGTACCACTGGATCCGCATCGAGGACGTCCCGGAGATCTGGAACCGCCTGGAGGCGGTCGGTCTCTCCACCACCGAGGCGTGCGGCGACACCCCGCGCGTCGTCCTCGGCTCGCCGGTGGCCGGCATCGCCGAGGAGGAGATCATCGACGGCACCCCCGCCATCGACGAGATCTACCGCCGGATCGTCGGCAACAAAGACTTCTCCAACCTGCCCCGCAAGTTCAAGTCGGCCGTCTCGGGCTCGCCGCTGCTCGACGTGGCGCACGAGATCAACGACATCTCCTTCGTCGGCGTCGTCCACCCCGAGCACGGTCCGGGCTTCGACGTCTGGGTCGGCGGCGGTCTCTCCACCAACCCCAAGCTCGGCGTCCGGCTGGGCACCTGGGTCTCCCTGGACGAGGTCCCCGACGTCTACGAGGGCGTCATCTCGATCTTCCGCGACTACGGCTACCGCCGGCTGCGCAACCGCGCCCGCCTGAAGTTCCTCGTCGCCGACTGGGGCCCGGAGAAGTTCCGCCAGGTCCTGGAGGACGAGTACCTGGAGCGGAAGCTCACCGACGGTCCCGCGCCCGAGCAGCCGGCCGGCCGCTGGCGCGACCACGTCGGCGTGCACCGCCAGAAGGACGGCAACTTCTACGTCGGCTTCGCCCCGCGCGTCGGCCGCGTGGACGGCCCCACCCTCACCAAGATCGCGGAGATCGCCGAGGCGCACGGCTCCGGCCGGGTCCGCACCACCGCCGAGCAGAAGATGCTCGTCCTCGACGTCGTGGAGTCCCAGGTCGAGTCGCTGGTCTCCGCCCTGGAGGCGCTGGACCTGCGGGTCACCCCGTCCCCCTTCCGGCGCGGCACGATGGCCTGCACCGGCATCGAGTTCTGCAAGCTCGCGATCGTCGAGACGAAGGGCCGCGGCTCCTCGCTCATCGACGAACTGGAGCGCCGCCTGCCGGAGTTCGACGAGCCGCTGACCATCAACATCAACGGCTGCCCCAACGCCTGCGCCCGCATCCAGGTCGCGGACATCGGCCTCAAGGGCCAGCTGGTCCTGGACGACGAGGGCAACCGCGTCGAGGGCTACCAGGTCCACCTGGGCGGCGCCCTCGGCCTGGAGGCCGGCTTCGGCCGCAAGGTCCGCGGCCTCAAGGTCACCTCCGCCGAGCTGCCCGACTACGTCGAGCGCGTCCTCACCCGCTTCCAGGCGGAGCGCGAGGACGGCGAGCGGTTCGCCACCTGGGCGGCCCGCGCCTCCGAGGAGGCCCTTTCGTGAGCGCGGCGAGCGAGACGAGGAGCACGGCATGAGCGAGCGCGCCGCACCGTTCTTCTGCCCCTACTGCGGGGACGAGGACCTGCGTCCGAGCGAGCTGGGCCACGGCGCCTGGGAATGCGCAGCGTGCAGTCGAGCCTTCCAGCTGAAGTTCCTGGGGCTCCTCGCCCCCGGGACTTCCGGCAACACCACTGGAGGGGAATCGATATGACGGACACTCAGGTCACCAGTGCGACCACTGCCGCCCGGATCACCGAGGCGACCACCGACGCCGAGCTGAAGGCGCTCGCCGAGCAGGCCGGCCGGGAGCTGGAGGACGCCTCCGCGCTGGAGATCCTCCAGTGGGCCGCCGCCGTCTTCGGCCCCCGGTTCTGCGTCACCTCCTCCATGGAGGACGCGGTCGTCGCCCACCTCGCCTCCCGCGCCATGCCCGGCGTGGACGTCGTCTTCCTCGACACCGGCTACCACTTCGAGGAGACCATCGGCACCCGTGACGCCGTCGAGGCCGTCATGGACGTCAAGGTCATCACGCTGACCCCGCGGCAGACCGTGGCCGAGCAGGACGCCGAGCACGGGCCGAAGCTGCACGACCGCGACCCCGACCTGTGCTGCGCGCTGCGCAAGATCAAGCCGCTCCAGGACGGGCTGACCGCGTACACCGCGTGGGCGACCGGACTGCGCCGCGACGAGTCCCCGACCCGGGCCAACACCCCGGTCGTCGGCTGGGACGAGAAGCGGCGCAAGGTGAAGGTCTCCCCCATCGCCCGCTGGACCCAGGACGACGTGGACGCCTACGTCACCGAGCACGGGGTCCTGACCAATCCGCTCCTCATGGACGGGTACGCCTCCGTCGGCTGCGCCCCCTGCACCCGCCGGGTCGAGGCCGGCGAGGACGCCCGGGCCGGCCGCTGGGCCGGGCGCGCCAAGACCGAATGCGGGCTGCACGGCTGATGACCACCCCCGACACCCCCCTGGAGACCCACGTGACCGGTGCCACCGTCTGGCTCACCGGCCTGCCGAGCGCCGGCAAGACCACGATCGCCTACGAGCTGGCCGGCCGGCTGCGCGAGGAGGGCCGCCGCGTCGAGATCCTCGACGGCGACGAGATCCGCGAGTTCCTCTCCGCGGGCCTCGGCTTCTCCCGCGAGGACCGGTTCACCAACGTGCAGCGGATCGGCTTCGTCGCCGAGCTGCTCGCCTCGCAGGGCGTGATCGCGCTGGTCCCGGTCATCGCCCCGTACGCCGACAGCCGCGAGGCGGTCCGCAAGCGGCACCAGGCCGAGGGCACCGCCTTCGTCGAGGTCCACGTGGCCACCCCGGTCGAGGTCTGCTCGGTCCGCGACGTCAAGGGGCTCTACGCCAAGCAGGCCGCGGGCGAGCTCTCCGGCCTGACCGGCGTCGACGACCCGTACGAGGCCCCCGAGACGCCCGATCTCCGGATCGAGTCCCAGAACCAGACCGTGCAGGAGTCCGCGGCGCAGCTCCACGCGCTGCTCACCGAGAGGGGTCTCGCATGACGACCGTCGCGCACACCCACGACACCACCGACAGCCCGTTCGCGCTGTCGCACCTCGACTCCCTGGAGTCCGAGGCCGTCCACATCTTCCGTGAGGTGGCGGGCGAGTTCGAGCGGCCGGTGATCCTCTTCTCCGGCGGCAAGGACTCCATCGTCATGCTGCACCTGGCGCTGAAGGCCTTCGCCCCGGCGCCGGTCCCCTTCACGCTGCTACACGTCGACACGGGCCACAACTTCCCCGAGGTCATCGAGTACCGCGACCGCGTGGTCGCCGAGCACGGACTGCGGCTGCACGTCGCCTCCGTGCAGGAGTACATCGACCGCGGCGCCCTCAAGGAGCGCCCGGACGGCACCCGTAACCCGCTCCAGACGGTGCCGCTCACCGAGGCGATCCAGCAGCACCGCTTCGACGCGGTCTTCGGCGGCGGCCGGCGCGACGAGGAGAAGGCCCGCGCCAAGGAGCGGGTGTTCTCCCTGCGCGACGAGTTCTCGCAGTGGGACCCGCGCCGCCAGCGCCCCGAGCTGTGGCAGCTCTACAACGGCCGGCACGCCCCCGGCGAGCACGTCCGGGTCTTCCCGCTGTCCAACTGGACCGAGCTGGACGTCTGGCAGTACATCCAGCGCGAGAAGATCGAGCTCCCGCAGATCTACTTCGCCCACGAGCGCGCGGTGTTCGCCCGCAACGGCATGTGGCTGACCGCCGGCGAGTGGGGCGGCCCGAAGGAGACCGAGCGGGTCGAGACGCGGCTGATCCGCTACCGCACGGTCGGCGACATGTCCTGCACCGGCGCCGTCGACTCCGACGCCACCACGCTCGACGCCGTCATCGCCGAGATCGCCGCCTCCCGGCTCACCGAGCGCGGCGCCACCCGCGCCGACGACAAGCTCTCCGAAGCGGCGATGGAAGACCGCAAGCGCGAAGGGTACTTCTAACCATGAGCACGTCCACCGAGCAGCCGGCCGCCGAGCTGGCCGCCACCACCCTGCTGCGCTTCGCCACCGCCGGCTCCGTCGACGACGGCAAGTCCACCCTGGTCGGCAGGCTCCTGCACGACTCCAAGTCGGTCCTCGCCGACCAGCTGGAGGCCGTGGAGCACGCCTCCCGCTCGCGCGGCCAGGAGGCCCCCGACCTGGCGCTGCTCACCGACGGCCTGCGGGCCGAGCGGGAGCAGGGCATCACCATCGACGTGGCCTACCGCTACTTCGCGACCCCGCGCCGCCGGTTCATCCTCGCGGACACCCCGGGGCACGTGCAGTACACCCGGAACATGGTCACCGGTGCCTCGACGGCCGAGCTCGCCGTGGTCCTCGTCGACGCCCGCAACGGCGTCGTCGAGCAGACCCGCCGGCACGCCGCCGTCGCCGCCCTGCTCCGCGTGCCGCACGTGGTGCTGGCCGTGAACAAGATGGACCTCGTCGAGTACCGGGAGTCCGTCTTCGCCTCGATCGCCGAGGAGTTCACCACGTACGCCTCCGAGCTCGGCGTCCCGGAGATCACCGCGATCCCGATCTCGGCGCTCGCCGGCGACAACGTCGTGGAGCCGTCCGCCAACATGGACTGGTACGGCGGCCCGACCGTCCTGGAGCACCTGGAGACCGTCCCGGTCAGCCACGACCTGACCGCCTGCCACGCCCGCTTCCCGGTGCAGTACGTGATCCGTCCGCAGACCGCCGAGCACCCCGACTACCGCGGCTACGCGGGCCAGATCGCCGCCGGTGCCTTCCGGGTCGGCGAGCAGGTCACCGTCCTGCCGTCGGGGAGGACCTCCACGATCACCGCGATCGACGCGCTGGGCGAGCCGGTGGACATCGCCTGGGCCCCGCAGTCGGTCACCATCCGCCTCGCCGACGACATCGACATCTCGCGCGGCGACCTGCTCGCCCCGAGCGGCGACGCCCCGGCCACCAGCCAGGACGTCGAGGCGACCGTCTGCCACGTGGCGGACCACCCGCTGACCGTCGGCCAGCGGGTGCTGCTCAAGCACACCACCCGTACGGTCAAGGCGATCGTCAAGGAGATCCCGTCCCGGCTCACGCTGGACGACCTCTCCCAGCACCCGGAGCCCGGGCAGCTGGTCGCCAACGACATCGGCCGCGTGAAGGTCCGCACCGCGGAGCCGCTCGCGCTGGACGCGTACGCGGACTCCCGCCGCACCGGTTCGTTCCTGCTGATCGATCCGGCCGACGGCACCACCCTCGCGGCGGGCATGGCGGGCGAGTCCTTCGCCACCTCCAAGGCCGTGAGGACCACCGACGACGAAGAGGGATGGGATTTCTGACGATGACTCAGGACTTCTACGGGACCTTCGCGAAGGAAGGCGGCCGGGTCGGCTCCGGCGCCCTCGGCGCGGGCAGAGGAGGTGTCGCGCGATGTGCGTGCTGACCTCGACGCACCGCGTGAGCGGTGCGACACGGCTCCACCCGCTCCACCCCGTACGACACAGACACAGACTTCGAAGACGCTGAATCGAGGGGAAAACCTCCCGTGCCTGCCACCACCCGTACCACCCTGCGCCGCAGCCTGGTCGCCGCCGCCGCCCTGCCTCTGCTGATCGGCGCGCTCGCCTCGTGCGGCTACGGCTCCGACGCGAAGAAGGACGCTTCCGCGGACAAGGCCCCGATCGCGGCCGACGCGAAGAAGCTCTCCGCCCCCGAGGTCCGGATCGGCTACTTCCCCAACCTGACGCACGCCACCGCGCTGATCGGCGTCAAGGACGGCCACATCCAGAAGGAGCTGGGGGGCACGGTCCTCAAGCCCCAGACCTTCAACGCCGGCCCGTCCGAGATCGAGGCGCTCAACGGCGGCTCTCTCGACATCGGCTTCATCGGCCCCTCGCCGTCCATCAACGCCTACGTCAAGTCCAAGGGCAAGAACCTGCGGATCATCTCCGGCTCCGCCTCCGGCGGCGTGAAGCTGGTCGTGAACCCGGACAAGATCAAGACCCTGGACGACCTCAAGGGCAAGCGCATCGCCACCCCGCAGAAGGGGAACACGCAGGACGTCGCGCTGCTCAACTGGATCTCCGAGAAGGGCTGGCAGGTCGACCCGGAGTCCGGCAAGGGTGACGTCTCCGTCGTCCGCACCGACAACAAGGTCACCCCGGACGCCTTCAAGTCGGGCTCCATCGACGGCGCGTGGGTGCCCGAGCCGACCGCCTCCAAGCTGGTCTCCCAGGGCGGCTCCGTGCTCCTCGACGAGACCGCGCTGTGGCCCGACAAGAAGTTCGTGATCACGAACGTCATCGTGTCGCAGACCTTCCTCGCCGAGCACCCGGACGTGGTCGAGGCCGTGCTGCGGGGCACGGTGAAGACCAACGCGTGGATCGGCGCCAACCCGGACAAGGCGAAGGACGCGGCCAACGCGGCCCTGGAGAAGCTCAGCGGCAAGGCCCTGGACGCCAAGATCATCGACCCGGCGTGGCCGAGCATCGCGATCACGAACGACCCGCTGGCCTCGACGCTGAAGACGCAGTCCGAGTGGGCGGTCAAGGCGAAGCTCATCGACCAGCCCGACCTGGCCGGCATCTACGACCTGAAGCTCCTCAACAAGGTGCTGAAGGCCGAGGGCCAGACCGAGGTCTCCGACGCCGGTCTCGGCGTCAAGTAAGCAGTCCGCAGCTGATACCCAGGAGGTGACGACCATGGCCACGACGCTCGCCAAGGCTGCCGAGGGCACCGTAGCGGAGCAGACGCACGCCGCCCGGATCGAGCACGTCTCGAAGTCCTTCTCCGGCCCGGCCGGTACCCAGCTCGTCCTGGACGACGTCAGTCTCGACGTCGCGCCCGGCGAGTTCGTCACCATCCTGGGGGCCTCGGGGTGTGGCAAGTCCACCCTGCTGAACCTGGTCGCGGGACTGGACCGGCCGACCCAGGGGTCGATCGCGACCCCGGGCGGCCGGCCGGCCCTGATGTTCCAGGAGCACGCCCTCTTCCCGTGGCTGACCGCGGGCAAGAACATCGAACTGGCGCTGCGGCTGCGCGGGCTGCCGCGCGCCGAGCGCAAGCCGGAGGCCGAGCGGCTGCTCGAACTCGTCCGGCTGGGCGGCTCGTACGGCAAGCGGGTGCACGAGCTGTCCGGCGGCATGCGGCAGCGCGTGGCGCTCGCCCGGGCGCTGGCCCAGGACAGCCAGCTGCTGCTGATGGACGAGCCCTTCGCGGCGCTCGACGCCATCACCCGCGACGTGCTGCACGGTGAGCTCACCCGCATCTGGGAGGAGACCAACCTCTCGGTCCTCTTCGTCACGCACAACGTGCGCGAGGCGGTCCGCCTCGCCGAGCGCGTCGTCCTGCTCTCCTCCCGGCCCGGCCGGGTGGCCAAGGAGTGGACCGTGGACATCCCGCAGCCGCGCCGCATCGAGGACGCCGACGTGGCCGAGCTGTCCGTCGAGATCACTGAACATCTGCGTGGGGAGATCCGCCGCCATGGCCAGCACTGACACCGCCGCGAAGGCCAAGGGCGAGGACCTCGCCGGTCTGGAGGCCGGGCTCGACGCGCTGGACGCGGTCGAGGTCCGCCGCACGCCGGTGCGCGAGGTCCTGGTCAAGAAGGTCCTCCCGCCCACCCTCGCGGTCGCTCTCGTCCTCGTCGTCTGGCAGGTCCTCGTCTCGGCGAGGATCACCGAGGAGACCAAGCTGCCCGCACCGTCCGCGGTGTGGGACGGCCTGGCGGACATGTGGCTCCAGGGCACCCTCCTGGAGGTCATCTGGACCAGCGTCTCCCGGGGCCTCTCCGGCTTCCTGCTGGCCCTCGCCATCGGCACCCCGCTGGGTCTGCTGGTGGCCCGGGTGAAGTTCGTGCGCGCCGCGATCGGCCCGATCCTGTCCGGTCTCCAGTCGCTGCCGTCGGTGGCGTGGGTGCCGCCGGCCGTGCTCTGGTTCGGTCTCAACGACGCCATGATGTACACGGTGATCCTGCTGGGCGCCGTGCCGTCCATCGCCAACGGCCTGGTCTCCGGCGTGGACCAGGTGCCGCCGCTCTTCCTGCGGGCCGGCCGCACCCTGGGCGCCACCGGCCTCAAGGGCACCTGGCACGTGGTGCTCCCGGCCGCCCTGCCGGGCTATCTGGCCGGTCTGAAGCAGGGCTGGGCCTTCTCCTGGCGCTCGCTGATGGCCGCGGAGATCATCGCCTCCTCCCCCGATCTGGGGCTCGGCCTGGGCCAGCTCCTGGAGAACGGCCGCAACAACATCGACCTGCCCGGCGTCTTCCTGGCGATCCTGCTGATCCTGATCGTCGGCATCGCCATCGACCTGCTGATCTTCAGCCCGCTGGAGCGCTGGGTGCTCCGCAGCCGCGGCCTGCTGGTGAAGTGAGCGCCCGACCATGAACCGCCCCGTCCTCCCGTCACCCGCCTCCACCCTGGCGAGCGGGCGCTTCGCGCCCGTCCTCCTCGTCATCGCCCACGGCAGCCGCGATCCGCGGCACGCGGCGACCGTCCAGGCGCTGGTGCGCCGGGCCGGCGCGCTGCGGCCGGGGCTGCGGGTGGAGACCGCGTTCCTGGACTTCAACCTGCCCTCGGTGGCGGGCGTCCTGGACCGGCTCGCGGCCGAGGGGGTACGGGACGTGGTGGCGCTGCCGCTGCTGCTGACCCGGGCCTTCCATGCCAAGGCCGACATCCCGGCCGTCCTGCGCGGGGCGCCGGCCGGGCTGCGGATCCGGCAGGCGGAGGTCCTCGGCCCGTCCCCGCTGCTGCTCGCGGCGGTGGAACGGCGCCTGTACGAGGCCGGGCTCACGCCCGGCGACCAGAGCACCACCGGGGTCGTCCTGGCCTCGGCGGGCTCCACCGACCCGGAGGCGATCGCGGCGATCGCAGAAACGGCGCGGGAGCTGCGGCGCACCGGTTGGTGCTCCGTGCGGCCCGCGTTCGCCTCCGCATCCCTTCCCCGGACCGAGGACGCGGTACGGGCGCTGCGCGCCGAGGCCGGTGTCCGCCGGGTGGCCGTGGCCCCGTACGTGATCGCGCCGGGCCGTCTCCCGGACCGGATCGCGGCCGGCGCCGCCGAGGCGGACGTCCTGGCCGGCGTCCTCGGCCCCTCCCCCGAACTCGCCCGTCTCCTGGTGCTGCGGTACACGGACGCGCTCCGGGTCCGGGAGCGGCCGGCGGTCGCGGCCGGCTGACGGGCCTGAGGGCCGGGCGGTCGTCCCGGCCTGCCTCAGGCGGTCATCTCGACCAGTTTGCGGACCGTGTTCCAGTTGCGGGCGGTGGCCACCACGCCCTTGTTGAGGGACGGGCGCAGCACGGCCTCGGCGAGCCTGGAGCGGCCGAGGCCGTCCGGCGTGTGGAGGTACATCACCCGGTCGCCGAGGGCGAAGGCCTCGGGCAGGAGCGCTTCGGCGTCGACCGGGGCGAAGCGGTCCGGGGTGACCTGCTCGGAGTAGTACACGGCGTGCAGCTGCTTCCCCTCCAGCTCGTCGGCGGGGAAGGGGCACGCCTCGGCGACGGCCGCGAGATAGCGGCCGTCGCGGACGAGGCAGTCGGCGCGGAAGCCGAACCGCTCCTCGACGGCCGTCTCGATCGCGGCGGCGAGGGCGTCCTCGGAGGCGCCGGAGGCGGTGGTGAAGACGGCGTTCCCGCTCTGGAGGTAGGTGCGCACCTCGCCGTGGCCGAGGCCTTCGAGGAGGGCGCGCAGCTCCGCCATGGGGAGCTTACGGCGTCCGCTCACGTTGATGCCGCGGAGGAGGAGCGCGTACGTCGTCGTCATGCGGCCAGGGTAGAAGGCCACCGCGCCTCGTGGGGGGTGGCGCGGTGGCTGGTCCGAACCCTCTCCGATGAACGGCGGGCAGGGGAAGGGCCGTCACGGATCTGTGACTTATTGAACAAGGTTTCGTAATGACGGGGGTCGCCGCCAGGGGTGGGAGACTGCTCCCGCAGACGTACCACCGGGTAGGGAGAGAAGCGATGGACGAGGCGAGGGCGCGGGAGATCCTGGCCGCGGCGGGGCTGCCGGCCGACGGGGCGCGGCTGCTCGCGCTGGGTGAGAACGCGGTCTTCGCCGTGGCCGGCGCGGTCGTCAAGGTGGGCCGGTCCGCCGAGCTGTTCGAGCGGGCCGGGCGTGAGCTCGCGCTGGCCGGCTGGCTCGCCGAGGCGGGGGTGCCGGCGGTGCGGGCCGCGGAGAAGGAGCCGCGGCTGGTCGAGGGGCATCCGCTCACCTTCTGGCATCCGCTGCCGGAGGCCGTCCGTCCGGCCGAGCCGCGGGACCTGGCGCCGCTGCTCGCGGCCGTGCACGCGCTGCCCGAGCCGGTCGGGTTCACCCTGCCCCGGCGCGAGCTGCTGGGCGGGGTGGAGCGCTGGCTGCGGCTCGCCGGGGACGCGATCGACCCGGCGGACGCGGCCTTCCTGCGGGAGCGCCGGGACTCCTTCGCCCCGGCGGCCGCCGCGCTCGTCCCGCACCTGGCCCCCGGTCCGATCCACGGCGACGCCCTGCCGCGCAATGTGCAGGTGGGTCCGGACGGCCCGGTCCTGATGGACCTGGAGACCTTCTCCTCCGACCTGCGCGAGCACGATCTGGTGGTGCTCGCGCTCTCCCGGGACCGGTACGGCCTGGACCCGGCGGCCTACGACGCCTTCACCGAGGCCTACGGCTGGGACGTGCGGGAGTGGGAGGGGTGCGCGGTGCTGCGCGGGGCGCGGGAGACCGCGAGCTGCGCCTGGGTGGCCCAGCACGCGCCGCACAACCCGAAGGCGCTGGCCGAGTTCGAGCGGCGGGTGACGTCGCTGCGGGACGGCGATCCGGAGGTTCGCTGGTACCCGTTCTGACCGGGCTGCCATCATGATCTCGTCGAACAGGGCGACGGAGACGGGGTGTTGTGATGCGGGTCGAGCTTTCCGAGGTGACGCTGGACGTCGAGGTGAGCGGCGAGGGGCCGGTGGTCCTGCTGCTCCACGGCTTCCCCGACAGCCACGCGCTGTGGCGCCATCAGGTCCCGGCGCTGAACGCGGCCGGTTTCCGGACGGTCGCGCCGACGCTGCGCGGCTTCGGCGGGTCGAGCCGTCCGGAGGGCGGCCCGGAGGCGTACCACCCGGCGAAGCACATCGGCGACCTGATGGAGCTGCTGACCCGGCTGGAGGTGCGCCGCTTCCATCTGGTCGGGCACGACTGGGGGTCGGGCGTCGCGCAGGGGATCGCCTCGGTGGTGCCGCACCGGGTGCGGAGCCTGAGCCTGCTCTCGGTGGGTCACATCGGGGCCTTCCGGGAGGCGGGCTGGGAGCAGAGGCAGCGCTCCTGGTACATGCTGCTCTTCCAGCTGGCCGGGCTCGCGGAGGAGTGGCTCTCCCGGGACGACCACGCGCAGCTGCGCGAGATGCTGGCCGAGCATCCGGACGCGGAGTCCGTGATCGGGCCGCTGCGGGCCCCGGGCGCGCTGACGGCGGCGCTGAACATCTATCGGGCGGGCCTGCCGGCGGACGCCCAGTTCGCTCCGGACGGGCCGGTGGCGCCGCTGCCGGAGCGGGTTCCGGTGATGGGTGTCTGGTCGACCGGGGACCGGTTCCTCACCGAGCGCTCCATGGAGCGGACGGGAGACCATGTCGCCGGGCCCTGGCGGTACGAGCGGGTGGAGGAGGCGGGTCACTGGCTCCAGCTGGACCGGCCGGAGACCGTGAACGACCTGCTGCTCTCCTTCCTGAAGGAGAACGCCTGACCGGTGCCCCCGCCGTCAGGGGGTGACGCCCGCCGGCTCGCCGCGCAGCGGCCACACCGGGTCGACGACGGCGTGCTCGTCGCCCTTGCGGCGCAGGAAGTCCTGGAAGTTCTCGGCCCAGGCCCTGTACCAGCCGATCTGCCGCTCGTGCAGTTCGGCCGGGTGGAGGGCGGCGACCTGCGGGTGCCGGGCGGCTATCGCGAGGGCGACCCGGACGGCGGCGAGGGCGTCGGCGGAGGCCTGGTGGGCGCTGGTGAGCTCCACGCCGTACTCGCCGCAGACCGCTTCCAGGGTGCGCTTGCCGCGCCGGTAGCGGTCGACGGCCCGGTCGATGGTGTACGGGTCGAGGACGGGTCCGATGCCGGCGCCGCCGCTCCGCTCGGCGAGCGAGGGCAGCCCGTGCCGGCGCAGCTCGGCGGAGAGCAGGGTGAGGTCGAAGGAGGCGTTGTACGCGACGACGGGGACGCCCTGGGCCCAGTAGCCGGTCAGGGTCTCGGCGACCTCGTCGGCGACCTCGCGGACCGGGCGGCCCTCGGCGGCGGCGCGCTCGCTGCTGATGCCGTGGATGGCCGAGGCCTGCTCGGGGATGCGGACGCCGGGGTCGGCGAGCCAGTCGCGCTGCCGGACCACCGCGCCGCGGTGGACCCCCACGATCGACGCGGTGACGATGCGGGATTCGAGCGGGTCCGTCCCCGTCGTCTCCAGGTCGAAGCCGACCAGTGGTTCCCCATGCCAGGCCATCGGGTCCTCCTTACGTGATCTCCCCCGTTGGTGCTGACACCCTCGCACGCGGCACTGACAACGCCGCCGCGGGGTGGGGGGCGGGGGTCAGGAAACGGGCCGGGAGTCGAGCCAGACGGACTCGAACTCCTCCCGGTAGGTCTCGAAGAGGCCGTGGTCCGCGTCACGTCCGGGGGTGTCGTGCCGGACGACGGTCCGGCCGCCGCCGCGCAGGACGAGGACGGGGGCCTCCATGCCGCGGGCGCGGCGGAGGTAGGACTGGACGACGCCGACGCCGTCGGGCCCGTCGCCGTCGACGAGGTAGGCGGTGAAGCGGGGGGTCTCGTCGAAGACGTGGATCTGGAAGGCGTCGGGGTCGCGGAGCTTGGAGCGGACCCGGCGCATGTGCAGGATGTTCATCTCGACGGACCGGCTGAGCTCGCCCTTCCTGATGCCGAGTTCCCGCTCGCGGCGCTTGACGGCGCTGCTGGCGGGGTTGAGGAAGAGGAGCCGTATGCGGCAGCCGGACTCGGCGAGGCGGACCATGCGGCGGCCGGAGAAGTTCTGCACGAGCAGGTTGAGGCCTATGCCGGTGGCGTCGAGGCGGCGGGCGCCGCCGAAGAGGTCCTCGGCGGGGAGCTGGCGCTGGAGCCGGACGCGGTCGGGGTGGACGGAGACGACGTCGGCGTACCGGTCGCCGACGAGGTCCTCGACGGCGTCGACGGGGAGGCGGTCGGCGGAGGGGGCGCCGGCGCCGCTGCCGAGGATCTCCAGGATGCGGGCGGAGGCCCGTTCGGCCTGGGCGAGGACGGTGGGCGAGAGGGCGCGGTTGCGGGAGACGACGTTGCGGGTCACCTCCAGTTCGTCGAGGGCGAGCTCGACCTCGCGCCGGTCGTCGAAGTAGGGCTCGAAGCACGGCCAGTGCTGGACCATCAGTTCGCGGAGCTGCGGCAGGGTGAGGAAGGAGAGGACGTTGTCGTCGGCGGGGTCGAGGAGGTAGCCCTTGCGGCGGGAGACCTCGCGGACGGCGACGGCTCTGCGGACCCATTCCTGGCCGGCCGGTCCGGCGGCGGCGACCACCCACTCGTCGCCGTGGACCGGTTCGTAGACGGGCCGGAGGACGGCGGCGACGACGGCCCGCATCCGCTGTTCGACGAGATTCAGCCAGATGTAGGCGCGGCCCGCGCGCTGGGCACGGGTGCGGACCTCGCTCCACGCCTCGGCGCCCCAGTCGAGCTCGGCGCCGATCTCCACCGGGCGGACCAGGGGGACCGTGCCGGGCGGTGCGGCCGGGCCGGTGGGGAGGATCACCGTGGGCGGCGCCTCCCCGGGGTCGGCCGGTCCCCCCTCGTGACCCGCGTCACCTGGGGGCAGCTCAAGGCCTCCCGAGCTCACCCGCGCACCGCCTTCTGCTCTGGACGCCCGTCCCGATTCTTCCGACAAGATCAAGGAAGGGTACTCCGCGAGCGGAGGGCGGTGCAGCAGGATCGGTCGGCCGGCGACTCAACTGTCGGTCGACGGCTGCCCGTTCTGGGAGGCGAGATCGGGCGGAGTGAGGGGATTCATAGCGGTTACGTCCCTGGGCGCGAGCTGGAAGCCCTGCCAGTGGACGGGCATGGGCTGCTGGTCCTCGTCCCGGGCGATGTGGTGGAACCCGATGTTGACCCACACGGTCGGTTTGGCCAGAGTCTCCCCGTTGACCCATTTGTCCACGCTGTCGCCGGCGCCGGGCGCGCAGGCGCCGATGTTGTTGCTGGCGTACTGCTCGCAGGCGCGGGCCTGGGTGAAGTAGACGTCGTGGCGGGTGAAGCCGCGGCCGGCGTGGGTGTCGGTGCGGCCGGGGACGATCTCGTAGCTGCGGGCGTGGCCGTCGGCGTTCCTGCCGGTGCCGCTGACCACGCGCCACCAGCGCATGTTCTTGGCGTCGCCGGCGAGTTCCTTGGTGACGGCGGTGCGCCGGGTCTTGACGGTGGGGCCGCCGTCGCCGGCGGGCGGGGTGACGGTGGAGTCGTACTGCTCGATGCGGTCCTTGCCGCCGTCGAGGCCGAAGTCGAGCTTCCAGAAGACGTTGTGGGCGTGGCTGGTGGCGTAGCCGCGGGCGCCCTTGCCGATGGGCCAGCCGCGTCCGTCGGTGGCGTTGTAGTCGACCGGCGAGAGGCTGCCGGTGGCTCCCACGTTGGCGCCGATGGTGCCGTCGGAGGAGAAGCGCCACTCGGAGATGTACTCGTACCAGCCGACCTTGTTGACGGTGTAGACGAGCAGGTCCTTGGCCTGGGCCTGGTAGGCGCCGGCTCCGGTGTCGCTGGCCATGCGGTAGGCGTGGCCGCGGGCACGGGTGGTGGTGCAGAGGCCCTTGACGGTGCCGACCTCGGGCACCTTGACGGTGGCGAGGGTGCCGCCGGGGCATTCGGCGGGCTTGAGGTCCTGGAGGCCCCAGCCGAAGCCGGCGCCGGTCAGGTCGTCGTACTCGGCGCCGCCGTCGTCGTACGGCACGTGGATCTGGGCGAGCCGGGCGGTGGAGAGGACCCGGACGGCCGCGCCGCCGGGGGGCCGGTAGGTGATCCCGTCGAGGATCAGGCCGGCGTCGGTGCTGTAGCGCCAGCACATGTCCCAGGAGGCGCCGCCGTCGAGCTTCTTGGTGATGCGGTACGCGGCCGAGCAGACGGGCGCGCCGGGCACGGCGGGCGGCGGGGGCGCGGCGGTGGTGCCGGGGCCGGGCGGGTTCGGATAGGCGGGCGTCCCGGAGGCGGGGGCCGCGGCGGCGGTGGCGGTGCCGAGGAAGGCGGTGGCCGCGAGGGCGGCGAGGATCCCCCTGGTGCGCCGGTGGTGCCGGTCGGTCATGCGGGCGTGCTCCTTCGTGCGCGGGCCCCCGCCGGGCGGGGGCGGTGGGGAACGGCGGGCGGCGGTGGTCAGCCGACGCGGACGACGTTCCTCGCGGAGAGGTCGACGATCAGGTTCCGGGTGTCGATCCAGGCGCCGTTGCGGACCTTGGTGACGAGCCGGACGCAGCGGTGCTCGCCGCAGCGGGAGAGCGCGGCGGGGACGTCCTTCTCTCGGTGGGTGCGGTAGACGTCGCCGTTGAACCAGAGCTGGTCGGCGCTCTTCAGCTCCTTGCCGGTGGCGTCCCGGTAGTCCTCCGCGACGCCCTTGCCGAGGGGGCTCGCGAGGATGAGTCCGAGGGCGGTGCGCAGTTCCTCGGGGTGGGCGGAGGGCTGGACCCCGCGCCGGGTGCCGGTGGCCACGATCTTCCCGGTGGTCAGGTCGACGGTCCGGGTGACGAGCTCGTCGCGGGCGTAGTCGTAGAAGCGGACCTGGGCGCGGCGGGCGGTCTCGCGTCCGGGGACGGGGTCGGCGAGTTCGGTGCCGAGGTGCTGGGGGCGGCCCCGGTCGCCGTCGACGTCCTGCCGGGCGGCGGTGTCCGCGGGGGCGAGGGCGAGCGTCCGGGCCCGGGCCAGTTCGGCGTCGGTGAGCGGATCGGTGCCGGTGCCCCTGGGGCCCTCTGCGGCGGCCGGGGCGACGGTGGCGGGGGCGGGCGCGGCGGCCCCCGGGCCGCCCGTGCCCGACTCCGCGGGCCCCGTGTCCCCCGCGGGCCCCGTGCCGGAGGTGTCCCCGGCTCCCCGTGGGGCGTCCGGGACGCCCGGGACGGCGACCGCGCCGGGTGTACCGCCGGCGGCGCGGCCGGCCGGAGTGTCCTGAGCCCCGGCGGCGCCCGGCAGGCTGATCGCGACCGCGGCGGCGGTCCCCGTCACCGCCATGGCCGCTCCCGCTACCACCTTCCCCAGGTGGCGGCGCACTATTTCGTACACGTTTCCCCCTCTATCCCCCGCTTGGCCTGCGGACACCAGGTAGGACGGGGCGGGTTCCCGGGTGGTTGCCCGTCTTTCGGGCAGGATCTGGCCGAAGAGCACGCATGAACCCGGACAGAAGAGGAATATTCGTATCCATGCAGGTCTGGCCGGGACAGGCGTACCCCTTGGGCGCCACCTATGACGGAGCGGGCACCAACTTCGCGGTCTTCTCGGAGGCGGCGCACCGCGTCGAACTGTGTCTCATCGACGACGACGGCACGGAGACGTCCGTCGAACTGCGCGAGACGGACGCCTTCGTCCGCCACGCGTACCTGCCCGGCGTGATGCCGGGGCAGCGGTACGGCTTCCGGGTGCACGGGCCGTACGCGCCGGAGCGCGGACTGCGCTGCAACCCGGCGAAGCTCCTCCTCGACCCGTACGCGCGGGCGATGTCGGGCTCGGTCGCCTGGGGAGAGGCGGTGTACGGGTACCACTTCGGGCGGCCCGACGCGCGCAACGACCTCGACTCGGCGCCGCACACCATGACCTCGGTGGTGGTGAATCCCTACTTCGACTGGGGCGACGACCGCAGGCCGCGCACCGAGTACCACCACACGGTGATCTACGAGGCGCATGTGAAGGGCCTCACGATGCTCCACCCGGACCTTCCGGAGGAGCTGCGCGGCACCTACGCGGGCCTCGCGCACCCGGCGGTGATCGGCCACCTGAAGGAACTCGGCGTCACCGCGCTGGAACTGATGCCGGTGCACCAGTTCGTGAACGACCACCGGCTGGTCGACGCGGGGCTGTCGAACTACTGGGGCTACAACACCATCGGCTTCTTCGCCCCGCACAACGCGTACGCCTCCTGGGGCGACCGCGGGCAGCAGGTGCTGGAGTTCAAGTCGGCGGTGCGGGCGCTGCACCAGGCCGGCATCGAGGTCATCCTCGACGTGGTCTACAACCACACGGCGGAGGGCAACCACCTGGGCCCGACGCTCTCCTTCCGGGGCCTGGACAACCCCTCGTACTACCGGCTCGCGGACGACCCCCGCTACTACATGGACACCACCGGCACCGGGAACTCGCTGCTGATGCGGTCCCCGCACGTGCTCCAGCTGATCATGGACAGTCTGCGGTACTGGGTGACCGAGATGCACGTGGACGGCTTCCGCTTCGACCTGGCGGCCACCCTGGCCCGTCAGTTCCACGAGGTGGACCGGCTGTCGTCGTTCTTCGACCTGGTGCAGCAGGACCCGGTGGTGAGCCAGGTGAAGCTGATCGCGGAGCCGTGGGACGTCGGCGAGGGCGGCTACCAGGTGGGCAACTTCCCGCCGCTGTGGACCGAGTGGAACGGCAAGTACCGGGACTGCGTGCGGGACCTGTGGCGGGGTGAGCCGCGGACGCTCGCCGAGTTCGCCTCGCGGCTCACCGGTTCCTCGGACCTCTACCAGGACGACGGACGACGCCCGCTCGCCTCGGTCAACTTCGTGACCTGCCACGACGGTTTCACCCTCCGCGACCTCGTCTCGTACAACGAGAAGCACAACGAGGCCAACGGGGAGGGCAACCGGGACGGCGAGAGCCACAATCGGTCGTGGAACTGCGGTGAGGAGGGCGAGACCGAGGACGTCGGCATCACCGAGCTGCGGGCCCGCCAGATGCGGAACTTCCTCGCCACGCTGATGCTGTCGCAGGGCGTGCCGATGCTCAGCCACGGCGACGAGTTCGGGCGCACCCAGGGCGGCAACAACAACGCCTACTGCCAGGACGACGAGGTGTCCTGGGTGCGGTGGCCGAAGGAGAACAGCGAGGCGGAGGCGACGCTGCTGCGCTTCACCCGGGCGATGGTGCGGCTCCGCCGCGAGCACCCGGTCTTCCGGCGGCGCCGCTTCTTCCACGGCCGTCCGGTGGAGGGCACCCACGACGAGCTCACCGACATCGCCTGGTTCACGCCGGAGGGCGAGGAGATGACGGCCCGCGACTGGCAGGCGGCGCACGCGCGGGCGCTCACCGTCTTCCTCAACGGCAACGCGATCTCCGAGCCGGGGACGCAGGGCGAGCGGATCGCCGACGACTCCTTCCTGCTCATGTTCAACGCCTCCTCGCAGGAGCTGGAGTTCGCCGTGCCGGACAGCCACGGGCGGTGCTGGCGGACGGTGGTGGACACCTCCGAGCCGGAGGGGATGCCGCCGCTGTCGGGCCCGGAGATCGTGGCGGGCGAGCGCGTCACCCTCGCGCCGCTGAGTCTGACGGTGCTGCGCCGTCCGGCGTGAGCGGGCCGCGCGGCACTCCGGTCCGCGCGGTCCTCACGGTCCAGGAGAGCGCCGCGCAGCCCACGGCCGCCCCCACCGCCACCGCGAAGGCGGCGGGGGCGCCGTGCTGTTCGGCGAGCCGGCCCGACAGCGCCAGGGCCAGCGCCTGGCCGCCGACGATCCCGCTGGTCAGGAAGGCCATGGACTCGGCGAGCCGGCCCGCCGGGACGGCCCGCTCGGTCAGCGCGAAGACCGTGATGAGGTGCGGGGCGTAGGCGGCGCCGAGCACGGTCACCACCGCGTACAGGCCCAGGAGGGAGTCGACGGCGAGCAGGGGGAGGGAGAGCAGGACGAGGCCGGCGGTCGCGGTCCGCCAGCGGAGGGTGAGCCCGATCCGGGCGGGCAGGGCGGCGAGCGAGAGCCCGACGGCGGCGCTCATGACGCCCATCGCCGCGTAGACGAGCCCGGCCTGGGCGGGGGCGCCGAGGCCGGCGGTGAGGGCGGTGATCCCGGCCTGGGAGGCGCCGAACATGGCGCCCTGGAGGACCATCGTCACCCGGAGGGCGTACGCGGAGCCGGGCAGTCGCGTCCGTTCGGCGGCGCCCGTGCGGGTGGCGGCCGGGTCCGCTCCGGTCGCGGTGGCGCGGGCGGTGGGGTGGAGGGCGAAGCCGGTGCCGCAGAGGGCGAGCAGCAGGGCCGCGCCGAGCAGGGCGGCGCCGGGGTGGGCGAGGGCGGCGGCGAGGCCGACGAGTGCCGGGCCGAGGACGAAGGACACCTCGTCGAGGGTGCCCTCGAAGGAGAGGACGGCGCCCACCGTCCGGTCGTCGGCGCCGGCCCGGCGGGCGAGCGCCACCGAGCGGGTCCGGGCGAGCGGCCCGATCTGCGGGACGGTCGCGCCGGCGAGCAGGGCCAGCGGGACGAGCAGGCCGGTGGGGGCGTCGGAGACGGCGGCGAGGACGAGGGCGGCGACCGCGACGGCGTTGGCGAGGGAGGCGGCGAGGACGGGACCGCGCTGGCCGCGCCGGTCGGCGAGCCGGCCGAGGAGCGGCCCGGCGACGGTCTGCCCGGCGGCCAGCGCGCCTCCGGCGAGCCCCGCCGTGGCGAGGGAGCCGCTGGTCTCCGCGACCAGCAGCACGCTGCCGAGCTGGCACATCGCCGTCGGCAGCCGTCCGAGGAAGGAGAGGACCGGGAGGACGGGGCCGAGCAGCGAGAAGGTGGCGCGGTACATCCGGTGGGGCACCTCCCGGCGCGGCTGGGGACTCGGCCGAAAATAACGCGATACACCCGAACGGGTGCATCGGGCGATGACACGGAAGCTTCCGTACGGGGTACGTACGTTCGCATGACGTCCCTCCGCCACGCGCCCGCCGTCGTGCCCACCGCCACCTACCGGATCCAGCTCCAGCCCGCGTTCCCGTTCGCCTCCGCGGAGCGCGCCGTGCCGCACCTCGCCGGGCTCGGCGTCTCGCACCTGCACCTCTCCCCCGTCCTGGAGGCGGTGCCCGGTTCCCTGCACGGGTACGACGTCACCGACCACCGCGCGGTCCGCGCGGAGCTCGGCGGCGAGGCGGGGCTGCGGTCCCTCGCCGCCACCGCCCGCGCCCACGGCCTCGGCCTGGTGGTGGACCTGGTGCCCAACCACATGGCGGCCTCACCGCGCCACAACCACGCCCTGCGGGAGGTGCTGCGGCACGGCCCGGACTCCCCGTACGGCCGCTGGTTCGACCTGGACCGGACGGCCGGGGACGGCCGGCTGCTGCTGCCGGTGCTGCCCGCGCGCCTGTCGGAGGTACGGGACCGGCTGCGGGTCGAGGACGGCACGCTCCGCCTCGACGGGCAGGAGTTCCCGCTCCGCGAGGGCACCGCGCACCTCCCCCTGGACGAGCTGCTGGCCGCCCAGTGGTACCGCCTCGGCTGGTGGCGGCTGGCCCGCACCGAGCTGAACTACCGGCGCTTCTTCACCGTCTCGGACCTGATCGGGGTGCGCGTCGAGGACCCGGAGGTGTTCGCGGCGACCCACGCGAAGGTCCTGGAGCTGGTCGCCGACGGGGTGGTCGAGGGACTGCGCATCGACCATCCGGACGGACTCGCGGACCCTCAGGGGTACTTGGAGCGCCTGGCGGCGGCGACCGGCGGCCGGTGCTGGACGGTGGTGGAGAAGATCCTCACCGGGCCCGAGACCCTCCCGGACGCCTGGCCGGTCGCCGGGACCACCGGCTACGACGCGCTGCGGCTGGTCGACGGGGTCCTCACCGACCCGGAGGGCTCCGCCGAACTCGCCGACCTCTACCGGGAGTTCACCGGACGCTCGGCCGACCGGGGCGGGGAGTGGGAGGCGACCGCCCGGCGCGCCGGGTACGAGGTGGTGCGCCACGACCTGGCGGCCGAGACCGCCGTCCTGACCCGGGCGGCCGTCACGCTCTGCGCCGCCGATCCCGCGCTCCAGGACCACGCGCCCTGGGCCCTGCGGACCGCGATCGAGGAACTCCTCGTCCGCGTGCCGGTCTACCGCCCGTACGGGACCGGTGACGCCGGGCGGGTGCTCACACCCGAGGCCGCCCGGTGCGCGCGGGCCGCGTTCGCGGTGCCGGAGGAGGCGACCGCCGTCGACGCCGTGCGGGGGATCCTCCTGGGCGAGCACGGCGACTCCCCCGAACACCGGGCGTTCCGGGCCAGGTTCGCCCAGACCTCCTCGGCGCTGCGGGCCAAGTCCACCGAGGACACGGCCTTCTACCGGTACGCGCCCCTGCTCTCCGCCAACGAGGTCGGCGGCGACCCGGGCCGGCCCGCCGTCACGGTCGCCGAGTTCCACGCCGCCTGCGCCCGGCTGGCCCGCGACTGGCCGGCCGGCGGCACGGTCCTCACCACCCACGACACCAAGCGCAGCGCCGACGTGCGGGCGGCGATCGCGGTGCTGGCCCAGTGCCCGGACGTCTGGGCCGGCCTGCTGGCCGAGGTCGCCGGGGTCCCCGCCCCGGACCCGCACCTCGCCTGGACGGCCTGGCAGACCGCCTTCGGCTTCGGCACCCCGGACCCGGAGCGGATCGGCCCGGCCGTGCTCAAGGCCGTACGGGAGGAGGGACTGCGGACCTCCTGGACCGAGCAGGATCCGGCGTACGAGCGGGCGGTGGCCGAGTTCACGGCCGCCGGTCCCGGCCGCGTGCCGCTGCGCACCGCGTCCGAGGCCGCGTTCGCCCTGGAGCCGCACATCCGGGCCCACGCGGACGGCGCGGCGCTGGTCCAGCTGACCATGCCGGGCGTGCCGGAGCTGTACCAGAACACCGAGCGGGAGTACCGGGCTCTGGTCGACCCGGACAACCGGGCCCCGCTCGCGCCGGGTCCGGACGACGAGCGGACGGCACTGGTGCGGGCCGCGCTGCGGCTGCGCCGGGAGCGCCCGGCGGCCTTCGGACCCGGCGCCGGGCATCTGCCGCTCGCCGCCGAAGGACCGGCCGCCGCCCACTGCCTCGCCTTCGTCCGCTCGGACGAGGTGGTCACGGCCGTGACCCGGCTGTCGCTGCGCCTCGCGGAGGCGGGCGGCTGGCGGGACACGGAGCTGGTGCTGCCGGAGGGGCGTTGGGCCGATGTCCTCGACGGCGTGCGGGAGTTCACCGGTGGGCCGGAGAGCGAGCTGAAGCTGGCGGAGCTGTTCGCGGACCGCCCGGTCGCGCTCCTCGCCCGCATCAGGGGCTGATCGCGCGGGAGCCGCCGAAGCCGCCCCGCGGTCCGACGGCGACGGGCGGCGCGGATCCGTGGGATCCGCGCCGCCCGCTCGCCGCGCCGCCGGATCAGAGGCGGGCGGCGCTCGCGACCTCGCACTTGGTGTACTCGGAGCCGTCGCCGGTGCCCGGGTACGGGGTGGTGAGTTCGGCGGAGGCCGAGGCGCCCGCCGCGACCGCGATGCCGGTCTTCACGGCGGTCGCGGGAGTCGCGGCCGTACCGGAGAACCTCATCGTGACGCTGTAGTCGTAGTCGAGCGCGTTGTCGTTCCTGACGGTGATGCGGGCGGTGAGGTTCTTGGTCGCCGCGTCGTAGGCGCACTTGTCGATGGTGACGTCCCGGGACGCCTTGTCGGCGCTGCCGCCGCCACCGGAGACCGAACCGCCGGAACTGCCGTTGCCGTCGCTGTCGTTGTCGGTGTGGCCGCTGCCGCCGGAGCTGGACGAGCTGGAGGAACTGGAGCCGCTGCTGCTGTTGTCGCAGCCACCGCCGCCGGATCCGCGGGCACCGGTGAGGGCGAGGACGGCGATGCCGAAGACGGCGATCGCGCGGGCATGACGAAGCTTCACTTGTTCAATCCCCGTTGAGTGTCGTGCGTGTCGAGAGCGCCCGTTTGACGAGCGCACGTCACCCTAGCAGCGGGCCGGGACCCCGGACCTCAGCCCTTCGGCAGGACGGGCAGCGAGCTCGGGGCGCGGGTGATGAGCCCGTCCGGCACCGGCCGGAAGCCGTCGGCCGGACGCAGCCGGGGCATCGCCTCGAAGAGCGCCCGGACCGCGTACTCCGCCTCCAGGCCCGCCAGGATCACCGCCGGGCAGAAGCCGGGCCCGTAGGTGAGCTGGCCGGGGTCGTCCCGGAGCGGGTCGAAGCGGTCCGGCTCGCGGAACCGCTCCGGGTCCCGCCCGGCCGCGCCGATGAGCAGCGCCACCGAGGAACCGCCCGGCAGGATCCCGCCGCTCACCGGCACGTCCTCGCGGGTGCGGCGGACGGCGATCTGCACGGGCGGGTCGAGACGCAGCGACTCCGCCCACGCCCGGGCCACCAGGCCCGCCGGGGCGTGCCGCAGGGCGGCCGTCTGGTCGGGGTCGGCGAGGACGTTGCCGAGGAAGGAGGCCAGCGCCTTCTCCCGTACCGCGATCTGCCCGCCGCACTCGCCGGCGAGCGCGGTCGCGGCCCGGCCCCGCACCAGCCGCATCATGTCCCGGTACGGGACGCCGACGGCGGCGGCGACGGTCCCGGCCGGCAGCCAGTGGCAGAAGTCGGCCACGAGGTCGGCCCGGTCCCGGCCGGCGATCCGGCGGGCCAGGACGTGCGCGGTGCGCTCCACGACGGACCGGAGTTCGGCGAGGTCGACGTCGGTGTGGGCGCGGGCGCAGGCCGGGTCGCCGGGCCGGTGCCCGTGGGTGAAGCGCCGGTCGGTGAGGGCGGTGGCCACGTCCGCGTACCGGCTGAGGACCCAGGCGCGCAGCAGCGGGTCGTAGGTGAGCGGGAACTCCTCGCGCAGCCGGCGGTGGACGGGGTACGGGTCGAGGGCGGCGCCGGGGTCGAGCGGGCTGGGGGCGACCGTCCGCCCGCCGGGCGCCGGGGACGGCTCGGCGACGGTCCTGACGCGTCCGGGCACGGTCGCGGCGGCCGGCCCGAGGGGCGTCATGGCGGGCAGGCGCCGCCAGGGGTCGTCGCTCGTCCCGGGGTCCCCCGCCCGGCGGTTCGGCTCGTCGCGCATCGCGCCCCCATGTCGTTCGGCTGGTCCGGCGGTGCCGGCCGCGCCGGGGATCGCGGCGCGCGTGCCCCCACCCCACCACCGGGGTCGTCCCCCCGCCCGCCACATGCCGCCGAACGGGTGAGCGGACAGGCCGCTGACCTCGGAGGACCCGCCGGGACACGCGCCGCCGCCCTGCGGAGCCCGACCGGCGGAAGCGACCCGGTGCCTCCGCACGGGGCGGGCGGGGCGGGCGGCGGGCCGGGGGCGGTGAGCCGGGGGCGATCGGCGGTGAGCCGGGGCCGAGGGGCGGTGAGCCGGGGGCGATCGGCGGTGAGCCGGGGGCGAGGGGCGGTGAGCCGGGGCCGGACGCTCAGTCGCGGGACAGCCGGAAGGTCATCTCGCCGAAGCCGACGACGTCGCCGTCGCGGACCACGACCGCGCCGACGACCCGGCGCCCGTTGACGGTCGTGCCGTTGGTGGAGCCGAGGTCGCGCAGCACCCACAGCCCGCCCTGGAGGGAGAGCTCGGCGTGCAGCCGGGAGGCCGTCTCGTGGCTGAGCCGCAGCCCGTTCACCGGATCGCGGCCTATCCGCAGCGGGTACGGCCCCGGCTGCGGCAGCAGCAGCTTCGGCAGCCGCTCGGCGTGCCAGGCGCGGCCGACGCGCGCGGTGAAGGCCGACATCCGCTCGACCGCGCCGACCACCCGCCGGGTCCAGCCGCCCTCGCCGCGCAGGTCGGCGGTGAGCACGGCGAGTTCGTCGGGCCGGCGGGCCTGGAGCGCGCGCTCCATGCGGAAGAGGAAGGTGTCGTGCGAGAGACGGCCCTGGGCGGCGCCCTCCCGGAGCATGCCCAGCGCGCGGTCCCGCTCGGCGTCGGTCAGCCGGGGGGAGTGCGCCGGGGGCTCGTAAGGGGTCGTCACACGGTGATTGTCCGGGTGTCCGGGCCGGGCTGTCCAGAAGCGGCCGTCCCGGGGACGTAGCGGGGACGTACCGGCTCGGGCACGGAATCCCCCGGGCGCGTCGCCGCCCCGGCTGCCAGGATGGGGACGACGTAGCCGACCGTACGTACCGACGTCTGCGAGGAGAACCGCCGTGCTCTTCGAGGTCTGGGCGCCGCACGCCCGCGACCGGGTGACCCTGGAGCTGAACGGGGCCGGGCACCCCCTCGACCGGGACCCGCTGCGGGACGGCTGGTGGACCGGGACCGTGCCGGCCGCCGACGGCGACCGCTACGGCTTCCGCCTCGACGACGGTCCCGTCCGCCCCGATCCGCGCGGCCGCCGGCTGCCGGACGGGCCGGACGGGCTCAGCGCCGTCGTCGACCACTCGGCCCACCCCTGGCGCCACGAGCCGCCCCGGCTCCGGCTGCGCGGCGCGGTCCTCTACGAGCTGCACGTCGGCACCTTCACCCCGGAGGGCACCCTCGACGCGGCCGCGGCCCGGCTCGGGGAGCTCGCCGGGCTCGGCATCACCCATGTGGAGCTGATGCCGCTCTGCCCCTTCCCCGGCGTCCGGGGCTGGGGGTACGACGGGGTCGCGCCGTGGGCGGTGCACGAGCCGTACGGCGGGCCCGAGGCGCTGAAGCGGTTCACCGACACCGCGCACGGCCTGGGCATGGGCGTGGTGCTCGACGTGGTCCACAACCACCTGGGCCCGTCCGGCAACCATCTCCCGGTCTTCGGACCGTACTTCACCGACACCCACCACACCCCGTGGGGCGCGGCGGTCAACCTGGACGCGCCCGGCTCGGACGAGGTGCGGGCGTACTTCCTCGGCAGCGCGCTCGCCTGGCTGCGGGACTACCGGATCGACGGGCTGCGGCTCGACGCGGTGCACGCGCTCGCCGACGACCGGGCCCTCACCTTCCTGGAGGAACTCTCGGCGGCCGTCGACGAGTTGGCCAGGGAGCAGGGCCGTCTGCACTTCCTGATCGCCGAGTCCGACATGGCCGACCCGCGCTCCACCACCCCCCGCGCCCACGGCGGCCTCGGCCTGCACGCCCAGTGGAACGACGACTTCCACCACGCCCTGCACACCGCGCTGACCGGCGAGGCCCAGGGGTACTACGCCGACTTCGCGCGCGCCCCGATGGCCGCGCTCGCCAAGACCCTGACCCGGGTCTTCTTCCACGACGGCACCTGGTCGTCCTTCCGGGGCCGCCACCACGGCCGGCCCGTCGACCGGGAGCGCACCCCCGCCCACCGCTTCCTCGGCTACGCCCAGACCCATGACCAGATCGGCAACCGGGCGCTGGGCGACCGTCTCTCGGCCTCCCTCTCCCCCGGCCTGCTCGCCTGCGCGGCCACGCTGGTGCTCACCGGCCCGTCGGTGCCGATGCTGTTCATGGGCGAGGAGTGGGGCGCCCGCACCCCGTGGCAGTACTTCACCGACCACACCGACACGGAGCTCGCGGAGGCCGTGCGGCGGGGCAGGCGGCGGGAGTTCGCGGCGCACGGCTGGGCGGAGGGCGACGTGCCCGATCCGCAGGACCCGGCGACCCGGGACCGCTCGGTCCTCGACCGCGCGGAGCGCGAGCGCGACCCGCACCGGCGGCTCCTCGCCTGGCACCGCGAGCTGATCGCGCTCCGCCGCACCCTGCCCGACCTCACCGATCCGGACCTCGGCGCGGTGAAGGCGGCCTTCGACGAGGAGGCCCGCTGGCTGGTCTTCCGACGCGGTGACGTCCGGGTGGCGGTCAACCTCGGCAAGGAGCCGGCCGAGATCCCGCTGGGCTCGAACGGCCGCGACCGGGTCCTCGCCGCCTGGGAGCCGGTCGAGCCGCCCGGCCGCGACGGCCTGCTGCGCCTCGGCGCCGAGTCGGCGGTCGTCCTGACCGACGGCTGATCCCCGTCGCCCGGCGGTCGTCCTGACCGACGGCTGAACCCCGTCGGTCCGCGGTAGTCCTGACCGACGGCTGATCCCCGTCGGGCGTCCGGCTCCGCCGCTCGGGCCACCGGAGGGACCCACATGGGCGTGCGGCGGAGTGTTCCGCCGCCCGACGCCGGGCGGGGCGCCATAGTGCCCCGCATGACACCCCCCACTCCCCCGCGCCGCCGCACCCGCGCCCGCGCGGCGGCCCTGGGCGCCGCGCTGCTCGCGCTCGCCCTCCCGTCGACCTCCGTCGCCGCACCGCGGGAGGCCGCGCCGAAGCCGGCCGCACCGCGGGAGGCCGCGACCCGCCACGGGGCCGAGACGTGCGACCGCACGCCGGGACCGCTCACCGGGGACGCCCGGCGCGTCCTGGACATCGCGCGGAAGGCCAGGAAGGACCTCAGGCTCAACGCCGTGCTGCTGCGGGTCACCGTGGACGGGCGGGAGCTCGTCACCGGCGCGCTCGGCGAGTCCATGACGGGCGTCCCGGCCCGGCCGGACATGCACTTCCGGGCCGGTTCCGTCGCCTTCGCCCACATCGGGACGGCCCTGCTGCGGCTGGTCGAGCAGCGCCGGGTCGGGCTCGACGACACGGTGGAGCGCTGGCTGCCGGAGGTGCCCAGGGCCCGCGAGATCACCCTGCGGATGCTGGCGAACAACACCTCGGGCCTGCACGACTACGTCACCGACCCGGCGTTCGGCGCCGAGCTCACCCCGCACCCCTTCAAGCAGTGGACCCCGGACGAGCTGCTCGCCTTCCCGTTCAGCCACGACTTCTGGTACGACCCGGGCACCAACTGGAGCTATTCGCACGCCAACTACCTGCTGCTGATCCGCGCCCTGGAGCGGATCACCGGCACACCCATCGACCGTCTGGTACGGGAGCTGGTGACCGGCCCGCTGGGCCTGCGGGAGACCCGGAACTCCTTCACGCCCGAGATCCCGGAGCCGGTGCTGCACGCCTTCACCTCGGACCGGGGCCTCTACGAGGAGTCCACCTTCTGGAACCCCTCCTGGACCACCGGTCCCGGCGCCGTCATCACCAGCACCGTCTGCGACATGGCCCGCTCGGCGCAGGGCATCGGCAGCGGCGAGCTGATCGGCCCGCGCTCGTACCGGATCCTGCTCGACCCCGGCACGGTGGGCCTCGGCACGCCGACGAGCACCTGCCCGGCCACCATCTGTCTGAAGCAGACCGAGGAGCGGCACTTCGGGCTCGGGGTGATCGTCTCCGGCGGCTGGCTGCTCCAGAACCCGTCCTTCTCGGGTTACGCGGCGCTCCAGGCGTACCTGCCGGAGAAGCGGCTCGCGATCGCGGTCTCGGCGACGAAGACGGCGTCGACCGGCGAGGGGAACATGGCCCAGGTGGTCGCGGGCCGGATCGCGGCCGCGCTGGCCCCGGAGGACCCGCTGGTGCCCTGAGGCCCGGCGGGGCGGTGCCGGCCCCGCCGCTACCCGACGATCGCCATCTCGTGCGGGGTGGCGTTGAAGCGGCGGCCGGTGCCGTCCTCGGTCATCGTCACGATGTCCTCGATGCGGACGCCGAAGCGGCCCGGGAGGTAGACGCCCGGTTCGATGGAGAAGCACATGCCGGGGACGACCGGGCGCTCCTCGCCCTCGATCATGTAGGGCGGCTCGTGGGTGGTGACCCCGATGCCGTGGCCGGTGCGGTGGATGAAGTACTCGCCGTACCCGGCGTCCGTGATCACCGCGCGCGCGGCGCGGTCCACGTCCTGGCAGGCGATGCCGGCCCGCACCGCCTCGAACCCGGCCTGCTGGGCCTCGCGGACCAGGTCGTGGACCCGCCGCTCCTCGTCGGTCGGTTCGCCGACGTGGACGGTCCGGGTGGTGTCGGAGCCGTAGCCGTGCTTGAGCCCGCCGAAGTCGAGGACGACCATGTCGCCGCGCTCGATGACCCGCTCGCCGGCCTCGTGGTGCGGATCGGCGCCGTTGGGTCCCGAGCCGACGACGGTGAAGTCGACCTGGGAGTGGCCGAACTCCCGCAGCAGCCGGGCGAGGTCGGCGGCCACCTCGGTCTCGCGACGCCCGGCGAACCGCACCTTCAGGATCTCCTCGTACGCCCGGTCGGCGGCGGCACCGGCGGCGGCGATCCGCGACAGCTCGTGCGCGTCCTTCACGGCCCGCAGCATCGGCAGGGCGTCGGTGAGGGAGACGTACGAGCTGGACGGCACGGCCCGCTGGAGCCCGAGCAGGTGCATGGCCCAGGCGTTGTCGCTGACGCCGAACCGCCCGGCGACATCCAGCAGCGGCGCGGTGACGGCGTACGGGTCCGTGCCGTCGGTCCAGTCGCGGAGGGTCAGCGCGGGCGCGCCGACGGCCTTCTCGGCGTCGGGGGCCTCCAGCTTGGGGACGACGAGGACCGGGTCCTGGCCGGGGGCGATGACGAGGAGGGTGAGCCGTTCGGTGATCGCGGTCGGCCGGTAGCCGGTGAGGTGCACCAGATCGGGGCCGGGGGCGACGAGCACCCCGGCGAGCCCCGCGTCGGCGGCGGCGGAGGCCGCCCGGTCCATCCGCGCCCGGTAGTCGTCGGCGGTGAAGGGCGTGGGGGCGTCGTCGGCTGCGGCGGGGGTGCTCGGCATGGGTCTCTCCTTCGCGGCGGCGCGGGCGGTACGACCTCCGGGGCGGTCCTCCAGCATCCTGCCCGCCCGGCCCGGCCGCCGCGACCGCGCGCGGGCCCTTCAGCGGGGCCCGGGCCCCTGCGCGATCAGCCGTTCGAGCAGGTCGTGGAAGTCGTCGCCGACGACGATCCGCAGCTCGCCGCCCTCCTCGTCGTGCTCGCTGAGCTGGGTGAGGGTGCCGCCCCGCCACCAGAAGACGTACGGGCTGATGGCACCCGGGGTGTCCTCGTACTCGGAGGCGGCGAAGGAGGCCATCGCGCCGAGCGCCGGGATGATCGTGGTGTCCCGGATGGGGTGGAAGGCGATCTGGTGCCGGAAGGGCACCGCGACCAGGGCGCCGTGCTCGCCGAGGGGCGTCCCGGTGACCCGCTGGGCGAGGGCGTCGAGGTCGAGGACCCGGCTGGCGGTGTAGAAGGAGTCGCCGAGGACGACCTCGAAGGACATGCCGTCGGCGTCCCGGACGGTCTCGTGCTCCTCGACGGGCAGCCCGCGCAGGTTCTTGAGCGCGCGGTCGCGCAGCTGCGCGGGGTCGCCGAGCCGGTCGAGGGCGTCGTCGGTGAGCATCATGACGCTCTCCGGCAGGTCGAGCGCCAGCACCTCGTACAGGCCGGGGGCGAGTGTCCGGGCGTAGCCGAAGGCGCCGGGGTCGATGCCCTCGCCGTTGACGACCCGGGGGTAGAGCTGGGACCTGATCTGCTCGGGCGGCAGCGTGTCGAGGGCGGAGGGGCCGTCCAGGGTCCTGACCACCAGGGTGACGTGACGGCGGATCAGGTCGGGCCAGACGCGGGAGCCGCGCGGATCCCGGTGGCAGACGGCGGCGAGGTTGCCGAGGCCGAAGCGGCGCTGCTTGTCATCCTGCACGGAGGACGCGAAGACGGTGACCTCCAGGCCGACTTCGGCGAAGGCCTCGCGGACGGTGGCCCGGAAGAGCGCGGCCTCGCGCTCGGAGAAGTAGGCGAACTCCGGATCCCTCGGCGCGTCCTCGCCGTCCCGCTTGGGTCTCCTGCGCAGCCACCCCACGTCAGCCCGCCTTCCGTCGCCGTTGCGTTCAGCCTAGCGAGTGGGGTGGTGCGCGCACCGGCCGCCCGGCGAAGTCAGGAGCCGTCGGGGGCGGTGAGCAGGGCGCGGGCGTAGTGGGCGAGGGAGCGGTTGTAGCGGGGCAGCAGCGGGGCGAGCGCGCCGAGGGCGAGCGAGGCGGCCTCCCGGTCGCGGCCGGTGTCGGCGAGCGCGAGGGCGAGGAAGGCGTCCACGGCGGGGGCGAGCGCCCGCTCGTCGGCGTCGAGCCGCGCGTCGGGGAGGTCCCGCTCGGTGGTGAGGAGTTCGACGCTCCGGTCGGGGCGGCCGAGGTTGCGCAGACTGCTCGCCAGCTGGATGACGGCCCGCCGCCGGCGCAGCCCGGTGAGTCCGAGCTCCAGCGCCCGCCGGTAGTACGTGACGGCCTCGGCGGGCAGCCCGGTGGAGTCGTGGGCCGCGCCCAGCTCGAAGAGGGCGGGGGCGTCGCCGTCGCCCCGCTCGGCGATCCGGGCCCGGAAGTCCTCGGGCCCGTACGCGTCGATCGTCTCCCAGAGGGCGGCGACCCGCTCCTCCCACCCGGCGCTCCCGGCCCGCTCGTCGTCCATGCCGTCACCCTACTCAGGCACCACCGCCCGGGGCCCGGCAAGCGCCGGGCGCGCGGCCGGGGACTCGGCCGGGGACGCGGCCCGGGACTCGGCCGGGCACGCGGCCCGGGACTCGGCCGGGGACACCCGCCAGGGACGTCGCCACGGGACGGCAGCCCGGGACGGCAGCCAGGGACGGCGGCCCGGCGCCGAGCACGACCGCCTCCGGACCGGGCGACCGTACCGGGCCGGACAGCCGGGCCGCGCCGGACAGCCGGGCCGCGCCGGACAGCCGGGCCGCGCCGGACGGCCGGACGGCCGTACCGGGCCGGGCGGCCCAGGCGCGGGGGGCTCAGTCGCCGCCACCTCCGCCACCGCCGCCGTCCCCGCCACCGCCGCCGCTGTCGCCACCGCCGCCGCCGCCCGAGTCGCCGGCGTCGCCGCCGTCGGAGCCCCAGCCGTCACTGCCGCCGGGTTCGTTGTCGTCGCGGCGGGTGCCGATGTTGGTGTACCAGGGGCGGTTCCAGTCGTCGTCCCCGGCGGCCGGCTCGTACCCCTCCCTCGGGCGCCACTGGTTCGGGAAGCGGGCGAGGCCCGTGGTGTCGCCGAGGCCGAACGCGGCGGCGAAGGCGTGGGCCATGACCGCGTCCAGCGGGTCGGAGGTCTCGTGCCCGACCGGGCCGAGCGGCAGCAGGAACGTCGTCAGCGCCTCGGAGGTCCTGCGGCGCGCCGGCCGGGCCAGCAGGGCGACCCGCAGGCCGTCGCGGAGCAGCCACGAGCTGGTGGCGCTGTCGCGACGCAACTCCCAGACCTGTCCGCCGACTCGGGCCTCCACCACGCTCTTGGACCTGCGCAGCTTCCGGTGGTCGAGCCGGAGCTCAGCCCGCGCGGTGCCGACGGTGAGCGTGAGACCGCGGGACGGGTCGGGCTCGTCGGCGTGGAAGCCGTACGGTGCCCGGATCCGTACGACGGGGGCGTGCGGGCCCCAGACGTCGACGCGCGCGAGCCGCCGGTCCACGGCGACGGTGATGTCTCCGGCCGGTCCCGGGGCGTTCCGCCGGGCGATCCACAGCGGCACGCCCTCGACGCCGGCCCGCCGGCCCAGCTCCGCGACCCACTCCGGGCCGCCGCTCAGCCGGACCGCGAGCCGGCCCAGCGCCTCGGCGAACTCGCCGCTCCTGCGCACCTTCAGCGGGGTACTGGTGCCGGAGGCGCGGACGACCGGCACCGTGCCGGCGCCTTCGTCCAGCCACACCAGCGGGCGCTCGGAACCGCCGCCGCCGAGCCACTGCCCGCGCTGGTACGCCTCCGCGATCGCGGCCAGGTTCAGTTCGCCCAGCGGCGTGGTCCGGCCGCCTCTCCGAATGCCGTCCTCGGTCAGCTCGACCGTCCTGGCCAGCGGGTTCCGCGACCTCTCGGCGTAAAGGATCTCCGTCATCCATCCCCCTGTCGTGTTCAGGACCATGGTGACGGACGGGTACGGCCGGGCGACAGGGAGCCCGTGTCACCGTCCTGTGCCAGTCCGGCGGCCGGGCCCCGCGGCCCGCGTCACACCCGGCGCCACCCGGCGCCCCCGGCGTCAGTCGACCGGCACCACGAGGTCGGCACGCCCCCGGCCCCGGGCGATCAGGCGGGCGTTGGCCTCGTCGGAGCGCGCCACCCACGCCTCGGCCTCGGCCTCGGTCCGGCCGAAGCGGACGTGGCGGGCGACGAGCCGGGGGACACGGACGGCGTCGGGGAGGTCGAGGTACCAGACCTCGTCGAGGAGCGGCCCGACCGCCGCCCAGCCGTCCTCGTCGTGGAGGAGGTAGTTGCCCTCGGTGATGACGAGCGGGATCTCCGGCGGCACGGTGACCGCGCCGGCGACGGGCTCCTCCAGGGCCCGGTCGAAGGCCGGGGCGCGGACGACGGTGCCGGGCTCAGGGGCGCGGAGGCGGGCGAGCAGGGCGGCGTACCCGGCGGCGTCGAAGGTGTCGGGGGCGCCCTTGCGGTCGGATCGCCCCAGCCGCGCCAGCTCGGCTCCCGCCAGGTGGAAGCCGTCCATGGGGACGAGCACGGCGAGCCCGTCCAGCCGCTCCACGAGCCGCGCGGCGAGCGTCGACTTCCCCGCTCCGGGCGGCCCCGCGAGTCCCAGCAGCCGGCGCGTGCCGGGCCGGGCGAGCGCCCGGGCGCGTGCGGCGAGCCGGTCGAGCCCCTGCGCTTCCATGCGCCGCATTCTGCCACCGCCCGCCCCCGCGCCCCCAGGGCCCGCCCCTCCCCCGACCCTCGTACCGACCCTCACCGGGGCCGGGCCGGTTCTAGGGTCGGAACGGGGGACGACGCGGGTCTACGCGGGTGGGGCGGGGACGGTCCGGGCATTACGTTGGGGTGATGCCGTCCATCGCACTCGTCACGCTCGTCGTCCGTGATTACGACGAGGCCCTCGCCTTCTACACCGACGCCCTCGGCTTCGACCTCGTCGAGGACACCGACCGGGGCAACGGCACCCGCTGGGTCGTCGTCCGCCCGAACGGCGCCGGCGGCGTCGGCGGGATCGGGAACGCGGGCCTGCTGCTGGCCCGCGCCAAGAACGAGGAGGAGGAAGAGGCCGTCGGCAACCAGAGCGGCGGCCGGGTCGCCTTCTTCCTGCACACCGACGACTTCGCCCGCGACCACGCGCGGATGACGGAGGCGGGGGTGAAGTTCCTGGAGGAGCCCCGGCACGAGCCGTACGGCTCCGTCGCCGTCTTCGAGGACCTGTACGGCAACCGCTGGGACCTCCTCCAGCCGGCGGACCCCACCGCCTGACGGACGTCACCGCCCGACGGACCCACCGCCCGACAGACCCACCCTCAGGCGGACGCCACCGCCGGACGGACCTCACCGCCCGACGGACCTCACCGCCCGACGGACGCCCCCGAAATTCGCTGTCGGCCGGCCGGGCCCGCTCCCTAGACTCGCGGCACCGCGCACCACCGGGTGTGCGGTGCCGTCACCGTGTCCGACCGGAGGGGAGCCGACCGTGCGTCACCAGTACGCCGCCGTCGCCGACTTCCCCCGCGCCCGCCGGTTCGACGTGATCCTCGCCTCTCCCGCCTGCCGGTGACGGCTGCGCGCCCGTCATCGCAGGCCCGCTGACGCCTTCGCGCGTCCGGGAATCGCGCTGCCCGTTCCTCCACGCAGCAGCGAAAGGCACGACACCGTGCGCGTCTCCCAGAACTCCCGTGTCCGCAACCTCGGCATCCTCGCCCACGTCGACGCGGGCAAGACCACCGTCACCGAGCGGATCCTCTTCCTGACCGGCGCCGTCCACAAGCAGGGGGAGGTCCACGACGGCACCACCGTCACCGACTTCGACCCGCAGGAGCGGGAGCGGGGCATCACGATCTCCGCGGCCGCCGTCAGCTGCGCGTGGGCGGACCACCGGATCACCCTGATCGACACGCCCGGCCACGTCGACTTCTCCGACGAGGTCGAGCGGGCGCTCCGCGTCCTCGACGGCGCCGTGGCCGTCTTCGACGCGGTCGCGGGCGTCGAGCCGCAGAGCGAGTCGGTGTGGCGGCAGGCCGACCGGCACGGCGTGCCGCGGATCGCGTTCGTCAACAAGATGGACCGGGCGGGCGCCGACCTCGACGCGGCCGTGGAGTCGATCCGCACCCGTCTCGGCGCCGTCCCGCTCCCCGTCCAGCTGCCCGTCGGGCGGGAGGACGGCTTCCGGGGAGTCGTGGACCTGGTCCGCATGCGGGCGTACGTGTGGGACGGCGACGGGCGCACCGAGACCGACGTGCCCGCCGGGCTCCGCGAGGAGGCGGTACGCCGCAGGCGGGCCCTGGAGGAGGCGGTGGCGGAGCTGCATCCCGGCGCCCTGGAGGAGTTCTGCGCGGACGGCGCGCTCGCCGACGCGAGCCTCGCGGGGGCCCTGCGCGCGCTGACCCTGGCGGGCTCGGCCGTGGTCGTGCTGTGCGGTTCGGCGTACCGCGACCGGGGGGTGGAACCGCTCCTGGACGCGATCGTCTCCTACCTGCCCGCCCCGGTCGACCGGCCTCCGGTCGGCGGCGGCGAGCGGCCGGCGGACCCGGACGCGCCGCTGGTCGCGCTCGCCTTCAAGGTGAACGCGGCGGCCACCGGCCGCATGACGTACGTCCGCGTCTACGCGGGCACGCTCGTGCCGGGGGCCACCATCCTGGACACCGCCACCGGCCGCACGGAGCGGATCTCCCGGATCCTGCGGGTGCAGGCGGACCGCACGGTCGACGTGGCCGCCGGTCCCGCCGGGGAGATCGTCGCCGTCGTCGGGCCGAAGGCCGTCCGCGCCGGGGCCACGCTGTGCGCTCCGTCCGCGCCGGTCGTCCTCGAACCGCCGGTGACCGCCGAACCGGTGGTCTCGGTGGCCGTGGAGGCGCGCCGGTCCACCGACACGGACCGGCTGGCGACGGCCCTCGCCCGGCTCGCCGAGGAGGATCCGTCGCTGGTGGTGCGGACCGACCCGGAGACGGGCCAGACCGTGCTGTCGGGCCTCGGCGAGCTGCACCTGGAGGTCGCGGTGGAGCGGCTGCGGCGCGACCGGGGCCTGGAGGTCGCGGTCGGGCGTCCCCGGGTCGCGTACCGCGAGACGGTGGTGAAGGGCGTGACGGGCCTGCTGTACCGGCACGTCAAACAGGACGGCGGCGCGGGCCAGTTCGCCCACGTCGTCCTCGACGTCGCACCCCTGGAGGGCGGGGAGGAGGAGTTCGCGTTCGCGTCCGTCGTCACCGGCGGGCGGGTGCCGCAGGAGTACGTGCGGGCGGTCGAGGCCGGCTGCCGGGACGCGCTCGCCGAGGGCCCCCTCGGCGGGCACCCGGTGACGGGCGTCAGGGTCACGCTGACGGACGGGGCGACCCATCCGAAGGACTCGTCGGAGATGGCGTTCCGCGCGGCCGGCCGCTTCGCGGTGCGCGAGGCGCTCCGGTCGAGCGCGATGACGCTGCTCGAACCGGTGGCCGAGGTGACGGTCACGGTCCCCGCCGAGTCCGTCGGCACGGTCCTCGGCGACCTCGCGGCCCGCCGGGGCCGGGTCACGGACTCCTCGGTCCGGGGCGGTACGTCGGTGGTGACGGCGACGGTCCCGCTGGCCGAACTCTTCGGCTACGCGACCCGCCTGCGCGGCCGCACCCAGGGCCGGGGCACCTTCACCACCCGCCCGGCCGGCTACGAGCCGGCGCGCGGCTGAGCCCGGTGACGGGCCGGGCCGGACCTCACCTCCTGAGGTCCAGCTCGGCCCGTACCGTCTTCCCGACCGGTACGCGGTCGAGCACCTCCCACCGCGTGGCCAGCGCGCCGACGAGCAGCAGCCCCCGCCCGCCCTCGTCCAGCGGCCCCGACGCGGAGGGAACCGGCCGGCACTCGCCCCGCGTGTCGGAGACGTCGATCCGCAGATGCAGCCCCGGCGCGTACAGCAGCGCCAGCTCGCAGTCCCGGCCGGGCACCCGCCCGTGGGTCACGGCGTTGGCGGCCAGCTCCGCGACGAGCAGCCCGGTGGTCTCGGAGAGACCGGAGTCGTACGGAACCCCCCACACGTCCAGCCGATGGAGCGCCAGTCTGCGGGCGAGCCGGGCGCCGCGCGGTGTGGAGCTGAACCGCTGCGCGAACATACGTACGGTGACGGGCCTTTGGCGGGTCGGGAGGGAGGTCATGGGGCCAATGTGGCGGCCACCGGGGCGTGTTGCCAGGTGGGCGACCCGTACGCTGCGCTCAGTACGGGTTCACTCTCTGGACGGTACCGGTCACGATCCGTAAGCATGGACGCGTTCAGCGCGAGCACACGGGTGCGGGAGGTGGCGGGGTGACGGACGAGGTCCCGAAGGGCAGCGAACCGGAGACGTCGGAGAGCCTGAAGGCTTTCGGGGAAGTGGTCAAGGTCTTCCGGAGACGAGCGGGCCTGACGCAGGAGGAGTTCGCACCGCTGGTGGGCTACTCGCTCCCCATGGTCGCCTCCATCGAACAGGGCAGGCGCCTGCCGTCGAAGGAGTTCGTGGAGCGGGCGGAGGAACTGCTGGACGCGTTCGGGGTGATCCGGGCGGCGGCGAAGCACCTGACGCGGAGGGCGGGGCTGGCGAAGTGGTTCGAGAAGTGGGCGGCGCTGGAGCCGCAGGCGGTGACGCTGTACACGTACGAGAACCGGCTGGTGCCGGGCTTGTTCCAGACGCCGGCTTACGCCAGGACGCTCTTCGAGGAGCAGATCCCTGCGATGAGCGACGACAAGATCGAGTCGAGCCTGGTCACCCGCGTGGACCGGGCGGGCATCCTCACCGAGCGTCCGGAGACGATCTTCAGCTTCGTCGTCGAGGAACACGCCCTGAGCCGCCAGGTGGCCGACGCGGATGTCATGCGCGAGCAGATCGACCACATTCTCGACCTCGGCAGGCGTCGCAACATCGACATCCAGATCATGCCGCAGTCACGGGGGTACCACGCGGGACTCGGCGGCCCTTTGTGTCTCCTGGAGACTGATGAGAACGCCTGGTACGCCTACTGCGAAGGCCAGGGAACCGGACAGCTCATCTCCGACACCAAAGAGGTCAGCACCTTCCAGCAACGGTATGCCAGGATGCGAGCACAGGCTCTGCCTGCCGAGGCATCCGTGGGCCTGTTGCGGGAGATCCGAGGAGCACTATGAGCACCACTGACCTGGCCTGGTTCAAGAGCAGCTACAGCAGCGGCAGTGGCGACAACTGTGTGGAAGTCGCCCTCTCCTGGCACAAGTCCAGCTACAGCAGCGGCGACGGCGACAACTGCGTCGAGGTCGCCACCTGCCCCTCCACCGTCCACGTCCGCGACTCCAAGGTCCCGGAGGGCCCGCACTTCACCGTGGCGCCCGGCGCCTGGACGGAGTTCGTCAGCCGGCTCGTCTGAACGACGACCGTGACGCCCGGTGCCGGACGCCCCCGGCGCCGGGCGTCCGCGTGTGCCAGGATGCGTGCCATGCACACCGACCCCGCCCCGTACCTCTCCGGCCTCTTCTCCCTCGCGGGCCGCACCGCCCTCGTCACCGGCGGCAGTTCCGGCATCGGCAAGGCCATCGCGGGTGCGATCGCCCGCGCCGGGGCGAACACGGTGGTGCTCGCCCGCAAGGAGGCGGAGCTGGCGGCGACCGTCGAGGAGCTGGAGGCCGAGGGCTGCCGGGCGGCCTGGGTGAGCGCCGACCTCAGCACCCGGGACGGCATCAAGGCGGGCGCGGAGGCGGCGGCCGGGGTGTTCGGCGAGCCGGACATCGTGGTGAACTCCGCCGGGATCAACCTCCGCCCGCCTTTCGGCGAACTGGGCGAGGACGTCTGGGACACGACGATGACGGTGAACCTGGAGGCGCCGTTCCTGCTCGGGCAGCGGTTCGGGCCGGGGATGGCCGAGCGCGGCTTCGGCCGGCTCATCCACGTCACCTCCCAGCAGGCGCACCGCGCGTTCGTGCAGAGCGGGGCGTACGGGGTGTCCAAGGGCGGCCTGGAGTCGCTGGCCCGCTCACAGGCCGAGGCGTGGTCCCCGTACGGCGTCACCGCCAACACCCTGGTGCCGGGCTTCGTGATGACCCCGCTGAACCAGCGGCTCTCCTCCGCGCCGGACAAGGTCGCCGCGCTCGCCGAGCGCACCCTGATCGGGCGCAACGGCCTGCCCGGGGACTTCGCCGGCGCCGCCGTCTTCCTCGCGAGCGCCGCCTCCGCCTACGTCACGGGCCACTCCCTCTTCGTGGACGGCGGCTTCTCGGTCCACTAGGGCCTGTCCAGCCTGTCCAGGTCGCGTCCCCTCGGGCAGAATGCCCCGGGTGAACGCCCTGACCATGAGGGACGCCCTGAATCGTGAGAGCCCCTGGACGCCCGCTCACCAAGCGGTGGAATCGAGCGACCACGCCGTGCTCACGCGCATCCTCGACGAGGGAGCCGACGCCGACGAGGTCTGCTGCCGCGTGACCCTGCTGATGCACGCTGTCGACCTGGAGGCCGACGGCGCCCATCAGTCGGGGGAGCCGCTCGACAGCGCGCTGACCGCGATCCTCCTGGCGTACGGTGCCGATCCGCATCTCGCGGTCGACGGCGAAACCGCCTACACCTGGGCCCGCAAGTACCACCACGACATGGCGATCAGGCTGATGGACCGGTTCAGCACCCGGCAGGCCGGCAAGCCGAAAGCCCGATTCGGAGGGGGCCGCCGACGGTAGCTTCCGCCGATGACCGGCCGGACAACCGTGGCTGCCCGTGGATCGGGGCCGTACCCCGCGCTGGAGTCGTCACGGCCGCCCCCGCGCCCGACAGGCCACGCCCTCCCACCACCCCCGCCTTCACGACGGAGCCCCCTTTGCCCCTGCGGCCACGAACCACGCGCCCGCTGTCCCCGCTCCTGGCCGCGATCGCACTCGCGTTCGCGGCCCTCGCCGGGTGTGTGCCGTGGGAACTCGCCAGGGACTGCGAGGGGACCGGCGACCGGGTGAAGGAGGTGGCGGCGCTCGGCATCCTCGGCTCCCGGCCCGAGGGGGCCGCCTTCGCCCGGGGCTTCGAGGAGATGGACGCCGGGTGCTGGGCGGACAGCGGTGATGTCGTGGTGTACGCCGAGCGGACGTACACCTTCCCCGGCACACGGGCCGAAGTGGCCGCGCACTACCGGACGGCGGCGGTACGGGACGGATGGAAGCCGGACTCCGAAGCCCCGCCCGGCGACCTGCGCTTCACCCGGGACGGCATGGCGCTGTCGGTCGCCTTCCTCACCGCCGAGGGCCTCGCGGAGGCCGGTCTCGGCAGCCGTCCCGACCTCACGGCCGGAGCCGCCTACGCGGTCGGCGTCGACGCGTACGTGCCCGGCGGCGCGACGGCCGGCTGACAGCCCGTACCGTCCCCGTGCTCGCGGACGGGGTCGCCTACACCTCGTCGACGCCCCAGCGCCACACGAGCTCGCCGCCCTCGGGGACGGCGGCCCAGCGGGCGGCGGCGGCGTCCAGACGGGGGCCCGTAAGGGCCAGGGCCGCCTCGTCCAGGAGCGGCCGGCCGACGCCCCGGCCCTCGGTGGGCAGGCCGCGCCACGCCCGGTAGGCCCAGTTCACGGAGAGCTCGGCGGCCATCACGGCGTCGCCGCCCCGGCGCAGCACCTTCATCCCCGAGCGGCGGTGCCGGCCGGGGGTGACCGGCTCGAAGCCCTCGAAGGTGGCGCCGCGCGCCGTCGCGCCCCAGAAACCGTCGTCGATGCCGAGGGCGGTCTCCACCACGGCGTGGACGAGGTCGTGCGGCATCGTCGGGCCGACCGGCTGGGCGGGCAGTCGGACGTCGGGACCCTTGCGGGCCCGGACCAGGATCTCGTGCTGGTTGTCCGGCAGCTTCCGGAAGGTCATCTCCATCACGGGCGACAGTAGGGCCGCGCGGAAGCCGCCGCCCACCGGTTTTCCGGGCCCCGGCGCGAGGTGGGTGAAACATTTCCGGGGGTTCGGCGCATCGGAGGGAGAGGAGCGCGCTCGGCGCCGCTCCCGCTCTTCCACTCCGATCCGAGGATGCCCTTCATGCTTCTCACCCTCCCCCGGGCCGCGACGGCCCTGGCCCTGGGCTTAACGGCGGTCGTCACCCTGGCCGCCGCGCCCGCCACCGCCGACACGGCCCGCTGGCGGAACGTCAGCCCGTCGCACAGCGAGGGCAGCGTCCTGTTCGACGTCGAGACGGCGGGCGGCGCCACGTGGGCGGTCGGCCTGCACAGCGACCCGACCACCCGCCCCTTCACGCCGGTGGCGATGCGCTGGACGGGCCGGGGCTGGCAGGCGCCCCCGCAGCCCGCCGAGCACGGCCGCCTCGACGACCTCGCCGTCGGCGCCCCCGACCAGGTGTGGGCCGTCGGCTCCCGGAACGACCCCGTCGGCGAGACGGACTGGAGCAGGGACCGCGCGCTGCTCCAGCACTGGAACGGCACCGCGTGGCGCGAGGTCACCCTGCCCTTCCCGGAGGAGGCGGAGCACTCGTCGCTCTCCGCCGTCGACGTCGACGCGCGCGGCTCGGTGTGGGTGCACGGCGCCTACGTCGACGCGTCCGGCGCGTACCTCCCGGTCCTGTTCCGCGGGAAGGCGGACGGGAGCGGCGGCTGGACCTCGCTGCCGGCGGACACCGGGCTGACCTGGGTCTCCCAGCTGGAGGCCGGCCCCGGCGGCACGGTCCTCGCGATCGGCGACGGCGTCTCCCGCTTCGACGGCACCGCGTGGACCCGGCAGACGCTGCCGCCCGCGCTCGACGGGGCGATGTACGACGGCATCGAGTTCAGGACGGCGAAGGACATCTGGGCCGTCGGCCACATCCGGGACGAGAACCTGTGGCGGCGGCCCGTGATCGTGCGCTACGACGGGCGTGCCTGGCGCACGGTCCGCACCCCCGCCGAGACGGGCCAGCTCTTCGACATCGCCTTCGACGGCTCCGGGAGCCCGGTGGTCGTGGGCGAGACCATGAACCCGGAGGTCAACCCGAGCGGCAGCTACGTCCTGACCCCCGGCCCGCGGGGCGTCCTCACCCGCACCGAGGAGCCGCCCGGCGCCGGGTTCCTGTACGGCGCCGCGACCGACGCGGCCGGCCGGGTGTGGACCGTCGGCGGCGCGGCGGGCGCCGAGGGCGGCATCTCCCCGTCGGCGTACGCGGGCGTCCGCCGCTGAGACGCGCGTGCCGGTCGCGACCTCCTTCGACGGCCGCGACCGGCACGGTCTCCGCGTGGCTCACGCCCCGCTCAGTCCTCCTGCGGCTCCAGCCGGAGCGAGATCGAGTTGATGCAGTAGCGCTGGTCCGTGGGGGTCGGGTAGCCCTCGCCCTCGAAGACGTGGCCCAGGTGCGAGCCGCAGCGGGAGCAGAGGACCTCGGTGCGGACCATGCCGTGGGAGGTGTCCGCGACCAGCTCGACGGCCTCGCTGTCCTTCGGGTCGAAGAAGGACGGCCAGCCGCAGTGCGACTCGAACTTCTCGTTCGACGTGAAGAGCTCGGCCCCGCAGGCGCGGCAGGAGTACACGCCCCGCGTCTTGGTGTCCGTGTACTCACCGCGGAAGGCGGGCTCCGTGCCGGCCAGCCGGAGCACCTGGTACTCCGACGGGGTCAGCTGCGCCTGCCACTCCGCGTCCGACTTCTCGACCTCGTACGCCATCGTCCGTCCACTCCCTCAGTTCGCCAGGCGGGCCAGGATCGCCGGACCGAGGTCCGTGACGTCTCCCGCGCCCATGGTCAGAACGAAGTCGCCGGGGCGGGTCATTCCCGCGATCACCTCGGGGACGGTCGCCTTGTCGTGGACGGGGGTGACGTCGGCGCCGGCGGCGCGGGCCGCGTCGAGGATCAGCTCGCTGGTGACGCCGGGGATCGGGTCCTCGCGGGCCGGGTAGATGTCGAGGACGACGGAGGCGTCCGCGAGGGCGAGGGCGTCGCCCATCTCCTTGCCCAGCTCCTGGGTGCGGGAGAAGAGGTGCGGCTGGAAGACGACGAGGAGGCGGGAGCCTCCGGCGGCGCCGCGCATGGCCTCCAGGTCGGCGGTCATCTCGGTGGGGTGGTGCGCGTACGAGTCGATGACCTGGACGCCGGCGGCCTCGCCCTTGAGCTGGAGGCGGCGGCCGACGCCGGTGTAGGCGGTGAGCGCCTGGGCGAGGGCGGCCGGGTCGAGTCCCGCGCGGGCGCCGGCGGCGAGGGCCGCGGCGGCGTTGTGGGCGTAGTGGCGGCCGGGGACCGAGACGGTGAAGGTGTGCTCGGCGCCGTCGAGGGCGACGGTGACCTCGCTCCTCATCCCGTTCGGGACGATCTCGATGATGCGGGCGTCGGAGTCCTCGCCCTCGCCGACGGTGACGACGGCGAGGTCGTCGCGGCCGACGGCGGCGACGCGGCGGGCCAGCTCGCGGGCGCCGGAGTGCTCGCCGACGACGAGGGTGCCGCCGGGGCGGATCTTCGCGGCGAACTTCTCGAAGGACTCGTAGATCTCGTCCATGGAGGCGTAGTTCGCGTGGTGGTCGAGCTCGACGTTGAGGACGATCGCGACCTGGGGGTCGTACTTCTGGAAGCTGCGGTCGCTCTCGTCGGCCTCGGCGACGAAGACCTCGCCGTCGCCGTGCCGGGCGTTGGTGCCGGGGCCCGAGAGGTCGCCGCCGATCGCGTACGAGGGGTCGGCGCCGAGCTCGGTGAGGGCGACGGCCAGCATCGAGGTGGTGGTGGTCTTGCCGTGGGTGCCGGCGACGGCGATCGCGTTCAGCCCGTCCATGAGGGAGGCGAGGGCGTCGGAGCGGTGCACGACGGGGATGCCGAGCTCGGCGGCGCGGGCCAGCTCGGGGTTGTCGGCGCGGATGGCGCTGGAGACGACGACGGCGGAGGCGTCGTCGGCGAGGTGGTCGGCGGCGTGGCCGATGTGCACGGTGACGCCGTGGGCGCGGAGTGCCTCGACGGTCGGGGAGTCCTTGGCGTCGCTGCCGGCGACCTTGGCGCCGCGCTGGGCGAGGATCTTCGCGATGCCCGACATTCCGGCACCGCCGATGCCGATGAAGTGCGGCCGTTCCATGGCGGCAGGGATGGCGGGTGCCATGCGGATCTCTCCCCGGGTGTGCGTGGTCGTGACCACCCCAGCGTAGTGGCTGCGGCGGGGCGGCCCGGGAACGCGGCCGGGGACACGGATCCGCCCGCGTCCCCGGCCCCGGGCCGCCCGCCCGGGGTCACTCGCTGTGCGCGAACAGCTTCAGGACGGGGACGCCGACCTTGTGGCGGGCGCGGGAGGCCCAGTCCCGGTGGAAGAACTCCTCCACGTAGTGCGGGGCGGTGAGGACGATCACCTCGTCCGCCGCCGACTCCTCGACGACCGCCTTCATCTTGTCGAGGGGGTGGTCCTCGACCACCTGTCCGACCGCTTCGCAGCCGGCTTCTCTCAGGGCCCGGAGCGAGTGCTCCAGGGCCAGCTCGGCCGGTTCGCGGGCTTCCTTGCCCTCCGGTTCCTCGCCCTCGCGGGTCGCCTCCTTGAGTTCGCCCATGGCCACGTCGTCGATGGCGCGCAGCAACAGATCGGCCTGGTCACCGCGCGGCTGCATCAGCACGATGAAGGACACGGCCTCGTCGCCGTGCAGGGTGGTGACGAATTCCACGTCCACGGACGTCAGGGGCTTCTCGATCATCAGAACGCTTGTGAACACCTCAGGAGCCCTTCTGCGGAAACCATCCTTCCCCGTGTTCACACGGGGACTGCGACTGTGATTGTGCCCAGCCGACGCTAAGCGGAACGGGAAATTCCGCTGATTGTCAGATCCGACGGTAGCGGCTGAAGAGGAACCCGTCCTGCTCCAGCAGTGAAGCCAGGCCAAAGCGTGTCGGGTCAACGAGCGAAGGGCCGTGGGCGATGCGCTGGGCGTCACCCGCCGTCATCGTCGGGGAGACCGTCAGGCACAGCTCGTCGAGCACCCCGGCGGCGGTGAACTGGCCGAGGAGCCGGGGGCCGCCCTCGGTGAGCTGGCGGCGCAGCCCGCGTCCGGCGAGGAGGGCGACCGCGCGGGCCGGGTCCACGCCGGCCCCGTCCCCGGCGAGCAGCACCTCGACACCGGCGTCCCGCGCGGCGGTGATCCGGTCGGCGGGGGCGCCCGCGCCGGTGACGATCAGCGTCGGGACCAGCGGGGAGGTGAAGAGCGGGAGGGCGAGATCCAGGTCGAGGGAGGCGGTGACGACCGCGATCGCGGGGGCCGGACCCTGGCCGGCGGCGGCCCGGCGGGCGGCGAAGGCCTCCCGGGCGCGGGCGGGCCGGTACCCCTCCAGGCGGACCGTTTCCGCACCGACCACGACGACGTCGGCGAGCCCCCGGAGGGTGCCGAAGATCCGCATGTCGGTGTCGGAGGAGAGCGGCTGGGAGCGGCCCCCGTGCTGGCCGGCGCCGTCCAGCGAGGAGACCATGTTGGCCCGCAGCCAGCGCTCCTCGCCCTCCGGGTACGCGTAGGCGTCGGCCAGCTCGTCGAGGGACCACTCCCGGTCGGCCTCGCTGACCTGGGGCTTCGGGGCTGTCATGTCCGTCACAGGAAACAGGCGTCGCATTCTCGCAGTCTGACATGGCGCTTACAGTGGGGAACTGTGTCGACCCGTGCCCTGAATGAAGCCGCCTCCGCAGCGGCGGCCCCGCTCTCGCTGTGCTCGCGCGAGCCCCACGTCCCCGCCGACCGGCTGGTCGCGGAGATGGTCCCGCCGCCGCGCTTCGACTCGGTGCGCTTCGACACCTACCTCCCCGACCCGAACCAGCCGAGCCAGTGCGAGGCGGTCAAGGTGCTCTCCGGCTTCGCCGGGGGCCTCGGCGGGGCGCACGCGAGCGGCGCCGGCAAGCGCCGCTGGTTCGCCCGCAAGCCGGCCGCCCCGACCGGCCCGCGCGGGGTCTACCTCGACGGCGGGTACGGCGTCGGCAAGACCCACCTGCTCGCCTCGCTCTGGCACGCCACGCCCGCCGAGCCCGCGCTGAAGGCCTTCGGCACCTTCGTCGAGCTGACGAACCTGGTCGGCGCGCTCGGCTTCCAGCAGACCGTGAAGACGCTGAGCGGGCACCGCCTCCTCTGCATCGACGAGTTCGAGCTGGACGACCCGGGCGACACCGTCCTCGTCTCCAGCCTGCTCGGCAAGCTGGTCGAGGCCGGCGTGGCGCTCGCCGCCACCTCGAACACCCTGCCGGGCAAGCTCGGCGAGGGCCGCTTCGCCGCCGCCGACTTCCTCCGCGAGATCCAGGGCCTCTCCGCGCACTTCCGGCCGCTGCGGATCGACGGCGAGGACTACCGCCACCGGGGCCTGCCCGAGGCACCCGCCCCGTACTCCGACCAGGTCGTCACGGAGACCGCGTACCGCGTCCCGGGCTCCTCGCTGGACGACTTCCCGCATCTGCTCGAACACCTGGCCAAGGTCCACCCGAGCCGGTACGGCGCCCTCACCGACGACCTGACGGCGGTCTGCCTCACCGACGTGGGCCCGGTCCCGGACCAGTCGACCGCGCTGCGGCTCGTCGTGCTCGCCGACCGCCTCTACGACCGCGAGATACCCGTGCTCGCCTCCGGACGTCCGTTCGACCAACTGTTCAGCGACGAGATGCTGAACGGCGGCTACAAGAAGAAGTACTTCCGGGCCATCTCCCGGCTCACCGCCCTGGCGCGGGACGCAAAGGAGCTCGTGGCGCAGTAGGTTGGGGGCCATACCCGATCGAAAGGGATCCACCATGGCCACCGTCCGTCACGCCCACACCGTCTGGCAGGGCGACCTCCTCAAGGGCTCCGGCGTCGTCAGCCTCGACTCCTCCGGTCTCGGCTCCTACGACGTCTCCTGGCCGGCCCGCTCCGAGGAGCCGAACGGAAAGACCAGCCCCGAGGAGCTCATCGCCGCCGCGCACTCCTCCTGCTTCTCGATGGCGCTCTCGCACGCCCTGGCCGGTGCGGGCAACCCGCCCACCCGTCTGGAGACCAAGGCGGACGTCACCTTCCAGCCGGGCGAGGGCATCACCGGCATCCACCTCACCGTGCGCGGCGAGGTCCCCGGCCTGGACGCCGGCCAGTTCCAGGAGGCCGCCGAGGGCGCCAAGAAGAACTGCCCGGTCAGCCAGGCCCTCACCGGCACGACGATCACGCTGACGGCCGAGCTCGCCTGACGTCCGCCCAGACGGCCGCCCCGGAGGCGGAATTACGCCATCCGAGGCGTCGTGGACCCGCGTCGTGGCATCACGCACTCCGGTGCGTGGTACACACAGCGGGTCCACACCTGTCTCCGGCGGGAAGGCCGACCCCATGTCCGTGACACGACGTCAGATCCTGGCCCGCACCGGCGCGTCCGTCGCCGGGATCGCCTTCACCGGCGCGCTGGCCGACCTCTTCGCCGGCTCCCCCGCCGCCGCCGAACCCCTCGGCGGCTACGGCCCGCTCGTCCCCGACCCGGACGGCCTGCTCGACCTCCCCGCCGGCTTCTCCTACCGGGTCCTCTCCCGCGAGGGCGACTCCCTGCGCTCCGGCGAGGGCCGGGTCCCGAGCCACTTCGACGGCATGAGCGCCTTCCCCGCCGCGCTCGGCGCCCTCCACCTGGTCCGCAACCACGAGAACCGCTCCGACGCCCGCCTCGGCGTCCCCACCGTCCCCGGCCTCACCTACGACCCGGGCGCCAAGGGCGGCTGCACCGTCCTCGGCCTCGGCCCGGACGGCGAGGTCCTGGACGGCGTCGCCGGCGAACGGGTCGGCGTCGCGGGCACGGCGGTCAACTGCGCCGGCGGGCCCACCCCCTGGGGCACCTGGCTGACCTGCGAGGAGACCGAGGACAAGGCCGGGACCAAGGGGTACGAGAAGGACCACGGCTTCGTCTTCGAGGTGGACCCGACGGACCCGCACCGCACCGGCGCCGTCCCGCTCACCGCCCTGGGGCGCTTCGCGCACGAGGCCGTCGCCGTGGACCCGTACACCGGGGTCGTGTACGAGACGGAGGACGCCTTCGAGCACCCCTTCGGCCTCTTCTACCGCTTCCTGCCCGTGGCGCCGCTCGGCGGCACCGGCTCCCTGCGCGCGGGCGGCACCCTCCAGGCGATGCGGGTGCCCGGCGTCCCCGACCTGTCGGTGGTGCGGGAGCCCGGGACGGTCTTCCGCCGCGTCGAATGGGTGCCGGTGCCGGACCCGCAGGCGGCCGGGACGCCCATCCGCTTCCAGGACTTCGGGCCGCGCGGGATCACCCACGCGCAGAAGCTGGAGGGCTGCTACTGGGGCGGCGACTGCGTCTACTTCGTCTCCTCCTACGCCCGCACCTCCGACGGCTCCGGCGCCACCCACTTCGGGCAGGTGTGGAAGTACGAGCCGCTCACCCGGCGGCTCACCCTCGCCGTCGTCTTCGGCCCGGACACCGACGTCCGGCTGCCCGGCGAGTCCCCCGACAACATCTGCCTGGCCCCCACCGGCGGCCTGATGGTGTGCGAGGACGGCGCCGGCGCGCAGCACGTCTTCGGGGTGAACCGGTCCGGCGAGGTGTACGCGGTCGCCCGGGGCCGGCAGGACATCGGGAAGCCCGGCGCGCCCGAGTGGGGCGAGTTCGCGGGCGTCACCTTCTCCCCCGACGGCACCACGATGTTCGTGAACTGCTACACCCCCGGCACCACGTTCGCGGTCACCGGCCCCTGGCGCTGACCGCCGCCCGCGTGCGCTCGCGGGCCGCCCCGATCCGGCGCAGGATCGGGGGAGGCGAGCGGCACGGCGGAAGGGACGCGGGCGGTGGCGAAGAAGGCACGGAAGACGCACGACGGGCGGCGCGCCGGGGAGCGGGAGGACGGCGGGAGGCACACCGACTCCGGGAGGAGCGGGGACGGCGGGCAGCACCGGGGCGCCGGGGCGGGCCCGGCGTCCCTGGGCGAGGCGCTGCGGCTGCCGCCCGGCGAGCCCGTCGACCTCTCCGCGTACGCCCCCCGCGCGATGCCCGGCGGGCCGGACGCCCCGGCCGGGAAGGCCGCGGGACTCGCCGCCACCGCGCTCCTCGCACCCCGGCTCGCCGCGCTCCAGGAACGCCTGTACGCGGCGAGCACGGCGGGCGACCGACGCCGGCTTCTGCTGGTCCTCCAGGGCATGGACACCAGCGGCAAGGGCGGCACGGTCAAGCACGTCATCCGGTACTTCAACCCGTCCGGCTGCCGGGTCCGCGCCTTCAAGGCGCCCACACCGGAGGAGAGCGCCCACCCGTTCCTGTGGCGGATCACCCGGGCGCTGCCGGCGGCCGGTGAGATCGGCATCTTCGACCGCTCCCACTACGAGGACGTGCTCGTCGCCCGGGTGAGGGAGCTGGTCCCGCGCGAGGAGGTGACGCGGAGGTACGAGGAGATCGGCCGCTTCGAGCGCGCGCTCGCCGAGGACGGCGTGACGCTCGTGAAGGTCTTCCTGCACGTGTCGTACGAGGAGCAGCGCGCCCGGCTGCTCGAACGGCTCGACAACCCGGACAAGCACTGGAAGTTCTCCCCGGGCGACATCGAGGACCGGGCCCGCTGGCCCGCCTACCAGGAGGCGTACGAGCTGGCCCTGGAGCGCTGCTCGTCGCCCGAGGCGCCCTGGTACGTCGTCCCGGCGGACCGCAAGTGGTACCGGAACTGGGCGGTCAGCAGGCTGCTCGTGGAGCACCTGGAGGCGCTGGACCCGCGCTATCCGCCGGGCGGCTTCGACGTGGAGGAGTGCCGGCGCCTGCTGCTCGCGACCTGAGCCCTGACGGGTGACGCGCCGCGCGCCGCCCCGGGCCGCGACGACGGAGCTTCACATTCGATCAGATAACTTCCATTTGTGACCATTTCTGTACGCAAAGTGGCGGCGCTCGGTCTTCTGGGCGCCGTTCTCGTCGGCTGCGGCGGGGGCGCCGACACCGCCTCACCCCCTCCCGCGCCGCCGGCGAAGCCCACGGCAGCCCCGACGGCCGCCCCGGGCGCGAAGCCCGCGCCCGGGGCGGCGCCCACGATGGCGGCCGGGCCCCAGGGCCGCACCCCGGTCTACGAGCGGCGGACCGGCCGGAGCGCCGAGAAGGTCGTCGCGCTCACCTTCGACGCCGACATGACCGCCGACCAGGGCCCCCGCGCCGCACGCGGCGAGCGCTTCGACAACCCCGAGCTCATCGCGACCCTGCGCCGGCTGGAGGTGGACGCGACGATCTTCATGACCGGCCGCTGGGCGGAGGAGTACCCCGAACAGGTCCGCTCGATCGGCGGCGACCCCCGCTTCGAGATCGCCAACCACTCCTACAGCCACTACGCCTTCGCCGAGCCCTGCTACGGCCTGCCGAAGGTCGCCGCGCCGGACATGGCCTCCGACGTGGAACGCGCCTTCGACTCCTTCCGCGACGCCGGGGCGGTCAACGTCGTGCCCTACTTCCGCTTCCCCGGCGGCTGCTACGACGACACCGCGCTGCACGCCCTCGCCCCGGCCCGGGTCACCGCCGTGCAGTGGGACGTGGTCGGCGGCGACGCCTTCGCGAAGGACCCCGACGCGGTGGCGGAGCAGGTCCTCTCCGGCGTCCGCCCAGGCTCCCTCGTCGTCCTCCACTGCACCCGCAGCGCCGCCCCCGCCACCGAGCGCGCGATCCGCCGGATCGTCCCCGAACTCCGCGCCCGCGGCTACCGCTTCGTGAAGGTCTCCGCACTGATGCGGCCGGCCTGAAGCTCCTCCAGCCTCGCGAGGTCGTCCCGGACCGCCTCGCGCTCCTCGGGGGCGAGCGGGACGGCGGCGGCCTCGGCGAGGGCCGTCGCGGCGGTGGCCTCGTCGCCGAGGCGTCCCGCGACGTCCGCGCGGAGGACCAGGAGCCGCAGGTGCTCGACCGGGCCGGGGCGCTCCTCCCGCGGGCCGAGGGCGTGGTCGATCACCTTGGCCGCGGCGGCCGGGTCCTCGCGCGAGTCGGCGAGGAGAGCGGCGTGATGAAGGGCTCGGGCGAAGGTGCCGGCGGGGGCGGGGTCGTGGCGCAGGTCCTCGCGGATCCGCTGCCCGACGCGGACGCAGTTGCCTCCGGGGTCGGTCAGGAGGAACTACCGCATCCCGTAGGTGGTGTCCCGGAGCGCCCCGAGACGCGGCAGCCCCCGGGTCGGGATCCGGCCGTACGCCTCCTTGAGGCCCGCGCGGAAGGCCGCGTACAGCCGGTCGACGTCGTCGGTGACGACGTAGCAGGTGCTCATGGAGGCGTCGGGGTCGTGGTGCTTCACACCGAAGAACTGGAGCTCCAGGGAACCGCGTGCGACGGAGGCGTAAGGGTTGGGGCTCTTCTGCCGGAACGTGACCTCGAAGCCGAGGGCGGTGTAGAAGTCCAGGACGGGCTGGAGGGTCCGGCAGGGCAGGATCGGGATCGTCCGTTCGGTCATGCCCTCCAGGCTACTCAAATTTGACTACCAGGGGGAGGCTTTCCGGCGTCCGCCGTTCCCCCCTTGCCGCCCTCAGCCGGAGCAGGAGTTGCGCTGGGCCTCCTGCCACTCGCAGACCGGGCAGAGCACGACGCCCTTGGCCGACTCCGCGTACTCGGTCGGCTCCAGGCACAGGACGCAGCGCGCGTACGGACCCTCGGCCGCCTTCGGCGGGCGGGGCGCGGGGTCGGGGGCGCAGAGAGCTCCGGATTCCGTGGTCATGACACCGAGGCTACTCCGGTACGGGCTCGTCCCCGGGGCCTCATTCCAGGCGGGCGGCGGCCCGGCAGGACGCGGCGGCCGTCACGGCGGCGAGGACGACGGCGGCGGCGCAGGCGGCCCAGGGCGGGCGGGCCGCGCCCTCGGCCGCGACCAGGGCGGTGACCGCGTGCTTCGCGGGCGAGCCGGTGGTCACCAGGGCGAGCAGCGAGCCCAGCAGCAGCGCGGCCACCGACCAGCCCGGCGCCCTCACGAACGGCCGGGAGACGAGCGCGCCCACCGCCACGCCGGTGAGCGCGCAGGCGGTGCCGGCCAGGACTCCGGCGAGCAGGGCGGCCGGGCCGCTCGTGCCCGCCAGGTCGCCGGTCGCCGTCACCGCGCCGGCCGCCACCGCGCCCGCGAGCACGGGCCAGCCGGCGCCGGTGAGGAGGGCGGCCAGATGGGCGCGGGCCGGGCCGCCGGCGGCGGCGGTCACGGCCCGGGCGGCGGCCGGCTCCTGCGTCAGGCAGATCCGCGCCGCCCAGGCGGAGACCGGAAGCAGCCCGGCCGCCGCGATGCCGAGCGAGCCGGACACCGGATCGCCCGGACGGACGCCGACGGCGACGACGGCCGCGTACAGGAGCAGTGGGGCGAGCCACCGCTGGGACCGGAGGAAGAGCGCGGAGTGGTACCGCAGGAGCGCCGTCACACCCGCTCCCCTTCGTCCTCGACCCGGTGGACGTGCCAGCCGGCACCGAGCAGCACCCGCAGCAGGTCGTCGGAGTCCGCGTGCCCGACCCGGAACACCTCACCGCCACCGTCCGCGCGCGGCACCCCGGCCGCCCCACCGGGCAGACCGCCGGGCAACGTCCGATCCCCCGAGGCGACGATCCGCACGGTGACGGCCCCCGGCGGGGCGGCGCCTCGGACCGGGGCGGTGTCCGGCGGCGCCGCCTGCGGCTCCTCCGTCCGGAGTCGGCCGTTGTCCACGGACACGGTCGTGACCGGTTCGCCCGCGAGGCGGCGCGGGTCGTGGTCGACGAAGAGGACCGTGGCGCCGGCGGCGACCCGCTCCCCCACCGCCCGGTCGAGCTCGGCGCGGGCCCCGGCGTCGAGGCCCGTCCACGCCTCGTCGAGGACCAGCAGCTCCGGCTCTGCGAGGAGGGCCTGGGCGACGGCCACCTTCTGGGCGCTGCCCTTGGAGAGGCCCGCGAGGGCCGCCCCGGCGTACCCGGACGCCCCGAACCGCTCCAGCCACTCCCCCGCCCTCGCCCGCGCCGCTCCGGTACCGAGGCCCTGGAGGCGGCCGAGGTGGACGAGGTAGTCGAGGGCTGTGAACGGCAGGGCGGGCGGAAAGCGCTCGGGGACGTACGCGGTCCGGGCCGGGCGGCCGGTGATCCGGCCCTCGGCGGGGGCGTCGACCCCGGCGACCAGCCGCAGCAGCGTCGACTTGCCGGTGCCGTTGGCGCCGGTGGCCCGCACCAGCCGGCCGGCGGGCAGGTCCAGGTCGACACCGCGCAGCACCCACGGGCCGCGCGGTCCGTACCGGCGCCCGACCCCCGCGAGCCGCACCGGCCCGCGCTCCCGGGCCCCCACCCTCGTCGTCATGACGCCGATCCTCGCCCGGCCGCCGACCCGGCCGCAAGATCCGGCCCCCGGGGGCGGTGGCAGACTTGCCGGGTGAGCAGCAACGACACCGATCCCCGCGACGAGAAGCCGCAGTACGTCCTGCCCCTGGTGGTGCGCATCGAGCGCGACGCGCCCCCGGCCCGTACCGACGCCCTGGAGACCGCGGCCCGGGCCGTGCTCAGCCTCCTGACCGACGAGCGCGCGCTCGGCGAGGGGAAATGGGCACGGGCCGTCGCCGACTGGGAGGACGCCCGCATCCGCAAGGTGGTCCGGCGGGCGCGCGGCGCGGAGTGGCGGCGCGCCGGGGCGCTGCCCGGCCTCACCGTGACCGGCGCGAAGGCGGAGGTGCGGGTCTTCCCGCCCGTGCCGCTCGACGGCTGGCCCAAGGAGCTGGCCAAGCTCCAGGTCTCGGGCACCGACCTCGACGACCCGGCGGCGCCCGGGCCGGTCCCCGACGGGGCGGCCGTGCTCTGGCTCAACCCGGGCCTGGAGATGTCGGCCGGCAAGGCGATGGCGCAGGCCGGGCACGGCGCCCAGCTGCTGTGGTGGGCGCTCGACGGGGCCGCCCGCGAGGCCTGGCGGGCGGCCGGTTTCCCGCTCGCGGTCCGCACGGCGGGCGAGGCCGAGTGGCCCGCGCTGGCCGCGAGCGGTCTCCCGGTCGTCCGCGACGCCGGCTTCACGGAGATCGCGCCGGGCAGCGCGACGGTGGTGTCGGCGTTCCCCGGTGTTCTGGGGGCGCCGGGGGCGCCCGTGGCCGGGAACCTCAAATGAAGCTCTGAACCTCCTCCTTCAGGGGTTCGACCGGAATCGCCGGGGTCATCACGTGGGTGACTGAGGACCGAAGGAGGGGGACATGACGGAACTCGGCATCGGCATCGGCTGGCGTCCCGAGATCGCGGACGCGGTCGAGGAGCTGCCCGTCGACTGGGTGGAGGTCGTCGCGGAGAACGTGTGCGTCGGCCATCTGCCCGAATCGCTGAACCGGCTGCGGGCGCGGGGCGTCACGGTCGTGCCGCACGGGGTGTCGCTGGGGCTCGGCGGGGCGGACCGGCCGGACCCGGAACGGCTGGCGTCGCTCGCGGCCAAGGCGGAGGCGCTGGGCGCGCCGCTCGTCACCGAGCACATCGCGTTCGTCCGGGCCGGCGGGCCGCTGACGGCGACCCCGCGTCTGGAGGCCGGGCACCTGCTGCCGGTCCCCCGCACCCGGGACGCCCTCGACGTGCTCTGCGAGAACGTGCGCATCGCGCAGGAGGCGCTGCCGGTGCCGCTGGCACTGGAGAACATCGCCGCGCTGTTCTCCTGGCCGGGCGAGGAGCTGTCCGAGGGGCGGTTCCTGGCGGAGCTGGTGGAGCGTACGGGGGTACGGCTCCTGATCGACGTCGCGAACCTGCACACCAACCACCGCAACCGGGGCGAGGACCCGGCGAAGGCCCTGGCCGAACTGCCGGTGGAGGCCATCGCGTACGTGCACGTGGCGGGCGGCGTCGAGCGCGACGGCGTCTGGCACGACACCCACGCGCACCCGGTGCCGGAGCCCGTCCTGGACATCCTGGCCGACCTCGCCGGCCGGGTCTCCCCGCCGGGCGTCCTCCTGGAGCGTGACGACCGCTTCCCCGCGGCGACGGAGCTGGCCGCGGAACTGGCCACAATCCGCGCCACCCTGACGACGGCCCGCAGGACCCCGCGCCCGGCCCCGGCGGCCGGCGGCGCGGACGCGGCCGACCGGCTCGCCGCGCGCCACGGCGTCGGCGCCGCCGCGCTGCGGGCGGGCCGCGCCCTCACGGGCGGCGACCCGCTGCACATCGGCGCCGGAGCGCGCGTCTCGGGCGGCTCGATGCCGGCCGCCCGGCCGGCGCCCCCGGCTCCGGAGCCCGGACAGGCGCCCGTGCGGGCCGGCGGCGGCACGGCCGCGCCCGGCGGCCCGGTGGCCGTCCTGGCCCGGCCGGAGACCGCCGCCTCCACCGCCACCGGGGACGACGGCCCCGCCGTCCCCGACTCCGTGCGGCAGCGCGTCGGGGTCGGGCAGGCGGCGCTGCTGTCGGCGCTGGTGGCGGGGACCCCGGTGCCGGAGGGGTTCGACGTGCGGCGGATCGGGGTGCAGAGCCGGGCGCTGGCCGCCAAGCGGGCCTCGGTGGTGGCGCGGATCGCGCCCGAGCTGCCGAAGATCCTCGGCGCGGAGTTCCGGCCCGCGTTCCTGGCGTACGCGCGCCGGAAGCCGATGCCGGGGAGCTACCGGCGGGACGCGCTCGACTTCGTCGAGGGGCTGCTGCTGGACGGGCGGCCCGAGCGGCGGGAGCTGACCCGCTGGTGGCGGGAACGGTCGGACAGCCGTCCGACGACCCTCGCGGGCCGCGTCGCGCGGACCGCACGAGACTTCTTCCAGGGGCGGTGACCCGCATGAACCTCCTGCTCGTCCTCTTCTACGCCGCCGGCGCCGCCGCGATCGCGCGGACCGTCATGCTCGGCCGCCGGGGTCGCGCCGGCAGCTCCGGTCCTCTCCAGGACGTCTACGAGGCCGCGTTCCTGAGCGGCGGGCCCGGCAGGGTCGCCGACACGGCGCTCGCCACCATGCACGTCGACGGGCGGCTCGCGATCGGCGGGCCCGGTGTGGTCGCCGTCGTCCGCGCGGTCGCCCACGACCCGGTGGAGCGGGCGGTGCTCGACGTCCACGCCGCCGCCCCCAGCGGGGCCCTGCACCACCTGCGCCTCGGGGTGATGACCCACCCGGTGGTGCAGGAGATCGGCGACGGGCTCGCCGCGCGCGGTCTGCTGGTCCTGCCGGAGCGGCGCAGGGCGGTGCGGCGCTGGTGCGTCGGGACGGCCCTGGCGGCCATCCTGATGCTGCCGGTCGCCGTGGTGGTCACCGTCGTGCAGTTCTCCGACCCGGACGGGGCGATGATCCCGTTCGTCGTGTTGGTCCTGCCGCTCTTCTTCGCCTGCCTCCTGACGGCGATCATCTGCGGCAGCGCCTACGGGCGGCAGCTGGGCTCCGCGGGGCAGACGGCGCTGGCCGCGTTCCGCCGGTCGTACGGGTTCGGCGGCGGCGGCCCGGCGCACGCCGTGGCACTCGGCGGGATCCGCGCGCTCCCCGACCCCGAGCTGCGCGAGCGGCTGCGGAACGCGTCCCGGCTCCAGGGCCCGTCCCCGTCGGGCGGCGGCCGGCGCGGCTCCTCCACGCACCACTCGTCGTCCTCGGACACCACGGCCGCCGCGGCCTTCGTGATGTGGTGCGCGGGCGCGGCCCCGGGAGGCGGGGACAACTGGGACTCCGGCGGGGGGTCGGGCTGCGGGTCGAGCGGCTCGTCCTGCGGCTCGTCGTCCTCCTCGTGCGGTTCCTCGTCGTCCTCCTCGTGCGGTTCCTCCTCCTCGTCCTGCGGCTCCTCGTCGTCCTCCTCCTGCGGATCGAGCGGCTGACCGGCGGGCGGGGGCCGGGAGCCGGCGGACGGGGGCCGGCGGACGAGGGCCGGCGGACGAGGGCCGGCGGACGAGGGCGGGCCCGGGGCGGTGCGACCGTCCCGGGCCCGTTCCGGCTGAGCCGTTCGGGTGGCGGGACCGCCGGTCCTGCCGTACAACTCGATCATGGTCTGGTTCCCGCTCCTGCTCGTCGCGTGCGTCGTGAGCGCCGTCGCCTGCGCCCGGCTGTGCCGGGCCGCGACCGCCGCGGCCGAGCACGGCGGCGGGGCGCCCGGGGAGGGGGAACTCACCCTGGGCGAGGCCGCGTTCCTCTCGGGCGGGCCGGGGCGGGTGACCGATCTGACGCTGGTCTCGATGCACCGGGCGCGGCGGCTGCTGCTCGCGCGCACCGGCTGGGCGACGGTCGTCGACGCCTCCGGCGGCGGGGACGAGCTGGAGCGGGCCGTGCTGGGCGCGATCGGGCCCGCCGGGCAGGCGCCGGTGCCGCGGCTGCGTCCGGTGGTCGCCGCCGCCGCGTGCGTACGGCGGATCGAGGAGGGTCTGGTGGCGCGGGGGCTCGCGGTGCCGGCGGCGGGGCGGCGGGAGGTCGCGGCGGGACTGCGGGCGGTGCGGGGCGCGTTCCTGCTGACGGCGGCGCTGGGGGTGGTCGCGGTGCCGCTGGTGCCGGAAGCCGAGTGGACGCGGACGGTCGCCGGGTTCACGCTGCCGCTGACGGCCTCGGGGCTGTGCCTGGCGATCGGGCTGCTCCCGCGCGGCCGGTGGGCCTCGCACGCCGGTCAGCGGCTGCTCGCGGGGCTCTCGGCGGACGATCCGCTCACGGCGCTCGCCACTCGGGGCCCGTCGGTCCTGGAGCCGGAGCTGCGGGCGGCGCTGGGTACCGCGCGGGGGTGAGGGGGGAAGGACGCCGGTGCGGCGCGCTCGCGCGCGCCGCACCCGGTGCCGGACCCGGTGTCGCTGGGCGGCGGGCCATGGCGTGGCCGCCGTCTGATCTTCCGGGTCGAGGGGCGGACGCCCCGGCGGGGAGCCGGGGAGCCGCCGGGCAGGGGGGCGGCCGTCAGGCCAGGCCCGCCACCAGCTCCGCGACGCTCTTGCGGCGGCCGGTGTAGAAGGGGACCTCCTCGCGGACGTGCATCCGCGCCTCGGAGGCGCGCAGGTGGCGCATGAGGTCCACGATGCGGTGCAGCTCGTCGGCCTCGAAGGCGAGCAGCCACTCGTAGTCGCCCAGCGAGAAGGAGGCGACGGTGTTGGCGCGGACGTCCGGGTAGCCGCGGGCCATCTTGCCGTGGTCGGCGAGCATCCGGCGGCGGTCCTCGTCCGGCAGCAGGTACCAGTCGTAGGAGCGGACGAAGGGGTAGACCGAGACGTAGTCGCGGGGGTTCTCGTCGGCGAGGAAGGCCGGGATGTGCGACTTGTTGAACTCGGCGGGGCGGTGCAGCGCCATGTTCGACCAGACCGGCTCCAGGGCGCGGCCCAGCTTCGTACGGCGGAAGAGGTTGTACGCCGTCTGGAGCTCGTCGCTCGTCTCGGCGTGCCACCAGATCATGACGTCGGCGTCGGCGCGCAGACCGGACAGGTCGTACGTGCCGCGGACGGTGACGTCCTCCGCCGCCAGCTTGTCGAACAGCTCCTGGACCTCTTCGGCGTAGCCGGCTCGGTCGGCGGGCAGGACGTCGCGCAGCTTGAAGACGGACCACAGGGTGTAGCGGATGACCTCGTTGAGGTCCTTCGCCTTCTTACCGGCGTTCGGGATCTTTTCGGGCGCACTCATACGCCTATTCTCGCCCGTCACGAGGAGTGCCCCGCACCGGGGTGCCCCGTTTCCGGCGTGGCGATCATCTCGTCCGCGACGGCGTCGGCCGCGCGGTGCGCCGAGGCGACGCAGGCGGGGATGCCGACGCCGTCGTACGCGGCCCCGGCGAGGCGCAGTCCGGGCAGGCCGGCGAGGGCGGCCCGGGCCCGGGCGACGCGGTCCGGGTGGCCGACGGGGTACTGGGGCAGGCCGTCGGTCCAGCGGGTGACGGTGGTGGCGACGGGGCGGGCGGCGAGGCCGGTGGCGGCGCCGAGGTCCTTGAGGGAGGCGGCCACGAGGTCCTCGTCGTCCCGGTGCAGCGAGGCCTCCTCGCCGTACCGGCCGACGGAGGTGCGGAGCACGAAGAGGTCCGGGGCCTCCTCGCCGACCCAGCGCCACTTCTGGCTGGAGAAGGTGGACGCCTTGATGGTGTGCCCGTCGACGGGCGGGACGAGGAAGCCGGAGCCGGGCAGTGCGGGCAGGTCGGCGCGGCGGAAGGCGAGCGTCACCAGGGCCATGGAGGCGTACGCGATCTCGCCGAGGAGGGCGGCGGCCTCGGGGGCGTGGTCGCCGAGGAGGCGGGCGGCGGCGGGGGCGGGCGCGGCGAGGACGACGGCGTCCGCGTCGAGGGTCCGCTCCGGGGTGACGACCCGCCAGCCGGTCCCGGCGCGGAGCAGCGCGGTCGCGGGGGTGCCGGTGAGGATCGTGCCGCCGGCGGCGCGGACGGCGTCGGCGACGGCGCCGGGGAGGGTGCCGATGCCGCCGGAGATGCCGGCGAAGGCGGCTCCGCCGAGTCCGGTGGCGGCGCCCGCCGCGTCGGCGGGGACGGCGGCGCCGGCGGCCTGGACGGCGCGGACGGCGGCGGTGAGGGTGGGGTGGCGGCGGGCGGCCTCGAAGAGGGCGGGGACGGCGGCGCGCATCGAGATGCGGTAGGCGTCGCCGGCGTAGACGCCGCCGAGGAGGGGTTCGACGAGCCGGTCGACGACCTCGCGGCCCATGCGCTCGGCCACGTACGCGCCGATGGCGGTGTCGTCGCCGATCTCGGTGGGCGGCAGCTCCGCGTCCCGGCCGATCCGGCGCAGTCCTTCCTCGGAGAGGAGCCCGGCGACGGCCGCGGCGTCGCCGGGGACGCCCATGACGTGGCCCTTGGGCATCGGGACGAGCCGGTCGCGGGACCAGACGGAGGCGGTGGTGGTGCCGGGGGCCTGGAGCCGGTCGCCGAGGCCGACGGCCTCGGCGAGCGCGACGGCCTCGGGGCGGCGGGCCAGCAGGGACTCGGCCCCGAGGTCCACGGGGGCGCCGGCGATCTCCCCCGCGAGGAGCTTCCCGCCGAGCCGGCCGCCGGCCTCCAGGAGGGTGACGCGCGCGCCGGCGGCGAGCAGCCGGCGGGCGGCGGCGAGGCCGGTGATGCCGCCGCCGACGACGACGGCGTGGCGTCCGGTGGGGGGTCCCGTGGTGTCCGCGTTCATGGGGCCACTCTCTCAAATCGCCCCGCGCTCCCGTTCCGAGGCCGGAACGTGACCGCATCGCTACCGGCGGACGCAAACCCGCGGGGGCCGGCGTACGTCCTACGGACATCACTTCCGGCGACCCTGGGGGGTTCGGTGCGCACGACGAGCGGAACGGTCGGAACGGGCGGAGCGGGTAGGGCGGGCAGGGCGGCCGTCGGGCGGAGGGCGGGGGCGGCGCTGCTGCTCGCCGCCTCCCTGGCGCTGACGGCGGGATGCGCCGGCGGCGCCTCCGACGCGGCGGGGTCGAAGGCCGCCCCCGCCGCGGGCGAGGCCGCCGACGAGGCGGCACGGCAGGACGGGACGACGGGGGGCTCGGGCACGGCGGGCTCGGCCGGTGCGAAGGCGGACGCGGCGAAGCCGGGCGGGTCGAAGGCCCCGGCCGCGCAGCACGTCATCCGGACGGCCTCGCTGTCGGTGGAGGTCGACCGGGTGGCGGAGACCGCCGACCGGGTGCGGGCCGTGGCGTCGTCCGCGGGCGGCCGGGTGGAGTCGGAGACGACCGAGCGCGTCGACGACCGGTACGGCCACTCGACGATGGTGCTGCGGGTGCCGCAGGACCGGTACGACGAGGTCCTCTCCGAGCTGGCCGGCACCGGAAAGCTGCTCGCGCGCAAGGCGGAGGCTCAGGACGTCACCGATCAGGTGGTGGACGTGGAGAGCCGGATCGCCACGCAGCGGGCGAGCGTGGCGCGGGTGCGGGCGCTGATGGACCGGGCGGAGCGGCTGGCCGACGTGGTGACGCTGGAGGGGGAGCTGAGCAGGCGGCAGGCGGACCTGGAGGCGCTGCTGGCCCAGCAGTCGTCGCTGAAGGACCGGACCTCGCTGGCGACGATCACGCTGAGCCTCACCGAGAAGGAGCGGCCGGCCGTCGGGGACGAGCGGACGGACGACAGCCGGCCGGGCCTCCAGGAGGCGCTGTCCGGCGGCTGGAGCGCGCTGGCCGCCGTCGTCGCCTGGGCCCTGGTGGTCCTCGCGGCGCTCGCCCCGTGGCTGGCGGTGGCGCTGGGCGCGTACGCGGTGTGGCGGTGGGTGGTGCGTCCGCGCCGCCGCGTCCGCGCGGCCGCCGCGGCGCCGGGGCCCGGCCCCGCCCCGGACGCCGTGCCGGCGCAGCGGGGGCGGACGAACGCGGCCGGGCTGCCGGTGGCCGGGGAGGAGCCTGACGAGGAGACCCCGGCGCCGTAGCGTGGGGCGCATGAGCGAACGACTGGTGGTCATCGGGGGCGACGCGGCGGGCATGTCCGCCGCGTCGCAGGCGCGCAGGCTCAAGGGGCCGGGGGAGCTGGAGATCACGGCCTTCGAGCGGGGCCGGTTCTCCTCGTACTCGGCCTGCGGGATCCCCTACTGGGTGGGCGGGGACGTGGGCGGGCGGGAGGAGCTGATCGCCCGCTCCCCCGAGGAGCACCGGGCACGTGGGATCGGGCTGCGGACCCGGACCGAGGTGACGGAGATCGACCTCGCCGGGCAGAGGGTTCTGGCCAGGGACCTGGCGGCCGGTACGGAGGCGTGGACGGGCTACGACAAGCTGGTCATCGCGACCGGGGCGCGCCCGGACCGCCCGCCGCTGCCGGGGATCGACGCGCGGGGCGTGCACGGGGTGCAGACCCTGGAGGACGGGCAGGCGCTGCTGGACTCGCTGGCCGGGACGGCCGGGCGGCGGGCGGTGGTGGTCGGCGCCGGGTACATCGGGGTGGAGATGGCCGAGGCGCTGCTGAACCGCGGCTACGAGGTGACGGTCCTCAACCGGGGCGAGCAGCCGATGTCCACGCTCGACCCGGACATGGGCCGGCTCGTGCACGCGGCGATGGACGGCCTGGGGATCCGTACGGTCGGCTCGGCCGAGGTGCGGAAGATCCTCACGGGCGACGACGGGCGGGTCCGGGCGGTGGCGACGGTCGACGAGGAGTATCCGGCGGACGTGGTGGTCCTCGGGACGGGCGTGGTGCCGGAGACCTCGCTCGCGGAGGCGGCGGGGCTGCCGCTCGGCACGCACGGCGGACTGCTCACGGACCTGTCGATGCGGGTGCGGGGGCAGGGGAACGTGTGGGCCGGCGGGGACTGCGTGGAGGTCCTGGACCTGGTGTCGGGCCGGGAGCGGCACGTGCCGCTCGGCACCCACGCCAACAAGCAGGGCCAGGTCATCGGCTCGAACGTGGGCGGCGACTACGCGACCTTCCCCGGGGTGGTGGGGACGGCGGTGTCGAAGGTCTGCGACCTGGAGATCGCCAGGACGGGGCTGCGGGAGAAGGACGCCCGGGAGGTCGGTCTGCGCTTCGTGACGGTGACCGTGGAGTCGACGAGCCGGGCCGGCTACTACCCCGGGGCGGCGCCGATGACGGTGAAGATGCTGGCCGAGAAGCGGACCGGGCGGCTGCTGGGCGTGCAGATCGTGGGCCGTGAGGGCGCGGCGAAGCGGGTGGACGTCGCGGCGGTGGCGCTGACCGCCCGGATGACGGTGGAGCAGGTGGCGGCGCTGGACCTCGGGTACGCGCCGCCGTTCTCGCCGGTGTGGGACCCGGTGCTCGTCGCGGCGCGGAAGGCGGTGGCGGCGGTACGGGCGGAGGGCTGACCCCGCCGCCGTACCGCCCGCCCCGTGGTGTCAGACGGCGGTGCGCTCGTGGACGTGGGCGACGAGGCGGGTGAGGGCGTCCGGGTCCATCGAGGGCATGACGCCGTGGCCCAGGTTGAAGATGTGGCCCTCCAGGCCCGCGGCGGCGGCCAGGACCTCGTCGGTCTTGGCCTCCACGACCTCGGTGGCGGCGAAGAGGACGGCGGGGTCGAGGTTGCCCTGGAGCGCCTTGCCGGGGCCGACGCGGCGGGCGGCCTCGTCGAGCGGGACGCGCCAGTCGACGCCCACGACGTCCGCGCCTGCCTCGCCCATGAGGCCGAGGAGCTCGCCGGTGCCGACGCCGAAGTGGATGCGGGGGACGCCGTGGCCGGCGACCGCGTCGAAGACCTTCGCGGAGGCGGGGAGGATCGAGCGGCGGTAGTCGGCGGGGGCCAGGGCGCCGACCCAGGAGTCGAAGAGCTGGATCGCGGAGGCGCCGGCCTCGATCTGCACCGTGAGGAAGGCGGAGGTGATCTCGGCGAGGCGGTCGAGCAGGTCGGCCCAGAGCTGCGGGTCGCCGTACATGAGCGCCTTGGTGTGCTCGTGGTTGCGGGACGGGCCGCCCTCCACGAGGTAGCTCGCGAGGGTGAAGGGCGCGCCGGCGAAGCCGATCAGCGGGGTGTCGCCGAGCTCCTCGGTGAGCATGCCGATGGCCTCGGTGACGTACCGGACGTCGTCGGGGGTGAGGTCGCGGAGCCGGTCGAGGTCGGCGCGGGTGCGGATCGGCTCGGCGACGACGGGGCCGACGCCGGGCTTGATGTCGAGGTCGACGCCGATGGCCTTGAGCGGGACGACGATGTCGCTGAAGAAGATCGCGGCGTCGACCTTGTGGCGGCGGACGGGCTGGAGCGTGATCTCCTTGACCAGCTCGGGCCGCATGCAGGACTCCAGCATGGGGATGCCCTCGCGGACCTTCAGGTACTCGGGGAGGGAGCGCCCGGCCTGGCGCATGAACCAGACGGGGGTGTGGGGCACGGGCTCGCGCCGGCACGCCTTGAGGAACGCGGAGTCGTACGTCCGCGACTGCTGCTTCGTCTGCTGGCCCGTCGGGCTGTTGATGGCGCTCACGCCCAAATCTTCGCATGTGACCGGAAGCCGCCCGTGCCGGGCGGGTGTCCCTCCCCGCATGGCGGCCCCGTTCCGCCTACTCTTCCCCGCATGGCTGCGGCTCAGGGACATTTTTCCGATCATTCCGACGGCATTCGAGGGACGGGCGACAAGGCGGACAGTACGGCGGGGACCCCGGTGCCGACGGCGTTCCGGCGGGCGGTGGACGCCCTGCGGACGGCGCGGCTGCGGTCGGAGATGGAGATCGAGCCGACCCGGCCGCCGCAGCGGCTCGCCCCGTTCGCGTACGCGGTGGAGGCGGCCGTCGTGGACGGCGAGGAGGACCTCGCGGACGGGCGGCTGGTGCTGCTGCACGATCCGGCGGGGCACGACGCCTGGAAGGGCTCCTTCCGGCTGGTGACGCTGGTGCGGGCGGAGCTGGAGCCGGAGATGGCGGCGGATCCGCTGCTGCCGGAGGTGTGCTGGTCGTGGCTGACCGGCGCGCTGGAGGCGCGCGGGCTCGCCTACGGGGAGGCGAGCGGGACGGTGACGATGGCGGGCTCGCACTACTTCGGGGGGCTCGCGGAGCGCCGTCCGGCCACCCAGATCGAGATCCGGGCGTCGTGGACGCCCCGGGAGGGGATCGGCGGGGTGCCGGACACGGCGGCGCACCTGGCGGCCTGGTCGGACCTGCTGTGCCAGATCGCGGGGCTGCCGCCGGCGCCGGCGGAGTCCTCCGGGACGGCGGGACCGGCCGGCGAGCCCGGCGGGACGGGGACGGGGACGGTGTCGGGCGCGGGGATCGTCTCGCTTCCCCAGCGCCGGGGGCCGCAGGGCGCCTGAGCGGTCCGCTCACCTGTTCGCGAGGGGTCCTTCGGGGCCCCTTCTCACGTTCGTACGGGGGTCCCCCGTGGGGGTGAGGGAACGGGGTCCGCTCGTAGGATGATCGATCGCTCGTCCGAATTGCCCCAATTGTTACTCACTAAATCGTGATCTTTCCCTAAAGGCGGGCGCCCGAATTGCCGAAGGAGTGATTGACCCCCTTCAGAGCACGGGTTCGCCCCCGGCTTCTTCCCCGAGCCGGCTCCGTCCCGCACCCTTCCCCCCAGGAGGCCGAGTGTCCGTTCTGCTCGAGCAGCCCGCTAGCCTGGTCGCCTACCGCCCGAACAAGCCGACCGCCATGGTCGTCGTGGCCGACCCGCGCGTCCGCTCCACCGTCACCCGCCACCTGTGGGCGCTCGGCGTACGGGACGTGATCGAGGCGTCGTCCATCGCGGAGGCCCGTCCCCGCGTCGGCAACCCGCGCGACATCTGCGTGGCCGACGTCCACCTTCCCGACGGCAGCGGCCTCACCCTGCTGTCCGAGACCCGCGCCGCCGGCTGGCCCAACGGCCTCGCCCTCTCGGCCGCCGACGACATCGGCGCGGTGCGCAACGCGCTCGCCGGCGGCGTCAAGGGCTACGTCGTCACCGGCACGCGGACCAATATCGGCCACCCGACGCGTCCCGGCGCCGCGCCCATCGGCGCCGCGGCCGCCCGGCTCGGCCACCGCCGCCCCCCGGGTGCCCCGAGCCACCCGGGCGGCTACCGCGAGCTCTCCGGCCGCGAGGTCGAGGTGCTCCGCCTGGTCGCCGAGGGCCAGTCCAACAAGGCCATCGGCGTCTCCATGGGGCTCTCGGCGCTCACCGTGAAGAGCCACCTCGCCCGGATCGCCCGCAAGCTGGGCACCGGCGACCGGGCCGGCATGGTCGCCGTCGCGCTGCGGACCGGGATCATCCACTGACGCGGCCTCGACGGAAACGCGGCGCCTGTCGACGGAACGTTCCGTCGGCAGGCGCTTGCCGTCGGCGGATACCCTTGACAGGTGACCGACGCCCAAGAGACCGCAGCAGACACCGCACTGCGCACCACCGGGGGCGGCCCCCCGGACGAGAACGTCCCTGCGAATGGGCTTCCGACCCCATTGCTGGAGCCCCGCGAGGGCGTCCCGCCGGTCGTCGCGAGCGACCCGGAACTCGCCGGGGTGATCGCCGCCTTCGCCGCCGGACGCGGCCCCGTCGCCGTCGACGCCGAGCGCGCCTCCGGCTACCGCTACGGCCAGCGCGCCTACCTCGTCCAGCTGCGCCGCGAGGGCGCGGGCACCGCGCTGATCGACCCGGTCGGCTGCCCCGACCTCTCCGGCCTCGGCGAGGCCCTGGACGGCACCGAGTGGATCCTGCACGCCGCCACCCAGGACCTCCCCTGCCTCCGCGACATAGGCATGCGCCCCTCCTCGCTCTTCGACACCGAGCTGGCCGGGCGGCTCGCCGGCTTCCCGCGCGTCGGCCTCGGCGCGATGGTCGAGTCCGTCCTCGGCTTCGCCCTGGAGAAGGGCCACTCGGCGGTCGACTGGTCCACCCGCCCGCTCCCCGAACCCTGGCTGCGGTACGCGGCCCTCGACGTCGAGCTCCTCGTCGACCTGCGCGACGCGCTGGAGAAGGAGCTCGACCGGCAGGGGAAGCTGGAGTGGGCCCACGAGGAGTTCGAGTCCATCGCCCTCGCCCCGCCCGCCCCGCCGCGCAAGGACCCCTGGCGCCGCACCTCCGGCATGCACAAGGTGCGCCGCCGCCGCCAGATGGCGGTCGTACGCGAACTGTGGACGGCCCGCGACCGGGTCGCCCAGCGGCGGGACGTCTCCCCCGGCAAGGTGCTGAGCGACGCGGCGATCGTCGAGGCGGCGCTCGCCGTCCCGGTGAACGTCGCCGCCCTCACCGCCCTGCCCGGTTTCGGCCACCGGATGGGCCGGCGCCAGCTGGAGCAGTGGCAGGCGGCCGTGGACCGGGCCCGCGCCCTCCCCGAGAACGAGCTGCCCCAGCCGGGCGCGCAGGTGGCCGGCCCGCCCCCGCCGCGCGCCTGGGCGGACAAGGACCCGGCGGCCGCCGCCCGCCTCTCGGCCGCCCGGGCCGGCGTCTCGGCGCTCGCCGAGGAGCTGAACCTCCCGCAGGAGAATTTGATCACCCCGGACACCGTCCGCCGGATCTGCTGGGAACCGCCGGCCCCCGCCGACCGGGACGCCGTCGCCGCGGCGCTGGGCGCCCACGGCGCCCGGTCCTGGCAGATCGGCCTGGTCGCCCCGCTCCTCACCGAGGCCCTGGCCGCCCGTGCCTGAGCCCGTCGGCCGACCGCGTTCCGAAGCCCCCCGCGCCCCGGCGCCGGGGGCTTCGGCGCGTCCGTGAGGGTGTGACCTCCGTCGCTTGGCCGTCAGGGGGTGGGCAGCTTGGTTACCCACAAGTAGCATGGGGGAAGCAAGCGCACGCTTAGTGGTGCGCCGCAGCAGTGCCGTCCCGCACCTGGAGGAGAGCCATCGTGCCTCGTACCGTCAGGGACGTCGTCTTCGTCGACGGCGTCCGCACCCCGTTCGGCAAGGCGGGCCCGAAGGGCATCTACCACGAGACCCGCGCCGACGACCTCGTCGTGAAGGCCATCCGGGAGCTGCTGCGCCGCAACCCGGCCCTCGACCCGGCGAAGATCGACGAGGTCGCGATCGCCGCGACGACCCAGATCGGCGACCAGGGCCTCACCCTCGGCCGCACCGCCGGCATCCTCGCCGGTCTGCCGCAGTCCGTGCCCGGCTACTCCATCGACCGCATGTGCGCCGGTGCCCTCACCGCCGTCACCTCGGTCGCCGGCTCCATCGCCTTCGGCGCCTACGACGCCGTCATCGCCGGCGGTGTCGAGCACATGGGCCGCCACCCCATGGGCGAGGGCGTCGACCCGAACCCGCGCTTCGTCAGCGAGAAGCTGGTCGACGAGTCCGCCCTCTTCATGGGCATGACCGCCGAGAACCTGCACGACCGCTACCCGAGCATCACCAAGCAGCGCGCCGACGAGTACGCCGTGCGCTCGCAGGAGAAGGCCGCCAAGGCCTACGCGGACAACAAGATCCAGCCCGATCTGGTGCCGATCTCCGTCCGCCGTACCAACGCCGAGGCCGGCGAGACCGGCTGGGGCCTGGTCACCGCCGACGAGCCGATGCGCCCGGGCACCACCCTGGAGTCGCTGGCCGGCCTGAAGACGCCCTTCCGCGTCCACGGCAACGTCACCGCGGGCAACGCGGCCGGCCTGAACGACGGCGCCACCGCCTCGATCATCGCCTCCGAGGACTTCGCCCGGGAGAACGACCTCCCGGTCAAGATGCGCCTCGTCTCGTACGCCTTCGCCGGCGTCGAGCCCGAGGTCATGGGCTACGGCCCGATCCCGGCGACCGAGAAGGCCCTGGCCCAGGCCGGCCTCTCGATCGACGACATCGGCCTCTTCGAGATCAACGAGGCCTTCGCCGTACAGGTCCTCGCCTTCCTCGAGCACTACGGCATCGCCGACGACGACGCGCGCGTCAACCAGTACGGCGGCGCCATCGCCTACGGTCACCCGCTGGCCTCCTCCGGCGTCCGTCTGATGACGCAGCTGGCGCGCCAGTTCGAGGAGAACCCGCAGGTCCGTTACGGCCTCAACACCATGTGCGTCGGCTTCGGCATGGGCGCGACGGTCATCTGGGAGAACCCCCACTGGGAGGGCAAGTGAGCACCACCGCCGAGCTTCTGAAGGGCGCCGCCGAGCTCTTCCCCGACGAGGTCGTCACCCAGGCCCACGTGCGCCACTTCGAGCTGCCCTCCGGGGCCGGCCGGTTCGCGCTGATCACCCTGGACAACGGCTTCGACCACACCAAGCCGACCACCTTCGGCCCGCAGTCCCTCGCCAACCTGAACACGGCGATCGACCAGGTCGAGGCCGAGGCCGCCAACGGCGAGATCGTCGCCGCCGGCCTCACCGGCAAGCCGTTCATCTTCGCGGTCGGCGCCGACCTCAAGGGCGTCGAGCTGCTGAAGAAGCACGACGAGGCCCTCGCCATCGGCAAGGGCGGCCACGACGTCTTCAAGCGCCTCTCCGCGCTCGCCGTGCCGACCTTCGCGTACTACAACGGCGCGGCCATGGGCGGCGGCGTCGAGGTCGGCCTGCACTGCACCTACCGCACCGTGTCGAAGGCCCTCCCGGCCTTCTCGCTCCCCGAGGTCTTCCTCGGCCTGGTGCCCGGCTGGGGCGGCTGCGCGATCCTCCCGAACCTGATCGGCGCCGAGAAGGCCGTCCAGGTCATCATCGAGAACTCGCTGAACCAGAACCGTCAGCTCAAGGGCAAGCAGGTCTTCGAGCTCGGCATCGCCGACGCGATCTTCGAGGGCGCCGACTTCCTGGAGCAGTCGCTCATCTGGACCGCCGGCGTGCTCAACGGCTCCGTCGCCGTCGAGCGCCCGGAGATCGACCGCGGCGAGGGCTGGGACGCCGCCGTCGCCAAGGGCCGTGCCGTCGCCGACTCCAAGGTGCACGGCGCCGCCCCCGCCGCCTACCGCGCCCTCGACATCATCGAGGCCGCCAAGGACGGCGACCTGCAGAAGGGCTTCGACGCCGAGGACCAGGCCCTCGCGGACCTGATCATGGGCGGCGAGCTCCGCTCCGGCATCTACGCCTTCAACCTGGTGCAGAAGCGCGGCAAGCGCCCCGCCGGCGCCCCGGACAAGTCCCTGGCCCGCCCGGTCACCAAGGTCGGCGTCGTCGGCGCCGGTCTGATGGCCTCCCAGCTCGCCCTGCTCTTCCTGCGCCGCCTGGAGGTGCCGGTCGTCCTGACCGACATCGACCAGGAGCGCGTGGACAAGGGCGTCGGCTACGTCCACGGCGAGATCGAGAAGCTGCTCGGCAAGGGCCGCATCGACCAGGACAAGGCCAACCGCCTCAAGGGCCTGGTCTCCGGTGTCCTCGACAAGGCCGAGGGCTTCGCGGACGCGGACTTCATCATCGAGGCCGTGTTCGAGGAGATGTCCGTCAAGCAGAAGGTGTTCGCGGAGGTCGAGGCGGTCGCCCCGGCGCACGCGATCCTCGCCACCAACACCTCCTCGCTGTCGGTCTCCGAGATGGCGTCCCAGCTCCGGCACCCGGAGCGCGTGGTCGGCTTCCACTTCTTCAACCCGGTCGCGATCCTCCCGCTCCTGGAGATCGTCCGAGGCGAGCAGACGGACGACGCCTCGCTCGCCACCGCCTTCGGCGTGGCGAAGAAGCTGAAGAAGACCGCGGTCCTGACGAAGGACGCCCCGGCGTTCGTCGTGAACCGCATCCTGACCCGCTTCATGGGCGAGATCCAGAACGTCATCGACGAGGGCACCTCGGTCGAGACGGCCGAGAAGGCCATCGAGCCCCTCGGTCTGCCGATGTCACCGCTCGTCCTCCTGGAGCTCGTGGGCCCGGCCATCGGCCTGCACGTCTCCGAGACCCTGAACCGCGCCTTCCCGGAGCGCTTCACCGTCTCCCCGAACCTGAAGGCCGTCGTCGAGGCCGGCAAGCGCGGCTTCTACGTCTACAAGCCGGAGAACGGCTTCAAGCCGGAGCTCGACCCCGAGGTCGCCGCGCTGCTCCAGCAGGGCGACACCGTCCTGACCGAGCAGCAGGTCCGCGACCGCGTCCTCGACGCGGTGGCGCAGGAGATCGGCCTCATGCTGGAGGAGGGTGTCGTCGCCGAGGCGCAGGACATCGACCTCTGCCTGATCACCGGTGCCGGCTGGCCCTTCCACCTGGGCGGCATCACGCCGTACCTGGACCGCGAGGGCGTCTCCGAGCGCGTCAACGGCAAGCGTTTCCTGGCGCAGGGCGTGGCGAGCGTCCCGGCCTGACGCACCCCGTACGAAAGGCGCTGCCCGGCCCCCTCTCCAGGGGCCGGGCAGCGCCTTCGGCGTTCTCCCGGGCCCCCGCCGCGCGGCGGGGGCCCGGACGGTCTCAGAGGCGCGTCCAGGCGGCCAGGGCGAGGCCGGACTCGTCCTTCTGCCGGGTGACGACCACACCGCCGTCGGAGGTCAGCGCGGCGACCGCCGCGGCGCCCTCGGTGTCGGCCGCCAGGGCCGGCGGGCCGAGCACCGGCGGGCCGGACGGGGTCCAGTGCAAGCCGGTGTCCTCGCGCTCCGTGAGACAGGCCGCGAGGGTGGCGCCGCCCTTGTCGTCGCACTGGGCGAGCAGGGTGCAGTCGTAGCCGTCGATCACGCAGCGGCCGGCGGTCAGCGGGCCGGAGCCGACCGCGTCGGCGAAGGGGGTGGGCTCCAGGCCCCGGCCCGGGGACCAGGCCCTGATCCGGCCCTCGCCGTCGGCGTAGAAGAGGGTCACGTGCCCGGAGGTGCCGGTCACCGCGGCGAGGGTGCCCTGGACGACGGGGGTGGTCAGCAGCGGCTCGACGACCGGGCGGGCGCCCGGCTCCTTCTGCACGTAGCGGAGCAGTCCGCGGTCGGTGGCGGTGTACAGCTCGACGAGTCCGTCGCCGTTGACCGCGGCGACCGGGTTCTGGTCGGTGCGGCCGCCCTTCAGGTCCCACCAGGGGTGCCAGCCGCCGGCGTCCTTCTGGACGCGGGCGCTGACGCCGCCGCCGCGGTTGCGGACGAAGACGTGGGCGCGGCCCTTGCCGTCGACGGCGAGGGCCGGGTTGCCGCACCACTCGCCCTTGCCGTTGGCGTGGCCGATGCCCTTCCACTCCACGTTGGGCCGGCCGGTCTGGAACTGGACGCTGTGCACCAGCTCGACGTGGTCCTCGCCCGCCTCCGCGCCGGTCGCGGTGGGCCGCAGGCCGATCAGGTGGACATAGCGGTCGGGGCCCTGAGCGGCCGCCAGGAAGGGCAGCAGCCCGCCGCCGCCGAGCGGCTCGGGTCCGGTGAACCGGCCGTCGGGGCCCTCGGTCCAGCGGACCACCTCGCCGTCCCGGGGGACGTAGACGCTGAAGCGTCCTTCGGCGCCCCTGGCCAGCCAGCCGCCGTGCATTCTGGGGGCGCTCGGGGAGCCGTGGGAGGGGGCGGCGGGGGCCTGGGACGGTCGGTTCACCATGGGGGGATCCAGCGCTCCGGGTCGAGTGGGGGTCGGTTCCCACCGACTGTATCCGCCCGGCCCGGCCGCCTTCCCCGCGCCCGTGGGTACTTCCGCGCCGCGGGGTCTAGTACCGGGCTTCCCGGCCCTCCTTGCCCAGCCGGCTGTGCCCGCGTCCGTACAGGAAGTACACGATGACGCCGAGCGCCATCCAGACCGCGAAGCGGAACCAGGTCTCGCCCGGCAGGTTGAGCATCAGCCAGAAGGAGGCGGCGATCGAGATGATCGGCAGCACCGGGACCCACGGGGTGCGGAAGGCGCGGTGCAGGTCGGGGCGGGTGCGGCGGAGGACGATGACGCCGGCGGCGACCATGACGAAGGCGAAGAGGGTGCCGATGTTCACCAGGGTCGCCAGCTCGTTGATGCTGGTGAAGCCGGCGACGATCGCGATGATCACGCCGAGCAGGATGGTCGGCCGGTACGGGGTCTTGAAGCGCGGGTGCGTGACCGAGAAGAAGCGGGGCAGCAGTCCGTCCCGGCTCATCGCGAAGAAGACGCGGGTCTGGCCGAGCAGCAGGATGAGGCAGACGGTGGTGAGGCCGACGGCCGCGCCGAAGCTGATCACACCGGCGTAGAAGGGGTGGCCGACGGATTTGAAGGCGTCGGCGAGCGGGGCGCTGACGGACAGTTCGGTGTAGTGCTGCATGCCCGTGACGACCAGGGCGACCGCCACGTACAGCACGGTGCAGATGAGGAGCGAGCCGAGGATGCCGCGGGGCATGTCCCGCTGCGGCAGCTTGGTCTCCTCCGCGGCGGTGGCGACCACGTCGAAGCCGATGAAGGCGAAGAAGACGATGGAGGCGGCGGTGAAGATGCCCATGACGCCGAAGTTGGTGGGCTCGTACCCGAAGAGGAGCTGGACGAGCGGGGAGTCCCAGTTGGAGCCGCCGCCCTCCGGGGTCACGGCCGGCGGGATGAAGGGCGAGTAGTTGTCGCCGACGATGAAGAAGAGGCCCGCGATGATCACGATCATGACGACCGTGACCTTGATGGCGACCACGACGGCGGTGATCCGGGCGGACAGCTTCATGCCGACGACGAGGATCACGGTGAGCACCAGGACCAGCAGGAAGGCCAGGATGTCGAAGGTGCCGCCCGGCGCGTCGGGTCCTTCGAGCGCCGCGGGCAGATGCCAGCCGATGTTGTCCATCAGCGAGCGCACGTACCCGGACCAGCCGACGGCCACCACCGCCGTGCCCAGCGCGAACTCCAGGACGAGGTCCCAGCCGATGATCCAGGCCGGCAGCTCGCCGATGGAGGCGTACGCGAAGGTGTACGCCGATCCGGCCACCGGCACCGTCGAGGCGAACTCGGCGTAGCACAGGGCGGCCAGGGCGCAGACGATGCCGGCGGCGACGAAGGCGAGGGCGGTGGCGGGGCCGGCGTTCTCCTTCGCGACCTTGCCGGTCAGGACGAAGATGCCGGTGCCGATGATGACACCCACGCCGAAGACCGTGAGGTCCCAGGCGGAGAGGGATTTCCGGAGCGCGTGCTCCGGCTCCTCGGTGTCCCGGATCGACTGCTCGACCGATTTGGTCCGGAACATCCCGGAGTTGCCCCGCGAGGGGCGCTGATCCGTACTCACCGTGGTACCTCCGCGTCGTCCGTGACGTCGGGTCTCGGGCCCCCGGCCGGAAGGCCCCAGGGGACGGCTGCCCGCAGTGAGCCCAGAATGCACGCGAAAGGGCCGGTCGGCACCCGGGAGGGTGAGCCGACCGGCCCAATGGTGACGCGGAGTGAGCGGCCCGGGTGGGCCGGTCCACGGGGTGTCAGTCGCGGGCGGGTTCCGCGGCCGGCCGCGCCGGCGCCTCGTACCGTCCGTCGAGGCGCGAGACCAGGCCGGTGACCTGGCGGGCGATGTCGGGGGCGGTCAGGCCGATCTCGGCCATGACCTCGCCGCGGGAGGCGTGGTCGAGGAAGACCGGCGGGATGCCGAAGTCGCGCAGCGGCACGTCGACGCCCGCGTCGCGCAGTGCCTGGGCGACGGCCGAGCCGACGCCGCCGACGCGGCTGTTGTCCTCGACGGTGACGACGACCCGGTGGTCGGCGGCGAGCGGGGCGAGGGCCTCGTCGACCGGCTTGACCCAGCGGGGGTCGACCACGGTGGTGGAGATGCCCTGGTTGTCCAGGAGGTTGGCGATCTCCAGGCACATGGGCGCGAGGGCGCCGACGGAGACCAGGAGGACGTCCGGCCGGTCCGTGCCGGGCTCGCGGAGCACGTCCATGCCGCCGATCCGGCCCACGGCGGGGACGGCGGGGCCGACCGCGCCCTTGGAGAAGCGGACCACGGTGGGCGCGTCGGTGACCTCCACGGCCTCGCGGAGCTGGGCGCGGACCTGGTCGGCGTCGCGCGGGGCGGCGAGCCGCAGGCCGGGGACGACCTGGAGGATCGACATGTCCCACATGCCGTTGTGGGAGGCGCCGTCGGTGCCGGTGACGCCCGCCCGGTCGAGGACGAAGGTGACGCCGCACCTGTGCAGGGCCACGTCCATCAGGACCTGGTCGAAGGCGCGGTTGAGGAAGGTCGCGTAGACGGCGAAGACCGGGTGGAGGCCGCCGGTGGCGAGGCCGGCGGCGGAGACGGCGCCGTGCTGCTCGGCGATGCCGACGTCGAAGACGCGCTCCGGGAACTCCTTGGCGAACCTGTCCAGGCCGACCGGCTGGAGCATGGCCGCGGTGATGGCGACGATGTCGGCGCGCTCCTTGCCGAGCGCGACCATCTCGTCGGCGAAGACGCCGGTCCAGTCGGCGCCGGAGGTGGCGATCGGGAGGCCGGTGTCGGGGTGGATCTTGCCGACGGCGTGGAAGCGGTCGGCCTCGTCCTGGAGGGCGGGCTGGTAGCCGCGGCCCTTCTCGGTGAGGCAGTGGACGATCACCGGGCCGCCGAAGCGCTTGGCGCGGGTGAGCGCGGACTCCAGGGCCTCGATGTCGTGTCCGTCGATGGGGCCGACGTACTTGAGGCCGAGGTCCTCGAACATGCCCTGGGGGGCGATGAAGTCCTTGAGGCCCTTCTTGGCGCCGTGCAGGGTCTCGTAGAGCGGCTTCCCGACGACCGGGGTGCGCTCCAGGATGTCCTTGCCGCGGGCGAGGAAGCGCTCGTAGCCGTCGGTGGTGCGCAGGGTCGCCAGGTGGTTGGCGAGGCCGCCGATGGTGGGCGCGTAGGAGCGCTCGTTGTCGTTGACGACGATGACGAGCGGGCGGTCCTTGGCCGTGGCGATGTTGTTGAGCGCCTCCCAGGCCATGCCGCCGGTGAGGGCCCCGTCGCCGATGACGGCGACGACGTGGTCGTCCTTCTTCAGGATCTGGTTGGCCTTGGCGAGGCCGTCGGCCCAGCCGAGGACGGTCGAGGCGTGCGAGTTCTCGATCACGTCGTGCTCGGACTCCGCCTGCGAGGGGTAGCCGGAGAGGCCGCCCTTCATCTTCAGCTTGGAGAAGTCCTGGCGGCCGGTGAGGAGCTTGTGGACGTAGCTCTGGTGGCCGGTGTCCCAGAGGACCTTGTCCTTCGGGGAGTCGAAGACGCGGTGCAGGGCGATGGTCAGTTCGACCACACCGAGGTTGGGGCCGAGGTGTCCACCGGTCTTGGAGACGGCGTCGACGAGGAAGGTCCTGACCTCCGCGGCCAGCTGGTCCAGCTGTTCCGGGGAGAGCCGGTCCAGGTCGCGCGGTGTCCTGATACGGGTCAGCAGGGCCACCCGTGCCTCCTTGCGTTCTGAGCTGGTCGAGCTTGCCGATTTTGCCGAGTCTAATGTTCCGTCTTGGATCGTGGGCATCGGGCCAGGCGGAGTGGCATCACCCGGACGGGGGATGTACCGCTCCGGACACTGCTCCGGACGCGACGGTGCCCGGCACCGGTTCTCCGGTGCCGGGCGAATGTGGCGCGTCTTACCCGAAGGGCGTCACACGCGTCGCGCGTGTCACGCCCGTCCCGCGGACTTCTGCGTCTTGCGGGAGACGGAGTCGATGATCACGGCGATGAGGAGCACCGCGCCGGTGATCATGTACTGGATGGCGTTGGACTCCAGGTTGAGCTGGTTGAGGCCCTGGACGATGGACTGGAGCACCAGGATGCCCAGGAGCGCCGACCAGACCTTGCCGCGGCCGCCGAAGAGGCTGGTGCCGCCGATGACCGCCGCGGCGATGCACATCATGAGCTGGTTGCCGCCGCCGAGGGAGCGGTCGGCGCCGCCGGTGGCGGAGGCCAGGAAGAGGCCGCCGACGGCGCCCAGGGTGCCGGAGATCATGAAGACCGAGGTACGGATCCAGGCCACGTTGATACCGGCGCGGCGGGCCGCCTCGATGCCACCGCCGACCGCGAAGACCTGGCGGCCGTAGGTGGTGCGGCGCAGCACGAAGTCGGTGACGAGCAGGATCACCAGGAAGATCACCAGGGAGAGGGGCAGGCCCTTCTCCTGGTTGAAGCCGTACGCGGCGACGAGGACGAGGACCGCGAGGACACCGGTGCGCAGCAGGATCTCGCTGTGCGGGCGGCTCGGCAGCTCGGCGGCCTTGCGGCGGCGGGAGTCGCGCAGCTGGGCGAGGTAGAAGGCGGCGATCACGACCGCGGCGAGGCCGTAGGCGGCGGCGACGTCGGAGAAGTAGAACTTGGTGAGGTCGCCGACGAAGCTGCCGATGGGGGTGGGGATGGTGGACCGCTCGCCCATCACCCAGGTCTGGAGGCCGGCCCAGCCGAGGAAGCCGGCGAGGGTGACGACGAAGGCGGGGACGCCGATCTTGGCGAAGACCAGGCCGTGGAAGGCGCCGAGGAGGGTGCCGGAGAGGATGCCGAGGAGGATCGCGAGGGAGTCCGGCATGTCGGTGGCGAGGACGCCCCAGACGGAGCCCGCGAGGCCGGCGACGGAGCCGACGGCGAGGTCGATCTCGCCGAGGAGCAGCACGAAGACGATGCCGACGGCCATGATGCCGGGGCCGGCCGCGTACAGGGTGATCTGGTCGAGGTTGTACGAGGTGATGAAGTTGCCGGTCAGCGCCTGGAAGACGATGCCGATGACGATCAGGCCGATGACGACGGGGAGGGAGCCGATCTCGCCGGAGCGGATCTTGCGCTTGAACTCCTCGACGTAGCCCTTGAAGCCCTGCTCGCGGACGAGGAGGCGGGGGTCGACGGCGGGGACGGCGGCGGCGGCCGGGGTCGCGGCGGCGGCGTCCTCGGCGGTGCGGGGCTCGGGCACGGGCGCCTCGTCGGTCGCCTTGGGGGTCGTGCTCACTGGGCTACCTCCGCGGTGCGGGCCTGCCGGCGGGTCACGGCGTTGTCCGTGGCACCGGTGATCGCGGCGATGATCTCTTCGTGCGTGGTGGTGGCGACCGGGAAGGTGCCGTTGTTGCGGCCGAGGCGGAGCACGGCGACGGTGTCGGCGACGGCCTTGACGTCGGCCATGTTGTGGCTGATGAGGATGACGCCGAGGCCCTGCTCGCGGAGCCGCTCGACGAGGTCGAGGACCTGGGCGGTCTGCTCGACGCCGAGGGCGGCGGTGGGCTCGTCCAGGATCACGATCTTGGGGTCGCCGACCAGGGCGCGGGCGATCGCGACGACCTGCCGCTGACCGCCGGAGAGGGCGGCGACGGGGATGCGGACGCTGGGGATGCGGATGGAGAGCGTGGAGAGGAGGTCCTTGGCCCGCTTCTCCATGGCGACCTCGTCGAGGACGCCGCCCTTCTTGAGCTCGCGGCCGAGGAAGAGGTTGGCGACGACGTCGAGGTTGTCGCAGAGGGCGAGGTCCTGGTAGACGGTGGCCACGCCGAGGGCCTGCGAGTCCTGCGGGCGGGAGATCTCGACCTGGCGGCCCTCCCACTCGATGACGCCCTCGTCGATCGGGTGGACGCCGGCGATCGTCTTGACCAGGGTGGACTTTCCGGCGCCGTTGTCGCCGACCAGGGCGACGACTTCACCGGCGTGGACTTCGAGGTCGACACCGGAGAGGACCTGGACCGCTCCGAATCGCTTGAAGATCCCGCGCAACGCCAGGACAGGCGTCTGGGACACGTGAACCAACTCCTTCGCCGCCCGTGCGGGGGACGGCGGCATGTCGCGCCGTGCGGCGCCGAGTTCGAGGGGGGCTGTGCTCGTCCGGCCCCGGACCGACAGCGGGGTCTGGGTCGGCCGGGGCCGGACGGCGAGGGGGGCGGAGCCGCGGCACGGGGGGCGGCGCGTTCCGCTGCCTGCCGGGGCTGACGGTCCGGCAGGGAGGGCGGGGCCGAGGAGTCGGCCCCGGAGGGCTTACTTGATGCCCAGCTCGGCGCACTTGGCGGCGAGGTCCGCGGAGCAGATGTCGGCGGCGGCGTAGATGCCGTCCTTGATCACCGTGGACTGGATGTTGGCCTTGTCGACGACCACCGGGGCGAAGAGGGTGGACTTGACGCCGTCGGTCTCGCCCTGGGCGCCGAGGTCCTTGCCCTGGAGCAGGTTGACCGCGAACTTGGCGGCCTCGGGGGCCAGCTGGAGCGGCGACTTGTAGATGGTGAAGGTCTGGGTGCCGGCGACGATCCGCTGGATGCCCGCGACCTCGGCGTCCTGGCCGCCGACCGGGATGTTCTTGATGCCGGCGTTCTCCAAGGAGGTGATGATGCCGCCCGCCATGCCGTCGTTGGCGGAGTAGACGGCGCCGATCTTGTCCTTGCCGACGGAGGAGATGGCGGCGGCCATCTTCTCGCCCGCGACCTTCGGGTCCCACTCGCCGGACGCCTCGTAGGCGATCTTGCCGACCTTGCCGTCGAGGGCGGCGTGGGCGCCCTTCTTGAAGAGACCGGCGTTCGGGTCCTTCTCGTCGCCGTTGATCATGACGATCTGGGCGGAGGCGGCCTTGCCGCCGAGCGCGGCGAGGAGGGCCTGGCCCTGGAGCTCGCCGACCTTGTTGTTGTCGTGGCTGACGTAGGCGTCCGCGCCCTCGATCGCGCGGTCGTACGCGACGACCTTGACGCCCTTGCCCTGCGCCTCCTTGACCCAGCCGGCGGACTTGGCGGCGTCGACCGAGCCGAGCGCGATGACCTTCACGCCGTCGGCGATGAGCTGGTCGAACTGCTGCTTCTGCTTCACGACGTCGGAGACGGCGTTGTTGTACACGACCTCGCAGTCGCCGCAGGCGTCCTTGACGGCCTTCTCGAACTGCGGCTTGTCCAGCGCCTCGTACCGCGCGGTCTTGTTCTCCGGCAGGAGGAGACCGATCTTGGTCGAGCTGCCCTTGTCACCGCTCTCGTCGCCGCCGGCCTGGCCGCAGGCGGAGAGGGTGAGGGCCATGGAGACCGCGGCCGTGCCTATGACGACGCGACGGGTCATTGCGTTCATGTGAGGTGCCTCCCTGACGAGGCCGCGACGGTGCGGCCGAGGTGCCACGAAGTCAACTCGGCCGCAACACCGTCGTCAAGAAGTGAAAACTTAACGAGATGACAACGGTGGTTAGCGTTCTCTAAGTGAAGGCAGGAACGGAGGCCGGAGCGGCCGCCGGAAATGTGCTCTCTGTCCCGTTGAGCAGCGTCGAGTCGCCCATCTCGCTGAGCACCAGCGCGAGCGCCCCCAGCACCTCCGCACGGCCCCCGAGGGCCCCCTGCGCAAGGGAGAGCTGGCGTGCGGCGCTCGGGATGGCGTACCGGCCGACCGAGTCCCGGATGGGCGCGAGGACCAGCTCGCCCGCCTCCGCGAGATCGCCGCCGAGCACGACCCGGCTCGGGTTCAAGAGATTGCAAAGGTTGGCGACACCGCTGCCGATGTGGCGCCCGACGTCGGCGATGACGCGCCGGCAGCCCGGGTCGCCCTCGCGGGCCAGCTGCACCACCCGCTCCATGGTGAGGTCGGCTCCGTGGCTCGGCTGGAGCAGCGGCAGCACGTACCGGGCGGCGGTGAAGGTCTCCAGGCAGCCGCGGTTGCCGCAGCGGCAGACGGGTCCCGACTCGTCGAGGGTGATGTGGCCGATCTCGCCGGCCGTGCCGCCCGGCCCGCGGTAGACCCGCCCGTCGATCACGAGACCGGCGCCCACGCCGCTCGCCACCTTGATGTACGCCAGGTCCTTGACGCCCCTGCCGCTCCCCCACACCAGTTCGCCGAGCGCGCCGAGGTTGGCGTCGTTGTCGACGTGGACCGGGACCCCGAGGCGGGCCGACAGTTCCTCGGCCGGGTTGATGCCGCTCCAGCCCGGCAGGATCGACGTCGAGCCGAGCGTCCCGGAGGAGACGTCGATGGGGCCGGGGACGCCGAGGCCGACGCCGATCACCTTGTCGCGGCCGATGCCGGTGGCCTCGATCAGCCGGTTGACCAGCTGCTCGGCCCGGTCGAAGCCCTCCGCGGCGGAGGCGTCCACGTCGAGCGGCTCGGCCTCCTCGGCGAGGACCTGGTGGGCGAGGTTGCCCACGGCGACCCGCAGGTGGGTGTGGCCGAAGTCCACGCCGATGACGATGCCGGCGTCACCGGAGAGCGAGACGCTGCGGGCCCGCCGGCCGCCCGCGGAGGTGGGGGTGACATCGACCGTGCCGCCGTCCTTCAGCTCCCGAACGATGTTCGACACCGTCGCGGCGGACAGCCCCGTCGACCGGGCGATCTCGGCCTGGGTCAGCGAACCGGCCATCCGGACCGCCCGGACGACCCGCTCGAGATTGGCCCTGTGCAGAGACGTCTGCGACCCCGGAGTCTCCATCGACTCTTTCACTCCCACCGTTTTCTCCAACATGTGAACTCTAAGGGGACGCTTTCGGCTTCGCTCCCGTCAAGACCCGGAGCAGGGGCGGGGGATGCGCGGCGGGCACGCGAAAGCCCCCGCACGCGGGCGTGCGGGGGCTTGGGAGCGCTTTCAGGCTATTTCACGGCTCCGGCCGTAAGGCCGGCCACCACCTGCCGCTGGAAGACGATGTACGCGGCGAGCACCGGCAGCATCGCCATCACGAGGCCGGCGAAGAGCCCGGACCAGTCGCCCTTGTAGCCCTGGCTGACCGCGAGCTGCACCAGGCCCTGGGAGAGCACCTTGTTGTCGGGGTCGGTGTTGAGCACCGTCGGCAGCAGGTACTGGTTCCACTGCCCCAGGAAGTTGAAGATGCCGACGCTGATCAGGCCCGGCCGGGCCATCGGCAGCATGACCTGGAAGAACGTGCGGGTGTGCGAGGCGCCGTCGATGCAGGCCGCCTCCGCCACGGAGGTCGGCAGCGTCCGGAAGAAGGCGGTCAGGAAGAAGACGGTGAAGGGCAGCGAGTACGCGATGTAGACCAGGATCAGGCCGTGCAGGGTGTTCAGCAGGGCCATGTTCTGCATCACGTAGAAGAGCGGCACCAGCGCCAGGATGATCGGGAAGCTCATCCCTCCGATGAAGAGGAAGTAGAGGAAGCGGTTCCCCGGGAACTCGAAGCGGGCCAGCACGTACGCCGCCATCGAGCCGAACAGCAGGGTGCCGACGAGCGAGCCGCCGACCACCACGAGCGTGTTCAGGAAGTACTCGCTCATGTGCGCCTGGGTCCAGGCGCGCGACCAGTTCTCGAAGTGCAGCGCGTCCGGCAGCGACCAGGGCGAGGTGAAGATCGCCCGGTCGGTCTTGAAGGAGGTCATCACCGCCCAGAGCAGCGGCATCACCACCATGATCGCCCAGATGATCAGGACGCCGTGCGAGAAGACGTTGAGGACGCCGCCCTCGCGCTTCTCCTTCACGGGGGCCGCCGCCTTCCGGACCTCGGGGGCCTGACCGGCGCGGGGGGCGGGGATCCGCGCGTCCCCGGTGGGCGGGGTGTCGGTGGTCTTCATCAGAACTCCAGCCGCTCGCGCCGGCCCAGCTTCATCACGACCGCGGCGAAGGCGAGCGTGACGAGGAGGAGCGCGACACCGATGGTCGTGGCGTAGGCGGCCTGACCGTCCCGGAACGCCTTCTGGTACACGTACAGCGGCATGACGATGGTCGAGTAGTCGGGCCCGCCGCCGCTGGGGCCGACGGTCATGATCTGCACGACCGCGAAGGACTCCGCGCCGAGCGCGAGGATGCCCATGTAGATCCAGCCCGACTGCACCGTGTCCCAGAGCAGCGGCAGGGTGATCTTGAAGAAGGTGGTGAAGCGGTTGGCGCCGTCGAGCAGCGCGGCCTCGTAGAAGTCGCGCGGAATGGACGCCATGCCGGCCGAGAAGAGCACCACGAAGAATCCGACCGTGGACCAGACGAGGACCACCATCACGCAGATGAGGGCGAGGTTCGGGTCACCGAGCCAGTCCGGCTGGATACTGCCGAGTCCGATCGCCTTCAGGAACGAATTGATCGCCCCGCTGTTCGGGTTGTAGGCGAACTGGAAGAGCAGCGCGACGATGACGATCGACAGCACCTGCGGGAAGAAATAGACGATCTTGTAGAACGAGGATCCGCGGACGCCCGCGATCGCCGCGCCCTTGCGCCGCTTTCCGCCCACATTCAGCATGAACGCCAGGAAGAGGGCGAATCCGACCGTCACCAGCGGAAGCACGACGGCGAAGGTCAGGCTGTGCTGGAGCGATTTCCAGAAGATCTCGTCCTCGAACAGCCTGGTGTAGTTGGCGAACCCGACGAACCCGAATTCGGGACTCAGTCCCGTCCAGTCCGTGAGCGAGTAGTAGATGGACTGGATGAACGGCCAGATGACGAAGAGCGCGTACAGCGCCAGGGGTGCGGCCAGGAACCCCACGATGAAACGGTACTTGCCGTGCTGCATTCCGAACCGACCCCGATCTCCGGCGAAGGACGCGCGCCGCGGCGCCGCGCGCCGAGGGGCCGGGGCCCGCTCCCGGTCGGCGGGAAGGGGCCCCGGCACTGCTCACTGGTGCTTGTAGTGCTTGATGTTCGGGTCCTTGGCCGCCTCGTCGGCGAACTTCTGGATCTTCTTGATCGTCTCGACCGGGGTGGCGCGGCCGGCCATCATCTCGCCGATGCCGGCGACGCCGATCTTCTCCTTCTGGAGGGCCACGTACCAGTCCTGGAGCCGCGGGTTGACCACGTTGGCGCCGGCCTTCTCCAGGGCCGCGACACCGGACTTGAGGCCCGGGGAGAGCTCGATGCCGTCGGTGCCGCCGTTGAGCGCGCTGAGCGACTTCACGGACTGGGTGAAGTTCTTGGAGGACGCCTCGCTGAGCATGATGCGCAGCTGCTCCATGGCGCCCTCGGGGTTCTTCGCCTTCGCCGGGACGATGAAGGGCTCGCCGCCGGCCGCCCAGATGGTGCCGAACGGCATCTTGTCGGAGGAGTCGAGGCCGGTCGGCGCGGAGACGGCGAGGCCGAAGTCGTCCGGCATCGTCGGCGCGGCCTCGTTCTCGACCCAGGAGCCGTTGGGGAGGAACAGCGCCTTGCCCTCGGTCCAGGCGGTCTGCGACTGGATGTGGTCGAGGCCGGTGGTGCCCTGGAGGATGTAGCCCTTCTTGAAGAGCTCGTAGTACGCCTCGAAACACGCCTTGACCGCGGGGTGCTCCCAGGCCTTCGGCTCCAGGTTGTCGATGGCGTCGAGGACCTCGCGGCCGCCGACCTTGCCGATCATCGGGTAGAGCGAGAAGGGGAGGTAGTACGGGTGCTTGCCCGCGTACGTCCAGGGCGCGATGTTCTTCTTCTTGGCCTTCTCGCAGACGGCCAGCATCTGGTCCCAGGTCTCGGGGTACTCGGCGTCGAGCGAGTCGAGCGCCTTCTGCGAGTACCACACGCCGTAGACCGTGTAGGCGTAGTTGATCATCCAGCAGGGCTCGCCGTCGAACTGGCCCATCTCGACGATGCCCGGGCGCAGGGTGTCGCGGACCTTCTTGCTCGGGTCGTCGACGGAGGGCGCGTCCAGGAGCGGGGTCAGGTCGGTCAGCTGCTTCTGCCCGACGAGGACGCCCATGTCCATCTGCTCGGCACCGGAGTTGTCGATGAGGTCCGGCGGGGTGCCGCCGTTGAAGCGGGGCTGGAGCGCGGTGGTGATCTTCTGGGTCGGGGTGAACTTGACTTTGGCCTTCGGGTAGGCCTGCTCGTAGAGCTTGATCGCGTCCTTCGCGTACTGCTGGCCGAAACCGCCGTCGAAGAGAACGAAGTCGAGCTCGGCCGACTCGTTCACCGCGAGCGGGTTCTTGTCGGACTTGACGCCCTTCTCGACCTTGTCGTTGCTCTCGCCGCCACCGCTGGCGCAGGCGGAGAGAAAGCCCATGGCCGGGACGGAGACCAGACCGAGAGCGGCGGAACGCTTGATCAGATCACGACGGCCGAGGCCGCCCTCGTTCGAGTGGGCGGAGGTGGATCCCATGCTCAAGTCCTCGCCTTCATTCAGGACTCAGGCGGTGTACCGGTCGCCCGTACTTCGTCTCGCCACCGGCGAAGGGCCCCGCCACCGCGGTCATTTGCAGCAGGTGCAGCTGGGTCGTGCAGGCGTCGGGCCGTCGCCGGAAGAATCCGACGGGCTGGACGCCGACAGGTATAGTCCACTTCCCTCGACCGGAGCAAGATCGAAAGCAGCATTCGTCAGGCATCTTTCCCGAGTTGAGACCTCGGGGTTTTCCCGGGAGCTTCCCGCGGAAGCCTGCCCGGCCATGTCGGAGTGCACCCCTCCGGCCCGCCTTCACAAAGTGAATGGTCCATTCGAAATCCGGCGAACGGGACGCCTCCCGAAGGAAGTTCCGGATGACCGGAACCGCCCGGGCACCGACACCGTCTTCCTGTCATGTACGGACTCGCCGCCGGGTGGGCGGAAACGGGGGAAATCCCGCCGAACCGGGCCGAGTTCGGTGGCTGTCCGTACTGTCCCGTTCTCAATATGGATCTGGAGATTTACGTGGCCAAGACTTCTGGCCTGAACCGCACGGGTGTCCTCGCCCGTGTCACGGTCGCCGCGGTGACCGCCGCCCTGGTGGGCACCACGACGGCCGCGGTGGCGGCGGAGCCGGTCGGCCCGACGTTCAAGCCGGCGCAGCAGGCGGGCGGCCTCGCGCCCTCCGCGGGTGCCGCCTCGGCGGCCGGAGCGGCCGCCGCGGCCGCTCCGGCGGCGCTCAACAACCTGTACGGCGTGCACAGCAACGGTGACGTCATCGGCTACACGCCCGTCCCCGGTGACGCCATCCAGCGCATCGCCGGCAAGTCCGGCACCGGCTGGGTGAACTACAAGCACATGAACCAGGCGGACACGGACGGCCGCCTGGAGGGCGACTGGTACCACTCCGACGGCTGGTACGGCATCACCACCGGCGGCCGCCTGCACTACGCGAGCGACGGCCCGGTCCGCGACCTCGGCGGCGGCTGGAACATCTACAACAAGGTCGTGTCGGCCGGCAACACCGGCGGCGGCGCCCCGGACGACGTCCTGGCCCGCGACAGCGCCGGTGTCCTCTGGCACTACCTGGGCAACGGCAACGCCTCCCTGACCCAGCGCTACCGCGTGGGCTCCGGCTGGAACGCCTACAACCAGATCGCGGGCAAGGGCGACGTGACCGGCGACGGCCGCGCCGACATCGTGGCCCGTGACAGCGGCGGCACCCTGTGGCTGTACAAGGGCACCGGCAACTACCGCGCGCCCTTCTCGTCCCGTATCCGCGTCGGCTCCGGGTGGAACACGTACAACTACCTGTTCTCCCCCGGCGACCTGACCGGTGACGGCCGCGCGGACCTCGTCGCCCGCGACGGCGCCGGCGCGCTGTGGCTGTACAAGGGCAAGGGCAGCTCGTCCTCGCCGTACACCACCCGCAGCAAGATCGGCACGTCGGGCTGGAACGGCTTCCGCATGATGTTCTGATCACCCCGGTGACACGGAAGGGCCCCGCTCCTCGTGACGAGGAGCGGGGCCCTTCCCGCTTGCCACCGGATCAGCGGGGTGTTCAGCCGCGGATCAGGTTGCGGAGCACGTACTGCATGATGCCGCCGTTGCGGTAGTAGTCCGCCTCGCCGGGGGTGTCGATGCGGACGACCGCGTCGAACTCGACACCGGTGTCGGTGGTGACCTTCACCGTGCTCGGGGTGGTGCCCTCGTTCAGCTCGGTGATGCCCGCGATGGAGAAGGTCTCCTCGCCGGTCAGGCCGAGCGAGTCGGCCGACTGGCCGGCCGGGAACTGGAGCGGGAGGACGCCCATGCCGATGAGGTTCGAGCGGTGGATGCGCTCGTACGACTCGGTGATGACGGCCTTGACGCCGAGGAGCGCGGTGCCCTTGGCGGCCCAGTCGCGGGACGAGCCGGAGCCGTACTCCTTGCCGCCCAGGATGACCAGCGGGGTGCCGGCGGCCTGGTAGTTCTGCGAGGCGTCGTAGATGAACGACACCGGCGCGCCCTCGACGGTGAAGTCGCGGGTGTAGCCGCCCTCGGTGCCCGGCGCGATCTGGTTGCGCAGGCGGATGTTGGCGAAGGTGCCGCGGATCATGACCTCGTGGTTGCCTCGGCGCGAGCCGTAGGAGTTGAAGTCACGACGCTCCACACCGTGCTCGGTGAGGTACTTGCCGGCCGGGGTGTCGGCCTTGATGGCGCCGGCCGGGGAGATGTGGTCGGTGGTGACCGAGTCGCCGAGCTTCGCGAGCACGCGGGCGCCCGTGATGTCGGTGACCGGGGTGGTCTCCATCGTCATGCCCTCGAAGTACGGGGGCTTGCGGACGTAGGTGGACTCGGTGTCCCACTCGAAGGTGTTGCCGGTCGGGATCGACAGCGCCTGCCACTGGGCGTCGCCGGCGAAGACGTCCTGGTAGGACTTGGCGAACATGTCCTCGCCGATCGCGTGCGCGACGACGTCGTTCACCTCGGCCTCGGAGGGCCAGATGTCCTTGAGGAAGACCGGGTTGCCCTCGGTGTCGGTGCCGAGCGCCTCCGTGGTGATGTCCACCTTCATGGAGCCCGCGATGGCGTACGCGACGACCAGCGGCGGGGAGGCCAGGTAGTTCATCTTGACGTCGGGGTTGATGCGGCCCTCGAAGTTGCGGTTGCCCGAGAGGACCGAGGTCACGGCGAGGTCGTGGTCGTTGACCGCCTTGGAGACCTCCTCCGGCAGCGGGCCGGAGTTGCCGATGCAGGTGGTGCAGCCGTAGCCGACGAGGTTGAAGCCGACCTTGTCGAGGTACGGGGTGAGGCCCGCCTTGTCGAAGTAGTCGGTGACGACCTTCGAGCCCGGGGCGAGGGTGGTCTTGACCCACGGCTTGCGGGTCAGGCCCTTCTCCACGGCCTTCTTCGCGACGAGCGCGGCGGCGACCATGACGTACGGGTTCGACGTGTTGGTGCAGGAGGTGATGGCCGCGACCGTCACCGCACCGTGGTCGAGGGTGTAGGTCGAGCCGTCGGGGGCGGTGACCACGACCGGGTTCGACGGGACCGCGCTGGAGACGGCCGGGGCGTCGGAGGCCGGGAAGGACTCCTGGCCCGCCTCGTCGACCGAGTCGACGTAGTTGCGCACGTCCTGGGCGAACTGCTGGGCGGCGTTCGCGAGGATGATGCGGTCCTGCGGGCGCTTCGGGCCGGCGATCGACGGGACGACCGTGGAGAGGTCGAGCTCCAGCTTCTCGGAGAAGTCGGGCTCGGCCTTCGGGTCCAGCCAGAGGCCCTGCTCCTTGGCGTACGCCTCGACGAGCGCGACCTGCTGCGCGGAGCGGCCGGTGAGCTTGAGGTAGTTCAGGGTCTCGTCGTCGATCGGGAAGACCGCGGCGGTGGAGCCGAACTCCGGCGACATGTTGCCGATGGTGGCGCGGTTCGCCAGCGAGGTGGCGGCGACGCCCTCGCCGTAGAACTCGACGAACTTGCCGACGACGCCGTGCTTGCGCAGCATCTCGGTGATGGTCAGCACGAGGTCGGTGGCGGTGGTGCCGGTGGGCAGCTCGCCGGTCAGCTTGAAGCCGACGACGCGCGGGATCAGCATGGAGACCGGCTGGCCGAGCATGGCGGCCTCGGCCTCGATGCCGCCGACGCCCCAGCCGAGCACACCGAGGCCGTTGACCATGGTGGTGTGGGAGTCGGTGCCGACGAGGGTGTCGGGGTACGCCTGGCCGTTGCGGACCATGACGGTGCGGGCCAGGTGCTCGATGTTCACCTGGTGGACGATGCCGGTGCCCGGGGGGACGACCTTGAAGTCGTCGAAGGCGGTCTGGCCCCAGCGCAGGAACTGGTAGCGCTCCTTGTTGCGGCCGTACTCCAGCTCGACGTTCTGCGCGAACGCGTCGTTGGTGCCGAACTTGTCGGCGATGACGGAGTGGTCGATGACCATCTCGGCCGGGGAGAGGGGGTTGATCTTCGCCGGGTCGCCGCCGAGCGCCGCGACGGCCTCGCGCATGGTGGCGAGGTCGACGACACAGGGCACACCGGTGAAGTCCTGCATGATCACGCGCGCCGGCGTGAACTGGATCTCCTGGCTCGGCTGGGCCTGCGAGTCCCAGTTGCCGAGCGCCCGGATGTGGTCGGCGGTGATGTTCGCGCCGTCCTCGGTGCGGAGCAGGTTCTCCAGGAGGACCTTCAGGCTGTAAGGGAGGCGCGCGGAGCCCTCGACCTTGTCCAGCTTGAAGATCTCGTACGACTCGTCGCCCACGCGCAGCGTGCTGCGGGCGTCGAAGCTGTTCGCCGACACGACAGTCTCCTTCATCAATGTGCGCGTACTACCGTCATGCTGCCGCCACGGCTCCTCGCCGATCCGCTAAGGTAAGGCTAAGTTAGGTAGCCCTTACCGTTCAGGCGGCCGTAGTGCGCCGTAAGCAGTTATCTCGATGTCGAGATAACTCTAGTGCATCCCCGGCCGTCGGTCATGCCCGGGCGCCCCGCGATCTGCCGTGGCGCCCGCGACCCGCGCGCGCCGCGCGCGGGTGCGTACCCGTCCGCCCGGCGCCGGGCCGGGGGGGCCGGGGCCGCCGGCGCGGCGGCGGGCCGGGCCAGGCGGCGGGCGGCGCCCGCGTGGCCGGGGGCCCCGGCCGGGCCGCGGACCCGGGCCCGGGCCCGCCGGGGGCCCCCGGCGACGGGCGGGGGCGCCGGCGCCCCGGGCGGGGCGCGCGGGGGGGGCCCCCCGCCCCCCGCCCGGCGGCCGGGCAGGCGGGTACGTACCCGCCTGCCCGGCGCCGCGCCGGCCCACTCGTCCGGCGGCGCACGCGTTGCCGGGGGCCCGGGGCGGGCCGAGGATCGGGGCATGTTCACTGGCGCGCACGTCATCCTGTACACCCCGGACGCGGAGGCCGACCGCGCCTTCCTCCGGGACGTCGCCGGCTTTCCGCACGTGGACGCGGGGCGGGGCTGGCTGGTGTTCCGGCTGCCGCCGGCCGAGGTCGCGGTCCATCCGACGGAGGACGAGCCGAAGCACGAGCTCTACCTGATGTGCGAGGACCTCACCCGCACCCTCACCGCACTGGAGGACAAGGGCGCGGAGATCTCACGGGCCATCAGCGACCAGGGCTGGGGACTGCTCGCGGCGGTACGACTGCCGAGCGGCACGGAACTGCCGCTGTACGAGCCGCGCCACCCCACGGCGCTCGACCTCCCGGAACGCCCCGAACCGGGCGCAAGGGCGTAAACGTAGCGACACCTCACCCGTTCGGCCTACCCCAGTGATCAACGCATCTCATATCTGAGATAACGTGACGCCATGGCAGACGACTACCTCGTACGCATCGGCAAGCTCATCCGTGACGCGCGGCAGCATCGCGGCTGGACCCAGACGCAGCTCGCCGAAGCCCTGGCCACCAGCCAGAGCGCCGTCAATCGCATCGAGCGCGGCAACCAGAACATCAGCCTTGAGATGATCGCCCGCATCGGCGAGGCGCTCGACAGCGAGATCGTCTCCCTCGGCTACGCCGGACCCATGCACCTCCGCGTCGTCGGCCGCCGCCGGCTCTCCGGCTCCATCGACGTCAAGACCAGCAAGAACGCCTGCGTCGCCCTGCTCTGCGCCACCCTCCTCAACAAGGGCCGCACGGTGCTGCGCCGGGTGGCGCGGATCGAGGAGGTCTTCCGCCTCCTGGAGGTGCTGAACTCCATCGGCGTCCGCACCCGCTGGATCAACGACGGCGTGGACCTGGAGATCGTCCCGCCCGCCGAGCTGGACATGGAGGCCATCGACGCCGAGGCCGCCATCCGCACCCGCTCCATCATCATGTTCCTCGGCCCGCTGCTGCACCGCCTGGACCGCTTCCGGCTGCCCTACGCCGGCGGCTGCGACCTCGGCACGCGCACGATCGAGCCGCACATGATCGCGCTGCGCCGCTTCGGTCTGGACATCACCGCCACCGAGGGCCTCTACCACGCGCAGGTCGAGAAGGCGGTGGCCCCGGACCGCCCGATCGTGCTGACCGAGCGCGGCGACACCGTGACCGAGAACGCGCTGCTCGCCGCCGCCCGCCACGACGGCGTGACGGTCATCCGCAACGCCTCCTCCAACTACATGGTCCAGGACCTCTGCTTCTTCCTGGAGGCCCTCGGCGTACGGGTCGACGGCGTCGGCACCACCACCCTCACCGTCCACGGCGTCCCGGAGATCGACGTCGACGTCGACTACTCCCCCTCCGAGGACCCGGTCGAGGCGATGAGCCTCCTCGCCGCCGCCGTCGTCACCGAGTCCGAACTGACCATCCGCCGCGTCCCGATCGAGTTCCTGGAGATCGAGCTGGCGGTCCTGGAGGAGATGGGCCTCGACCACGACCGCTCCGCCGAGTACGCCGCCGACAACGGCCGCACCCGCCTCGTCGACCTGACGGTCCGCCCCTCCAAGCTGGAGGCGCCGATCGACAAGATCCACCCGATGCCCTTCCCGGGCCTCAACATCGACAACGTCCCCTTCTTCGCGGCGATCGCGGCCACCGCCCAGGGCCAGACCCTCATCCACGACTGGGTCTACGACAACCGCGCCATCTACCTCACCGACCTCAACCGCCTCGGCGGCCGCCTCCAGCTCCTCGACCCCCACCGCGTCCTGGTCGAGGGCCCCACCCGCTGGCGCGCCGCCGAGATGATGTGCCCGCCCGCCCTCCGCCCCGCCGTGGTCGTCCTCCTCGCCATGATGGCCGCCGAAGGCACCTCCGTCCTGCGCAACGTCTATGTCATCAACCGCGGTTACGAGGACCTGGCCGAGCGGCTGAACTCGATCGGCGCGCAGATCGAGATCTTCCGCGACATCTGACCGAGACCCTCCGCGACACCTCGCGGAACAGCACCGCCGCACCCCTCCCGCCCCGCGCACCCGCCGGGCGGGAGGGGTGTCGTCGTCTCCCCCGGCGTGTCCGCGAAGGCTCTTGACCGCGGGACCTGCGGCGACGTAGCTTCGAGCGCGCACTGGTCGGTGAGAGTTCTGAAAGGAGGCGAAGTCCGGATGATGTCCATCCTCTCCGCGACGCCCCGCCTCGCTCACGAGACCGCCTGGACCCCGGGTCGTGTCGCGCACGGCTGCTGACGCGGCCGTCCCTTCTCCGGTGTGCCGAATCCCGGCCCCGGGGTCTTTCGTTTTCTTCTTCACCGGCCGCCGGCGCCTCTCGCGCGCCCGCGCACCGCCGGTTTCCCGAGCTGCGCCACCGAAAGAGAAAGCTCCTGCACATGGCGACTGCGACGATCACAACCACCGTGCTCCGAGACGAGGGACCGACATGGTGACGCCACGGATCACGGTCAATGGGAAAGAGACGCCGATCGAACCGGCCGCGCCCCACACCACGGCGCTGGACTTCCTGCGCGAGCGCGGGCTCACCGGTACCAAGGAAGGCTGCGCCGAGGGCGAGTGCGGGGCGTGTTCCGTGCTCGTGGCCAGGCCCGGGGTGACCAGGCCCACGGACTGGGTGGCGGTCAACGCGTGCCTGGTGCCGGTCGCGGCGCTCGACGGGCAGGAGGTCGTCACCTCCGAGGGCCTCGCCGGCGGCGGCGAGGACGGCGCGCCGCCCGTGCTGCACCCCGTACAGGAGGAGATGGCCGTCCGCGGCGGCTCCCAGTGCGGCTACTGCACACCCGGCTTCGTCTGCAGCATGGCGGCCGAGTACTACCGGCCCGAGCGCTGCGCGACCGCGCACCCGCCCGCCGGGAACCCGCCGGCCATGGACCCTCCGGCCGGGAACCCTCCGGCCGGGGACCCCGAGCACGGGCCCAACGGCTTCGACCTGCACGCCCTCAGCGGGAACCTCTGCCGCTGCACCGGCTACCGCCCGATCCGCGACGCCGCGTACGCCGTCGGATCGCCCGCCGAGGACGACCGGTTGGCGCTGCGCCGCGATCAGGCGCCGCCCGCGCCGGTGGCCACCTCGTACACCCGCGACGGCAGCACCTTCCTGCGGCCGGACACGCTCGACGGGGCACTGCGCGCGCTGCGGGAGCGGCCCGACGCGGTGGTGGTCGCCGGCGGCACCGACTGGGGCGTCGAGGTGAACATCCGGTCCCGCCGGGCGGCCTGCGTGATCGCGGTCGACCGCCTGCCCGAACTGCGGGAGCTGCGCGTCGCGTCGGACCACATCGAGATCGGTGCGGGGCTCACCCTCACCGAGATCGAGCGGCGCCTCGACGGCCGGGTCCCGCTGCTCGCCGGGCTGTTCCCGCAGTTCGCCTCCCGGCTCATCCGCAACAGCGCCACCCTGGGCGGCAATCTGGGCACGGGCTCCCCCATCGGCGACAGCCCGCCGGTGCTGCTGGCCCTGGAGGCGTCGGTGGTGCTCGCCGGCGCCGATGGCGAGCGCGTGGTGCCGCTGGCCGACTACTTCACCGGGTACCGGCAGAGCGTGCGCCGCCCCGGCGAGCTGATCCGCTCGGTCCGCGTCCCGCTGCCCCTGGCGCCGGTCACGGCCTTCCACAAGATCGCCAAGCGGCGCTTCGACGACATCTCCAGCGTGGCCGTCGCCTTCGCCCTCGACATCCGGGACGGCGTCGTCCGGACGGCGCGCATCGGCCTCGGAGGCGTCGCCGCGACCCCGATCCGCGCCCTGGCCGCCGAGGCGGCCCTGGAGGGCCGGCCGTGGACGGCGCGGACCGTCGAGGCGGCGGCCGAGGTGCTCTCCGCCCAGGGGACGCCGATGGACGACCACCGCGCCAGCGCCGCGTACCGCGCCGCGATGCTCGGCCGGAGCCTGCCGAAGCTGTACGCCCAGACCACCGAGGCGGTGTCGTCATGAGTCACCTGTCCGAACGCCCCCACAAGCCCGTCGTCGGCCTCCCGCTGCCGCACGAGAGCGCCGGCCTGCACGTCACCGGGGCCGCGCTGTACACCGACGACCTGGTCCACCGCACCAAGGACGTCCTGCACGCCTACCCGGTCCAGGCCATGACGGCGCACGGCCGGATCACCGCGCTGCGCACCGCCGCCGCGCTCGCCGTGCCCGGTGTGGTCCGCGTGCTCACCGGGGCGGACGTGCCCGGGGTCAACGACGCCGGCATGAAGCACGACGAGCCGCTCTTCCCCGACGAGGTCATGTTCCACGGCCACGCGGTCGCGTGGGTGCTGGGCGAGACCCTGGAGGCGGCCAGGCTCGGCGCCGCGGCCGTCGAGGTGGAGATCGACGAGCTGCCTTCCCTGATCTCGCTGCGGGACGCCATCGCGGCCGAGAGCTTCCACGGCGCCCGCCCCGTGATGACCACCGGTGACGTCGACGCCGGATTCGCCGACTCCGCCCACGTGTTCACCGGCACGTTCACCTTCTCCGACCAGGAGCACTTCTACCTGGAGACGCACGCCGCCCTGGCGCTCGTCGACGAGAACGGCCAGCTGTTCGTGCAGAGCAGCACCCAGCATCCCTCGGAGACGCAGGAGATCGTCGCGCACGTGCTCGGGCTGCACAGCCACGAGGTCACCGTGCAGTGCCTGCGCATGGGCGGCGGCTTCGGCGGCAAGGAGATGCAGCCGCACGGCTTCGCGGCCGTCGCCGCGCTCGGCGCCCGGCTGACCGGCAGGCCGGTCCGGGTCCGGCTCAACCGGACCCAGGACCTGACCATGTCCGGCAAGCGCCACGGCTTCCACGCCGAGTGGAGGATCGGCTTCGACGCCCAGGGCCGCATCCAGGCCCTGGACGCGACCCTGACCGCCGACGGCGGCTGGAGCCTGGACCTGTCCGAACCGGTGGTCGCCCGCGCGCTCTGCCACATCGACAACACGTACTGGATCCCCCACGCGCGCGTCGCCGGCCGGGTCGCCCGCACCCACAAGGTGTCCAACACCGCCTTCCGCGGCTTCGGCGGCCCCCAGGGCATGCTGGTGATCGAGGACATCCTCGGCCGGTGCGCGCCCCTGCTCGGCCTGGACCCGATGGAACTGCGGGAGCGGAACTTCTACCGGCCGGGCCAGGGCCAGACCACCCCGTACGGCCAGCCCGTCACCCAGGCCGAACGGATCTCCGCCCTCTGGCGGCAGGTCCAGGACGACGCCGGCGTCGCCGACCGGCAGCGCGAGATCGCGGCCTTCAACACCGCCCACCCGCACACCAGGCGGGCGCTCGCGGTCACCGGGATCAAGTTCGGGATCTCGTTCAACCTCACCGCCTTCAACCAGGGCGGCGCACTGGTGCTGATCTACAAGGACGGCTCGGTCCTGATCAACCACGGCGGCACCGAGATGGGCCAGGGCCTGCACACCAAGATGCTCCAGGTGGCCGCGACCACCCTGGGCATCCCGCTGCACAAGGTGCGGCTGGCCCCGACCCGTACCGACAAGGTCCCCAACACCTCCGCCACCGCGGCGAGCGCCGGCGCGGACCTCAACGGCGGGGCGGTGAAGAACGCCTGCGAGCAGTTGCGCGAGCGGCTGCTCCAGGTCGCCGCGACCCGGCTGGGGGCGAGCGCCGCGGACGTGCGGATCGTGGACGGCGTCGCCCGCGTCCTGGGCGGCGAGCAGGAGCTGGCCTGGGACGAGCTGGTGCGCACCGCGTACTTCCAGCGGGTCCAGCTGTCGGCGGCCGGCTTCTACCGGACCGAGGGTCTGCACTGGGACGCGAAGACGTTCCGGGGCTCGCCGTTCAAGTACTTCTCCTACGGCGTGGCCGCGACCGAGGTGGAGGTGGACGGCTTCACCGGCGCGTACCGCATCCGGCGGGTCGACATCGTGCACGACGTCGGCGACAGCCTCTCCCCGCTGATCGACATCGGCCAGGTCGAGGGCGGATTCGTACAGGGCGCGGGCTGGCTCACGCTGGAGGACCTGCGCTGGGACACCGGAGAGGGACCGCACCGGGGCCGGCTGCTGACGCAGGCGGCGAGCACGTACAAGCTGCCGAGCTTCTCGGAGATGCCCGAGGAGTTCCACGTCCGGCTGATGGAGCGGGCCACCGAGGAGGGCGCGGTCTACGGCTCCAAGGCGGTGGGCGAGCCTCCGCTGATGCTCGCGTTCTCGGTACGGGAGGCCCTGCGCCAGGCCGCCGCCGCGTTCGGACCGGACGGCGTCAGCGTGGAACTCGCCTCCCCCGCCACCCCGGAGGCGGTGTACTGGGCGATCGAGGCCGCCCGCGCGGGCGGTGTGCGGCGCGGCGACGGGAGCCCCCTCGACACCGGCGCCCTGAGCCATGCCTGACATGACCTGGGTCTCCGCGGTCGCGCGGTTGCGGGCACGCCGGGAACCCGGCGTGCTGGTGACCGTCGCGACCGTGCGCGGCCACGCGCCCCGGCGGGCCGGCGCCAAGCTCGTCGTGGGCCTGACCGAGACCTGGGGTTCGATCGGCGGCGGCAACATCGAGGCCGTGGCGATCGACCGCTCGCGCGAGCTGAACGGCGTGCCGGGAGCGGAGCCGGAACTCATCGAGTTCGCCCTGAACGACAAGGTCACCGGCCCGCACGGGGTGCAGTGCTGCGGCGGCGCCGTCTCGGTCCTGCTCGAACCGCTGCCGGTGGTCGAGGCGGTCGCGGTCTTCGGCGTCGGGCACGTCGGTCTCGAACTGGCCCGCATCCTGGCCCGCCACGACCTCGACCTGCATCTGGTCGACAGCCGGCCCGACATGCTCACCGACGCGCGGCTCGGAGTCCTCGCGGACGCGGTGGCACAGGTCCACGTGCACCACACACCGCTCCTGCCCGAGGAGGTGCTGGCGGAACTCCCGCCCGGATCCCACGTCCTGATCATGACTCATGACCACGCCGAGGACGCCGCCCTGTGCGACGCCGCGCTCCGCACCGACGGTCTGGGCTCGATCGGGTTGATCGGCTCGGCCGTCAAGTGGTCCCGGTTCCGGCATCGTCTGACCACCGAGGGCGGGCATGACAGCACCGCCGTCGAACGGATCAAGACCCCGGTCGGCATCCGTGAGATCACCGGCAAGGAACCCGCCACGATCGCCGTGAGCATCGCGGCGGACCTGCTCCGCGCCTTCGAGCGGGACGGTCGCTGAAGGCGCCCCGGTCCCGCCCCCTCCAAGACGAGATCGCGCCAACGTCGGCCTCTCCGCAAGGCGTTCGTTGACCTCTCCCACCCGCCTCCCTACCGTGGTTCCTGCTGCGCCGGGGGAGCGAGGGGGCGACGCGCGTGCGGGTGGAGCGGGACGGGGGAGCGGGGCGGGCCGCCACGGCGGAATCCCTGCTGGACGCCGCCGCGGAGGCTTTTCTGCGGGCCGAGTTCGACATCGTGCGACCGCTGTTGCAGCGGCTCCGGGGCGAGTTCGGGGTGCCCGAGGCGGATCCGGCCAGGGTGCGGTACGACGTGCTCCTCGGCGCGCTGGCCGCGCGGGCCGGAAACTGGCGGGAGACGGTACGGCGGTGCCCGGACGCGCCCTACGGGGCGGAGACCGGGATCGTCCACCACCTCGCGGTGAGCGCCCTGCGCGAACTGGCCCGCGAGGGGCGGCACACCGACGCGGGCACGGCGGCGGTCGTGATCGTGCTGTGGGCCTACCTCCTGGAGGAGGAGGACCTGGGCGGCTTCCGCGACCTGCTCGGCGAGCGGCGGGGCGCGCCGGTCCCCGACGAGCTCTGGGAGCAGGGGCTGGCCCAACTGCGGGGACGGGTCGCGGATCTGCTGCGCGCGCAGGACGCGCGGGCCGGGAGGGACGCCCTCTCCGCCTGGCACACGGCGTGGGAGGCGGAGTGCCAGGTCGGCGCCGTCTTCGTCGACGACGTGCCCACGGACGCCGGGCCGCACGCCCTGGTCTCCCTGGAGGAGGCCGCCCGGCAGCTCGCCCACCACGGGCGCGGCGCCGACCTCCTCGCGGTGTGGACCGCCCGCCACCCCGAGGTCGGCGCCTGGACGGGGGACTCCGCCGAGCACCGGGCGTGCGCGCCGTTCCTGCGGCGGGCGCTCACGGACCGGGGCGGGGACCGGGTGCGGGCCGGTGCGTGGGCCGAGGCGCTGGCCGACTTCGGCGCGGCGGTGCGGCTCGGGCACACCCTCGTGACCGACGAGCGGGCGGACGTCCTGCGGGCGGGGAGGAACGTCGGCCGGAGCCGTACCGGGCGCGACTACTCCCCCCTGGTCCGCATCGACGGCCTCGAACAGGCCCTCGTCCTCCTGCCGCAGGACGGACACCTCGCCGCCGAACTGACCGCCGAGCTGGTCCGCCAGGCCCGGCGGACCTCCGACACCGACCCCGGGGAGAGCCGGAGGCGCTACGCGCGCGCCCTGGCCGTGACCCCGGGCGACCCGGCCGCCCTCGCGGGCCTCGACGAGCAGGTGCGGGCGGACCTGGAGCGGGCGGACCGGGGTGCGTACCGGGGGGATCCGATCAGCGCCGACGAGGTGCGGGGGCTGCTCGGCCGCCATCCGGGCGACGCCGCGGCCCGGCGGTGGCTGGAGAACCACTACGCGGAGCACGCCGTGACGGCCGCCGTGCGCGGGCGCACGGACGAGGCGCGGGGGGCGGTCCGCGCGCTGCTGCACCAGGAGAACGCGGTGGGGGCGTACGACGCGGACCGCGTCGACGACCGGCTCAGGGCCCTGCTCGTCGAAGCGGCCGGGGACGTCGGCACGGGGATACCGCTGCCGCTCACGGGACGCGGCACGGAGCGGGGGCGCCGCGTCGAGCTGGAGCGGCGGGTCGCCCTGGAGATCGCCGCCGCCCGGGACCGCGGGGTCCTCCTGGCCCGCCGCGCCGACGCGGAGCGCCGGGCCGAGCTGCTGGCCGCGGCGGCGGCCATCCCGGGCCCGCCCTCGGAGCGGCTCGTCGAGCGGGCCGACGAGGCGGTGCACCACCTCGCCCTCTACCTCCAGGCGGAGGCGGCCTGGTCGGACATCGTCGGGCTGTTCCTCCGGGGCCGGATACGGACCGGCGCCGACCCCGCCCTCGACCGGATCGTGCAGCTCGCGTACCGGTGCCGCGCGGGGGCCCGCGAGGAGGCCGGCGACGCGGCGGGGGCGGCGCACGACCGCGCGTGCGCGGAGGCGGTCCGCGCGGGGAAGCCGGCGGGGGCGCTCGTCTTCCGGCAGCGGCCCCCGGGCAGCCGCCCCGGCGGTCCCGGCTCCGGCTCCGGTGCGGGTACCGGCTCCCACGACGCCGGTACCGGTAACGGCTCCGGCAGCGACGCGGGACGGGACACCCTCTGGTGAACGTGAACGTGAACGACGACGACAGCACCGGTGCCGAGCCGCCGCCGCTCCCCTGGTTCGGCCCCACGCTCCACGAGCTCCTGCCCGACGCTCCGCTCGGGACCCGGCCCGTGGATCTCCGCAGACGGGCCGCGCCGGAGCTGTCGGCCGCCGCGGCCCGGGTGGACCCGGTCCGGCACGCCCTGGTCCACCGGGCCAACCAGAACTCGCGCACGCCCGTCGCCGCGCTCGTCGCCGAGATGCTCACCCCGCCCCTGCCGCGCCCCGATCCCCACCCCGACCCCGACCTTGATCCCCACTCCGACCCCGACCCCGACTCCGACTCCGAGGAGCGTCCGTGACCGGTCCTGGTCCCCTCCCCGCCGACGCCGGCGGCGGCCCGCCGTCCGAGCTCGACAAGCTGCGCCGCAGGGTCGCCGCCCTGTCCGAGAAGCGCGACGAGGCCGAGGCCCGGCTCCAGGCCCTGCTGGGCTCGCTGCTCTCGCTCGACGACGTCCTGGCCGACACCCGGCTCCGGGCCGGTGTGCTGCACGAGGCGCGGTCCGCCCGGGAGACGGCCTCGGCGGCCCTCGCGCTGGGCGAGCAGATCGGGGCGGCCCACCAGATGCTGCGGGTCGAGTTCGAGCGGCACGACGTCACCCCGATGGACGTCGTGGGCCGGGCGCTCGACCCGGCGGAGATGCGCGTCGTCGGTACGGAGCCCCACCCGGGCCGCCCGGACGGCACCGTGCTGCGGGAGACGGTCACCGGCTTCCGGCTGGGTTCCGCCACGCTGCGGCCGGCGCAGGTGGTCGTCTCGGTGCCGGGTCCCGCGCCGGAGCCCGTACCCGACCACGCACGCGTACCCGACGCCGTGACCGATCCGGCTCCCGGCACCGAGGCCGACACCGCCCCAGACACCGAAGCGGCTCCCGGCGGCGACGACGCTCCCGGCGCCGCGTCCACATCGGTACGGGAGCAGCCGCGGCGCACCACCCGGGCGCAGCGGCGGCTCCTGCGCAAGCCGTCGGTACGGCGGGCCCGCCGGCCCCGCCGCGCCGGCTGACCCGTACACCCTCCCGAGCCTCCGGCCGCACCCCCTCCTCCACCCCTGCCCTCGCCCCGCCTCCGCCTCCGCCTCCGCCCCGACGATCAGGAAGCACCCCTCATGCACCGGACCCTCGGCATCGATCTCGGCACCACCAACTCCGTCGCGGCCTGGATGCGTGACGGCGTCCCCGTCGTCCTGCGCAACCGCGACGGCGGGCAGGCGACCCCGTCGGCCGTCGGCGTCGACCCCCTCGGCACCCTGCTCGTCGGCCAGGAGGCACTCAACTGGCGTTCCGGCGAGCCCGGTTCGGTGATCACGGAGGTGAAGCGGCTGATCGGGCGGCGCTGGGACGACGAGCTCGTCCAGAAGGCGCTGAAGACCCGGCCCGCCGACGCTCCGCCGGTCCGGGAGGGCCCCGACGGCGGGGTGCAGGTCCGGCTCGGGGCGCACTGGCTCTCCCCCGTGCAGGTCTCGGCCGTGCTGCTGCGGAGGCTCAGGAAGGACGCCGAGGACGCGGCGGGAGTGTCGTTCCGGCGCGCGGTGATCACCGTGCCGGCATACTTCGCCGAGCCGCAGTTCGCGGCGGTGCGCGAGGCCGGCCGGCTCGCCGGTTTCCACGTGGCGCGGATCGTGCAGGAACCGACCGCCGCCGCGCACGCGTTCGGGGTGCGGACGGGCGAGGACGGGCTCAAGGAGTACGCCACGGTGCTCGTCTTCGACCTGGGCGGCGGCACCTTCGACGTGTCGCTCCTGACGCTGGGTCCCGGCCACTTCTCGGTGGCGGGGCTCGGCGGGGACAACCTCCTCGGCGGCGCCGACTTCGACGCGCTGCTCGACGGGCACCTGCGGGAGCGGTTCGCGGGACGGGACCACGACGGGGACGGCGACGCCTTCCGGATCCGCGGCGCGGCCGAGCGGACGAAGATCGAACTGTCCGGGCAGGACGCCTCCGAGGTGGTCCTCTCGCCGCTCGGGCGGCAGGGCGGCTCCTGGTCGGGGACGGTCCGGCGAGCCGAGTTCGAGAAGCTCATCGGCGACCACCTGCGCCGGATGCGGGAGACGGTCGAGACCGTCCTCACCGACTACAGCGCGATGCCCGAGGACGTCCAGCGGGTCCTGCTGGTCGGCGGCTCCACCCTCGTCCCGGCCGTCCGGCGCGAGCTCCAGGAGCTCTTCGGCGCGGAGACCGTGTCCGACGCGGTGGACCCGATGACGGCCGTCGCCCACGGCGCCGCCGTGGAGGCCGGTCTCCTCGACGCGCTCGACTGCCCGTCGGCCGTCTGCACCGTCGAGCGCATCCCCGTGGACTCCGAGGCCTGTCCGGGCTGCGCCACCCCGCTGCTGGGCGCGGCCACGGTCGACTGCCCGGGCTGCCACGTACCGGCCCCGGAGTCCACCACCGCCTGCCCGGTGTGCGCCGCGGACCTGTCGGGGCTGCGCGCCGCCGCCCCGACGGTCACGCTCGTCACCTGCCCGGAGTGCGGTCGGGACGACAACCCGGCGACCGCGACGGTGTGCGGGGACTGCGACGCACCCCTGGACACCGGCGGCCTGAAGTGCCCGGGCTGCGGCATGGTCAACGCGCCCGGCCTGAGCGGTTGTTCGAACTGCGGCAGCGATTTCGGCACCGCGCTCCCCGAGCAGATCACCGCCCAGCACATCGGGATCGAGCTCCAGGACGGCACCGTGAAGGTGCTGTTCCCCGGGGGCACCCCGTACCCGACCGAGTGGCACCGGGTGGAGGACCTCGCGATCCGCGGCGACGGCGGCACGTCCGTGCGGTTCAACCTCTGGGAGGGGCGGCACCTGCGCTCCGCACAGCGCAACGACTTCTGCGGCGGCTTCCTCCACGAGCACTCCGAAGGGCTGCGGGGCGAGCTGCCGCTGACCCTGTACGTACGGCTCGACGGCGACCGGACCATCGCGCTCAAGTTCCGCATCGGCGGCGGTGAGGAGCAGGGGGCGGCGCTGCGGCGCAGCATGGTCTCCGCCTCCGTCGGCCGGAAGGCCTCGGCACTGCGGGCCGGTTACGCCGACTTCCTGGACACCTGGCGGCAGGAGCTGACCCACGCCGAGCTCGACGCGCTCACCGAGATCACGGACGACCTCGCGGCCCTCGGCCGGGGCGAGCCCGTGAGCCGGTCCCTCGACGGCTTCCTCGACACCGCCCGCGACACCCTGGACCTGTGCACCCGGGCCAGGAGCGCCCAGGCGGGGGCGCGGATCATCTCCCGGGGCGGGCGCGGGCTGCTGCCGGCCGCGCTCCTGGAGGACCTGCGGAGCGCGGGCGAGGCGGTGAAGGACGCCCGCGAGGCCATGGACATCCCCGCCATGCGGAAGGCCACGGAGCGGGTGGAGGCCCTGTGGCCCGGCATCGACCCGACGGTCCGCACCGCGCTCTACGCGATCCGCTTCGCCGAGCAGAACTCCTACCCGGCCACCCTGCGCACCGAGGTCCTCGCCGCCCGGGACGCGCTGCGCGGCGCCATGGCCCGCGGTGACCGCGCGGCCCAGGACACCCAGCTGGTCCGCCTCGGCCGGCTCGGCGAGCAGGGTCGCGGCCAGTTCGCGGAGGACCGGGACCTCACGACGCCGACGAGCGTCCTGCCGTCCCAGCGGTAGGGCGCTCGTCGGGGGCGCGGGGTCGCCGGCCGCCCGCTCCCCGGGGGGCGTGGGCGGTCAGCCGTCCCAGCGGGTAGGGCGCGGGCCGCCGGGGGGCGCGGGCCGCCGGCCGTCCCCTCGCGGGGGCGCGGGCGGTCAGGCGCCCGGCATCGCTATCCGCCGCCGGGCATGACCCCGCCGCCCTTGAGGCGTTCGAGGTCGGATGCGCGGGTCTCGATGACGAAGAGGGCGATCAGGGCGGCGACGACGGCGAAGATCGCCGCCGTGACGAAGCCCGCGGAGACGCCGGAGGTGAGGACCTGGTCGGCGTAGGGCGGCGGGAGCTCGCCGGTACGGGCGAACTCGGCCTTCTCCAGGGGGCCCGCCTGGGACAGGAAGGCGGGCACCTGCACCTCGGCCTCGTCGCGGCTGTACGTGCCGAAGACGGTGACCAGGATCGACAGGCCCAGCGAACCGCCCACCTGCTGGGTCGCGTTGAGGATGCCCGACGCGGCGCCGGCCTCCCGCTGCTCGACGTTGGACAGCGCCATGATGGTCAGCGAGACGAACATCAGGCCCATGCCGAGGCCGAAGACCAGGATCGGCCCGAGGATGCTGCCGCTGTAGGTCGAGTGCACGTCGGTGAGGGTCAGCCAGGCGAGTCCCGCCGCGGCGAGGAGCGAACCCGTCACCATGAAGGGCTTCGGCCCGTAGCGGGGCAGCAGGTTGGAGGTCAGGCCCGCGCCCACCGCGATGATCGCGCTGACCGGCAGGAAGGCGAGGCCCGTGCGCAACGGGCTGAAGTCCAGAACCTGTTGGACGAAGAGGGTCAGGAAGAAGAACATCCCGAAGATCGCCGCCGCGAGGCAGAGCATGATCGCGTAGGTGCCCGAGCGGTTCCGGTCGGCGAACATGTGCAGGGGCGTGATGGGCTGTTGCGAGCGGCGCTCGATCAGGATGAAGGCCGTGAGGAGGACCACCGCCGCGACGAACGAGCCGATCGTGAGCACATCGCGCCAGCCCTCCTGGGCGGCTCGGATGAAGCCGTACACGAGGGCGACCATGCCGAGGGTGGCCGTCAGGGCACCGAAGAGGTCGAAGTGGCCGGGATGGCGTTCGGACTCCTTGACATGACGAGGTGTCAGCAGTGCGATGACCAGGGCGATCGGCACGTTGACGAAGAAGATCCAGCGCCAGTCGAGCCACTCCACCAGCATGCCGCCGGCGACCAGTCCGATCGCGCCGCCGCCGGCCGAGACGCCCGCGAAGACCCCGAAGGCACGGTTGCGCTCGGGGCCTTCGTCGAAGTTCGAGGTGATGAGGGCCAGCGAGGTCGGCGAGGAGATGGCGCCGCCGACACCCTGGAGGGCCCGGGCGGCGAGGAGTTGCCACTCGCTCTGGGCCAGGCCGCAGAGCAGGGAGGCGAGCCCGAAGAGCAGGACGCCGAAGATGAAGACCCGGCGCCTGCCGAGGATGTCGCCGGCGCGGCCGCCCAGCAGGAGGAGACCGCCGAAGGTCAGCGTGTACGCGTTGACCACCCAGGCCAGGCTCGTGGTCGAGAAGTCCAACGAGCGCTGGATGTCCGGAAGCGCGATGTTGACGATGGTGATGTCGAGGACGACCATCAGCTGGCAGGAGGCGATGACGAAGAGCGCGATGCCCTTGCCGTCGCCCGAGCCGGTGGAAGTCGGGTTCACCGCCGGAGTCTTCGGCTTCGGTGTGCTACTCATGATTCGTTCATGGCGCAAGCGCCCTCACCGCAGGAGCCGTGGGCCGGTCGGTCCACCTTTCGACCCTAAGCCCGGCCCCCGCTGACGACCAGTCGATCAAGCACCGCCCGCATCCGTCGCCACCAGGCGCCGGACGGGGCCCAGTTCGGCCGGTACGACCCTCCGCGCAGAGACGTTCTCGAGCCGTACGACCGCCATCGACGGCCATCGACGGCCATGCCGGTCCGGTGCCTCGTCCCCGCCACTCGACGCCGTACGCGTGCGGCCGCGCATCGTACGCCTGAAGCCCGAGACCGCACCTCCGCACTACCGTGCCTCCACGCCCCCACACCCCTGCACCCCTGCACTCCCGCACGCCCGCACTCCCGCACCTCCGCACCCCTGCCCGCCCGCACCCGCACCCTCGCACCCCCGCACCCCTCGCACCCGGCGGCGCCCCGGGGCGCCCCGGCGGCGCCCCGCCCTCGGCCCTCCCCCGCCAGGTGCTTCGGTCGGGTTCGGGTGAGAATGCGGGCATGTGGGCTCTCTTCGACGCCCTCGGGCGTCCCGGTCGCCGTCCCCGGCCCGGACCTGGCGGTGCCGCGACCCCGCCTTGTCGCGGACTGATGACGTACGTCATGCATTCGATACGTCCTGGTATCGGCCCCCGGGCCGACGGCGGAGGGCAGGGACCATGGAGCTGACCCCCTCCGGACACACCGACGCCTTCGCCCGGGAGCGGCTGCCGCCCGCCGCCCAGTGGCCCCGGCTGGTCTTCGGGCTGCCCGGTCTCGCCTACCCCGAACGGCTCAACTGCGCCGCCGAACTCCTCGACACCACGACGGAACGGTTCGGCGCCGGCCGGCCGGCCCTCCACGACGGGGACGGCGGCGTCTGGAGCTACGGCGAGCTGCGCGCGCACGTGGACCGGATCGCCCACGTGCTCACCGGCGACCTCGGCCTGCGACCCGGCAACCGGGTGCTGCTGCGCGGGCCGACCACCCCCTGGCTCGCCGCCTGCTGGCTCGCGGTCGTGAAGGCCGGGGGGATCGCCGTCTCCGTCCCGCCCCAGCAGCGGGCCGCCGAACTCGCCTTCGCCGCCGGGACGGCCGCCTGTTCCCTGGCACTCTGCGCCGCGGAGGCCCTCGACGAGCTGCGGGCCGCCGGCATACCGGGCCTGACCGTCGTCCCGTACGGCGGCGACGGCCCCGACGACCTCCTCGCCCTCGCCGCCCGCCGGACCGGCCGCCCCTACCGGGCGGCCGACACCGCCGCCGACGACGTGGCCCTGATCGCCTTCACCTCCGGCACCACCGGCCGCCCCAAGGGCTGTGTCCACTTCCACCGCGACGTCCTGGCCGTCGCCGACACCTTCTCCGCGCACGTCCTGCGGCCCCGCCCGGACGACGTCTTCGCCGGCTCCCCGCAGCTCGCCTTCACCTTCGGCCTCGGCGGGCTGCTGTTCTTCCCGCTGCGCGCCGGGGCCAGCGCCGTCCTGCTGGACCGGGCCGGGCCCCAGCAGCTGCTCGCGGCGATCGGCCGGCACCGGGTCTCGGTGCTCTTCAGCGGCCCCACCGTCTACCGGCTGATGCTCCGCCTCCTCGACGCGGGGTCCGGCGCCGACCTCTCCTCGCTGCGGCGCTGCGTCTCCGCCGGCGAGAACCTCCCGGAGGCGGTGTGGACCGCCTGGTACGCCCGGACCGGCCTCCGGCTCATCAACGGCATCGGCGCCACCGAGCTGCTGCACATCTTCGTCGCCGCCGCCGACTCCGACAGCCGCCCCGGCACCACCGGCCGGCCGGTGCCCGGCTGGCAGGCCGCCGTCCTGGGCCCGGACGGGCGGCCGGTGCCGGACGGGCGGGAGGGACTGCTCGCCGTCCGCGGGCCGGTCGGCTGCCGCTATCTGGCCGACGGCCGCCAGACCGAGTACGTCCGGCACGGCTGGAACCTCACCGGCGACCGGTACGTCCGCGAGCCCGGCGGCCGGTTCCGCTACGTCTCCCGCGCCGACGACATGATCATCTCGGCCGGGCACACCATCGCCGGCCCCCAGGTGGAGGAGGTCCTGCTCGCCCATCCGGACGTCGTCGAGACGGCGGTCGTCGGCCGGCCGGACCCGGTGCGGGGCGAGGCCGTCACCGCCTACGCGGTGGTACGCGAGGGGGTGGCGCGCGACGCCGCCACCGCCGCCGCGCTGCGCGCCTTCGTCCGCGCCCGGCTCGCCCCGTACAAGTCCCCCCGCGCGGTCGTCTTCGTCGACGCCCTCCCCCGTACCGCCACCGGCAAGCTCCAGCGCCACCGCCTGCGCGACGACGCCCCCGGCCCCAGCCCGGAGCCGGACCGGCGCGGAGCGGAGCCGGGGCGACGAGACGCGGAACCGGACCGCGGAGCGGAACCGGACCCGCGCGGCACGGAACCGGGGCGGCGAGAAGCGGACCCGAGGCGGCGCGGCACGGAACCGGACGCGCGCGGCACGGAACCGGGGGCGGACCGGAGCCGCCGGGCCGCCCCGCACGGCCTAAAGTGATCACGTGGCCGAGCAGCACACTCCCCGTTCCCTGATCGTCTCGCTCTACGGCGCCTACGGCCGACCGTCCGAGGAGACGCCGATGCCGGTCGCCGCGCTGATCCGGCTGCTCGCGGCGGTCGGCGTGGACGCGCCCTCGGTGCGCTCCTCGGTGTCCCGGCTGAAGCGGCGCGGACTGCTGCTGCCCCGCCGGACCCCCGACGGCTCGGCCGGATACGCCCTCTCCGACGACGCCCGACGCCTCCTGGAGGACGGCGACCGGCGGATCTACGCCCGTACGGAACCCTCCCTGGCGGACGGCTGGGTCCTCGCCGTCTTCTCGGTCCCGGAGCAGGAGCGGCACAAGCGGCACCTGCTGCGCTCCCGGCTCGGCCGGCTCGGCTTCGGGACGGCGGCGCCGGGCGTCTGGATCGCGCCGGCCCGGCTGTACGAGGAGACCCGCAACGCCCTGGAGCGCCTGGAGCTCTCCGCGTACGTGGACTTCTTCCGCGGCGAGCACCTGGGGTACACGGCGACGGCGGAGGCGGTGGCCCGCTGGTGGGACCTGCCGGCGATCGCCCGGCTGCACGAGGAGTTCCTGGCCGGCCACGAGCCGGTCCTCGCGGCCTGGCGGGCGGCGCCGGGGCGCCCGGCGGAGGACGCCTACCGGGACTACCTCCTCACCCTGGACGCGTGGCGCCGGCTTCCGTACGCGGACCCGGTGCTGCCGGCCGAGCTGCTGCCCGCCGGCTGGCCGGGGCGGCGGTCGGCCGAGGTCTTCGCGGAGCTGCACGCGCTGCTGTGGGAGCGGGGCGCGGAGCACGTACGGGCGGTGGAGAAGGACCTGTAGGGCGGACCGTCGCGGCGGCACACGACGTACCGCCTCCGGCGCCCGGCGCCCGGTCACCCGATCGCCCCCACCACCCCCGACGCACGGGCCACGGGCCAGAACCACGGCCACGACACGCGCCGGCCCGCGGCACCGCCGGCAAGCGGCACCCACCGGCCCGCGGCACCGCCGGCAAGCCGCACCCGCCGGTCCGCGGCACGCGTCCCGCGCCGCACGGGCGGCCCCGAAGGTCCCGCCCCGGCGGTGACTTGGGTCCCGCGGAGCCGGGAGGGGGGTCCCGCGAGGTCGGGAGGGGGGCCTCTGTGGCCGGGAATCGACCCCCCTCTAAGGTTAAAACCAGGACGTCTCGGGTCGTCCCGCTCCGTTCCCCCGTCGCCCGTCCGCCCCCCGGCCCAGGGAGCCTGCCCCCATGCCCGAAGTCACCGGTGCCTCACCCGCCGCGCCAGGAGCCTGTTGGCGGATCCGGCTGCCCCGTACGACCGCCGCCGTCCCGCTCGCCCGGGCCCTGGTCCGCGACGCCCTCGACGGGAGCGACGCCGCCGTCGCCGACCGGCCCGACCGCGACACGGCGGAGCTGCTCACCGCCGAACTGGTGGCCAACGCGGTCGAGCACACCTCGGGCGACGGGCCCATCGAGCTGGTCGTGGAGCTGCTGGCCGCGCCGGACGGCTGCCAGATCGAGGTGCACGACCCCGATCCCGCCCGACCCGGCCGGCTGGTCTGCCCGGATCCGGAGGCCGAGGTGGATCCCTGGCAGGAGCACGGCCGGGGGCTGCTGCTGATCCGGGCGCTCAGCAGCGACTGCGGCCACCGACCGACCGCGGGCGGCAAGGCGGTGTGGTTCACGCTCCCCCGGGTGCCCGCCCGGCGGAGCCTTCGGCGGGCGTGAGCGCGAGGCGGGAGCGGCGGCGCCCGTAGACGGCGTACAGCACGGCGCCGGCCACGAGGAAGCAGGCGAAGACGAGCCAGGTGCGCCAGCCGGTGCCCCAGACGAGGTAGAGGCAGAAGCCGATGCCGAGGACCGGGCTCAGCGGGTACAGCGGCACCTTGAACGAGCGGGCGAGGCCGGGCTCGCGGCGGCGCAGCACCATCACCGCGAGGTTGACCACGGCCATGATCGCGAGGGTGCCGATGGTGGTGAGGCCGACGACCACGTCGAGCGGGGCGAAGGCGGCCGGGACGGCGAAGACCCCGGCCACGATCCACGTGTTGGCGACGGGGGTGGAGGTCTTCGGGGAGACCCGTTCGAGGACCCGGGGCATCAGGCCGTCGCGGGACATCGCCATCAGGATGCGGGTCTGGCCGTACATGACGGCGAGGACGACGGAGGCGATGGCGACGACCGCGCCGAAGGCGATGATCCCGCCGCCGACCGAGGAACCGGTGACCTGGTCGACGACGAGGGAGAGCGCGGCCGGCTTGTCCGCGACCTCGTCGGCGCCGAGCGCGCCGATCGCGGCGAGGGCGACCGCGCAGTAGAGCACGGTGACGACGCCGATGCAGACGAGGATGGCGAGCGGGATGTTCCGGCGCGGGTTCTTCACCTCCTCGCCGGCGGTGGTGATGGCGTCGAAGCCGATGTACGAGAAGAAGGCGACCGAGGCTCCGGCGGTGATGCCGCCGACGCCCTCGGTGGCGAACGGCGAGAGGTGCCCGGCCTGGAAGGCGGAGAAGCCGATCGCGCAGAAGGCGATCAGGATGCCGATCTTGAGGACCGACATGGCGGCGGTGGCGCGGGCGCTCTCGCGCACGCCCCTGACCAGGAGGGTCGCGGCCATCAGGATGACGACGACGGCCGGGAGGTTGACCACCCCGCCCTCGGTGGGGCCGGCGGCCAGCGCGTCGGGCAGCCGGAGGCCGGTGAGGCTGTGGAGGAGCTCGTCGAGGTACTGGCTCCAGCCGACGGCGACCGCGGAGACGGAGACGCCGTACTCCAGGAGCAGGCACCAGCCGACGAGGAAGGCGGCCCGCTCGCCGAGGCTCGCGTAGGCGAAGGAGTAGGAGGAGCCCGAGACGGGGATCGCGCCGCCGAGTTCCGCGAAGGAGAAGGCGGTGAACACGCAGGTGATCGCGGCGAGGACGAAGGAGACGACGACCGCGGGTCCGGCCTCGGCGACGCTGTCGGCGAGGCCGACGAAGATGCCGGTGCCGACGATCGCCCCCACGCCGAAGCACACGAGCTGGAAGAGGCCCATGGTGCGTCTGAGGCTGTGGCCTTCGAGGTCACCGCCGGATTCGGCGATCAGCTGCTGGGGGGACTTGATCCGCGAGAACATCGGCACTGCTCTCATCTCTGGTCTTGCCGGTGGTGCCGTTCTTGGCCGTACATGCGTCAGGGGGGTCCGGGCATATGTGCCCGGACCCCCCTGAAGCAGGACGATCCTACGCTCCAGCGGACCCCGCCATGGTCGCGACGAGGACGGCCTTGATGGTGTGGAGCCGGTTCTCGGCCTCGTCGAAGACGACGGAGTGCTCCGACTCGAAGACCTCGTCGGAGACCTCCAGCTCGGTCAGCCCGTGCCGGTCGTGCACCTCGCGGGCGACCTTCGTGCCCAGGTCGTGGAAGGCGGGCAGGCAGTGCAGGAACTTCACGTCCGGGTTCCCGGTGGCACGCAGGACGTCCATGGTGACGGAGTACGGGGCGAGGGCGGCGATCCGCTCGTCCCACACCTCCTTGGGCTCGCCCATCGAGACCCACACGTCGGTGACGACGAAGTCGGCGCCCCGGACACCGTCGGCGACGGACTCGGTGAGGGTGAGCGTGGCGCCGCTCGCGTCGGCGAGCTCGCGGGCGGCGGCGACGACCTCCTCGGCCGGCCAGTACGCCTCGGGGGCGACGATCCGCACGTCCATGCCGAGCAGGGCGCCGGTGACGAGGTAGGAGTTGCCCATGTTGAAGCGGGCGTCGCCGAGGTAGGCGAAGGTGATGCCGTCCAGCGGCTTCTCCGTGTGCTCGGCCATGGTGAGCACGTCGGCGAGCATCTGGGTGGGGTGCCAGTCGTCGGTCAGACCGTTGAAGACGGGGACGCCGGCGAAGGCGGCCAGCTCCTCCACGGTGGCCTGGCTGTCGCCCCGGTACTCGATGCCGTCGAACATGCGGCCGAGCACCCGGGCGGTGTCCTTCACCGACTCCTTGTGCCCCATCTGGGAGCCGGAGGGGTCGAGGTAGGTGGTGGTGGCCCCCTGGTCGGCGGCGGCGACCTCGAAGGCGCAGCGGGTGCGGGTGGAGGTCTTCTCGAAGATCAGGGCGATGTTCCTGCCGCGCAGCCGCTGCGTCTCGTTCCCCGCCTTCTTCGCGGCCTTCAGCTCGGCGGCGAGGTCGACCAGGCCGCGGAACTCCTCGGCGGTGAAGTCCAGCTCCTTGAGGAAGTGGCGGCCGGAGAGGTGAAGGGCCATGAGGGGCGCTCCTGAGATGCGGTCGGGCGGGTACGGGGAGAGACCTTGGAAGTGTATACATAACACAGCATGCTTATACAGCCCTCCGGGTGTCCCTCCGCTCACACCGGATCCCGCACCACCGGGCAGCTCATGCAGCGCGGACCGCCCCTCCCGCGCCCCAGTTCGCTCCCCGGGATCTCGATCACCTCGATGCCCCGCTTCCGCAGATGCGTGTTGGTCGTCACGTTCCGCTCGTACGCCACCACCACCCCCGGCTCCACCGCCAGCACGTTGCAGCCGTCGTCCCACTGCTCACGCTCCGCCGCGTGCACGTCCTGCGTCGCCGTCAGCACCCGCACGTCCTGGAGCCCCAGCGCCGCCGCGATGGCGCTGTGCATCTGCTCCGGCGGATGGTCGGTCACCCGCAGTGCCTGCCCCTCGTCACCCGGCTCGATCGTGTACGAGCGCAGCATCCCGAGCCCCGCGTACTGGGTGAACGTGTCGCCGTCCACCATCGTCATCACCGTGTCCAGATGCATGAAGGCCCGCCGCTTCGGCATGTCCAGGGCCACGATCGACCGCGCCGAACCCGCCGCGAACAGCCCCCGCGCCAGCATCTCCACCGCCTGCGGGGTGGTCCGCTCGCTCATCCCGATCAGCACCGCGCCGTTGCCGATGACCAGCACGTCACCGCCCTCGATCGTCGACGGATAGTCCGCCTGCCCCTCCGACCAGTGGTGGAACGGCCCCGCCTCCGGGCCCGTGAAGAGCGGATGGTGCTTGTAGATCGCCTCGAAGTGGACCGTCTCCCGCTGCCGCGCCGGCCACCGCATCGCGTTGATCGACACCCCGTCGTAGATCCACGCCGAGGTGTCCCGGGTGAACAGGTGGTTCGGCAGCGGACCGAGCACGAAGTCGTCGAGGTCCAGCGCGTGGAACCGGACCGACGTCGGCTCCCGGTGCTCCGCCAGGAACTCCCGCTTCGTCATCCCGCCGACCAGGGCCTCCACCAGGACCCCGGTGTCGAGCGAGTCGAACGCCGCCCGCAGATGGTCGGCGGCGAGCGGCCCGTACTCCTTCTCGTCGAAGACCCGGTCCAGGACCAGCGCCCGCGCCGCCGGCACGTCGAGCACCTCCCTCAGCAGATCGCCGAAGAGGTGCACCTCGACCCCCCGGTCGCGCAGCACGTCCGCGAACCCGTCGTGCTCCTGACGGGCCCTCCGCACCCACAGCACGTCGTCGAAGAGCAGGGCGTCCTTGTTGGTCGGGGTCAGCCGCTTGAGCTCCAGATCGGGGCGGTGGAGGATCACGCGGCGGAGCCGGCCGGTCTCGGAGTCGACATGGAATCCCATGGCCCCATCCTGACGGAGCGAACCGCCGGACGCGTGACCCACGCACGACCGAATTCCGGCGAACCGCCCGGGCCGTGACCCTTCTCCTCCCCCGGCATCGGGGACCTGTCACGCACCTACGGGGAGCGGGGCCCGTGGCCGGGGGCGGGGGCCCGGGGGGCGGGGCCCGGGGCCGGGGGCCCGGGGGGCGGGGCCCGAGGCCGGGGCCCAAGGCCGGGGCCCAAGGCCGGGGCCCGAGGCCCGAGGCCGGGGCCCGGGGCCGGGGGCCGCGGCCCGGGGGCTGTGGCCCGGGGCCCGAGGGGCCGTGGGCCGGAGCCCGGAGCCCGGAGCCGGGCCCGGGGCCCGAGGCCCGAGGCCGGGCCCGAGGCCGGGCCCGAGGCCGGGCGCCCGGCCGCCGGGGGCCTACAGCCTCGGGTCCACCGGCTCCGACTCCAGCGCCAGCACCGCGAAGACCGCCTCGTGCACGCGCCACAGCGGCTCGCCGGCCGCCAGCCGGTCCAGCGCCTCAAGGCCGAGCGCGTACTCGCGCAGGGCCAGCGAACGCTTGTGGCCGAGGTGGCGCTGCCGCAGCCGCGCCAGGTTCTCCGGACGGGTGTACTCGGGGCCGTACACGATCCGCAGGTACTCCCGGCCCCGCACCTTCACTCCCGGCTGCACCGGGCGGCCCGAGCCGTCCTGGACGAGCGCGGCCAGCGGCTTCACGACCATGCCCTCGCCGCCTGCGCCGGTCAGCCCGAGCCACCAGTCGGTGCCCGCTCGGACGGACGCCTCGTCGCCGGTGTCGACCACGATCCGCCGCGTCACCTGGAGCAGTCCGGTCGGATCGTGCTCCACCAGCCGGTCCAGCCACCCCAGCTGCGTGTCGTGCGGTACGTCCGCGAGCGACCGCCCGCGCCCCGCGAGCACCTGGAACGGCGCGAACCGCACCCCCTCCAGGCCCTTCGTCGGCCAGCAGTAGCGCCGGTACGCCTCGGTGAACGCCCCCGCGTCCACCGCCCGTTCGCGCTGCGCGGCCAGCAGGACGTCGAGCCCCTCGACCCCGCGCGCGACCGCCGCCTCCAGCGCCCGTACGGCCTGCGGGAGCACGGCCCCGGACGCCGCGCCGACCGCCGCGTACTGGTGGCGCAGCAGCCCGCCCGACTTCAGCGACCACGGCATGAGTTCGCCGTCGAGCAGCAGCCAGTCCGTGTCGAGCTCCTCCCACAGCCCCGCCGCGCCGACAGCCGTCCGCAGCCGGGCGAGGACCTGCTCGGTGGCGTCCCCGTCGTCGAAGAACGGGCGTCCGGTACGGGTGTGCAGCGCGCCCGTCGGCCCGTCGACGCCGAACCGCTCCCGGGCCGCGTCCGCGTCCCGGCAGACCAGCGCCACCGCCCGCGAACCCATGTGCTTCTCCTCGCACACGACCCGCCCGACACCGTCCGCCCGGTACTGCGCGAAGGCCTCCGCGGGGTGCTCCAGGTAGCCCTCCGCGCTCGCGGTCGGAGTCGGCGCCATCGTCGGCGGCAGGTAGGCGAGCAGCCGGGGATCGACCGCGAACCGGCTCATGACCTCCAGGGCCGCCGCCGCGTTCTCCTCCCGCACCGCCACGCGGCCCATGTGCCGGGTCTCCACCGTCCGCCGCCCGTGGACGTCGGCCAGGTCGAGCGGCCGGCCCTCGTGCCCGCCCGGCGCGTCCGACGTCAGGGGGCGGGCCGGCTCGTACCAGACCTTCTCCGCGGGCACGTCGACGAGCTCGCGCTCCGGCCACCGCAGCGCGGTCATCCGCCCGCCGAACACGGCACCCGTGTCCAGGCAGATCGTGTTGTTGATCCAGGACGTCGTCGGCACCGGCGTGTGCCCGTACACGACCGTGGCCCGGCCCCGGTACTCCTCCGCCCACGGGTACCGCACCGGAAGCCCGAACTCGTCCGTCTCGCCGGTGGTGTCACCGTACAGCGCGTGGGAACGGACCCGGCCCGACGTACGCCCGTGGTACTTCTCCGGCAGACCCGCGTGGCAGACCACCAGCCTCCCGTCGTCCAGGACGTAGTGGCTCACCAGTCCGTCGATGAACTTCCGCACCTCGTCGTGGAATTCGGCGGGCTCGCGCTCCAGCTGCTCGACGGTCTCGGCGAGCCCGTGGGTCAGCTGGACCTTCCTGCCCTTCAACCAGCGCCCGAGCTTGTTCTCGTGGTTGCCCGGCACGCAGAGCGCGTTCCCGGCCGCCACCATGCCCATCACCCGGCGCAGCACGCCCGGCGAGTCCGGCCCCCGGTCGACGAGGTCGCCGACGAAGACCGCCGTACGCCCCTCCGGGTGCGCGCCGTCCACGTAGCCGAGCCGGCCGAGCAGCGTCTCCAGCTCGCTCCGGCAGCCGTGGATGTCACCGATGATGTCGAACGGACCGGCCAGGTGCCGCAGGTCGTTGAACCGGCGCTCCGTACGCACCTCCGCCGCGTCCACCTCCTCGGCCGAGCGCAGCACGTGGACCTTGCGGAACCCCTCCCGCTCAAGACCCTTCAACCCGCGGTGCAGTTCGCGGCGGTGACGGGGGATCACGTGATCGGGCAGGCCGGCCCGGTCGGGCCGCAGCGCGTTCCGCGCCCGGCAGACCGACTCGGGCAGGTCGAGCACGATCGCGATCGGCAGCACGTCGTGCGCCCGCGCCAGCTCCACCAGCTGCCGGCGCGCCTCGCGCTGCACGTTGGTGGCGTCGACGACGGTCAGCCGGCCGGCCGCGAGCCGCTTGCCGACGATGTAGTGCAGCACGTCGAAGGCATCGCGGGACGCCGACTGGTCGTTCTCGTCGTCCGCGACGAGCCCTCGGCAGAAGTCCGAGGACACCACCTCGGTCGGCTTGAAGTGCCGCCGCGCGAAGGACGACTTGCCGGAGCCGGTCGCGCCGACGAGCACGACGAGGGACAGATCGGTGACGGGCAGCACCCGCCGCCTCCCGCCGACGGCGTCACCCTCGGCCGCGCCGGTCGCGCCGGCCGCACCGGCTCCGCCGCTCGTACCGGCCGTCTCGGCGGCATCAGCCCCGTCGATCGCATCACCCGTGTCGATCACATCGCCCGTGTCGGTCGTGTCGGTCGTGTCGGTCGTGTCGGCGCTCATGCCCGGTCCCCCTTCGCCTTCTCGTCGTCTTCCGTTCCCGTGCGCGTGAACACGGCCATCTGCGTCGGCGGACCGACCTCGGGGTCGTCCGGCCCGACCGGCGCGTACGCCACGCCGTACCCGTACCGTCCGGCCACGCCCTCGGCCCACTCCCGGAACTCCGCCCGGGTCCACTCGAAGCGGTGGTCGCCGTGCCGGACGTGCCCGGCGGGCAGCGATTCCCAGCGCACGTTGTACTCGACGTTCGGCGTGGTCACGACGACCGTCCGGGGCCGGGCCGAACCGAACACCGCGAACTCCAGGGCCGGCAGCCTCGGCAGATCCAGGTGCTCGATCACCTCGCTCAGCACGGCCGCGTCGTACCCGGTCAACCGCTTGTCCGTGTACGCGAGCGAGCCCTGCACCAGTGAGACCCGGGCGGCCTGCCGCTCCCCCATCCGGTCCAGCCGCATCCGGCGCGCGGCCACGGTCAAGGCCCGTACCGACACGTCCACGCCCACGATCTCCGTGAACCGGACGTCCTTCAGCAGCGCCTGCACCAACTGCCCCTGCCCGCAGCCCAGATCGAGGACCCGGGCGGCACCGGCCGACCGCAGGGCGGCCAGGATCGCGGTACGCCGCTGCTCGGCGAGCGGCACCGGCCGCTCCTCCGTGTCACTCGTCTCGTCCACAGCGTTGTCGACGTCCTCGACGTCGAGCCCGTCGACCTCGGCCAGCCGGAGCAGCTCCAGCCGCTCCGACGCCTCCCGCGCGAGACCTCGGCGGCGCGACAGGTAGCGGGTGGTGATCAGCTCCCGCCGGGGGTGCGCCGCCAGCCAGCCCTCGCCGGCCCGCAGCAGCTTGTCCACCTCGTCGGGCGCCACCCAGTAGTGCTTGGCGTCGTCGAGGACCGGCAGCAGGACGTAGAGCTGGTTCAACGCGTCCGCGAGCCGCAGTCCGTCGCCCTCCAGCACCAGCCGCACGTACCGCGAGTCGCCCCACTCGGGGAACTCCGCGTCCAGCACGACCGGTTCGGCCTCCACCGTCGACCAGCCCAGCGGCCCGAAGAGCGCCCGGACCAGCTCCGCGCCACCCCGCGCGGGCAGCACCGGCACCTCGATCCGCAGCGGCAGAGGTTCCGCCGCCCGCTCGGGCAGCGCCCGGCACACGCCGTGCAGCGCCGTCTTGAAGACCTGCGCGAGGGCGACCGCGAGCAGCGAGGACGCCGCGTAGGGCCGGTCGTTCACGTACTGCGCGAGGGCCGCGTCCGGGGCGCCGCCCCGGCCCTTGCCCTTGCCGCGGCGCACCAGCGCCACGGGGTCCACCTCCAGGAGCAGCGCCGCGGTGCAATGCTCCGCGGTGGCCTCGGGGTAGAGCACGTGCGCGGTGCCGTGCGAGGTCGAGAACGCCTGTGCCCGCTCGGGATGCTTGTGCAGCAGGAATCCGAGATCGGTCGCGGGTCGCTCCGGGGTGCCGGTGGTACTGATCGTCAGGAACACGCTTCCGAGTATGAACACGCCCCCACCCCGCCCACCAGGCATTTTCCGGGGTCTCGGCGACTGCGAGGATGCCTGCATGGACGACACCGCGACGGACGACGAGCTCTTGGCCCTCCTGCGGGCGACGATCACCGCCCGCCACCCCGACGAGCGGACCGCGATCACGCCCCTCGTCTGCCCGGCCTGCGACTGGAACCGCTTCGAGGTCGTCGCCGACGAATGCTTCTGCGAGGGCTGCTGCCTCCCTCTCGGCATCGAGGACGGCGGCGTCCACCCGAACGGCTACCCCTGGCGCCTCTCCCCCGCCCACCCCCACCCCTCCCCCACCTCCCCGGCCCACCCCTCCTCCGCCCACCCCTCCTCCTCCCAGCCCTCCCCTGTCCTCACCTGCCCCGACGGCCACGACCTCTTCGAGGCCGCCCTCGCCCTCACCACCACCCCGCCCGACGAACCCCGCCGTCTCTCCCTGGCCCTCCGCTGCGCGGACGACGGCACCGTCCTCCTCCACATCGACAACGCGACGATCACCCCCAGGCCCTGCCCGTGCCCCCCGGGAACCCACGTCCAGGCACCCACCCCGGCGCCGAGGCCCTAGCCGTTCACCCCCCACCCCCACCCTCTCCCGCCTCCCCCTCCCCCTCTCCCCTCGCTCCGGCGAGGGCGGCGATCGTCTCCGGCCCGACCCGACAGCAGCCGCCCACGAGCCTGGCGCCGGCCGTGACCCACGTGGCGGCGAGGGCGGGGGCCTCGGCCGGGCCGAAGACCGCCGGGCCGCGCCAGCCGCCGGCCCGGGCGTCCCAGAACTCGCCGCTGTTCGGGTAGGCGAGCCCTGGTTTGCCACTGACCGCGACCCCGAGGGCCACCGCCTCCGCGGCCTCGGCCGGGTCGCAGCAGTTGACGCCGACCGCCGCCACCTGATCGTTCCCGGCCGCCACCGCGAAGGCCTCGGCCAGGTCCTGGCCGGCCCTCGTACGACCGCCTTCCACCGTGTACGAGAGCCACACCGGCACCCCGCACCCGGCGACCGCCCGCAGCAGCGCCTCCGCTTCGTCGGCGTCCGGCACCGTCTCCAGGGCCAGGACGTCCGGCCCCGCCTCCGCGAGCGCCGCCACCCTCGGACGGTGGAAGCGCTCCAGCGCCCGCACCGACAGCCCGTACCGTCCCCGGTACTCGCTCCCGTCGGCCCGCATCGCCCCGTACGGCCCGACGGAGGCCGCCACCCAGACCTCGCCCCGCCCCGCCACGCGAGCCAGCGACACGCTCCGGCGCAGGAGCGCCGTCGTGGCCTCGCGGCCGAGGCCCCGGCGGGCGAAGCCCTCGTAGGTGGCCTGGTAGCTGGAGGTGATCAGCACCTGGGCACCGGCCCGGACGTAGGCGGTGTGGGCCGCCTCGATCTGGTCGGGCGCGTCGGCCAGCAGCCGCGCCGACCAGAGCGCGTCCGACAGGTCGCGGCCCTGGGCCTCCAGTTGGTTGGAGAGCCCGCCGTCGAGGACGAGCACGCCGTCGGCGAGCGCCTGCGTGAACGTCCGGGCCGGTGTCATCGGCTGCTCACCCCAGCTGCGGCGCGACCTGCGCGGAGATCAGCTCCAGGTGGTCCAGGTCGTCCAGGTCGAGGACCTGGAGGTAGACCCGGGAGGAGCCGACCGCCGCGTACCGCCCGAGCTTGTCGGCGACCTCGGCGGGCGAGCCCGCGAGGCCGTTGGCCTTGAGTTCCTCCACCTCCCGGCCGATGGCGGCGGCCCTGCGCGCCACCTCGGCGTCGTCCTTGCCGACGCAGACGACCAGAGCGTTGGAGTACACGAGGTCGTCGGCGCGCCGGCCGGCCTCCTCGGCGGCGGCCCGGACGCGTCCGAACTGCCGCCGGGTGTCCTCCAGGGAGGCGAACGGGATGTTGAACTCGTCCGCGTACCGCGCCGCCAGCCGGGGCGTGCGGGTCGCGCCGTGGCCTCCGACGAGGACCGGGATCTTGTTCTGGGCGGGCTTGGGCAGGGCGGGCGAGTCGGTGAGGCGGTAGTGCTTCCCCTCGTAGGAGAAGGTCTTGCCGACCTCGGTCTCCCACAGGCCCGTGACGATCGCCAGCTGCTCCTCCAGCCGGCCGAACTTCTCCTTCGGGAACGGGATGCCGTACGCGGTGTGCTCCTCCTCGAACCAGCCGGCGCCGAGGCCGAGTTCGATCCGTCCGCCGGACATCTGGTCGACCTGGGCGACCTGGATGGCGAGGACGCCCGGCAGTCGGAAGGTGCCGGCGGTCATCAGGGTGCCGAGACGGATCCGCCGGGTCTCGCGGGCGAGGCCCGCCAGCGTGATCCAGGCGTCGGTGGGGCCGGGCAGCCCGTCGGACGAGCCCATGCGCAGGTAGTGGTCGGAGCGGAAGAAGGCGTCGAAGCCGAGCTCCTCCGTGGCGCGGGCCACCCGGAGGAGGGTGTCGTAGTCGGCGCCCTGCTGGGGTTCCGTGAAGATGCGAAGATCCATACCTCCATCCTGCACCGAAGGGTGCGTGTCAAGCCGCGCGTCAGCGCGCGGTGCCGTCCGGCTCGGTCGGGTGAATATCCGTCCCCCCTGGCGGGACGCGTCACCGCTGGCCAGTGACCGTGACCGGGGCTCGTCGTTTGCCGGGGCGGAGCCGGACCGCCCGGCCCGCGTGCCGGCGGCAGCAGCCGGTGCGTCGTTCTTCTCCCGTGTTCCCGCCCACGCCGGCCGGGGCCCGGGGCGAGGAGGCCGCGATGTCCCAGGAAGCCGCGCCGGAGCAGGCGCTGCCCGAGCAGCCGGTGCCGCAGTCCGTGCCCGACCAGCCGGGCCCCGGAACCCCGACCGGAGCCCCGAAGGGACTGCTCCAGCAGATGGAGGAGCTGATGGCGGCGCTCTCCGCCGACCTCTCCCAGCTGGACGCCGACCTCCAGTCCTCGGTCGACCGACTGGAGCCGGAGGCGGCGCCCGAACCTGAGGCCTCTCCCGAGCCGGAGGCGACCCTCGGCCGTCCCGCCGACGACGAGGGCCGTGAGGTCCGTGAAGGCCATGAGGTCCGTGAAGGCCGTGCCGGCCACGAGGACCGTGACCGTGGTGCGGTCCGTGGCAATCATGCGGACCGCGATGGTCATGAGGGCCGCGACAGTCGTGAGGGCCGCGCCCCCGGAGGATACGGCGAGCCGCAGCGCTGATCCTCCCCTCCCTCGCTGCCCGGGCCCGGGACCCTCAACGGTCCCGGGCCCGGTCGCGTCCCCGCTCCCGCTCCCGCTCCTCCTCCTGGTCTCGGGCCCCGTCCCGCTCCGTCTGCCTCGCTCCACCGGTCTGCCGATCCGGATCCGGATCCGTCCCGGAGCCCGGGGACGAGGACGGGTCTGAGTACGGGGACGAGGACGAGGACGGGCCTGAGTAGGGGGACGAGGACGGGTGCGGGTCCGGGTCTGGGCCCGTCCCCAAGGCCGGGCCGAGGTCCGATCCCGGTCTCCGCCCCGACCCCGGCCCCAGGCCGGCACCCGTATTCGGATCCGGATATGGATACGGGTCCCGCTCGGGCTCGGGGGCCGTGCGGGGTGTCGGGTTCCTCGGGTGTGAGGTGGTCGACGGGGGGCCGACGCGGCTCGGGGGCGGGTCGGGAGGGCGGGCCCGGCCCTGTTCTCGGACCTCGAGGCGCCGGAGCATGCCGCGGACACGGTCGCCCGCTTCGTCCGCCGCGTCGATGGCCTCCATGCACTGCCAGTACAGGCCCTCGTCGTCGGTGACCGAGGCCACGCCGACGAGGGCGATGCCGACCTCCCCCAGGAGCTCACCGAGAGCGGTGAGCGCCGAGCGCGGGTCACCGACCTCTGTGAGCCGGGCGGCGCGGGGCCCGGCCGTGCCCCACGCCGGGTACTCCCCGGCCTCGCTGAGCCCCCGTGCCTCACCGCGCAGCTCCAGCGGTCCGCAGAGCGCGAGGTGACTTCCTATCGCCTGGGCGAGGGCCCGCGCCTGCCAGGCCTCCGCCACGATGTCGTGTGCTGTCCCGCTCTCGGCCAGCGCGTGCAGGCCGGCCAGGACGAGTCGCTCCGCTTCCATCAACTCCGGCCCCGTTCGTGCGACTTGCTGTTCCCTTCAGTCCACTACCCAGAGTGAGGCCGCCTGAGCCCCCGCACCAGAGGAATTCGGAAATCTGTGGACAGGCAGCTCGATCGAGCGAAAGCGATCACTCCGAAGAGTGACGATCAACGCTATTCCTGTCCGACTCGTCCGTTCCGCCCCTTCTGCGGGCCGGGAAACGGAGCTCGTTCCGGTCGATCTTGGCGGCGAGAGCGGCGAGCGGATCGATCCCCAGCCCCTGACAGAACTGGAGGAGGTAGGCGAGGACATCGGCGACCTCGTCGGCGACCCGGTACGCGGAGTCCGGGTCCTCCATCACCTTCTCCGCCTCCTCGGGCGTCAACCACTGGAAGATCTCCAGGAGTTCGGCCGCCTCGACGCTGAGCGCCGCCGCCAGGTTCTTGGGCGTGTGGTACGGCTGCCAGTCGCGCGCCGCCGCGAAGTCGGCGAGCCGACGCTGGAGCCCGGCGACGTCGTGCCCGCCACCGCCCTCGTCCACGCAGCCGCCCTCGCGCCCGCCGACGTCCTCATGCCTGTGCTCGTGCTCGGTGTCCGTCACGACGTCAGGTCTACCACCGCGACCCCGGCCGTCCGCCTGCCCTGCGCCGCCGCGTTCTCCCCGACCGAGCCAACAAGCCGGATGTGGCCGTCGGCCGCGATGGTCGCGGTGAGCTCGAGGAGGGCGGCGACCTGACGGGAGTCGAGTCCCCTGTCGAGGTCGTCGGTGAGGAGGGTGAGGCACTGCATGGCGTCCGGGACCTCGGCGATCCGGTCCATGGCGTAGACGCCCGGACCGGTGAGTAGCGTCAACGCGAGTGCGAGATACCGGAGTTCACCGTCGCCGAGCCGGTCGAGCGGGGTGGCGGGGCGCTCGCCACGGGCGAGGAGTGCCTGGACGGTTCCGTCGGGCAGCTCCCGCACGCCGATGCCGGTGACCGGACCGGCGCAGCCCGCCGAGGCGACGCCCGCCAGGCGCTGATGACGGCGCGGGCAGGCGTTGTGGGTGCGGTGCAGGACCCCGGCGAGGTTCGAGCAGTCGCGCAGCAGCCGGCCCTCACCGGGGAGGACGGGAGCACGCATCCTGCCCGGCGCGGGGACGCAGGGGAAGAGCGAGCGGAGGCCGACCAAGGTCTGTTCGGCGGCGGCGAGCACTTCGCGCTGCCCCTCGGTGGCGCCCGCGACGCGCAGCGGAAGGAGAGCGGTGCCGAGGAGGTCGTCGGGGAACGGGGCGCGGGTGACGGGGGTGCTGCCGGCGGTCAGCCAGGCGGCCTGGACGGTGGTACGGCCCGGATCCCTGAGAGCGGTGGTGAGGAGGGTGCGGCCGTGGCGGGTGAGGCGTTCGCCGACGATGCGGAGTTCGGGTTCGGCCTGGACGGCGAGGTCGAGCCGAACGGGGCCGACAGGTCCGTCGACCGTGCAGCCGATGCGGAAGCCACGGCGCCCCTGCGCGTCGGGCTGCGCGCTCTCGGGGACGCAGGAGGCAGGGTCGGGGAACACCTCCCCGAGTGGCTCCCCCGCGCCGAGCCGGGCCAGCGCCTCGTACGCGCCGAGGACGGTGGACTTGCCGCTGCCGCTCGGTCCGGCGAAGAGGGTGACGGGACCCAGCGGGTGGACGGCACGCCGGAGCCCGGCGTAGGCCGAGAGGCGCAGCTCGCTCACGACGGGCCGCACGACGACCTGCGCCTCGGCCCCGGACGGGGCTCCCCGGCCAGGAGGCGTGGGGGCGGGCGTCGGGGCCGATGCCGAGGCTGGAGTGCGGGTGAGGGTAGGGGTGGTGGAGGCAGGGGTGGTGGAGGCAGGGGTGGTGGGGGCAGGGGTGGTGGGAGTACGGGTGGGCACGCTCGTACGGGCTCCGGCGCCGGCAACGCCCGTACCGGATCCCGCACCCGCCCTCGTCCCGGATCCCGCCTCCCTCCCGGATCCCGCACCCGACCCCGCAGTGGATCCCGTACGGGAACCCTCACCCGAGCCCGCAGTGGATCCCGTACCGGACCTCGCTCCGGCCCCCGCTCCGGCCCCCGCTCGGGCCCCCGCCTCAGTCCCCACCCCGGCGCTCGCCCAGGACCCGGGGCGGGTCCCGGAACCCGCCCCGGACCCCTCGCCCGACCTCACACCGAAGCCACCGCCCGAGCCGGGCCCCTCACCCGGGGCCGCCGGCGTCGGGCGGGGGTGAGGGACGGTGTCCGGGCGCGGTACGCGAGCGACTGGGGTACGGAGGCCCGACAAACGGGTGTCGGGTGTACGGGTGTCGGGCGTACGGGTGCCAGGGACACGAGGGTCGGACATGCGAGGGTCGGACGTACGGGTGTCAGGGACACGGGGATCGGGCGTGTGGGTCTCAGGCGTACGGGTGTCAGGAACACGAGGGTCGGACGTGCGGGGGTCGGGCGTGTGGCTGTCAGGGCCACCAGGGTCGGACGTACGGGTTTCGGGGGTGCGCACGCCGGGCGTACGAGGGTCGGACGCGTGGGCGTCAGGGGTGCGGGGGCCGGGGGTGCGGGCGAGGGCGGGGCCGCCGGTGAGGTCCATGATCGGAACGTACGCGGGGGTGACGCTGACGAACCGTTACGGCGAGATGACCTTCCTACGATCGGGGGACGCTCGCGCGGGGGGCGCCGACGGGCTCGTCGTCCTCCTCGCCCGCCGGGCCGTCGCCGGTGCTCTCGACCTCGGTCCCGGGCGGGGCGAGCAGGAAGACGTTGCGGTCGACGCGGTGCATGCCGCTGCCGAGCCCGAAGACGACGCCGCTGCTGAAGTCGAGAACGCGCTTGGCCACTTCGGGGTCGGCGCTGGTCAGGTCGAGCAGGACCGGGATCTGGGCGATGAGGTACTCGGCGACCTCGCGGGCGTCGGCGAAGACCTGGACCCGCAGCACGACCATGCGGCGCTGTTCGACGGATTCGTACTGCTCGGGGATCATGCGGTGATCGACCCTGGACGGCCATTCGTCACGCCCGCGCAGCGGCAGGACCTGGGCCAGGCCCTCCCACTGCTCGTCGGTGACGTCGTACCTCTCGTACCTACTCATGGACCCATCCTCCCGCTCCTCACCCGTTCGGCCCAACAACGACACGAGCGACACGGGTGAACCGGTCGGGGACGGGCCGTCCGCGCGCCCCGGGCCTCACGCGAAGGTCTTGGCCAGGCGGCGCAGCCCCTCGGCGATCTCGTCGGGAGCGTGGGTGGTGAACGAGAGGCGGAGGGAGGCCTGGTCGGGGGTGCCGGAGAAGAAGGGGGCGCCGGGGACGTAGGCGACGTCGTGACCGATGGCGGTGGCGAGGAGTGCGGTGGCGTCGTGGCCGTCGGGGAGGGTGGCCCAGACGAACATGCCGCCCTCGGGCCGGTTCCAGCGGCTGCCTTCGGGGAGGGCGGCGGGCAGACCGCCGAGCATCGCGTCCCGGCGGGCCCGGTAGGCGGCGCGCATGCCGGCGACGTGGGCGTCGAGGTCGCTGTCACGGAGGTAGCGGGCCGCCGCGGCCTGGTCGACGGTGGAGGTGTGCAGGTCGGCGGCCTGCTTGGCGATCACGCAGGCGCGGCGGAGGGCGGCCGGGGCGCGGAGGTACCCGAGGCGCAGGCCGGGGGCCATGACCTTGGAGAAGGAGCCGAGGAGCACGGTGCGATCGGCGGCGGCGGGGTGGCGGGCGAGGTTCGGGACGGGTTCGCCCTCGAAGCGCAGTTCGCCGTACGGGTCGTCCTCGGCGATCCAGAAGCCGTGCCGGGCGGCGGCTTCGGCGACGGCGGCGCGGCGCCCGGCGGGGAGCGTGCGGCCGGTGGGGTTCTGGAAGGTGGGGATGATGTAGAGCAGGGCGGGCTTCTCGCGGGCGGCGATCTCGTCCAGGGCCTCCGGGACGATGCCGTCGTCGTCGGTGGGCACCGGGACGACGCGGGCGCCGGCGAAACCGAAGGTCTGGAGCGCGGCGAGGTAGCAGGGGTCCTCGACGAGGACGACACTGCCGGGTTCGAGGAGCGCGGTCGCGAGGAGGGTGAGCGCCTGCTGGGAGCCGGTGGTGACGAGGAGGTCGTCGGGGTCGGTGGGCAGTCCGCGGGCGTCGAGCCGGGCGGCGACGGCGCGTCGGAGCGCGGGGTCGCCCTCGGTGGTGGAGTACTGGAGGGCGGCACGCGGGTTGTCCGTCAGGACGGCCTCGTAGGCGGCCTTGATGCCTTCGATGTCGAAGAGTTCGGGGGCGGGCAGACCACCGGCGAACGAGATGACCTCGGGCCGTGCCGTGAGCGCCAGGATCTCGCGTACCGGGGAGGAGGCGACGTTCCCCAGCCGGGAGGCGACGGGGGGCGTGGGGGCGGCGGACGCGGAGACCGGAGCGGCGGACGCGGAGACCGGGACGGCGGCAGAAGGCATGCGGATCAGTGTAGGGAGCAACCGTCCTCTGTCCAGGGTTGTCTCATGGTCCGGCTCATGGTCTGACTCCTGGTCTGACTCCTGACTCAAAGGCCTTGCGATCGGGCAGAGTTGGGGTCGGTGTCATGGACATCGGACGGGGGTTGCGGAGGCGGTGGGGGCGGCGTGCGGGTGTACGGATCGGAGCCGCCCGCGGCGAACGTGCGGGTGCAGGGGATGCGGTGGGCGTCGAGGGCTCGGCGGGTGGCGTCGGCGCGCGCCTCGGCTCCGGGGATGGCCGGGTCGTGGAGGACGCCGGCGACGGAGCCGCTGTGGGCGATCTGCACGCCGACGGCGCCGGTCTCGCGGGCGAGGGTGATGAGTTCATCGAACTCCGGGTGACACAGGACGCGTTGGGCGCGTCGGGCGCTGGCCGTGGCCACCCGGCCGAGGAGCGCGGTGTCGCCGTCGGTGACGGCACGGCGGAGCTGGTCGCGGAGAAGGCCGTAGGCACGGAGGTCGGCCTCGGTGGGCGCGGGCACGGCCAGCGCCAGGGTGTCGACCGGGGCGCCGCCGCCGAGGAGGCAGCCGACGACGAGGAGCGGGGGCAGGGCGGGTCCGAGGACTTCGAGGACGCGTCCCTCGCGCTGGGCGAAGAGGACGGGCCGGGCGTCGGCGTCGAGCATGAGCGGGTCGCTGGCGCGTTCGGCGCGGACGGCGAGCCGGGCGGTGGTGCCGGGATCGAGGCGGAGCCCGTACGCGTCGGCGACGGCACGCACGGCGGCGAGGACGTCGCTGGTGGAGCTGCCCATGCCGAGCCCGATCGGGATCGCGCCGGTCAGGTGCAGGATGCCGCCGTGGGCGGGCCGGCCGGTGCGGGCCGCGCAGGCGGCGATGGCGAGCCGGGCGGCGCGGGCGGCCTTGGCGCGGCCGTCGGGTACGACGGTGACGGCGCCGGGCGGGGTGCCGGGCCAGAGGGTGAAGTCGGCGCGGGTGCCGGGGGTGGCGACGGGGAGGGTGACGAGGCCGGCACGCGGACGCCCGTCGGCCCCGCGGAAGAAGCCCTGGAGGAGTTCGCCGTGGTGGGAGGGGGCGTGACCGGTGCCGCAGCCGATGCCCTTACGGGGAGTGGTGGGCAGGGTCGGGGTGCTGGTGGTCACGGGGGAGATTGTGGCTTCAGGGGTGGGGGCGCCGCGGCGGCGGGGTGGGGAACGGTACGGAGGCGTGAGGGCGGCCGGAGGCGTACGGGGAAGGGTGCGGGGAAGGGTGCGGGTACGGGAGCGGGTACGGGAGCGGATACGAGTGCGGGGCCCAGCAACCCGTACCCGTACGGACCTGCGGGAGACCGAGCCCCTCCCTCACCGGCCGTGCACCTGCCTGTCCGCCCGCCCGCCCGCCCATCAGCCCGCCTGACCTCCACCCATCACCCGTCTGACCTCCGCCGTCAGCCCGCCCGTCCTCCGCCCGTCAGCCCGTCCGCCCCTCAGCCGAAGGGCCACCACCTCGGCCCCTCAGGGGCGTCCCTCACGAAGACGAGCGCGTCCTGGTCCGCCAGCTGTGCGGGGTCGAGGGGCGCGTAGCCGAACCAGGGGGATTCCCGGGGAGCGGGCGGTGCGTCCCTGAGGGCTTCGGCCAGCAGGCGTACGTCGACCACGTACCGGTCCTCGGGGAGCCCGTAGAGGAGCCCTTCGAGGGTGTCCGGGGGTGGGGCCTGCACCCCACGGTGGCGGATCGTGCCGAGGGCGGTGGCGGCGAAGGCGTACTCCTCGCCGAGGCGGGAGCCGACGATCGCCCCGGTGGGCCACCACTCGGCCTGCTCCCCGCCCATCTTTATGGTCCCCCGGACGCGCTGGAGGTGGGCGTTGTGGCCGTGGGCGAGGACGGGACCGCGCTCGGCGAGCGCGAGCAGGTTGGCGGCCATCATGGCGGCGCGGAGGGTGAGCAGGCCGGTCAGGCGGGCGGGCGAGGTGTCGGCCGTCCAGGAGTGGTACCGCAGCAGGCCGGCTGCGGTACGGGCGTGGAGCCGCGCTCGCTCCCATGTCTCACGCTCGCCCGGTTCCCGCAGGTCAGGGGCTTGCGCGTCGAGCAGGACGGTCAGGTCGTCGGTGATCCGCCGCAGCCGCTCGGCGTCGGGGGTCCGCCCCACGGAGCGGGACGGGTCGCGCATCGCGGCGGGTTCGGTCCAGCGGGCGTCGTCGCCGAGGAGTCCGTCGAGGGTGGCGGCGGTGCAGGGCAGCATCGAAGCGGTGTCGCACCGGGCGGCGAGGTGGGCGTGGAGTGCGGTGAGGGCCTGCCGGGGGCTGTACGCCCCGGCCGTCTCCAGCGGGCCGTCGAACCCGGCGAACCGCACCTGGTCCGCCGCGGGCCGGCCCTCGTTGAACGCGCGCATCCAACGCACCAGCGCACGATTCGCGGGGGCAGCGCCGAAGCCGTGACTGAATCCGCGGGCCATCACGTCATCGAGTTCGCCGGCCCCGGAGGTGACGTGATCGTCGACGATCAGACCCGCCAGACAGTCGCTCTCGAGCGCGATGAAGCGGTACCCGTCCTCCTCGACGAGTCGGCGGAAGAGGTCGTTGCGCACGTCGAGCAGGGAGTCCTCGCCGTGGGTGGGCTCTCCGAGGGCGAGGACCCGCGGCCGGCTCCCGAGCAGTTCGACGATGCTTGCCGCGCCGATCGTCCGGACGGCGTCCTTGAGGGTGACGGTCATGCGATCCACCTTCCTCGGGCTGGGAGGGGTGACCCCCTGGGCTCCGTGGGGTGGAAGCTATACCTGAACACACGGTTGAAACTTCAGACATCAATCACCCCATCCCAGCTGCCATCCGGCGCCCTATAGTCTCAAACATGGCTCATCTGCGACCGGTCGATCTCGCCCAGGAGCACGGCATCTCTCCGCAGACGGTGCGCAACTACGAGCGCGACGGTTTCCTGCCGCCGGCCGAGCGCACCGCGACCGGGTACCGCCGCTACACCGACCGCCACGCGGCGGCCCTGCGGGCGTACCTCGCCGTGGTCCCGGCCCACGGATACGCCGAGGGCGGCACGATCATGCGGGCGATGACCGAGGGCCGCCTGGACGACGCCCTCGCGGCTGTCGACCGGAGCCACGCGGAACTCCTCCGGGACCGGGGCACCCTGGACGCGGTGGGCGAGGTCCTGGCCCACCTCAGGAAACGCGCGGGCGGCTCCGCCTGGCGGGCCCCGCGAAGCACCCAGCCCTTCAGCAGCGGCGAACTGGCCCACCGGCTCGGCGTCAGCGTGGCGACCATCCGCAAGTGGGAGCAGGCAGGCGTCCTCGTACCCGGCCGCCGCCCCGACACCAACCACCGCACCTACGACGCCGACGACGTGCGCGACGCCGAACTGGCCCACTTCCTGCGCCGCGGCCGCTACCCGCTGGAACTGATCGCCACCGTCGTACGGCAGGTCCGGACGGCCGGCGACACGCAGGCCCTGGAGGCGGCCCTGGAGGACTGGCGCCACCGCGTCACGGCGAGAGGCACGGCGATGCTGCGGGCGGCGGCCCTCCTGTCCGACTACCTCGCCATGACGGACGACCCCGACGACACCCCCGACAAGGAGGGCGATGACGTCCGGCCCTGACCGGAGGCCCTACAACAGCCGGGAGCCGCATAGCGGCCGGCGATCAGCACTGTGCAGCGGCGATCGAGCCCCTCACACCCCGTCGTCCCGTCGTCCCATCGTCCCATCGTCAGGAGACCGGATAGGCGTAAGTGATACGAACCAGCCGCGCGACACCGCACAGCAGAAACACCGCGGGGGTCACCAGCCACCAGCGGGTGAGGCCACCGCGCCGCACAAGCATGGCCGAAACGAGAAGACCGACCGCGCCGAGGACGCACAGGAACACGGCGGCCGCAGCGATCCCGTCGATCGCGGCCGAGTCCCCATCGCCCTCGGGCCGGATGAACAGGGCGCCGTAGCCCAGGTAACAGCCGATCAGGTTCACCAGGGCGAGCACGACCGTCCACGACCCGCGACCCGCACCGGACCCGCGCCCTGCCTCACTCACTTGAAGCCCTCTCACGTCCCCCAGGCCCCGGTCGAAGCCCCGCCCCAGGCCCGGGCCCGGGCCTCGACCACCCGACAGCCGCCGTGCAAACGAGCAGCGACGACCCCGCCCCACCCGCCACCGGCCCGCCCCAAAATTCGCAGGTCAGAGAGCCTCTACTTCACCCGCTCCAGAATCGCCACGCACTCCACGTGGTGAGTCATCGGAAACACGTCAACAGAAAACATGTGGAATAAATTCGCAGGTCAGAGCCACGCATGGCGCAAATCGGACTCAAGATCAATGTGCACTGCGTGCGTTACGGGCACTACGGGCGGGTCTTGACGCACGTCGCAGCATCCCCGGGGGCTCCCAGACCGGCCGCCGATGTGGCGGTAGCGCCACCGTGATCAAGGTCTGATGCTGCTGTAGCCGTCCCGCCGAGGCGCCGACGAGGGCTCGGAACGCGGCACAGGTACAGAGCCCCGCGTCCCGCGCGGAATCTCACAGCGCACCTCGTATGTCGAGCTCCCCTCGAGTCCCCGGGTGCGAGTCGTGCCTTGCACAGACGGTCTCCCAGGGTCGAGTTCCCCTGCGGCATCGCCCGTCGGCGATGCCCCGGCCGGCTTGGAAGCCTCTCGGTAAGGCTCATGCGCGGACGTCTGGCTGTGATCTCGCTTGTACCAAGTCCGCTGACCAGGAAAACTCGGATGCGCATCTGGATGGTTGACGAGGGGGCGGGCATGGTGCGGGCATGGACGGTACGGGGCGGACAGTCAGGAGAACGGGAGCAGGCCGCACTCTCCGAGGGGCTGGCGATCGTGGGCTGGGAGGAGCTCGGCGACCTCAGCGACTGCTCTTCATCCGACGACATCGGTGATCTGCTGGCCAAGGCGTACCCCGGTGAGGCGGTTGGCACCATCGATAACTGGAAGCGCCAGCTCTGGCGCTTCATCGCGATGGAGATCGGCGACTACGTCGTCATGCCGCGCAAGCATCTGTCGGTCGTGGCCCTGGGCCTGCTGACCGGGCCGTACGAGTACCGGGCCGCGGCGCCGCCTGGCTTCCGACACGTGAGGAGGACGGACTGGGTACGCCCGGCCCTGGAGCGAGCTGCTGTTCGGGGTGATCTGCGGGACAGCATGGGGGCCTTCCTCACGGTCAGCGAGTTGAGTCGGCGCGACGCCGCGGTACGCGTGCAGGCTCTCGCAGAGACGGGTGCGGACCCGGGTTACGTGGGTGACGGCGAGCCGCCCAACGGCCCGGAGGGCTTGGTGAGCGATGTCCGGGACAGCGGCACCAGGCAGTTGACCGCCCGTGACCTGATCGGCTTGTGGGGGTGGAAGCGGCGGACCTCTGATGTCATCGACCTGGTGGACCAGAACCTCGCGGAGCTCGGTCTGCGGGTGGATCCTCACTTCAACGACGTGCAGTTGGACGGCCTCGTGACCGTGTCCGCGGCAGGGTCCACCGGCCTTGGAGAAGGTACCCATGACCAGGTCCGAGGGGACGAGCAGCAGCAGGCGCATTCGAAGGCCGATGGCCCGCGTGACCGTGACCTGACCTGGCGGATCGGCAACCTTCCGTTCGTTCGGGAGGTTGTGACGGTGCGGATGGGCGATGCGCTGAGCCGGGCGATCACCCCGATGATCGAGAGCGACTTCTCCCAGCTTCCGGTCGTGGACCACAACAACGTGCTGCGTGGGGTCGTGACCTGGGAGGGAATCGCACGGGCGCAGCTCGGCGGCAGGGCTGCCACAGTGGCCAACGCCCTGGATCCGCATCCCGAGACCGCCCGGGTGGAGCATGCTCTTTTCGACCGGATGGACCGGATCCAGCGGAGTGGCTTCACGATTATCGTGGATGGCGAGAACGTGGTGATCGGGATTCTGACCTCGACCGACCTCGCGGGGCAACTGAAGCAGCGCATCGAGCCGTTCATTCTCCTGGAGGAGCTGGAACGGCGGCTGCGCCGCCTGATCAGACACTTCTCCCCCGACGAACTGCCGAGAGAGATCCGCAGGACGATGGAACGCGGTCAGCATCTCAGCCTCGGCCAGTACGTCTTCCTCGTGGAAGACGCCCATTGCTGGAACAAGTTGCGGTGGCCCTTCGAGCAGCAGGACATCAGCCAGCGGCTGGCCACCGTGCGGGACTACCGCAATGACCTCGCCCACTGGGCGGTGGACGCGCCTGCCGAGGATGCCGCGGCTCTGGCCGCTACAGGCGGGTTGCTCAAACTCCTGAAGCTCGTGGATCACGACCCGGCCGTCTGATGCCTCTCCCGGCATGCTCGGGCGGCTCCACGGGGAACACGTGGGACCGCCAGTCCGCTCCTCGTCAGGCGGTGGCGGCAGGGCACTTCCCGGAAACCGCGTCGGTGGCCTACACCAAGGTCATCTCACACCCAGGGGGCACAACCGGCGCCACCTCGTAGGGGCCGGTGGCCTACCGTCAGGGCCTCTCTTCGACTCGGTTGCGAGATCGTCCAGCACGTCGAGCGGGCACAGCAGGACAGCGACCGGCGATCGTGGATAAGAAGGCCAACCCGCACGCCCTCGCGGTAGCCCTGCTCACCGACCTGCACGAGATCCACTCCCGTGAGGGAAGCGCAGCGCCTGCGAGGACCGGGCGGCGCGCCGCGCGCGAACCACCCCGGTCACCCGTCCCTGATGCACTGCTTCGACGCCGCCGACCTGCCCAGCCTGAAGCGAGACAGACAAGGCCTCTTCTCACTTCGGTGGGAGAAGAGGTGCGAGGAAGCGGCTCGGCTCACCGTGCCAGGTGATCGCGAGCGCGTCGCGGGCGCGGGTCGCCGCGACGAAGAGCAGCGACCGAGCTCGGTGCAGTTCTCGCCGGTGGCGGCTCGGATCCGTGTGCTTCCACGCATCGACAGAGGCCCGGGGTACAAGCCCCTCGGCCGCTCCGGCGATGATCAGGCAGCGGTATTCCAGCCCCTTGAAGCGGTACATGGTGCCGATGTGGACGCCCTGGTCGCCGCGCGGCCCGTCCTGGGTGATCTCCGAAGACGTGATCCCGCTTCGCGCGAGACGGTCGCCGAGCTGGGTGACCATGTCGTTGGTCGGGACGCAGATCGCCGTGGCCTCCCGGGGCACGTCGTGCCAGGCTCGCAACTGCTCGACAACGAGGTCCATCTCCTCGTCCCAGCTGCGTGCGCCGCGGAGCGATGGCTCCGTGCCGTGGAGGACCGAGCGGTAGCCGGCGAGAGTGTCGGTGTCACCGTCGAGGTCGTCGTAGTCAGCGTCACCCAGAACCCGGACGGCGTCGCTCAGGATCTCCCGGGTCGTACGGTAGCTGAGGGTCAGCCGGGAGGACCTGCCCCGGATGTGGACGCCGAGGCTGCCGAGGGTGACCTGGTTGTCGTAGATCCGCTGGTGGGTGTCGCCGACGAGGAAGATGTCGTCGGGCTCGGACGGCACCATGGCCCGCAGCATCTTCCAGTGGGCGGCGCTGAGGTCCTGCGCTTCGTCGACCACGATGTGCCGGTACCTGTAGCGCAGCCAGGCACCGGAGCCGGCCTCGACGTGGAGGTTGTGCAGGCCGCCCCGCTCCTCACGCTCCTCCGCACGCCGGTCGATGCGGGCCTTGCGGGCGATCTCCAACCGCGCGGCCCGCTCGGCGACTTGGCGGTGGGTCTCCAGTCCCTTGGTCTCCAGCCGCTGGGTGAAGCGCTCGGTCAGCTGCCAGATCCCGGCCCGTTCGGCGCGGGTGACGCTGCGACCGCGCCCCGCGCGGCGGGCCTGGAAGTAGTCGCTCCGGGAGGTCACGGCCTGGCCGAGGATGACCTGGTTCCACTCGTCGCTGAGAAACTCGGCGCTCCAGCGGGTCTCCCCCGTCTCCACCAGCAGTTCACGCCACTCACGGAGGGCCGCCGTGTCGTCGATCCGTCGCTTCGTGCTGCCCGGATCGGCCTCGCTGACGATGCGGGTGGCGAGCTGGTCGACATGAGCGATGTCGACCCGCGCCAGGACGTCGGGTCCGCCCAGGGAGAGCAGCCGGGCCCGCAGGTCGACAGCGAGGTTCCGGTTGAAGGTGGTGAGGAGGACGGGCTTGGTGTGGCCTGGGGGAAGTTGGCTCACCAGATGGCAGACGCGGTGGAGGGCGACGATCGTCTTGCCCGTTCCGGGCCCACCGCCGACCCGGGCGGGACCGGAGTACCGCCGTCGGACGAGTTTTTCCTGGGTGGGGTGGAGGAAGATCTTCCAGCGGCCGAAATCGCGCTCCTCCAGGATGCTCTGCAGGGACTCGTCGTCGGTGATCACCACGGTCTGGGAGCGGTCGACGGCCGCCTGCCAGTCGCCTGCGTCGAGGTTCCGTTCGGGCTCGGTCACCGCGACGGGCGCGGTCACTTGCTCCATGACCTCTTCGTACGGGACACCGTCGCGCAGCCGGAGGAGGACCTCCCCGGTGTGGCGGGGCGCGTACTCGGCCAGGCCGAGCAGTTCGTCGTCCGTGGTGAGCTTGCGGACGATGGGGATGAGTGGCTCGGTAACGCCGAGGTCGGAGAGCTGCCGGTCGGTGTAGGCACCGAAGAGCGGCTCCTCCGGCGGCTGTGATCCGACCGGTTCGGGGGTGGGAACAGAGGGCGGCGCCGACACCGGCGCGGGCGCGGCGGGCGGTGTGAGGCCGCGGCGCAGCAGGCTCTCCTCGACGACCTGGAGGTCTACGTACTCGATGGCGCCGGTGATGTGGTTGATGCCGTAGTTGAACCGGTCCAGGTTCTTGTGGACATGCCCGCGGTGCTTGACCGAGACGAGCAGCCAGTCGTCACCGCCGAGGCGGATCATCAGCGCCCGCCACTCCCGGTTGACGCGCGCCGACCAGAGGCGGTCGTGGCCCTCCAGCTGCTTGAGGTGAAAGCCTCCGGCGTCGGGATTGCGGCGGAAGTCGTGCTGGAACTTGTAGAACGCCCCGAGGACCGCGCGGTCCAGCTTGACGATCTCCTTGTCCGCCTTGTCGAGCAGGCGCAGGGTCACGCCCGTCCGCGGCGTGCTGGTGACCGTCATCGCTCGTTCTCCCCAGGGTCGTTCGTGGTTCCGGCCGCGTCGCCCCGCACCAGCGTGGCGAGCTCGTCGGCGTTCCATTCTGTGGCTGTGCGGACCTGCCAGCCCGCGTCGCGGTAGGCCTCGTCCCGTTGTTCCGCATCGATGTCCCGGCTGCTCCCTGGGGCCGGGCGGTGGGCGAGGACGACGCCCACACGCCGGGCGGGCCAGGCGAGTTCGGCGGGCCAGGCGCCCGCTCCGAGCTCGTAGCCGGCCTCGGGAGCGGGAACCCCCCGGTCGGCCAGAACGCGGGCGAGCCCGTCGAGCCCCGGATCCTCGACGAGGAACTCGATGACCTCGTCCCAGCCGGGATCACGGGCGAGCGAGGCGGCAGCGGTCTCCTGCCGGTCCACCGTCGGCTCGGGGGCCTCCGGTGCCGGCGTGTGCGCGCGCCGCTGGGAGGTGAGCCATCCGGCTCCGCCGGTGACCGCCAGTTCGGCCGGTTCGAATCCGGGCAGCATGCCGGTCGTGAGCTGGACCCCGTCCCCCTCCCCCGCGTCGAGGAACTGGATCAGGTTGCTCCAGTAGAGCCACGCCTGCCAGCGCCGGCGATGGGCGGTCTCGTCGGACGCGACCGTGTCGGGGCTGTCGTCGAGGACGGTCAGAGCCGTCCAGACCGCTCCGCTCTGCCCCCTCCTCAGGTCGAGCGCGATCGTGAGCGGGCATCCCGAGGCGTCCCGGGTCGCCATGACCTGGACGGCTCCCTGCCCGCCTGCCAGCCGTCGCCCGTGCAGGGCCTCGCTGATCCTGCGCCCGATCTCCGCGCCGTCGGCCAGCGCCCGGCTGGTCGCCGAAACGGCCGCGAAGCCCGCGAGGGCGCTCTGGACACGGCGCCGCCAGGCGTCGGGGTCCGGGTCGGTGAGGTATCCGATCAGCGTCTCGACTGGGTTGGCCCATACCAGGCGTGTCAGGTCGCGGGTGTCGCCCGCGTGCATGCGCCGGTGGACGTCCATGGCGGTCTTCTGCGCGGTGTTCGGGTAGGGCTTCCACACCGGGTCGGCCTGCGGACCGGAGCGTCCCGTCCAGGCCTGTACGTCGTCCCACGTGAGCTGGAAGACCTGCCACCCGTCGGCGCGCAGCCGGGTGCGCTTCGCCGCGTCCTCCTCGGCGGTGAGGTGGACGGGGCTCGCGTGGTAGCGGTAGCCGTCGAGGTAGACGGCCGCCTTGCGGTCGTCGTCCGTGCTACGGAAGACCACGTCCGGCCGGGTGTAGCCGAGCGGGGTCTGGGTCTCCATCTCCCAGCCGCGGACGGTCCCGTCGGGCGCGGTGAAGCGCAGGTTGGTGTCCCTGGTGCCGTCGGCGGTGAGCGCGGTGCGGACGCTGACGTCGTCCACGCGCTCGGCCCATTCCAGCAGCCCGCGCCGGAAGAGGGCCTCCAGTTCGCTCTCCACCTGGTGCACGAGGGTGATGTCCCCCGTGGTGGCCACGGGTTCGGTGCTCCAGCGGTCGGCCGTGCGGCCGAACAGCTCGCCGAGCATGTCGAGGGCGTGCTCCCGGCTCACGAGTTCGTACTCTCCGTCGGTGACGTGGCGGAGCAGGCAGCGGTGGCAGGCGGGCCGACCCTGGCCCGCGCACACGCAGGTCTCGATCACCTGCCGTGCGTCCTCCAAGACGCTCCGCAGACCGTCACGGCCGGCTAGGCGGTGCAGGTATCCGGTGCCGCCGGGCAGCGTGTCGTACAGGACGAGGAAGTGACGGCGGAGCGGGCTCTCGCCGCCTTCCTCGGGCATGGAGTCGGTGACGACCGCGAGGTGGTCGGGGTCGCCGCCGTAACTGCGGGCGATTCCTGCCAGCAGCAGTGCCTTGAAGGACGCGAGCCGTTCCCTGGTGTGGGCGGTGACGGCGGGGATGAGGATGCGCAGCGCGTCGGTGCGCAGCTCGTGGGCGAGCAGCACCCGCTCTCCTCGGCGTGCGACGTCGGCTCCTGCTCGTCGCCGGGGGCACCAGGGCCGGTGGTACCGGGCATGGGCCGTCGTGTCGGAGGCGTCGTGGGCGGTGGGGCCGCCGTCCGGGTCGGCGAAGCCGCACGCGTCGCAGACCCAGAACGGGTTGAGGCGGACTTCCTGCCCGGCAAAGGTCGAGTCGGTTCCCCCGTCCACCCGGGTGGCTCCGACGTTGATGTGCCGGACCAGCGCCTGACGGGTGAACTCCCATCCGAAGGTGGCGTGTTCGTGCTTCCAGGCCTGTTCGATGTCGTGCGCGGCGATGTCGACGGCCGGGACGACGGTGTAGTGCCGTCTCTCGCGCTCGTCACTGTCGTCGCGTACGCGGACGTCGTCGCGTTCGTCGCGGGAGGTGACGCGGCGCGGTACGAGGACCTTGTGCAGGCAGCCGATGTCGCCGATGGCCGCGGACCGGCAGCGGGGGCACGGGGAGGGGTCGTTTTCGGCGCGGTGGGTGCGAACGTGTCCGCAGTCGGGGCAGACGCGCCACCAGAGCCAGGCCGGCCGTCCGGGGCTGCCGATGTCGAGTCCGGTGACGCGGTGTTTGTATCCCTGGACGTAGTAGTGGTTGCCGGGGGCGAACTCGGAGAGGGCGAGGCGGGCGGGGCGGCTGTGCCGCAGCGTCTTGCTGTGGTTGGTGCGGCCGTCGTCGGCCGCCTTCTCCGTCCAGGTGAGCGTGGCCTCCAGTTCGGTGGTCGAGTCGATCAGGCTGTAGTTCGGCAGCAGGCCGAGGTCGACCAGGGCCCCGTGGGCGGTGGTGCGGCTGATCTCTCGGGACACGCGTGACACGTCCCGGCGCTCGGCCCGCAGCTCGCGTCCCTGCCGCTCGTGGTCGGGGTCGCCGGCGACGAGCAGCCCGTGGGCCCGGTCGATGGCTTCGATACGGCCCTGGAGTTCGGTACGGCGGTCCTCCCAGCGCCTGCGTGCCGCGTCGAGGGCCGCGCCGAGTCCGTCCTCGCCGGAGTCGGTCGCGTAGGCGACGAGGGCGGCGCGGGCCTGGGGGCTGACTCCGGTGCCCCGGCTCTCGTCGTGGGGAGGGAACAGGTCCAGGAAGCCCTGCACGAGCTGTGGGCCGGAGGCGAGCGCGGCTTCGGCGAACTCGGCCTGCCACGCCGAGGCGCCGAAGAGTTCGGTGGCACGTCCCGGCAGGGGCCGCAGGGGTGTCCCGTCGGGCGCGGTCAGTCGTCCGGCGCCGGCGAGGTCGAGGAGGTGGGCCAGGTACTGGCGTCGCAGGATCTCGGCGGCGGACAGGTAGCAGCCGGGGGGCAGGACCTCTCCGGCGATCATGAGCCGGGGTTCTTCGAGGTAGTACCGGTCGCGCGGGCCGCGGTCGACCATCGTGAGCAGGTAGGCGTTGCCGGTGGAACGCCCCGCACGGCCCACCCGCTGGATGTAGTTGGCCGGTCCCTTCGGCAGCGAGGCGAGGACGACGGCCGACAGGTCGCCGATGTCGATGCCGAGTTCGAGGGTGGGGGTGCAGGACAGCACCTGCGGGTTGGCGTAGTGGACGCGGGTGCCCTCGCGGAACGCCTTCTCCACTGCCTCCCGCTTGGCGCGGCTGAGGGTTCCGGTGTGCTCGGCGGTGTTGATGGTGAAGACGCCGGCCCCACGGTACATGCGGCGGTAGAAGTCGTCCGTGAAGTCCCGCTGCCGCAGTCCGCTGTCCAGGTCGCGGCCGGTGCCGAGGGTGCCGCCGCACCGGTAGCGGGGGCACGGCTGCCCGTGCCACTGGTCGGCGAGATCGGGGTGGATGGTCTGTTCCCAGAAGCACCGGGGGCAGTGCGCGGTGGCGTCGGGCAGCGTGTCGTCGGTGAGGGCACGGACCTGGATGTGGCCGGGCTGGAGTCCGTACACGCGGGTGGCTCCGTCGAGCGCCGTGCGTGCGGAGACGACGCCCGTGTCGGCGAGCTCGGGCAGCAGCCGGGTCAGGAAGATGCCGGCCGCCTCGGGGCGCAGTCCGAGGGAGCGTACGGCCCAGTCCTGGTACCAGCCAAGCCGGCCGGTGAGGACGTCGAAGTCCTCGCTGCCCTGTTTGGGGGTGCCGAGCAGGAAGGCGGGGGCGGAAACGCCGCGGGGGAAGGCCGGCATCCCGGTATCCCGCCCGCCCCAGATGGCCCACCGGCGCACGCCGGCCTGGTCCAGCCAGGGGTCCAGCCAGGCGTGCCGGACGGCTCCCCGGATCCGCATCCGCTCCAGCAGGCCCCGGACGAATCCGGTGTACTGGTCGGGTCCGGGCGCCGAGCCGTCGGGCAACGCGATCTCGCCGGGGGTGGTGAGGAGGATCTCCCGTACGAGATCGGCCACGGCGTCCGGGTCCTGGAGCGGCACGTCGGCGGCGACGGTGCGGGTGAGTTCCAGGGTGCGGCCCTGCCGGGAGCGGAGGCCGAACTCCATGACCGTGGCGAACGCCAGCCGCTGCGCGATCAGTTCCCAGGTGGCGCGGGACCCGCGGCTGCGCCCGGAGAGCAGGGTGTCCACACCCCGGACGAGGTGGAGGTCCGGCGGGATGACGGCGGCTTGCACGGCCTTGCTGTCAACGACGTCCGCAATGAGGTCGGCGGCGAGGTCGTTCAGGCCGACCGGCTCGTCCTCGCCGATGCGGCTGGCGAGCAGGGCGCGCAGGGAGAAGGTGTACGAACGGCTGGCGACGTATCCGGCGCGATGGGCGGCGTCCTGGACGGAGTCGTTGAAGAGGAGGGTCTTGTCCTCCCCCAGGATCTTGTCCAGTTCACCGCCGGTGAAGAGCTGGGTGACGGCGGCGGCGGCGAGCGCGGCGAGGCCGGTTCCGAGGTAGCGGATGGAGTTGAAGGTGCGGCAGGCCGGGCACTGGTCGCGTTCGGCCGCCCGGTCACCGTCGAGGTCGGCGTGGACGAAGGCAGCGTTGTGCAGGGGTTTGGGCCTGCTCGTTCCGTCGCCGTCGTCGGGGGCGGTGAAGTCGGTTTCGGGCGCCAGCGGCCGGAGCTGTCCTGCCATGCCTTCCAGGACCATGACGGCGGGTCCGCCGCGCCGGCGGTCCGGTCCGGCGGCGAAGGCGGCCTCGTACACCTCCCGGGGGGTCGCGGCGATCATGTTGCGCACCCGGCGCTTGTCGCGGCCGACGGAGGCCCGGCGGATCTTCGTAGCGTTCAGGTCGAGGTGGGTGGGGTCGACTTCCGGCGAGTACGCGGCCCATCCGGAGCGTCCGCATTCGCGGCAGAACACGGCGGGCAGGAAGACCTGCGCCGGCGGCGGCGCGCTGTCGTCGGCCGGGGCGGGAGCCTGCCCGGCGGCGTCGAGCGGCACGGACGGGCCCTCCCCGTCGTACGGCGACGGCCTGGCCTCGGGGGTCCGACCCGCACGGGCCAGCGCTCCGCCGGAGGTCACCCGTTCGTCATCCCAGCGGAACTCGGCACGTGCGGCGCTGATGCCGCGCAGCACACGGGAGACCGAGCGGACCCAGTGGTGGATCTCGATGGACAGCAGGGGCCGCCCGGGGTGCTCCGGGTCGCGGGCGTGCGATAGGAGGGCGAGGTAGCGGGCGAGAGCCCGGGCGGCGAGACCCGGCCGCCGCTGTACGTCCATGCCCCAGTGGTAGGCGTAGCGGGGCAGCACCTCGGTGATCTCGGCGAGGGTCCTGGGGGTGCCGTCGAGGATCTCCAGGACGGCGGAGGTGAGCCGGTGGCGGCGCAGGACGTCCCCGAGCTCCTCGGGGGTGGGTCCGCTCAGACCGGTGAACGCGGCGACGAGGTCGTCCATGGCTCCCGGGTCGCGGGTGGGGTCGCCGAGGATGTCGACCTCCTGCGGCGAGGGGAACGGCAGGGAGAAGTCGCTCTCGCCGGTGAAGTCCTTCGCCGAGCGCCGGTCCTCGCCGACGACCGCGTCGGGCGGGAACGGCACGCCGAAGACCTGCTCGGCGACCTCCAGCATGCCGGGCCGCCCGGCTTCGCCCCTCCTGGCCGCCGCGGAACCGCTGTCGTCGGGACCGCTCTCGCCGAGGGTGGCGGAGGTGGCGACGGGGCAGACAGGCCCCAGGGGCCGGCCGGGTTCGGCCAGGCCGGTGACCGATCCGAGGCGGCGCAGCAGCATGGCGACGTCCGTGCCCTGGGCGCCGTCGTAGGTGTGGAACTCGTCGAGTACGACGTACGCGAGCGGGGAGTCCTGCCACAGCCGCTGGTCCTCGGGCCGCTGGAGGAGCAGGTCGAGCATCTTGTAGTTGGTGATCAGGATGTCGGGCCGGGTGCGGCGGATCTCGTCCCGGTCGACGGCGATCGCGGGGTTGGCCTGCTTGAACTCCTGGGACGGCTTGTCGCCGATGTAGAGCGCGGCCCGCACGCCGGCGTCGCGCAGCCGGGTGTCCTTGCGGTCGTCGAGGCGCTTGCCGATCCGGTGGGCCTGGTCGGTGGCGAGGGCGTTCATGGGGTAGAGCAGGATCGCCTTGACGCCCTCCCGGCCGGCCGCGCGCTCCCGGAGGCAGTGGTCGAGGATAGGGACCAGGAACGACTCGGTCTTGCCCGATCCGGTTCCGGTGGTGACGAGGGTGGGCCGTGCCGGGCCGTGCAGGGTGGACAGCCGCTCCCAGGCCCGCTCCTGGTGGCGGTACGGGGTGATGTCCGGGTGCCAGGCCAGGTGCCATTTCCAGTCCTCGCCCGCGGCTGTCCTGAATGGCGTGCGGACTCGGAGGTAGGGGCCTCGGAAGATGCCGTCCTCGGCGTCGCCGAGGAAGCCCTCCAGGGCGCGGCGGGTGGACTCGTCGGCCAGCGCGTACGTCGTCGCGAGGTACTGGCTCAGACTGGCCCGTACCTGCTCGGCGGCGAGGGTGGGACGCACGCGCGGTTCCTCCTTGGTGCTGGTGGAGCCGGTGAGTGACCGGTCACTGGCCTACGTTAGCCGGGGCGGCCGGGAGGGCTCCGTGCACCTCACTCGCCGAGCTTGAATCCGATGTGGGCGATGTGGACCCTGCGGATCTCTTTCAGGAACCGGAAGTGCAGCCGTCCAACGCCAGGCGTGAAGCGCAGGTGGGTGTCGAAGTACTGCTCCGTGCCGTCGAGGTCGATGAACTTGCAGTAGTCGCGCTTGCGGCCCGAGTGCTCCGGCGTCACCTTCGATTCCCACTGCGGCCCGTCCGGCTGGGTCGCGGCGTCCCAGACCAGGACCGCGCGTTCCATCTCCGCGAGCCGCTTGCGGACGGGATGAACCCAGTACTGCCTCAGCTGCCGCAGCTGCGTTTCGACGTGAGGCAGGAAGAGGAGATGAGGGAAGAGATCGGCGCACCGTTCCCACAGCTCGGCCCCGGTCCGGATGGAGCTCAGGTCGCCGCGCAGCGCTGCTTCGGCCTGCTCGCGGATCCACGGGCGGTGCTTCTCCGCATGCTCCCGAGACGCCACGTGCCGGAGTTCGACCTCGGTGGTCACGATGCCGACGTCGTCCTCGTCCACGAGTTGTTCCTGGACCAGGGTGAGACGGTCGGCGTCCCAACGTTCCTCCACGGGCAGGGAGATGCCGACACCGCCCATCAGATGGGCGAAGCCCAGCTCGGGCGTGGGCACACCCTCGTGGCTGTGCGCGACGTCGGAGAACGTCTCCCCGTCGGGAAACACCTTCTGGTGGGGCCACTTCGTCTGCATCTTGAGCAGGAACGCCCACAGACCGTTCTTGGCGCTGGGCGTCCCCGCCCACTTGCTCACGTGGTGCCCTTGGGCCAGCTGCAGCGCCTTCAGGGACTCCCGCATGACGAGTTCCGTACCTGGTCGGTCCAACTTGGCAACGGCCATGATGGCCTTCGCCAGCTCGGTCATGGCGCGGTTGACCCTTTCCGGATCAGCCGTCGTCTCGCAGGACTTCTGGTTAAGGAAAAGCTGTGGCATGTCTCCCCCTCCGCGACGAACTGTGCGTCTCCCCCGCCTCCCCAGGCGAGCCTCAGTCGATGAGCTGTTCGAGCGTGTTCTCCAGCTCGTCGAAGAAGCCCGAGGGCCACTGATCGAGCATGCCGTCCGCGTCGATCCGGGGACTAACGAAGTCCACGCCCGTGCCATCGCCCCGGAAGTAGTGGAAGACCGTCTGCTCCGGAGCGAGCAGCTCCTTCTTGACGGCGAGCCGCGCCCCGTTGATGACGTGGTCGCTGTGCGTCTCCATGATCACCTGCGCGCCCTGGGCGGCGGCCGAGGCGGCGAGCGTGGCCATCCGGGTCTGCCCCTGCGGGTGCAGGTGCGCCTCCGGGTTCTCCAGGAGGATCAGGGAACCGGGGCGGGCGCTCAGGCAAGCCACGACGATGGGCAGGACGTAGGTGAGGCCGAAGCCGACGTTGCTGGGGCGACGACGCCGCGTGGGCCCCAGCGTGCCCTGGAAGCCGTACGAAAGACTCACAGCGTCCGCGCCCTTGATGGCCTCGGCCTGGATGTCCACCCCTGGGCAAAGGTCGCCCATCCAGGCGGCGGCCTGGTCGATCAGGAGGTCCGAGGCAGCCTTCGGGTGGCGCAACGGGCCGGCCGGAACCGGGTCCTCGCGGTGATGGCGAAGGAAGTTGACGGCGTGTTCGCCCCTCACGCCGAGAAAGCCTCGGCCGACGGCCGCCTGATGGTCGCGCGGGTAGAACTCGGCGGGCGAGATTCGGTCGGCGTGCAGATACTGGAAGGGGGCGGTGAGGAACGCCGGGGTCACCGCCTCGGGCCCGGTAGGCCGCTCCCGTCCGCCCTCGGAGGTATCGGGAAGCTCCACGTCGAGCAGCGGCAGGAGGTTCTGCTCTGGCTCGTACACGGCGCTCCACCCGTAGTGATACGGCCCCTCATCGACGGCAAAGCCGATCCGGGGCTCGTCCTCCGCGAAGTCCTCGTGGAGGACGTCCTCTCCGGTGCCGAGGCGCACGAGCTCGCCGTTGAGCAGGAAGCCCTGGTTCACCAGGGCATCGCGGAGTCCGAGGCGTTGCGCCTCGCGCAGCAGCTCGGCGGCCTTAAGGCCGCCCGCCTCGTAGGACTGGCGAAGCAGTGCGAGGGACTGAAGGACGCTGCTCTTGCCGGACGAGTTGAGCCCGGTGAGGAGAGTGAGGGGCCCGAGCGGGAGCTCCGCGTGCTGGAACGCCTTGTAGTTGTGCAGCGTCAACCGGTCGATCACTGTTCGGCCACCCCTCGGAACAGTCGTGCCACTTCCTGGAAACGGGTGCGGACCCTTGCCGGGGCCCCGGTGCCCACGGAGATCGAACGGTCGAAGTCCCAGTCGGCCATGAGGTCGAAGAAGCGGTCGTGCACCCTCGCCCGCGACGCTACCAGTCTGTTCCGCTCATGATCGTCGAGTAGCGCGAGATTGACGGAGATGGTCTCGAACAGCGCCTTGTTGATGACGGAAGAGCTGCGCTTCCCTCCACGCCACTTACGGAAGGCGTGCTCGCCGAACAGGTCCCACGCGCATCTCATGGCCACCCGGAACTCCCGTGCCAGCTGCTCCCGCCGTTCCTCGGTGAGCGAGTTGATCCGGTACATGGCGTCGATGAGGAACTTACCGAAGTCCTTCTCGGTGTGCTCGGCCGGGTTGGTCAGGCGGAAGGCGAGGAAGCGCAGCACCATCTCCCGGTCGTCCATGCGTTCGTCGGACACGCTCCGCCGGGTGGCCTCGCCGAACGCCGGGTCCTCGGCCAGGTCCGCGAGGAAGGTCCGTACGGCTCCGCTCACCAGAGCGTGCCGCAGCTCCTGCGGCTTCAGCGGCATGCCACCGGTGTTGATCCGGGAGAAGACGTTGTACTTGACCGCCTCCGGAGTGCCCTGCTGCATGATGTGGACGGTGAGCTGGGTCTCGCGCAGCCGGATCTTCAGTCGGCCGGTGAGGTCCTGGTACGTGTTGCCGTCGAGCCGCCAGAGGTAGTCCATGCCCCGGAGCGCCAGCGGCGCCAGGCCGGTGAGCTTGGGCTCCATGAACCGGGCGATGGCGGTGAGCCGCTGGACTCCGTCCACCACGGCCCACTTGTCCTCGTCGCCCTGCGCCATGTGGAAGTTGGAGATCGGGATGCGCAGCAGCAGCGACTCGATGAGCCGGCTCTGCGCGCGGTCACTCCAGATGCCGGACCGGCGCTGGAAGTCCGGCGCGAGGTCGAGCATGCCCTCCCGCAGCCGGGACAGCAGCAGGTCCACCGTGGTGGTCTCGGTGCGGATGCTGATGCTCTCGGGCCGGAAGGGGGCGGAGATTCCGTCCGCGTCCCGGTACTGGTCGTACCCCTCGTCTTCCTCGTCGGCGGGGAGTTCCAGCTCGACTCCGGTCGGCCGGCCGTCGGACCCGATTTCGAGCGGCGGCCCCAGTGGCAGGAAGAGCGAGTCCAACTGGTCGATGTCCTCCGCCACGGCGTAGCCCCGCGGTTCCGCCGAACGGCTCTCTCCGGGGCCCCGGCCGCCCCCGTCCTCCTCGGCCTCCGCCATGCCGCCCGTCACCCTCCGTCGCCTGCCACGGCCCGATGCCATGCCCGGCTCAGCCTATAGACGGCACGGGCGGCTGTCAGCGCTCGCACCCGACGGCCGCTCGGGGTGTCCGACGTGTCCTGCCGTCGGTGCGGTCAGTGGGTCAGGTCCAGCTCTGCGATGACAGTCTTGCCGACGGGGACGCGGTCGAGCACGTCCCACCGGTCGGCGAGCGCCTCGACCAGGATCAGGCCCCGGCCGTTCTCGGCAAGGGGTCGGAGTACGGGTCAGGATGCTCCAGGGCCGGGGGCCGCCGCTCGCCCCGGGTGTCGGAGACCTCGACGCGCAGGGTCCGGCCGAGGAGCTTGACGGCGAGCTCGAAGTCCCGGCCGGGGACGCGGCCGTGCGTGACGGCGTTGGCGGCGAGTTCAGCGACGAGCAGGGCAGCGATGTCGGACGTCAGGCTGCCGTACGGCACACCCCAGGCGTCGAGCTGCTACAGAGCCAGCCGGCGGGCGAGCCGGGCGCCGCGCGGGGTGGAGCTGAAACGCTGGGTGAACACACGTACGGTGACGAGTGCCGCGTGGGCGGTGGGGGTGGACGGTGCTGCCATATGCCCAGGGTGCCGGTGGCACGTCGGGTTCACGGGATGCTGATCGTGGACCCGAAGGAGGTCAGCATCATGCTCCAGCGGTATGCGAAACTGCGCTCACAGACTCTCACCTCCGAGGACTCCAGGAGCCTGCTGAAGCAACTTCGAGGAGCGCTATGAGCAGCATCGACGAACGAGGGTTCAAGAGCAGCTACAGCGGTTCCGACGGTGACGACTGCGTCGAGGTGGCCAGGGGCACGCAGGCAATCCACGTCCGGGACTCCAAGGACCAGCGCAGCCCCGAACTCGCCCTTTCCCCCACCGCGTGGAGCGACTTCATCACGTACGCCGCCCGAGGCTGAGCCTCACACAGCGCCCCGCGCCGGTCGGATCCGGCGCGGGGCGCTGTCGTTCATGCTGTGGGAGGCGTCCACTTCCCCTTGTCGATGGCCTCGTGGAGCCGCGCCGAGAAGTACACATGCGCCGCACACATCTCCTCCTCACGGTTCGCCTTGTAGAAGGGCGCGGTGTAGCCCTCGGGGGGCTCGGGCCGCTCCTTCTTCAGGTAGGCGAGGAAGTGCTCATAGTGCTCCTTGGTCTGGCCGTGCCCGTGCGCGTACGAGTCCTGTGCCAACTGCCGCCCCTTGACGTCGAACCACATGTTCGACTCGCGGTCCGCGAGGATCGCGTACCGCGCCTTGTGAATGGCGATGAGCTCGTCGGCGCTCATGCCGAGCCATACCGCCACCAGGGCGTCGATCTCCACGAGGGCGGCACGGCGCTCATACTCGGTACGGAGCGGGGTGCCGCACTCCCAGGTCTTTTGGATTCCGCTGGCGAGTGGCGAAAGGCCGGGCCACCTCACGGCCCAGTCCTCGTAACCCGGCCAGGTCATGTCGTACAGCTCTGCCCAGAGCGGCGCGTAGGCGTTGGTAAGGCAGTTGAGGCGCAGGGTGCGGAGGAGAAGCGGGCCAGCGAGGGGGTGGGCAGGGTCGGCGTAGGGCATCTTGTGCGCTTCGGCGACCTGCAAGTGTGAACGGCCGGTAATACGTAGCAGATAATCGAACGGCAAGGATGCCCAAAAGCCAGCATTCAAAGCCGTGGCAGTGTTATCTTTCAGCGCCATGGATTGCACCGTGTGCAGGTGGGCCGGCCCCGGAGGAACGAGAGCAGCGAACAAACTCCGTTCCGTATTGAAAGGAATCATGGCCCGCCAAGCCAGTCGATAGAACGCTGTATACGGTCGAGATAGCCACACTCGTTGCCGCATCAGTTCCCGCTGCTCATCATCGGCAAGTTGCAGCTCAACCCCGGAGAGCAGGTCACCCCGACTATCCCACTCCTCCGCAGTGGGCTGCCAGTCGCTATTCACTCTCGCATAGTCCAACCAGCGGTCCTGGACACCCTTGTAACGACCCAATTCGCAATCCCGAACGTAATTCGTGCGCGGCACCGCATTCACAGGCACCGCAGTCAGGTCCCACTTCACCCAATCCTGGTTAGTCCTGCATGGAACCTTTGGCTGCTTACTGAAGGGGGTCGCAATTCCGAAGTGCGGCCCCTGGAGGATCACTTCAGAGATGTCTTCGGGTGTGCTCGTATTCCAGCGGTAGAGCCCGAGCTTCTTCGTCGCCAGGTTCTCGAACATGCCGATGGTGATTCTTGGCTCGTAGGAACCCAGGCGCTCACTGACGCCCGACAGGGCGGTGATGGCCCCCTGCTCCTCCGTGGTAGCAGGGTAGAGCAGGACTGATTGCTGAGGCGAAACATCCAGCTGGCCGGTCAGCCGCCTCCATTCCGAGAGTACTTCTTCGTCCACCTCGACTACGCGTGCGCGATGAGGACGGAGATCCCATTCCCCGGCATGCCGCATCCCTGGAACTTCGCCGGACCCATCATGGTCGAGGGACGCCACGAGCGGCTCCACCCCGTAAAGGCGACTGAGATTGCTAAATTGGATAGAATCTTGAGGGGTGCTGTAGATGTGCACGCCGAACTCTGCATTCCGGCTGGCCTCGAAAGCCCAGTTACCTACGTTGATGAACCCGGCATGCAGGCGCAGATGCCGATATGCCGATTCACGGAGCCGTCCCTCTTTGACACCGCCGAAGTGGGTATCCGGATGAATGAGACCCGCCGACCCCGCCCTTCCTAGATGGCCCCACACCCGACACATGAACGCTCGATAAAGGTCCGGCCGCGTCCCCGCAATCAGCGGGTAAGTAGCCGACTCACTCAAGAACGTCGCCACGCCAACTGTCGCCGACAGTTCCATGAAGTACGACATATGGCTAGACGCTTCCGCCAATACCGCGGCCTTACGCTCCCGCCACTGCTCCGCCGACAGCTTATCGCTCAATTTGAACCTTGGGTCGAACTCGGCCAGCACCATGGCCTCGTCCCAGTCCGGCCGCACCCACGGTGGATTCCCCACCTGCAGATCGAACCCGCCCCCCGGCCCCCGGAACACATGCGCGAAGTGCAGTTCCCAGTGGAAAAAGCCGTGGCCGTCCTCCGCCTTTATGTCCTTCTCCGTCGTCCCCGCGATGTCCTCAACCGTGTTCAGCCACGGGTAGCGGAATGGGAGTTGCGTCGCCGGGCGCATGCCGAGGAAGCCCTCCAGGCGGTCCTCCACGTCGGCGAGGAGTTCCAGCGCCTCGTCGGGGCTGAGGTTCTCGATGCCTGAGAGCAGTGACTGCTCGGGCATGTCGGCCTTGCCCAGCAGGCCCTCCAGGAAGTCCAGCCAGTCGCCGAGGTTCTGGAGCGGAACCGTCGTCCGCTCAGGCTCGCGGCTGACCGCCTTGCGGGCGCCGGCCGGGACGCTCCGCTGGGAGGCGTCGGCGCTCAGGCCCTCGCCCAGCTCCTCCTGCTCCCCGTCCGGGTCGTCGAACAGGCCGGCCGTCCGCCACAGCTGGTCCCCCGGCGCCGGGCCGGACGGCGGCTCCACGGGCGCCGCCGACGTGACCGGGGCGACGGACTCCAGCGGCCCGCCGCGCAGCATTCCCGGCACCGACGACTCGTCGACGAGCGCGCCGCCCGTGCCGTATACCGGGTCCGTACCGTCGAGTTCGCCGGTCTTGTCCAGCGGCCAGAACCACAGGGCGCACCAGGCGTCCATGACCGTCTTCAGCCGCCAGTACGGCGTGCCGTGCCGGGTCAGGTCGTCGAGGACCTTCTGCTTGTCCTCCGCCTCCGTGGACTGCTCCAGCCAGTCCGCACCCCACACGTCGACGCGGCGGGACACCGCCCGTTCGGAGAGTTCGAGGCGGGTCGCGACCAGCGACCACAGGAACTCGGCGCGCCGGGCCACGCCCTGGAGGCGGCCCAGTTCGGTCTTGTCGGCCGCCTTGCGCCAGCGGTCATAGCGCTTCTGCCGTGCCTCGGCGGTCTCGTCGCCGCGCTCCTGGAACGGCTTCGGTCCCTTCGGGGCCTTCTGGACGCCCTTGCGCCACTGGCCCAGCGCCTTGGCTTCGTCCTCGGCGAGCTTCTTCGCCTCCGGCTCGCCGGCGACCGCGCCCCAGCCGATCGCGGGCAGCAGGAACTGGTGCACCGCGCCCTCGGGCAGGGGCCCGTCCCGGAAGGGCAGGTCCTTCGGCGGGAGGGTGTTCTTCTTGGCCAGCCATCCCCCGCCCGGCAGAACGTCCGCCGCGTAGACCTTGCGGCCCGCGCCGATCAGCGAGTTGCCGCGCCGCAGGTGAAGGCCGAACCAGGGGGCCCGCATGCCGGGGTGCATGGAGTTGAGCCAGAGGGAGACCTCGGCGAGTTCCACCGCCGTGGCGTTGAGGTCCACCCCGTAGGCGTTGTGCAGGGCGATGTACGCCTTAGCCTTCTGGAGCTCGACCTGCCGCAGTTCGGGGTCGATCCGGCGGCCCAGCTCGCGTTCGCGGCGCCGCAGGTACTCGGCGGCCACCTGGTCGATGGCCTCGTTGAGGAACGCGCCCGAGCCGAGGGCGGGTTCGCAGATCTTCCACTCCAGGAGCTCCCTCGCCGGAGTGGTGGTGCCGTCCTGGTCGAGGCGGTACCTGAGGGCGAGTTCGACGGTGACCTCGGTGAGGGACTTGGGGGTGTAGTAGGAGGCGGAGGTCTGGCGGTCGCGGCCCGCCAGGCGGTAGACGAACGAGCCCTTGGGGTGGGGCACCCGCTCCAGGCGGCCCGTCTCCTCGTTCGTCCGCTTCACGAAGAGGGCGTCGTCGTAGTCCCCGGTGCGGACACGGGATTCGGGGACCATCCAGCTGCCGCCCGACGGGTCGCCGCCCTTGGCGACCTCGTACAGCTCCTCATCGGCGATGAAACCGGTGTAGGACATCAGGCCCTCGTACACCGCGCCGAGCTGGTTGATGCCGAGCTGGGCGTACGAGATGAAGCCGCCGCGCTCGCGCCCCTTGCCCTTGGTGAGCATCAGGCGGCGCAGCACCTTGTGCAGGGTCTCGTTGCGCAGCCGGGTGTCCAGGAAGGGGCGACGCTTCTCGCCCTTTCCGCCCTCGTACGCCGGGTTCTCGATCTGGTCGTCCGAGATGAGCCGGACGGCGTCCTTGGTGAACAGCTCGGAGTGCAGGGCCTCGAAGCGCAGGCCGGCGCTCGTGCTGCGGGCGGCGGCGCGGCGGGCGCGGTCGGCCTCGCGGACCCGTTCGGTGTACTCGGCCTGGGTGATCTCGCCGTCGGCGAGCAGCCTCGCCGCCTCGTTCTCGGCGTCCGTCGCCTCCCGGGCCGCCGCCTCCGCCACGAGGTCCTCGGGCTCGGTGCCGTAACGGCGGTGCCCCTTCTCGACCTTCTCGAAGAGCAGGTCGAGGGACTCGTACAGGTGGAAGCCCTTCCGGGAGCGCTCGCCGACGAGGTCGCGCAGGACGAGGTCGCCGAGGCGCTGGAGGCCGTAGCCCTGCTCGTACTCGGGGTAGTCGGAGGGCAGGATGCCGAGGGTGGGGCTGGCCTCCGCGTACAGGAGGAACAGGATGCGGTACAGGTAGCGCAGCGACTCGCGGCTGAGTTCCTTGGCGAGGCGGGCCGGGTCGTCCAGATCGGCCGGGGTGATGCCGTTCTCCGGTTCACGCAGACGGTCCAGGACCTCGTTGGCGATCCACTCGACGCTCAGGCGCAGGCCCTCGCGGAGTTCGGTCGAGACGCCGACGGCGTGCTTGGAGGACCGGTCGAGGAAGGCGACGAGCGGGGCGGTGCCGCCCTCGGCGGGGACCCGGAGCGCGTCGGCGCCGAACAGCGCGGCCAGGATGTCGAGTTCGCCGCCGTGGCGGTCGTCGCGGCGGTGCAGGGCCGCGTCGAGGTCGGCGGACAGATAGCGGCCCTCGGGCCAGGCGAGACGGTCGGCGAGGACGATGACGCCGCCGACGAGGAGCAGGACGTGGCGCGGCGGTGCGTCGCAGGTGAAGAGGAAATCGGTGAGGGCCTTCGCGTCCAAGAGGTCCGGCGCCGAGGTTTCGGTCTCCATCGGGTGGAGCAGGCGGCCGGCGCCGTCCGGGTCGAGGGCGGCGTCGGGTTCCGTGGTCCAGCCGCAGGCGACCGCGTACAGGCCGGGTTCGGCGTGGAGGACCCGGACGGCGTACTCGCGGTCGGCGCGGTGGACCGTCACCGTCTGCTCGTGGGCGTCGGCGTAGCCGAGAGCGCGCAGCGTGTCGAGGTGGCTTTCGGTGCAGCGCTTCCGCCATCCCTCGGGTTCGAGGGCGTCGGGGCCCGCGAGCACCGCCGCGTCCTCGGCGAGCGCAGCGCGGCCCGCGAAGTAGGGGCCGTACAGGGCACGCAGTCCCTCGCGGGGAGTGCGGACGCGCGGCGGGACGGAGTCGGGGCCGAGGCCCTGGCGGGCGGCGTCGGCGACGGCGTCGGCGTGGCGGCGGCGTTCGGTCTCCTCGAAGGCCGCCCAGCGGGTGAGGAGACCGTCCTTCGCCTTGAGGTCCTTGGGGAGGACTTCGGCGAGATAGTGCGGCGAGAGGTAGTCGCCGTGGTTGATCAGCGAGTCGTACGTCACGTCAGTTCTCCGCCTGGGCGTCGGACGGGTGGGCGGCGCCGGATGCGGGGGCCGGCTCCCGGGATCCTGAGGCGTCCGGGGTGCCGGGGCGGTCCAGGACGGCGAGGACCCGCAGCAACGGGCGTCCGGTGGTGTGGAGTTGGTCGAGGAGCCGGGCCAGTTCGTCGGCGGTTCGCTCGACGTCGCGCTCGGGACGGCCGGTGGCGCCGGGCAGCAGGGAGTCGGCACGCCATCGGGCCACATGCTCGCGGTAGGCGGCGAGTGGCCCGCTGATCTGCTCCTCCCACGCGGCCCTGCCCGCGTCCAGGTGCTGCCGGGCGGCGGCGACGGCGGCCGGGACGAGCCTCTGGAGCCGGTCCAGGTCCTGCGGGTCTCCGGTCCGGGCGAGCCTCGGGCCGACCTTCGCGTCGCGCAGCGCGTCGGCCATGGGGCGCACCTCGGGCGTCCCGGTGCCGTCGGGCCGGATCCCGGTCACGGCCATCCAGCGGACCACGGTCGGGCGGCCGAGGGCGTTGGAGTGGATGCCCTGGACGAGGAAGACCGGGCCGTCGACGTGCGGCGTGGTGATGACCGGGGCCTCCTGCCGGCCGAACTCGACCAGGACCTTGTCCGTCAGCCACTCCACCACCGGATGGATGTCGGTCAGGAAAGAGACGTCCGGCCACATCGTGGTGCTGCTGTCCCTGGCCTCGGTGAGCTTGCGCTGCGCGAGAGCCCGGTCGAAGGTGACCAGCATCCGTTCGGCGACACGCTGTTCCTTGAGGTAGGACGGGGGCAGCGCCTTGAGGCGGTGGAGCAGGTCGGGCGCCAGGGCCGGGGAGAGGGAGAAGTAGGCCCCGCCCTGGGCGTCGGTGCCGGAGGACAGGCCGATCTGGTCCTCGGCGTGCTCCTCGTACACCTCGTCGAGGGCGGTGGCGACGAAGTCGGCGGTGTCGCCGTCGAACAGCGAGATCAGCTCGGCGCGCGCGGGCAGCTCCTGCTCGGTGATCGTGTCCACCTGGCCGAACAGGTCGGCGAGTGCCGTGTCGTCGGCGGGGGCGGAGTCCAGGAACTCCTCGACCGTGCCGCCCCTGACCAGTTCCCTGATGAGCCGGCGCTCTTCCTCCTCGGCCCGGTAGAGACCGGAGACGGCCTCGGCCGTGCCGTCCAGCTTGTGTGCCTCCTCCTCCCGCAGGAGCAGCTTCTCGGCGACCGTGCGGTCGTCCTTGGCGCCCGGGACGGCCGAGTTGATGATCAGCGCGTGGAACCGGGGCTCGTGCTTCTGCCCGTACCGGTCGATACGGCCGTTGCGCTGCTCGATGCGGATCAGGGACCACGGGATGTCGTAGTGGACGAGGTGGTGGCACTGGCGGTGCAGGTTGACGCCCTCGGAGGCCACGTCTCCGGTGAACAGCAGCCGAACAGGGGTGTCGGCGAGGCCGAACGCCTCGATGACCTTGCCCTGCTCCTCGTCACTGAGGCCGCCGTGCATCACGGCCACGGCCTTCGACGTGCCGTCCGCCCCGACCGGGAAGCCCAAGCGGGCGGGCACGACCTCGGCCAGCCAGGTCAGGGTGCGGACGCGTTCGGAGAAGACCACGGCCCGCGTGGTGGACCGGGGGCCGACACCGATCTCCTTGAGCTGGGCGACGAGGGCGTCCAGCTTGGCGGAGTCGCCGGGCGCGGTGCCGTCGCCCATGCCGGACACGATCTCCCGGAGCCGGGCGAGGGCGGCCTGCTCGGTGGCGATGGCGGGGTCGGGCCGCAGCCCCTTCTCCTCTGCCTTGCGGACCCGGTCCGTCAGGGAGGCGATGCGGTTCGCGACCGTCTCGCCCAGGGCGACGTGCGAGGACAGGAACGTCTTGAGCAGGTTGTAGGCGAATACCGGCTCGACGGCGACCGAGACGGGGTCCTGACCCGCGGTGCCGAACTCCGTGCTCGTCGACGGGGCGGGAATCCAGTGCTCGGCCAGTTCGGCGAAGACCCGCTCCTCCGCCTCGGTGGCCGAACAGTGAAGGGAGACAGTGGGACCCCGGTCCGGCCATTCGGTGCCCATCTCGTCCCGGACCTCTGGGCTGATCTTGGTGCGCCGGATGAAGAGGTGGCCGAGATCCACCGCCGGGTCGTAGTGGTCGCGGTCGGCGATGGCAGCCGGGTCGAGCAGGGAGATGAGGTCGGCGAAGGACCGCTTGTCGCCGTTGTGCGGCGTGGCGCTGGCGAGCAGCAGCGCGTCCGTGCGCGGCGCGAGGATCTCGGCGAGGGCGCGGCGCTGGCTGCCGGGGTTGATCAGGTTGTGGGACTCGTCGATGACGACGGCGTCCCAGCGGATCCGCTCCAGGTGGTGCCGGTACTGGCCGATGTTCTTGAGGGTGTCTACAGAGATGATCACGCGCTTGTAGTGCGTGAACGGGTTCCGCCCGGCCGGAAGCTCGCGCTGCACACGCTGGATGCCGAGCGAGTCGAGCCGTACGAGCGGGATCGAGAAGCGCGTCCACAGCTCGTGCTGGAACTGCTCCAGGATGCTCTGTGGGGTCACGACCAGGATGCGCTCGCCGCGGCCTCGCCGGATGAGCTCGGCAAGGGTCAGGCCGATCTCCAGGGTCTTGCCGAGACCGACGACATCGGCGATGAGGACCCGAGGGCGGAGGTTGCGCATGGAAAGGGCGAGCTCGGCCGGGCGCTGCTGGTAGACGAGCGGGTCCAGGAGGAAGCGGTCCGCGAGGGCGAGGCCCCGCTCCGACTGGGGCAGCGGCGTCTTGCGCAGGACGGCTTCGAGGAACAGGCGGCTGCGCCGGAAGTACGAGGAGGTGTCCGGTACGGGGACGGTCTTCTCCGGGTCCAGGAGCTCCACCGTGTCGATGCCGCTGAAGAAGACGGCCTCCTCGTCCCGCACGAACTCGGAGATGCCGACCGCCTCGATCCTCTCCCCGTCGTGATCGGTCGTGGTGGTGTTGCGGACCAGCCACTCCTCGTCCCGTACGAGGATCTGCGCGCCCGGCGGGAACCGGGTCCCCTCCTGCATCGCCCCCTGGTCGGTCACTCACGGCCCCTTCGTCTTGCGTGTGTCGTCGCTCTCGCCATCCGCAAGTGTGTCACGGGCAGGAAACGGGACGTACGAGATCGGGCACGGGGCCGCGCCTGCTCAGAAGCGAGCCTCGCGGGCGTAGCCGGCACGAATCTGCTCGGCGATCCTCAAGGGCGCGGAGGGCCGGACAGCGGTCGTCCTGCCTCGCGGGCGCGGATGGGCTTCCTCCGGCGCGGGCGAGGACTCTACTGGGGTGGAGGTGCCGTTGTCCGGATCATCTGCGTCGGGCTCTCCTTCCGAGGTGTGCTGCCTGGCCCCTGTGAGACCAGCCGGACCCGCCTGCTCGTCGTCCTCGACCGCCGCCTGGTCGATGACGGCGGGTGTGTAGGCGGGTGCGTCGGCTCCCGCCGGAGGTTCGGGAGCCGGCGCAGGAAGCTGGGGCACGCTGATCTCGGGCGTCAGGTCTGCGAGGCGGCGCTTGGCCTGGAGGGCGGTCAGACCCTGTTCACGGATGACGCGCACCAGCCGCTCGGTGACTTCGGGCAGTACCGGCCTGGCATCCGGATCCAGTGCCAGCATGTCCGTAATCAGCGGCACGAGTTCCGGTGGGGCGCCCGTCAGATCGGGAGGGGTCGCCGGGTCCTCGATCTTCAGGGCGACGGCCTGCCACGTCGGTCCCTCGTACGGGTAGTGCCCGGTCGCAGCGAAGAGCAGCACCGCGCCCAGCGCGTACACGTCGGCGGACCGGTCCAGCTGTTGCTCGCCCCGGGCCTGCTCCGGAGGCATGCAGAGCACGCTGCCGACGACGAAGCCGGTGGCCGTCAGGGCGGTGCGGCGTTCCGCGAGCACGGCGAGTCCGAAGTCGATCACCTTGGGGCCGTAGGGGGAGAGCAGGATGTTCTGCGGCTTCAGGTCGCGGTGGAGCAGCCCTGCCTCGTGGACGGTGCCGAGGCCCTCGGCCAGCAGCGCTCCGAGGCTGGCGGTCTCGGCGAGCGGCAGGGGCCCCTGACCGGCGACCAGGGTGCGCAGATCGGGTCCGGGGACGTACTCGACTGCGAGCCACGGCTGCTCGGCTGTCGCGTCGGCGCCGACGAAGGCTGCGACGAAAGGCCCGTAGACGGTGCGCAGGCTCTCCACCTCGGACAGGAAGCGCGCCCGGGTGTCCTCGTCGAGCACGGAGGGCTTGATGACCTTCACCGCGGCCTGGTGGCCGGCCGCGGACTCGCCCAGAAACACCTGTCCCATGCCGCCGGAGCCGATCCGGCATACGAGGGCGAAACCCCCGATCTCCTTCGGGTCGTCATCCCTCAGTGGTTCCACGGTGTCACGCCTCCCCCTTGCGGTCCGCACCCCACGATTCCACGCGGTGGACCAATTTGGACCGGGAGGCAGTCTATGCAGGTCCCCTATCTTGCTGTACCGGCTTCCCCGGAGGCGCCCACAGGCGCGACGGTCGTCATGGTCGACGGCCACGCTTGCCACAAAATGTGGACAGGGATCCACAACGAGAACCAGGGCTACCGGGAAGAGGCCTTCGCCGACCCCCGTACATGGCTGCCGGAGTACGGCAAGGGCAGGAACGCCCGCACGGTGGGGAGTTCAGGTGAAGCGAGAGCTAAACGAACGGCAGCAACTGGTGCTGCAATGGGTTGGTCAAGGCTGCCCTGATGGCGTGTGGGAGGGGACCGCGCACAAACTCAGCTGCCAAGCCCTTCAAAGCCGGGGACTGGTCAAAGTCTCCAGGCGCCAGGGGCAATGGTCCGTCGCCCTCACCAAGGCCGGCCAGCAATACCTGGACCACAGATCCCCTCCCCTCGATCAGCCTCGCAGTGGAGACACCGTGTCCGCGCCACGGGCTGGAACCCAGTCACCTGATGTAGCCGAGGGCAAGAAGTCCAGCGTCCAGGCAGCCGCGCCTGTGCCATCGTCGGGAACCAGCCCCGTCCCGCGGAAGAAGGCCAAAACCGTCACCGAGCAGCTCCTGGAGGAGCTCGCCGAAGCCGGTGGCCGAATCGTGAAACGCGAAGCCAACGGTCGGGAGACCGAGAAATGGCCGATCCGTGTTGCCGCAGCACGGCGGTCGGGAAAGATCCCTGCAACCAAGGAATTGCACGCAGGCTGGTGCCGCGACGGATACGAAATCCGGCTTGTCGACACCCCAGCCTGGCGGTTGGCCGTGCTGTCACCCGTTCCCGTACCGGCACGGCTCCCCACGCCGCACCCCGTGGTCAGAGCTCTGCAGGCGCACCCCCAGCCCATCGCACTGACCAAAGCCGTGCAAGGCAGAGCCTTCCGCCTCATCCACGCGCTGCTCACCGCAACGCAGAAGCTGGGGTATGCCAGCGCGTTCGGTACGGCCGAGAGTGCACCCGCCCCTCATCGCCGGCGCGGCGGCTCTCTCCACTTCACCATCACAGCCCAGGGCCAGCGATGCGATTTCCTCATCCTGCAGGAACAGGACCGGGCCGACCACATTCCCACGAAGAAGGAGCTCTCGGAAGCTGAGAAGCACTCCTGGGTCCGGATCCCTCGGTACGACTACTCCCCTACTGAACGCCTGAGGATCTGCATCAGCGGCGGGTCACGACACAGGGCCGACGAGTGGGCCGACACAGCCGCACGCCCTCTTGAGCGCCAGCTCCCCGAGATCGTGCAGGAAGTGGGACTCCGCGGCGAAGCTGCCGAACGGAAACGGCTGGTCGACCTGGAGGCCACACGAGAGAAGCGGCACCGGTGGGAAGCCGCAATGGAACAGGCAAAGAGCGACTACGCCGAGGCAGTCCGTGTCCAGCGACTCGAAGCGCAAGAAAAGGCATGGCGTCGCTCAGCGGACCTGGCCGAGTACATCGATGCCCTCCGCCTCCACACAAAGAACCTGCCGGCTGGCACGGAGAGGGACGGAGCCGAGGCATGGATCGCGTGGGCGTCGGGCCACGTGCGGCGGCTCAACCCACTCAACGGGGCGCTCCGCCTTCCGGATATTCCCGAACCCCGCCCCGATGATCTCCAGCCGTTCCTGCACGGATGGAACCCCTACGGGCCCGGCTTCTAGAACCGAGACGCCCTGACGTTGTCACGGAGTGTGTTCGGCGAGGTCGGCCGGAATCTTGTTCCAACACGGACCGACTCGCCTCCCCAACACCAAGAAAGGCGCCTCCCTCGGCAAGATCACAAACTGCCGCGGGAGGCTCCAATCCATTACTGACGGCACGTCAGGATTCACCGACGGCGTGCGTAAAACGTGCGTCACGAGCGTCGAATCAGCGTCAAGATATCGCCCATAACGCACACTGGCCTAACCTGCAGGTCAGAGGCCCTTCCCAACGGGCTCAAGGATCGCCACGCACTCCACGTGGTGGGTCATCGGGAACAGATCGAACGCCCGCAGCGTCCGTACCCGGTAGCCGCGATCCGCGAAGTAGGAGATGTCGCGGGCGAGGGCGGCCGGGTCGCAGGCGACGTAGGCGATGCGGCGGGCGCCGAGGCCGGCGAGGTGGTGGACGGTCTGCTTGCCGGCGCCGGCGCGCGGGGGGTCGAGGACGATGAGGTCGACCTCGGTGATGCCGGTGCGCGGGAGGACGGACTCGACCTTGCCCTGCTCGACGCGGACGCGGGGGAAGTCGGCGAGGTTGTGGCGGGCGTCCTCGACGGCGCGCTTGCCGGACTCGATGCCGAGGACGGCACCCTGTTCGCCGACCCGGTCCGCGAGTGCGCCCGCGAAGAGGCCGACGCCGCAGTAGAGGTCGAGGGCGGTGTCGCCCTTGCGCGGGAGGAGGCCCTGCATGACGGCCTTCATCAGGGTGTCGGCGGCCTTCGGGTGGACCTGCCAGAAGCCGCCGCTGCCGACGCGGTGGGTGCGCTCGTCGGCGCGCTCGCGGACGAAGGCGCGGCCGTGGACGCGGTGGACGCCGCCGTCCTTCTCGTCGACGCGCATCACGGAGACCGGCTTGTCGAGCTCGACGAGCGGGAGGCGGGCGCCGGGGCGGGGGGTCAGGATGACCTGGCGGTCGTTCGAGCCGGAGGCGGCGATCGCCTCGACGGTCGCCATGCCCTCCCACGTACGGGCCTCGATGCCGAGCTCGGAGACGCCCTGGGCCGCGATCATGCAGTGGTCGACGACCTCGACGTCGTGCGAGCGGTGCTTGCGCAGTCCGGCGCGGCCCTCGGTGTCGACGGCGTACTGGACGCGGGTGCGCCACTGCGGGACCTCGCCCGCGGGGAGCTTGTCGCCCTCCGCGGGGACGACGGTGCCGTCCCAGCCGGCCTCCTCGGGGGTGAGACCGGCGAGCCGCTTCAGCTGCTCGGCGACGACCTCGCCCTTGAGGCGGCGCTGGGCGCCGGGCTTGGCGTGCTGCCAGTCGCAGCCGCCGCATTTGCCGGGGCCGGCGAAGGGGCACGGGGCCTCGACGCGGTCCTTGGAGGCGTCCAGGATCGCGACGGCGTCCGCGCGCAGGAAGCGGCTGGTCTCGTCACCCTCGGTGACGCGGGCCGTGACGCGCTCGCCCGGCAGGGCGTGGCGGACGAAGAGGACCCGGCCCTCCTCCGTACGCGCGATGCAGTGGCCGCCGTGGGCCACCGGGCCGACCTCGACCTCGTACTCCTCCCCGATCAGTGACGTCACAGGGGTGTTCTGCATGATCGGGGGCTCCGTAGCGAAGAAGAGAGATGGGCCGCTGTTCGCACAGCAGCCCACCAGTCTAGTTGCACTTCGCCGGACACTCTCCGCCCGTCGCTCTTCGCGGGCGGTTCCTTCAGTCGCTCTTCGCGAGCGGTTCCTTCAGTCGCTCTTCGCGGACGGTTCCTTCTTGGCCTTCTCGACCGGGCCGCGGCGCACCGAGCCCGGCGCGTTCCAGTCCTGGCGCTTCCGTGCCCGCTTCTTCGCGGCCTCGGAGGACTGGAGCTGGTACGGGACGGAGGTCACCATGACGCCGGGGGTGAAGAGGAGCCGGCCCTTGAGGCGGAGCGCGGACTGGTTGTGGAGCAGGTGCTCGTACCAGTGGCCGACGACGTACTCGGGGATGTAGACCGAGACGGCGTCGCGGGGGCTCTCCTTGCGGAGGTTCTTCACGTACTCGATGACCGGGCGGGTGATCTCGCGGTACGGCGAGTCGAGGATCTTCAGCGGCACGTTGATGCCGCGCCGCTCCCACTCCTCCTTGAGCGCCTTGGTCTCCGCCGGGTCGACGTTGACGGTGAGCGCCTCCAGCTCGCTGGCGTGGAGGAGCTTCGCGTAGGCGAGGGCCCGGAGGGTGGGCTTGTGGAGCTTGGAGACGAGGACGATCGAGCGGACGCGGGAGGGGCGCACGTACTCGTCGGGGCGCTGCTCGGCGGCGGCGATCTCCTCGGCGACGGAGTCGTAGTGGCGGCGGATCGCGGTCATCGTCACGTAGAAGATCACCATGCCTAGGAGCGCGACCCAGGCGCCGTGGGTGAACTTGGTGGCGAGGACGACGACGAGGACGAGGCCGGTGAAGAAGGCGCCGAAGGCGTTGATCGCGCGGGAGCGGATCATGTGGCGGCGCTTGGCGGGGTCCTTCTGGGTCTTCAGGTGCCGGTTCCAGTGCCGGACCATGCCGATCTGGCTGAGCGTGAAGGAGACGAAGACTCCGACGATGTACAGCTGGATGAGGCGGGTGGAGTCCGCGCCGTAGACCACGACGAGCAGGGCGGCGGCGCCGGCGAGGAGCACGATGCCGTTGGAGAAGGCGAGGCGGTCTCCGCGGGTGTGCAGCTGGCGCGGCAGGTAGCGGTCCTGGGCGAGGATCGAGCCGAGGAGCGGGAAGCCGTTGTACGCCGTGTTGGCGGCCAGGAAGAGGACGAGCGCGGTGGCGGCGGCGAGAAGGATGAAGAAGAAGGTCCCGTCGCCGAAGACGGCGGCCGCGACCTGGGAGATGACCGGGTCCTGGACGTAGCCCTCGCCGACGGGGACGCCGTTGAGCAGCAGGTCCTGGGCGGGCTTCTCGGCCATCCGGACGTCGGTGGCCTCGGCGAGGAAGATGATGCCGCAGAACATGGTGACGGCGAGGCCGCCCATGAGCGCGAGGGTGGTGGCGGCGTTCCTCGACTTCGGCTTGCGGAAGGCGGGGACGCCGTTGGAGATGGCCTCGACGCCGGTGAGGGCGGCGCAGCCGGAGGAGAAGGCGCGCAGCAGCAGGAAGATCAGGGCGAAGCCGGCGAGTCCCGGGTGTTCGGGCTTGATCTCGAAGTCGGCCGTGGGGGCCTTCATGGTGTCGTCGAGGACGAGGCCGCGCCAGGCGCCCCAGGCGATCATGCAGAAGACGCCGAAGACGAAGACGTACGTCGGGATGGCGAAGAGGCTGCCGGACTCCTTGACGCCGCGGAGGTTCATCACGGTGAGGAGGATGATCACGGCGACGGCGCAGGCGACCTTGTGCTCGACGACGAAGGGGATCGCGGAGCCGAGGTTCTCGATGCCGGAGGAGATCGACACGGCGACGGTGAGGACGTAGTCGACGAGCAGGGCGCTCGCGACGGTGAGTCCGGCCCTCGGCCCGAGGTTGGTCGTCGCGACCTCGTAGTCGCCGCCGCCGCTGGGGTACGCGTGCACGTTCTGCCGGTACGAGGCGACGACGGTGAACATCAGGACGACGACGGCCAGCGCGATCCACGGGCTGAAGTGGTAGGCCGACAGACCGGCGACGGAGAGGACGAGGAGGACCTCGCCCGGTGCGTACGCCACCGAGGAGAGCGGGTCGGAGGCGAAGACGGGGAGGGCGACCCGCTTGGGGAGGAGGGTCTCCCCCAGCTTGTCGCTGCGCAGGGCCCGCCCGATCAGGATCCGTTTGGGCACGTCGGTCAGTTTGGACACGCAGAGGATCGTAAGCGTTCGAAAAGAGCCACGCGCACCGGCACCCCCGATAGGCACCGAATCTCCCTGGGTATCACCTCGGATGCGGTCCCCGCCAGCGTTGCCGCTTAAGCTCGGACCGGACAACCCGGCAGGGTGTTGTCCGCCACGGCCCGGGCCGATCGGGCGAGGAAAGTTGTGAGCAGGGTGTTTTCGCAGGTCAGCAAGGCGATCAGGAGTGCGGGGTAGCGGGGACGTGCACATCGTCATCATGGGCTGCGGGCGAGTGGGAGCCGCTCTCGCGCAGACCCTGGAGCAGCAGGGGCACACGGTCGCCGTCGTCGACCAGGACCCGACGGCTTTCCGCCGTCTGGGCTCCGGTTTCGGTGGTCGGCGTGTCACCGGTGTGGGCTTCGACCAGGACACGCTCCGTGAGGCGGGGATCGAGGAGGCCGGTGCCTTCGCCGCGGTGAGCAGCGGCGACAACTCGAACATCATCGCCGCCCGGGTGGCCCGCGAGATGTTCGGCATCGAAAACGTGGCGGCACGGATCTACGACCCCCGGCGCGCCGAGGTCTACCAGCGTCTGGGCATCCCGACCGTGGCGACGGTCCGCTGGACCGCCGACCAGATGCTGCGCCGGCTGCTGCCCTCGGGCGCGGAGCCGCTGTGGAGCGATCCGAGCGGTGGCGTCCAGCTCGCCGAGGTGCACACCTCCCCGGCGTGGATCGGACACAAGATCAGCCGGCTCCAGGACGAGACCGGCGTGCGGGTCGCCTTCCTCACCCGGCTGGGCGAGGCGGTCATCCCGTCCTCGCAGACGGTGCTCCAGGAGGGGGATCTGGTGCACGTGATGATGCGGACGGACGAGATCGCGAAGGTCGAGGCGGCCTTCGCCGAGGGTCCTGAGGAGGGCGGTCACTGATGCGTGTCGCGATCGCGGGCGCGGGTGCGGTGGGCCGTTCCATCGCGGGCGAGCTCCTGGAGAACGGCCACGAGGTCCTGCTGGTCGACAAGGCGCCGACGGCCATCTCGGTGGAGCGGGTGCCGCAGGCGGAGTGGCTGCTGGCCGACGCCTGTGAGATCACCTCGCTGGACGAGGCGGCGCTGCAGCGCTGCAACGTGGTCATCGCGGCCACCGGTGACGACAAGGTGAACCTGGTCGTCTCGCTGCTGGCGAAGACCGAGTACGGCGTGCCGCGGGTGGTCGCCCGGGTGAACAACCCGAAGAACGAGTGGCTGTTCAACGAGGCGTGGGGCGTGGACGTCGCCGTCTCGACGCCGCGTCTGATGTCGGCCCTGGTGGAGGAGGCGGTGAGCGTCGGCGATCTGGTCCGGCTGCTCCGCTTCAGCCACGGCGACGCCAACCTGGTGGAGCTGACGCTGCCGCCGGAGTCGGCGGTGGCCGGTACGCAGGTGGGCGAGGTCGACTGGCCGCAGGACACCTCCCTGGTGACGATCATCCGCGGTTCGCGGGTGCTGACGCCGAGCCCGGAGGAGACCCTGGAGGCCGGCGACGAGCTGCTGTTCGTGGCGGCGCAGGCCCGCGAGGAGCAGCTGGAGGATCTGCTCCAGGTCCGCCGGGAGCCGGCGGAGTAGAGCCGTACGGTACGCGGAAGGGCCCGGGACCTTTGAGGTCCCGGGCCCTTCTCGGTCTGCCGTTCGCCGTTTGCAGTTTGCCGCGGGACCTCACAGGTCCCGGGCCCTTCGCCGTGGGCCGGCGCTCCTCTAGGAGGAGGCGTCCTGTCCGCCGGCGGCGCGGGCAGCTGCCTCGCGCTCCTTCTCGGCCTTCTCCTCCGCCTCCATCTCGGCGAAGACGTCGATCGGCGGCGGCGCCTTGGCGAGGAAGACCCAGGTCAGGTAGACGGCGAGCAGGAAGGGGGGGATCTTCAGCGCAACGAGGACCCAGCCGAGCTGGGTGGTGTCGGCCCACCAGTAGAGCGGGAAGAGGATCGCGCACTTGGCGAGCAGGATCAGGCCCCAGGCCCAGCTGGCCTTCGCGTACGCCTTCTTCCGTCCCGGGTTCCGGGTCCGCCAGGAGAGGTTCTCCTTGAAGACCGGGCCGAGGATGAGGCCGATCAGCGGGACGCCGGCGAGCGTGGTGATGATGTACGCGAGGCCGAGGCCGAGCGTGTAGATCATGCCGGGGAGGTAGAAGTCCTTGGCGTTGCCGGTCATCATCGCGAAGACGACGCCGAAGCCGACGCCAAAGACGCCGCTGAAGGCGTGCTTGACGGTGTCGCGGCGCAGCAGCCGGACGGCGACGAGCACGAGGGAGACGGCGAGCGCGGCGATGGCCGAGAGCTGCAGGTTCTTGTTGATCGTGTAGATCGTGACGAAGAGCAGTCCGGGCAGGACGGTCTCGACCATGCCCCGGATGCCGCCGAACGCCTCGAAGAGCGCGGCCTCGGTCACCGCCTTGTCGGTCCGGGCGTCCTGGTCCGGGGTCGGCGGTGCGGTGGTCGGCTTGTCGACGGACGTCACCGGCTACTCCTGTCCGAGCGGTCGGAGCTCGTATTTGGGGTTGAAGAGGACCCGCCGGCCGTGGCTCATGGAGATCCGGCCGGAGGCGATCAGCTTGCGGCCGGGTTCGATGCCCACGATGGAGCGCCGTCCCAGCCAGACCACGTCGAGCGGCGCGGTGCCGTCGAAGAGCTCGGCCTCCAGGGCGGGGACACCGGCCCGGGGGCGCAGGGTGACCGTGCGCAAGGTACCAGTCACCTTGACTATCTGGCGGTCGGAACAGTCGCAGATCCGCGTGCAGCCCGAGGCCGCCGAGTCCTCCTGGAGCTCCTCCGACTCCAGGTCCTCCGGCGAGGAGGAGAGCCGGTCGAGCATCCGGCGGAACCGGCCCGCCGGCTTGTCGGTACGGGGTGCAGCACTCATACCGAAAGCGTACCGGTCACCGCTCCGGCCGGAAGATCCCCGGTTCAACGTTCGAAGCGGTACCCCATGCCGGGTTCGGTGACGAAGTGGCGCGGGTGCGAGGGGTCGGTCTCCAGCTTGCGGCGCAGCTGCGCCATGTAGACCCGGAGGTAGTTGGTCTCGGTGCCGTACGAGGGGCCCCAGACCTCCTGGAGGAGCTGCTTCTGGCTCACCAGGCGGCCGCCGTTGCGCACCAGGACCTCCAGGAGGTGCCACTCGGTGGGGGTGAGGCGGACGTCCCTGCCGTCGCGGTGGACCTTCTTGGCGGCCAGGTCGACGGTGAAGTCCTCGGTCTCGACCACGACGACGCCGTCCTCGGCGCCGCCGACGGGCTCGGCACGGCGGACGGCGGCGCGCAGCCGGGCGAGGAGCTCGTCCATGCCGAAGGGCTTGGTGACGTAGTCGTCGGCGCCGGCGTCGAGCGCCTCGACCTTCTCGTCGGAGGTGTGCCGCGCGGAGAGGACGATGATCGGGACCCGGGTCCAGCCGCGCAGTCCCTTGATGACGTCGACGCCGTCGATGTCGGGCAGGCCGAGGTCGAGGACGACGACGTCGGGATGGCGTTCGGCGGCCAGCTTGAGGGCGGTGGCGCCGTCGGGGGCGGAGTCGACCTCGTACTTCCGCGCCTTGAGGTTGATCACCAGGGCGCGGACGATCTGCGGCTCGTCGTCGACCACGAGGACCCGGGTCATGTCGGGGGCCTTCCTTCTGCTGTACGGGAGCGGATGCGGGGAGCTGGCGGGGCGAGCGGCGGGCGGCGGTACGGCGGAGGCGGCGGTACGGCGGGGGCGGCAGGGCAAGCGGTGGGCGGCGGTACGGCGGGGGCGGCACGGGCGCGGGGCGGGGGTTCAGCTCACCACGTGGGCCGGCAGGTCGGCGGCGGGGGGGGGGGGGCCCCCCCCCCCCCCCCCCCCGGCGGCGGCCGGGGGGGCCCCCCCCCCGCGGGGGGGGGCACGGGGGGGGGGGGGGGTTGGGCCTGGCGGCCCAACGTGGGGTGGTTGTCAGCTCCGGCCTGGCGGCCGGAGGGTTGATGGGGTGTCATGCCTGGCGGCATGAGGGGGTTGGGTGTTGCCCTTCCCTGGCGGGAAGGGGTGGCTTGTGGGGGCGCCTGCCGGCGCCTTGATGTCATGTGGGTTTTTTGGGCAGTGATTTGATTGGCTGCCACCTCCTCCCCTGGCGGGGAGTGGTGGGTTGCTTGGGTGGTGGGGTGGGCCTGGTTGTTTCAAACGTGGTGGTGTCTGGCTTCCGTCTAATGGATGGTGTTGAGGCCGGCTCTGTGCGTGGCGGGGTGTGGTGGGCTCACGCTTGATGAGGCAGGGTTGCTTTGCTGCTCGGGAGAGTCCCTGTCGCTTCTCTTCTTCTCGTCCTGGCGGACTCGTGGTGCTGCCGGACGTCTTGAGACTTGTACCTGCTCGCCGGTTGGTGGGTGTGCTCTCTTCGGTCTGGCGTCCACCTGGCACGTGAAGCGGCCCTGGGTGACGGCGCGGTGAGCCGGGTGCTGCACATCGGGGACAGCCAGTGGGTGATTTCGCTTCCGTCGGGGCTGGCCACGGCCGAACGTGAGCGGATCGTGTCCGCTCTCTTCGCCCGGGAGCTTGGTGTCCCCGCGGAGCGGCCCCTCGTCGTGCTGCGGCGAGATCGGCACTCCAAGGAGCCCTTCCTCACCTGGTGCCCGCAAGGGTGCGTGAGCGACCACACCAGCGCCATGCGGGAGGGGACCATGCTCGAGGACATCTCCCACGACATCGGTGCAGGTGCGGCCCTTGAGCTTCCCGTCTGGGATGCCAAGGAGGGAACCGCCGACTCGCGGGTGCTGTCGGGCTCAATCCGCGTTGAACCGCATTCCAGTCAGGCCTCACGCCGAGTGCCCTACGTGAGTCTGGAGGTATTCATGGACGAGTGGATGGAGTGCCTCGGCCCCGGCGAGCGCGCGAACGTGATTCAGACCTTGCGGGCGCACCTGGACGTACTGGACGGTCTGTGCGGGCGGCTTGCCGAGGCCCGGCGCGTGTACAAGGGAGCGGGGGCGTGAGCAGTGAGGTAGGCGACGGCTGTGTGGGGCTGGAGGGTGCCTGCGTGGTTGATCACGTGAAGTTCCCGGGAGCTCCACATCGTGCGTTCGGGTTCGCGGTGACGCTCGATGAGCGTGGCGGGGTGCAGGCGGGTGCCGAGCTGGTGGAGCTGGATCCTGAGGAGAAGTACCCGCGGGCGTGGGAGGTCTGGGCGGACATCGCCGGCTCGTGCCTGGAACTGACGAGCCCCGGTGAGATCGCTGGGCTTCAGGAACAGGTGCACGCGTTCCTCCAGGGGCTGGCGCCCCTGGCTGCGCGGCTGGCAGACATGCAGGCCGGCTCGGACCCGATGCGGGATGCGAACTGGGGGGCTCGATTCTTCGGCCAGGAGCACTGTGCCCGGGCACCGGGTGATGGCGCCGGAGTCGTGACGGCGCAGCTGTTTTGGGGGGACAGCCCGTCGTGCGGGCCTGTCGTCTCGTTCTTCTGCCCGGGATTCTCGGCGGATCTGGACGCTGATCAGACTCGGGCGTTCGCCAGGCGGCTGCGCCGGATGGCAGATGACGCCGATGTCCTGGCAGCGCGCCTGGACGGCCTGGAGGACAGGACGGCTGTCACGGCTACGGTCGGGGCGCCAGCGCCGCCGGGGGGGGCCTGACCCCGGGGCTCGTGCCGGCGGATTGCAGCGGGGTGGTGATCCGGCCAAGTTCCAGCCGGTGACAGCCGGACCTGGTCGGACACCGGCGGACGTGGTCGGACACTCACGGACAAGGACGGACGTCCGCGTACGTGGGAGGGGTGTGGCCGAACCATACGGGGCCTGGGAGCGGTCGTTGTTTCATCCAGGCCGGGGTGCGCCACACTCCCCCGTATGCCGAGCTTTCAGACAAGGAAGGCTATCGGTGACGCTCACGAACAACGCGTCGCCCAGGAACTCAACCGCCGCGGATGGCACGTCAGCCCCTGGGGGCAAGGAGTCATGGGCGAGCCCGTACGGCTCGCCCTGCACCACACCAGCAGCTCGCTGCGCTGGATGCCCGACCTCATCGCCGCACAGGGACGGCAGGTCGTGCTGATCGACTGCAAGAGCCGGATGACCAGCCGGGCCAGCCGGCGGCACGTGATCGAACGGGCTGCCATCACCGCCCACCTTCAGCTCGTCGCCTGGACCCAGCTCCCCCTGTACTACATCTTCGACAACCTCGACCTCCTCACCCCCTATGACGCCCTCAGCTACGGGCAGGAAGGCCCACGGACCACTGCCGGCTCCGGCACGCCCTACCTCCTCGTCCCCGCCGGCCAGTCCATGCCGTTCGAGGACGTCTTCGGCCGGCCCGGCAGACTTCTGGCTGCCTGATAAGGCGCAGCGGCCGCGGCCCCTCGCGGTGTCTGCTGCCTGTGCGGTTGCCCTGCTTCTCTGCAGTGGCGTCCTGGTCGTGCGGCGCCATCTCTGTATCGGCTGGTCTGTCGATGCCATGGGGTACGGGGGCTGACGGCCCGAGCCTGAGATCGGATCACTCTTGGCTGGCGGGCGTCGGCTGCTGGACCTGTACCGGGACTCCGTCTGGAAGCGGGGATCCTCCGGGAAGGGGACTTCGCCGGGCCGTGTGACCTGGTCCGCGGATCGCCTTTTCGATCTTGACCAGCTTGTCTTCGAGGTGCTTGGTGGGCCGGGCCTCGATGAGGATCCACTTCACTGCATCCAGGTCGACGATGTACTGCGCCGTCTCGACTTTGCCTTCCGGGCCGTTCGCGTCGACCGTGAAGGTGTAGACGCGGGGCAGGAGGTCGTTCTGGAATCGATCGTTGTTGTCGAAGAGGAAGGTGAGCCGGCGATGCGGCGGCAGGATGGGGATGCGCCGGCCGAGAACCTCCTGCATGACCTGGGTCAGGTCTGGTTCTCCCTGTCTGGGGGCCCATCCGGACTCCAGGGGCGGGTCGCAGGAGATGCGGACATCACGCGCGACAGTGGGGCCGGTGTTCTCGATGACGAGCAGCAGGGCCCCGTGCAGGGGATCCGGCTGGATGTCCACGATGACGTACGGTTCGTTCTGTTCCCGGTGAATGCGTTCAGAGAGCTTCAGTTGCCTCTTGGCGGTGCCACGGGCGATAGACGCCTGCCATACGGCGATGAGGGCGGCGACGACGGCGACGATGACTGTCCAGCCGTCGGTGCTGAGGGCTCTGAGGTGGTCCATGCGTTGACGCTACCGACAGCGTCTGACAGCGGGGTCCGTACGTCCCGCGCGTTCGGCGCCCTGCTGTCGCGTGGTCCGGACCGCGACTTTGCACGGCCTGGACCAGTCCGCAGGTAGGCGTAGCCGTCGACAGTGACGGCTTGATGGGCGCCTACCTCATAGCGGCGCTGGCGCACGTCTGGTCAAGGGAGGCTTCATGGCCTCTCTCAGTGTCTTCAACAGCATCCTTTGCCTTCATCTCAATGGATATTTTTCCTCTCTGGTTTCGATATTAAGACGTAGGGGCGCACCAAGTCCTTCGATTGGGCGGGTTTGTCGATCGTGGGACGCATCTCGCGTGGTGGAAGTACCGGCGCAGGTGGCAGTCCGTCTCCTACGGGTCTGCTGAGACGAGAGACGGACACAGGAGGCCACTCAGCGGTTGTTGTCGTTCCAGATGTAGACGCCGGTGGTGCCTCCGCCGTACCAGCTCTCCGGGCTGATCTCCGCTGTGAGAGAGGGGTGGTCGCTGATGGCCGGGTCGATCTCGGCAGGGTCGACGGAGCGGTAGGGCTGGGTGAAGACCAGAGCTGGCCGGCCGGTGTTCCGCGAAAGCCACATCGTCGTGTGGTCGTAGAAGTCCGGTTTGCTGTGACAGTCCCGTTTGGCGCAGCGGCCTTTGTCCAGCCAGTGAAGTCCGGAGGAGCAGCGTGTGTCACCGCTGCGGAGCTTGTGCTGGTCAGCCCAGTCCAGTAGGTCAGCGCGCATCTGCACGTAGATGTTCGGCCCGTAGGGCCAGTGCACCCCGTCGGTGTCGCGCCTGAGGATGTCCCGTGCCCGGTTGTCCAGGTCGGTGATCAGGTTCCTGTGACTGGGGCTCTGGCAGCGTAGGCAACACCATTGTGCGTCTCCGATACAGGCGCCGAAGAACAGCCCGCCGTGCCGGGGCTGACCGCATTCCGCGCAGTCGTACATGTATGAGCTCCTTCATTCTGGTCGGTCCTGGCGTTCCGGGGCGGTGCTGGCTGCCTGCGCCCCTTGACGGCGCTTCGCAGGTGCTTCTGCGCATGTCATCGTCGCTGCGATGCCTCAGCAGGAGGCAGTTTCGAGTGGGAAAGATGTGCGGTAGGTGCCGGCGCGATGTCCTGGTGCGGATTGAGGGGTGGATCGCGTTCACCGTCTCTTGGATGGCGACAGCGCCGGGGAGCGTGGAGGACGTCCTGATGGAGGTCCGCGAGGAGTCCGAGAGGAGTCCGATGAGCGGGGTGTGCTCGCGCTCACCCAGGCCGACGCCGTCCTCCTGCGGCTGACCATGGACGACCTCGACGCAGTGCTCTCCGACTCCGTCATCCGCGTCTACGAGGAGTACTCCGAGGGCGACGAGTGGGCGCTCCCTCCACTGCTGCCGGCGCTGCTTATCGCGGAGCGGCGCCGACCGAGCAGCTCAACCGGCTCACGGACGCCACGCTGACCGGGGCACGGGGAGACCTGCCGGTGCCGAAACGCACTTCAACCGGACTGTGTCATGCCCAGTGCCGAATCGGTGTACGGCCGCTCCCTGCCTTGTTCGACCTACTTCGTGCTCTTCGAGCGCGGTCCCTCCTGCCGGGGCGCTTTGGCCTTCTGGTGGTAGCTATCAGCGGCACCTGCCTCAGCATCCCTGACACGCCGACCACCCGCGCCCACCTGGAAACCGCGGCACCATGAGCGGGGGCGGATCGGCGGGAACTGTGGCGGTCCGGCTGAGGGGCTGGTCGGCCGGGAAGACGTCCCGGCTAACTGGCGGCGTTCCTGGCGGTGAGGGCTACGGCCTGGAGTGGGGGCACGGCATCGTGCAGTACGCAGACTGTACTTGGGCCGGCAGGACGGCGGGAGTCATCGCTCCTGAACGTGGTGGCGGACTGTCCCCGAGCAAGGCCATGAGGGCTCAATCGCTCGGCCGCGCATCGTCCTGGCTTCTCCGTGTGACGCCTTAGCATGAGGCGGTGCTCTGTCGGAGGTCCGGGGCAGGCAATACGGGGCGGGCGGGGGTGCGGTCGGAGTGAGCAGGGCAGGGCAGGCCGGAGAGGTCGGCAGTGTCTTTCGGTGCGAGCTGGCCACGCACCTGGCCGTGCACGGGCTCCGCAGCCGTACGGTGCCAGGGCTGGGTCTGCCGCCAGAAGTATGGCCCGTCCGGCTGGACTTCGAGACCAGAGACCCGACCGACGACATCCGTGTCACCTTCTCCGACGGGCGTCGTGCCTACGTGTCCGCGAAGCGGAAGATCGACCGAGGGCGTCCGCTGGAGGAGACACTGAAGGGGTGGGTAGGCCAGGTCCCGACGCTCGGTCCTGACGATCTGCTGGTCATCGCCGGTGAGGAACTCGTCGGCGATGTAAAGAACCTCGACCGGGCTCTGCGACGCCATCGTGCGGGCCTGCCCATGGAGACCGCTGACGAGATCGACGCCCTCGCACTCCTCACCGCCCGGCTTGCACCGGAGGTCAGTGGGATCGTCCTCGACCGGGCGCGTGTCCTTCATCTGCCCGGATCGACCGGACCGGCACTGCACCGGGCCCTGCTGGCCGCTCTGATGGACTTCGTGGTCGCGGACGCGCAAGGACCTCAGGCTGTAAGTGCCCTGGCTGACTTCTTCCACCGGCAGGCAGGCGAAGCGCTCGGAAGTTCCGCCGAGGAGTGGGTCGCAGCCCTGGCCGCCGCTGAGGTGACCGTGCTCCCGAACCCGGGAGGTCCGACGGCCATGCGTCTGGTTTCCCGTCGAAACGCCGTCAGCGTGTACCGCACCCGGCTCACGGCGGAGACCGGGCGGATCGACCTCAGCCTGCTCGCCGATGACCTCCCACCCCTTGTTGTCGACGACCTCATCGGCGGCCTCCAGATCGACATGGAGGGCGAGCGGACTTCCCATTTCCTCCTCCCCCGCCTGCGACGCTGGCGCCGCATGCTCATCGTGGGACAACCAGGCTCGGGAAAGTCAGTAGCAGTGCGGGAAATCGCAGCCCACTGCGCCGGCAACACCGCCGCCCCCATCCCGGTCCTCGTGTCGCTGCCGCGTCTGGTGAAGGCACAACCGGAACGCCTGACTGTCGACGGCCTGGTCGACAACGCCGCAACCTGCTATGCGCCGGACACGGACCGGGCGCCACTCGCCGCGTTTCTCCACGAGGAGATCGACCGGGGCCGCGCGCTGATCCTCTGCGACGGGCTCGACGAATGCGGGGACCGCGCCGCTTGGGTCGCGCAGCAGCTCGAAGAGATCCTCACGTCACTGCCTGCCTCCTGCGGGTTCGTGGTGACGACCCGGGCAAACAGGCAAGGGGCCGCGAAGCGGCTCGGCCTGCCCCGCGTCGAGCTCGCTCCTCCACGGGATCTTGGCGCGACGGTCGACACCATCCTGGTCGCCTGTGCCGAGGCGCGGATTCCCGAACCTGACCGAGCGGCCTTCCTCACCACGCGACGCGCCTGGATCAGGCATGCGAAGGATGAGCACGCACACCTTCTCGAGGTGCCGTTGCTTGCCGCTCTGCTTGCCCTCGTCTGCGCGAACGCGCGCGACGACGACCTCCCCAAAGGCCGCGCAGCGCTGTTGCACCGCGCGGTGGAACAGTCCGTGGACCGCTGGGAGCAGGAGCGGCTGCGCGGGACGCTGACGCCGTCCCGGCCCTGGGCACCCGCACTCACGACGGGCATGCTCCTCAACGGGTTCGTCACGCTCGGCCGGCTCCTCGACGGCGAGGCGACCCCGTCCGCCGAACGTGCCCTCGAGTCGCTGACAGGCATGCTGCAAGACCCTGTGCGCTGGGCCATGTCCCCGGCCGCGGCCGGGGAGGCGGCGAAGCACGTGCTCCGATTCTGGGACGAGCACGTTGCCGTGTTCGTAGTGAACGGGGCGGGTGAACTCACCACCCGAAGCAAGGTGTTCGCCGAGATCGCCACGGCGATGTGGGCGCGGTCGTGCGGGGCCGAGGACCTGCGGGACTGGCTGGGCAACGCCCTCGTCCACACGGACTCGGACGGAGCCATCGCGCTCGCTGCCGGACTCGATCCCCGCACGGTCGGGGCTCTGCTCGATGTCGGCGAGACACAGCGGGAGGCCACCCTTATGGTGGCCGACCTCGCAGAGCGCGGTGTCGTAACTCTTTCCGGCAGCGAGGCAGCACGAGCCTTGGGCCAATTGAGGGACGGAGTCCTCGGCGCGCTCGCGGGCGAGCCGATCCCCCCACGCGGCCCAGGCAAGCCGCTGGAATTCCTCCCGGCGTTGTGGGATAAGACGCGCGCCGCGGGCCCCTGGCCCTTCGTCGAGGCCGCCTGCCTGTTGGCCCTGCCGTCGGAATCGCGGCAGCACCGTGAGGACCTCGTGGGGCTGGCCAAGCTCAATGGCAGGGCGCAGTCGATTGCCCGGGCCCTGTGCGCGCTGACGGACGCACGAACGGACGCGTCTCCCCTGGGCGAGGCAGAGATGGAAGCGCTCCGCGCAGTGTTGGCCCTCCCCCTGCCGCAGGACCCCGAAGTCGTTCGTAGGAGACGGCATAACATAGAGATAATCGGCGGGGTACGTCTCGCTTTGGGTTTGGAACACATCGCCCTGCGTGCGGCAGAGCGCCTTGATGAGCTTCCCGAGGATGCGGGTGAGCGTCTGTTCGCCTTGGCGATGCACGCGCCAGGGCGCATGGCCGAGAGGATCTACATCGCGCTCGCGCGCGCGGGATTCGACGTGCGTCGACGTTGGGAGTATCTCGCCTCGCTGTGGGACTGGACCTCCAGCGTGCGGGACGACAGGGCTGCGTTCCTCTCCGACTTTGTGTCCCTTCACGACCCGTGTCCGGAGTCTGCGGAGGACGACTACTGGTCGCTCACCGCCCTCGGCGACCTTCTCGCAGCGACCGAGTACTCAAGTTCTTCAGTCAGCGAGATCGCTCGCGCACTCGCCCACGACGGCCCTGCGGAACGCCGGGCATGGCTTGACGCGACGGCGGACGCATACGGCATCGGCAAGGCGGCCGTGGCTGCCCAGGCCCATCGTCTAGAGAAGACCATCGCGCCCGATTCACTGACGGACGAATGGCTCGTTGCAAGCACACCGCCGCTGGTCACACCCTCGCTGCTGCCAGGAGTGACACAAGTCCTCACCGATGCCCAGAAGACGGCGTTGCTGACATGCCTGGAAGCCAAGTCCTCGTGGGTGGCGTGGTCGGCAGCGAAAGTGCTGATCAACCTGGACGGAGGTTGCGTTCCGTGGGACGGGCAGGAACTGTTCGACAGGGACCGGACGCATTGGTTTCGCCCCCGGGCCGGTCTGTTCCACGCCGTCGCCATCATGACCTCAGGCGACAGCCCTTCGCTCCTGGCACGAGCCGCTTCCTCGGCATCGGCGGATCACCGGTGGGCAGCGATGATGCTGACCTCCATCGCGCCGCATCTCGACCCCAACGGTTCGATCAGGAAGGCCCTGCGCCAGGACATCGACCTGTCCGTCCGTCCAAAGGACGCGCATCAGGTCACGCCCGCCCCGGCACACTGGAGTTGCGATCATTGCCGAACGGTCCAGGACCTCGATATCGAGGAGTGTCGCGGATGTGACGACGGCGCACGGCCGCAGGCTTGAGTGGGTGGTCTACGTTGTCTCTCCCGTCAGCAGGGGTGCTCCCAGCACGCACAGGGATGATGCCGTACGGGTCCAGTTCCCGGGCGAGAGAGCGGGGCAGACCCAGCAGTCCGGCCTTCGCGGTGCTGTAGGTGACGAGGTTCAGCCAGCCGGGGCAGATATTGACGCTGTCGATGTTCACGATCCGGGGCCCCAACGGCGTTCGGTCGGAACCATAACTGCCCCCACTCACGCAGTCTCCTGGGTACCGTGCTGCTGACGAACACCGTACGGACACCCCGGTGATCAGCCCGGTGGTCCGACGGTTTGGGAGGTGTCCTGATGCTGGAGGAAGCCGAGGAGATCGGCCGACGCGTCCGCAGGGCGAGGCTGCGCCTCTGTATGCCCCAGGCGGATCTCGCGACGGCCCTGGGGAAGTCGCAGGGCTGGGTGTCGAAGATGGAGCGGGGCCTGATCGAGCTGGACCGAGTCGGACTGCTCAACCAAATGGCTGCGGAGCTGCACGTCCACCCGAACGACCTGATCGGGCGCCCGTACAGCAGCTCCCCGGACGACAACCAGTGGCGGGTGGCCGCCTCTTCGATCCTGCGGGAGCTGCGCCGCTACGACCTCACACCGGTCTTCGACGGGACGCCGCGGGCGGCCCCACAGCTGTGGGGTGAGGTGACCCGCCTGCATCGGCTGCGCGACACTGCGTCGAACGTGGCGATCCTGCGGGTCCTGCCGGACCTGTTCCGCGAGGCGCGGGCTCTGGCCGAGGTGTCGGAGGGGCACGAGCGGGAGGAGGCGTACGCGATCTACGCGGTGTGCTGCAAGTTCGCCCACACGGCCGCCCACTCTCTCGGCCACCCCGAACTGGTCGCGATGGCCTGCGAGCGGGCCGCGTGGTCGGCCCGCCTTTCCGGGGACCCGGTGCTGCCCGCGGTCGCGGACTGGATGCGGGTGTGGGACATGTGGGCCACGGCCGACTGGTCGGACGCGCTCACGCTCTCGGACAAGGCCCTCGGCTCGGTGCAGCAGGCGTACGAGGACGGTGACCCGCTGGCTGTACGGGCCTGGGGAACGCTCCAGCTCCGGGCGGCGGTCTCGGCTGCCCGCGCCGGCCGGGCGTCTGAGGCGGAGGACCGGATCGGGTACGCGAAGGATGCCGCCGAGCGGATGGACGCGTACACCGGGGTGCCGGTGTACGACCGGCACTCGTTGACGTTCTCCGCGGGGAACGTGCAGATCCACGCGATCAGCGTGGCCCTGGAGATGGGCGAGCAGGGCAAGGCTCTGGAGATCAACCGTCGCACCAGCCCCGAGCTGGTGGGCGCTCTTCCCAACTCGCGTCAGGGTCACCATCACATGGACATCGCGCGGGCGTGGCTGTGGGATGGCAACCGGGACAAGGCCCTCGGCGAGCTGGAGACCGCCGAGCGGATCGCCCCCCAGCTCGTACGCAACCACCCCATCGCCCGCTCCACGCTCCGTAGCATCGTCTACGCCGAACGGGCAGCCACGCGGGAGAAGTTGCGGCGCATGTCCGACCGTTTTCACCTGGACGGATAGGGGCCGTATTCCTCCGGCTCATATTCGGGGTGGCGGTGGTTCCTAGCTTCGGGGCATGACCGGACGACGTTCTGCCCATCTCCCATCGCAGGGAGCCGAGTTAGGAACAGCGGCTCCCTTCTTCCCTCAGCTCGGCGACCTCGCCGCCGACACCGCCCGCGAGGGCCGGGTTGGCGTCGTGGTCAACCTTCCCGGTGAGGACTCCGCCACCACCTTCCACTTGCGGCCGCCCGGCGGCGGGCCCGCCTGGTCGGCGCCGGCGGACGGCACGACACTGCGGCCGGTGCCGGTGCAGGCCACCCACGTCACGCTGCTGCCCGGCCGCGACGCGGTCTACGACCCGCGCGCTCGCCAAGGTTCGGTGCCCGTCGAGATCTACTTCGAGGACGGCTCGTCTCGCGAGGGAGCCCTCGTCCTCACCTCGGCCGAGCTGGAACGGCTGTACGCGCAGACCAGCCGCCTCCTCGCCGCACACGAGAACGCCCTCGGGGAGACCTCGTGAGCGGGGCCCGACACCGTACTCCTCGCTCCACGTCCTTCGTACGGGCGGACCACAGCGGCCGGATCGCCCTGGCGTTCCTCGCCTTCGCCAGCCTGGCCGGACCGATCTGGACGCTGCGTACCCACGCCGGTCAGCTCCTCGATGTCACGGTCCACCAACCGGTCGTGGTCACACCGAACCGTATCTCGGCGCCCTCACCACCGACCGCTGAACAGCGAAGCGCGTGGTGAGCAGCGGCTCGGTCGTACCGCCTCTTGCAGCCACACCACCCCGACCACCTGCGATCAGGAGGTTCTGATGGATCTTGTCCCCGCCCCTGCTAGAGGCGTCGACGCCGTCACCGTCCGCCCCGGCCGTCCGCTCGCCGGGACGGTCCGGGTGGACGGCTCGAAGAACGCGGCTCTGCCGCTGTTAGCCGCCGCCGCGTCCCTGGGCCGCGGAGTCCGCCTGTCCGGCATCCCGGCCAGCGCCGACGTCCAGAGGATGCTCGGCCTACTGGAACAATGCGGCTACCGCGTCGCCCGCCCGGTCGCCGAACCGGGAGCCGTGATCGTGGTGCCCAAGGAGCACCTGGCCGCCGCGCCCGATCTGACCGACGCCGGGCAGATCAGGGCCTCCTACTACCTGGTGGCTCCTCTGCTGGCCGCCTACGGGCAGGCGGCCCTTCCCTGGCCGGGTGGCTGTCAGATCGGTGACCGCGGGATGGAGCTGCACTTCACCGTCTACGAGGCATTCGGTGACATCGTCCTGCTCGATGACACCGGATACCGGATCCTTGCCGCCGACCGGGCCCGCGACAAGGTCGTCCTGGCGCTGCCGTTCCGCTCGCGGGGAGCGAGCATCGCCGCGATCTGCCGGGCGGTCGTGGCCGGCTGCTGTCTGGAACTGGGGAACCCCAACCTGTCCCCGGAGACCACGGGCGTGCTCGCCTCCTTACAGTCCGCCGGGTGGACGGCCCAGGCCGACAGCGGCACGATCACGCTGGCCCCGCCGCCGGGCGTCCCGGCCGGGACCGTCGCCTGGACGGTTCCCGGCGACAAGATCGAGGCGGGAACCCTGGCCTGCGCGATCGCTGCCACTGGTGGTGAAGGGTGCATCGAAGGCGTGGCTGGAGCGGATCTCAAGGTGCTGGCCGGCCTGCTGGACTGGGCCGGTATCCCGGTCTGCCTCGCCCCCGACGCGATCACCGTCTACCGGGCCCGCACCGTGAGCGGACGGCCGCTGCAGGCGGTTGCTTCCTTGGCCCCGGACGGCTTGGACGCCGACTTCGAGCCCGCGTTGGTGGCCCTGGCCCTTACTCTGCCGGGCACCCATCTGTTCGCGGACGGCATCAACCCTGGCCGCCATGGAAACCTACTCTCCCAGCTCGCCCGGCTCGGAGCGGTGATCGAGGAACTCTCTCCCACGCAGTGCCGCTTGGACGGACCACAGCGCCTGAACGGCACCACCGTGAAGGCCACCGACATCCGCACCGGCTCCGCTCTTCTGATCGCCGGCCTCGGTGCCCGGGGCGCCACTATTGTCAGTGGGCTCGATCAGCTGCGTCGCGGTCACGCCGACCTGCCCGCCAAGCTCCGTGCCCTCGGTGCCGACCTCACCGACGTGCCGTGATGAGCAGGACGTATGGCCAGATCGTGGCCACCACCGACCTGCACTCCGCTCTCGACGAGGCCAGCAGGCTCCTGCCGCACCTGCACCAGCTCAAGGCGACCTCGCTCATCGCCGACTGTGGCGACTTCTTCGAGGGCACCGGCTACTACCAGCTGGGCCAGGGCACTATCGAGCGGGAGATCCTCACGTCGCTGTACGACGTGCTGGCACCCGGCAACCACGGCTGGCCCCACTACTTTGAGCCCGGTCTGCGCGAGATGACGGTCTGCGCCAACGCCATCGATTCCACCGGGCGGCCGCTCTTCGACCGCCTCCGTGTCGTAGAGATGCACGGCCGCCGGGTCGCCGTCACCGCAGTCATCGGCGTCAGCGTGTTCCTGACTGTCCCCCTCAATCAGCGGGTAGGACATCGTGTCACCGACCCCGTGGCAGCGCTGCGTGAGCTGATGCTGGCGCACCACCATTACGTGGACTCCTGGATCGTGCTGTCCCACTCCGGCTTCGACGAGGATCTCAAGCTCGCCGAAGCCTGCCCGTTCGTGGACGTCGTTTTCGCCGGCCACTGCCACAGCGACACCTATGGCCCCGTGCACGTCGGCGACACCCTCGTGGTCAAGGGCCGTGAGCTGGCCGACGGATACGCCGCAGCCGAACCCGTCGGCTCCGGCTGGGCCGCCCGTACCGCCGTCTTCCCCGCCCCCGCGATGGTCCCGGACGAGCTCGCCGCCCTGGGCAAGAAGATCGACTCCATCTGCCGAACACTCGGCACTCCCCTCGGTACCGTCAAGGAGCCCTACCGCGGCGCCGTCCTCGACCGTCACCGGCTTCTCCAGGACGTCGCATCCCGCCTTCACACTGGCCTCGGCGCTGATGCTGTCGTCCTGAACGACACCGCCCTACGGCCCGCCTACCTCAGCGACGTTCTGACGCTCGGAAACCTGCTGGCCATCGAGCCGTTCGGCAACCAGCTCGTTCACACCGTCCTCGCGGACCGACACACGCGAACCCCGGCCGGACTGCTCTCGCACCTGACCAAGCAAACCGGCCCCCTGGCCATCTCCCCGTGGCCTCTGCCACCGGACATCCGGTCCGTACTGACGACCGGCTATCTCGCCGACACCTACCTCGGCGGGCATACCCACCAGGCCGGCCTCCGGCTCGGTGAGGTCGTCCGCCGCGCCCTCGCCACCCCGCTGCCCGACCAGGAAGGCGCACGATGATCCTCACCGGCCCCGAGATCACCGCCGCCGCCCACGACGGCCGCCTGACGATCAGCCCGTTCGAACCCGGGCAGGTCAACCCCAACAGCTACAACGTCCGCCTCGGCCCCACCCTGCTGACCTACACAGCCTCGGTCATCGACGCCCACCAGCCCAACCCGACCGCCACGGTCGAGATCGGCCAGGACGGGTACGTCCTCCAGCCCGGCGAGCTCTACCTCGGCCACACCCTCGAACAGGTCGGCTCCGACACCTTCGTCCCGCTGCTGTTCGGCCGCTCCTCCGTCGGCCGGCTCGGCCTGTTCGTCGAGATCACCGCCCCCATCGGCGACATCGGCTTCCACGGCCAGTGGACCCTGATGCTCTCCCCGATCCGCCCCCTGCGCGTATACGCGGGCATGAAGATCGGACAGATCATGTTCTTCGTCTCCACCGGAGTCATCGACCTGTACGCGGGCAAGTACCAGGCCGCCGACGGCCCCCAGCCCTCCCGCTACTGGCGGGACCTCGCCTGCATCGGGGCGGTCACCTCGTGATCCTCACCGGCCCCGCGATCACCGCCGCCGTCCGCGCCGGCGAGATCACCATCGACCCGTACGACCCCGACCGCGTCTCCCCGAACGCCTACGACTGGAGCCTCGGCGCCACCCTCCGCGTCTGCGCCGGCGACCTCGACGCCGCCGCCCCCACCCCCTACACCGAGCAGACGATCCCCAGCACCGGTCTGGTCCTCCAGCCCGGAGTGCTCTACCTCGGCGTCACCCACGAGCGCACCGGCTCTGAGGCGTACGCGCAGATGCTCAACGGCGACCGGACCATCGGCACCCTGGGCATCTGGGTCCACGTCTCCGCCCCGCTCGGGCACCAGGGGCATGCGATCCGCTGGACCTTGGAGATCCGGGCCGCCCGGCCTGTCCGCGTCTATCGGGGCATGACGTTCGGCAAGCTGGTCTTCCTGACCACCCAGGGCACACCGGCCAGCTACCAGCGGCAGCTGGCGAAGTACGCCACCACCGAGGGAATCGACATCTCCCGCCTCTACGAGGAGATCGCCGGAGGCAGCCGATGAACTCCCTCGCCAGTCCCGCCCCGGGGCCGCTGACGGCCACCTTCCTGGACCTGCCCGCCGACAGTCCCGGCGGCAGCGTCGAACTCTTCCTCGACCTCTACACCGGCGAGAAACCCCTCATCCCCGCAAGGGCCTTCATGCTCACCCCGACCGGGCCCCGCCCCAGGACTCCAGCCGGCCTCGACCTGCTCAGCGTGGCCGGCAAGTGCCTGGAGGGACCGGCCTTCAGCCGGTACGTCGCTCAGCTGCGCAGAGCCCTGACGGCCGCGCTCGCTCACTCCGGGATCGACGTCCTTCACCTGCACCACCTCGCCTTCGGCGCGACTCCCGCCCTGATGAGGGCCCTGCCCGCGCACCCCCGAATCGCCCTGGTCCACGGCACTGACCTGCTCTTCGCCGAAGCCCACCGCGACCAGCTCCAGGTCCTGCGGGCGACCGCCCGGGCCGCCGACGCCATCGTCGTCCCCACCGGCACCATGGCAGACCACCTCCTCAAGCTCGCCCCGCAGACCGACCGCCGCAAGATCACCCACATCCCCTGGGGCATCCCCGACCGCCTCCTCACCCACCCGCCCCTCCGTACCACCCGCACGTCCAAGAGCCACCTCCGCCTGCTCTACGCGGGCCGCCTGACCGCAGAGAAGGGCGTCGAGGCCCTGCTCCGAAGCGTGGCCCCGCTCCAAGGCGTCGAACTCTCGATCGCCGCACCCACAGCCCAGTTCCGCGCGTTGGCCCCCCGGCTGCAACGGGCCGGGGTGAGGGCCCGCTATCTCGGCTGGCTCAGCCGCCCTCAGCTGTGGAAGACGTTCGCCGAGCACGACGTGCTCGTCATGCCCTCCACGACCCTGGAGGCCATGGGCCTGGTCGCCCTGGAAGCCCAAGCCTGCGGCCTCCCCGTCCTCTACCAGCCCGTCCCCGGCCTCAGCGAAGCCCTCGCCCGCACCGGTATGGCGACCGACTTCACCCGCCCCTCGGCGCTCACCCGGGATCTGGACCGCCTGCGAACAGAACCCGGTCTCCTCCCGGTCTTCACGCAGGCCGGGTACGCCAACGCCGCCCGGTATCCCCTGTCGAAGACCGCCCGAGAACTGGCCGGCCTAGGCAGCCAGCTCACCTGAGGACCACCCGGGCCGAGCCCTCCGCGACCACCGGCACGCCGTTGCTCGGCCCGACCGGCCCACGTCACTACGCTGGCCGCTGGGATGCCCACACGAAGAGGGAGACCATGCCGTACCGCACCGAGCACATCGAGAACCTGCTGAGCGAAGGCGTCCGCGACAAGGTCTACCCGGGCGCGGTGTGGGCCGTCGGCGACTCCGCAGGCGTACGGGCGACGGGCACCACCGGCGTCCTCGACCCCGACGAGCCGGACGTGAGGATGCGGCCGGACACCGTCTTCGACGCCGCCAGCCTCACCAAGATCCTCGCGGTCTGGGCATCCATCGGAGCCCTGTGGGAGGACAGCGTCCTCGACCTCGACGCCCCGCTCGGCACCTTCTGGGACGAGGTCACCGGCCACCCCCTCGGCACCGTGACCGCCCGGCAGCTCCTGACCCACACCGCCGGCCTCCCCCTCCGGGCCCAGCTGAAGGACCTCTACGGCACCGACCCCGCCGCCATCCGCCGCGGAGTCCTGCACGAGGCCCTCAACCGACCGCCCGGCGAAGCCGTCGAGTACACCGACCGCGCCGCCCTCATCCTCGGCTACCTCGCCGAACACCTCTCCGGCCTGCCCCTCGACCAGCTCTGCGAGACGAGGACCTGGCGCCCACTCGGCATGGACTCGACCCGCTTCGGCCCGCTGCCCGCCAACATCGCGTCCCGCTGCGCTCCCACCGAGCTCGACCAGGACACCGGCACCCACCTCAAAGGCACCGCCCACGACTTCTCCGCCCGGCTCCTCGGCGGAGTGTGCGGCATCGCCGGCACCTTCACCGTCCTCAACGACCTGGCCGTCTTCCTGCGCTACATGCTCGCCCCCACCACAGCCCCCGCCCAGGCCGGCTTCGGAGCCGAGTGGAGCACCCACTCCCTCACCGTGCAGACCGGCGGCCTCCAACCCGAACGCGGCCTGTTCTGGCACCCGGCCCCCGGCACCACCGCCGAACAAGACCTCTGGGTCCACTACGGCTTCACCGGCACCGGCATGTGGATCTCCCCCACCCAGGACAGGTGGGCGGTGCTGCTGACCAACAAGCTCTACTACACCCGCGACCGCCAGCCTCTCACCGACGTCCGCAACGCCTTCCGAGAGCTGGCGTTCACCTGACGCACCTGGCGCCGCCTCCGCCCCTCACCGAGCCGTTGATCAGGGTGCAGCCGTACCTGGCCCTGGGGCACGAGCCGGCCGACGCTGATGTCTTCTACACATCGCCGATCCCGCCCCAGCGGATCGAGTCCACGTGTCCCCCGGCGATCCCGCCTACAACCGGTACCCCGAGCTCCCGCGCGGATGACCTGCGCAGCCGAGTCCTTTACGAGCCCGAGCCGCTCATGTTCTTCCGCTGGGACTGACTCCGGCCCCACCTGAACGCGCCGATCGTGCCGACTCGCGGTCCTGTCCATCCCGACGCCCTGCCCGTCAGGGTCTGCGAGGACGTTTCTGCGGGCGGCCGACACCGAGGGCTTCCTGCCGTACGACTAGGACCGGCGTTGGGGCAGCGAGAAGGACGAGAGTCCTCCGCAGGCATGTGGTCCACTGGCGCAAGCTCACCCTCATCCCCATGTTGACCCGGCGTGGACGCGGTGCCGTGATTACCGGCTTTCGCAGTGACCAACCGGCATGCGCTGCTGCGTCTGTGCAGATCACGTCGAGATCGGCGGCATTCTGTTGCCCCGTCTCTCATACGGTTCTCGGCACTGGTGGCGGAGTAGGCGGGCGAGGATGGCGTCGTGCTCCTGGTAGATGGCCCGCCCGCCTGCGCGCAGGGCGTCGGCGAGGGTGGGGTCGCATCCTTCGGGGAGAATGCTGAGGGGGGTGACAGAGGGATCGCTGCCTGTGGTTTGGACAATTTCCTGGTCCATGGCAATGAGTTCGGCTCCGTACAGCTGTCTCACGGTGGCAGCGATCTGGATGCCGGCGGCATCGAGGTCGCCTGCGTAGTAGAGAGGGATGCCCTGGTCGACGGCGAGCTGGAGAAGTGCGTGGTCGACAGCGCGGAGTTGGCCGCTGGTGCAGGCCATCGGCTGTGTGGTGGCGTGCTCCATCGCCGCTTCGAGGACGGAGGGGTTCTCGACGACGATGAGCGGCTCGGGGCCCAGGCGGGGTGGGCTGTGGGTGAGGTCGCGGAGGTTGAGTGCTACGGGGCTGTTGGCTTCGTTGAGGCGGCGGTCGATGGGGCCATCGCCGGTGGCACGGACCTGGTGAAGCAGGACGGTGGCCCAGAGCCGGTCGGCGATGATGCCTTGCTCGGTGAGGAGGGCGCGGATGTGGTCGGGGCGGGTGGGTTCGGGGCGGCCGGCCAATTCGGCGACGGCGGCGACGAGGCGTTGTCCGGGCAGGGTCGCGAGGTCGAAGTAGTGGGGGTCGCCTGCGTGGTCGTGGGCGAGTTTGGCCAGGGTGCGGGGCGGCTGGTGGGGCAGTTGGCGGGTGAGGGAGGCGATGGTGTCGATGAGTCTGCGCGTGTCGGATGCTGTGTCGTGGTCGGCGCCGATGGCCAGCCGGGCTTGCAGCCCTGGCAGGTGGGGCAGTCGGTGGGCGCTGTAGTCCTTGAGGTCCTGGCGCAGCTGGGCTGTGGTGAGGCGGCGCTCTTTGCGGTTGATGACGGGGTGGCCGACGGCGCGCTCGGCCAGGGGCTGCAGGTCGCGTTCGGGCAGGCCGAGGGCTTTGAGGAGGGGGGCCAGGGGGACTTTGAGGCCCTTGGGGGTGTGGGGGACTGATGTGCGGTTCTGGCGGCGCTGGGCGGTGGTGTCGAGCCACGACCGCAGTGCGGCCACCGTGCCGGGGGTGGGGGTGGGCACGGTGATGTTGGTGATGTGGGCTGGGTCGGTGCCGGCGCTGAGGCGGTCGTGGATGGCCTGCCAGAGCGGGGTGAGGTCGGGGTCGGTGGCGAGGATGTCGACGTCGGCGGTCACGGTGTGTCCTGTGTCGGGGTGGGGGTGAAGTCGAGGGTGAGGGGCTGGGGTTCTCCGCGGCCCTGCCACAGCCAGGGGACGGTGACCCGGTGGCGGCCGGTGGTGATGACCTGGTGGACCATGGCGCGCTGGGTCTCTTTCTTGATCAGGGGGGTCATGAAGGGGGCGGTGGCCAGCACGTCGAAGTCCCAGGAGCGCAGGAGGGTGAGGATCTGGCGCAGGTTGGGGTCGTCGAAGGCGGCGTCAATCTCGTCGATGGACAGCAGGCGGGGTCCGGCGTAGTTGGGGGTGGAGTAGGTCGACCACGCTGCGGCGAGCAGCGGGAGCATGGTGGCCAGGCGTCGTTCTCCGGTAGAGAGGGCTTCGAGGGGATTGGCGCGGGCGGAGACTTCGCGGAATTTCGCCTTGCCGGCGGCCTCGAAGGAGGCGTGGGTGACGTAGATTTTCCAGTCGTGCCAGGCGCGGTAGTCGAAGGTGTGGGCGACGCGGTCGGGCCAGGGCTCACCGGCCTTTTCGTTCATGCGCTGCCGCAGGGCGTCATACATCTGCTCGAAGGTGTCGTCGGAGGCGGGCTGGTCGATGAGGTTCATCATGTGCTGGGCGTCGGGTTCTTCCCGGACGTTCCACTCGACCTGCACGCCGACGTCGGCCACGCCGGTGCGGACGCCGTTGAGTGTGGAGCTGATCTTGCTGACGAGTTCGTAGGCTGCTTGTCGGCGGAGCTGGATGTCCCGCTGAAGGCGGGTGAACAGGCTGGTTTTGAGGGTCTGCTTGACGTCGGCTCGGAGGTCGTCTTCGAGTTGTGTGGCCGTGGCGGTCAGGTCTTGGAGGACGGTGGGGAGGTCTTCGCCGCGCAGGGCGGCGGGGTCGGCGACGACGGCTCGCCGCCAGGGGGTGTCTTCGATGCCGAGGAGGGTGACCTGCCGGTCGAAGCGGGCCAGGGCGGTGCTCGCCTTGCGGGCGGTGTTCTCCAGTGTCTGCAGGTCCCGGTCGCGCTGGCGGGCCAAGGTGGTGAGGCGGTCGCCGCCTGCCACGTCGGTGAGCAGCCGGCGGGCCCAGGTGAGGCCTGCGGTGAGGTTGGCGGGACGGCCTGCGGTGTCTGCCGGGAGGTCGTCAGGAAGGACGGCCAGGCGCTCGTCGACCAGTCGGCCGAGTCGGCCCAGGCAGGAATCCCGTTTGCCTTCGGCGGCTTCTCGCAGCGGGGTGACCGTCTCCAGCACGGCGCGGGCGGCGCTGGCGGCGTTGTCGGCGTCCCGCTCGCGGATCCGGAGCCGCTCGGCGTTTTCCTCGGCTTGCCGCCGCTGCTGTTTCGTGGCGTCGTGCCGCGCCACGAGCTGCTGGTATTCGGCTCCGTGCAGCGCGCGGATCTCGGCGACCGAGGTGGCTTCCTTATCGGCTCGCCGCCGCGCCTTGTCGGCGTCCTTCGTTGCGCGTTCATGGCGCTGGCGACGGACGTCGGCAGAGTGCTGGTCGCCGTCCGCCCGGGTAAGGAGGTCGGTGACCCGCAGTGCGGCGGGCTGCCATGCCTGGAGATGTCCGGCGAGCTGGGACAAGACGGCGCGGTGCGTCTTCAGCTGGCGTGGCTCGGTGGGCAGCAGGCCTCCTGTGGGAAGGGTTGCAGCCCGGTTGAGTGCGCGCAGGGCCTCGCTGACGGCCTGGCCGGCTGCCTCGTGGCGGCGGGTGACTTTGATGACGTCCGTCTGTGCCCGGGTCAGGTCCTCTTCGGCTGTGTTCTCGGCCTGCTGGGCCGCCTGGACCGTTTCGATCGCATCGCGAGGGAAGGCCGCGTGTTCGTCGTCGGCGGCATGCTGGGCGGCGACGGCCCGTGCCCGTTGTTCCTGGCTGGCGAGGGCTGTGGCCGTCAGGTCGGCGGCGACAGCCTTGGCGGCGTCGGCTGCATGAGCGGCTCGGGCGGTGGTCTGCTGAGCGTGCTGATGAGTGAGGGCGGCGGTTTCGAGGCGCTGGGTGCGGGTGGCCGCGGCGGCCTCAAGACCGGCCAGCGCCTGGTGCAGGACCAGCTGGGCGTCGGCCAGGAGGGTCGCGGTGTGGCGGTGCTGGGCCTGGGCTTGCTCACGTCGGTGTGCGGCCTGGGCTCGGGCGGTCTTCACGTGATTGGCGGTGGGCAGGCTGTCTCGTTCTGTGGTCGCGTCCGTGAGGTTCTGGTGGCATTGGGCCAGTTGCTGTTGTGCCTCGTTCCTGATGCAGCGGGCGGCATGCAGGTTCTGTTCGAGGCGGGCGACGCGCTCCTGGCGGGCCCGCTCCCGGTTGGTGCGGCCGATGAAGGCTGCCTGGTAGCCGTCAGGGGCGCTGGCGGTGAGGACTCCGTGTGACAGGTGCCCGGCCGTCATGTCGCTGCCGGGGCCGTCGACGGGGATGGCGGCGAGCACCTGGCGTACGCGGTGGGCGTCGATGGCCGGGGCGGGATCAACGACCAGCAGGTCGGCCAGGGTGCGGCCTGTGGCCGGGGCGGCGGGGGTGAAGGTGAGGTCGCCGTCGCACAGGCGGCCGTCGGAGGTGACCCGGGCGTCGAGCAGGCCGGCGACCAGCAGTGCTCCCTCGATGTGGTCTGCCTCGGTGTCCGTCAGGCTGGGGTGGAAGTCGACCAGGGCCCACAGGGGTGCACCGTCGGGGTGGGCGCGGGTACGCCAGGCGGGTGGCTGTGGCACCGGCGCGGCGCGGCGGCTTTCGTCCAGGGCGTTTTCCAGGGTGGTGACGTTGTCGGTTGCGGTGGTCACCTGGTGGGCGGCGGCTTCGGCGTGGTGCTGCAGTCGCGGCAGGGCCTTGGAGTGCGCGTGGGCCGCTGCGGCGATGAGGTCGGCGGGCTGGAGGGTGTCGAGGCTGGACGCAGGGGTGGTCGTGTCGGGCAGTGGGATGTCCGCGGCGTCCAGGTGGGTCAGGCCGTCGCGCCAGTGATGAAGTTCACCGAGCCAGTCGCGGGCTGTCTCGACGGCGGTGGCTTCGGCTTCGCTGCGGGCCTGTTCGGCGGCGTCGAGTACAGATTGGGCGTGGTGCCGGGCCTTCTCGTAGGTGTGGTGGGCATCGGCGCGTTGTTGTTCGTCGGCGGCTGCTTCGGCGTCCGCCTGGGCGCGGGCGGCGTCGTGTGTGGCGGCGGCTTCGGCCTGGGCGGCTGCGGCGGTGGTGTGTTCTGCGTGGGCCTGGTCTGCCCGGTAGGCGGCGTCCTTGGCTCGCGCGGAATCGGCGGCTGCGGTCTGCTGGTGGCCGGGAAGGTCGATGCGTGAGCTGGCCGCAGCGGCGGCCGACGTGAGCCAGCCGATCATCCGACCTGTATCGGTACGGTCCGCGCTGCCGCTGGTGTCGGTCAGGTCCTGGGGCATCGGGCCGAGGAGGGGGGCTTGGTCCTGCCAGTGCTGCAGGCGGGTGGCCAGTTCCTGCTCTGCGGCGCGGCGGTGGCCGGTGGCCTGGTGGGCCGCGTCGCGACGGATGTCCTCCTGATTCTCGGTGGTGCGGCGCTCGTCCATGACGGCACGCTCGGATTCCTGGGCGTGCCGGTGTGTGGTGAGGGCGTGTTCGACGGCTTGGATCTGGCTCAGGCGGTCCTCCGTCCAAGCCAGGGGGTGGCTGAGCAGTTGCTGCGGCTCGAGTGCGCAATCGGTTCCGGTGCGGGCCGCGGCGAGGGTGCTGGTGGCAGTCAGGAGGTGTTCGAACGCGGCTTGGGCTTCCAGGTCGGTGACGCCGGCCTGCATGTCGGTGGCGACCCTGGTGAGCTGCTGTTGTGCGGCGTGGGCGTTGCTGAGGCTGTCGGCGGCCTTGCGGGCGGCCTCGTCGGCGTCGGTTTCGGCTACTTCGGCCCGCTCGGCAGCGGCGTGTGCTTCGGTAGCAAGGTCTCGGGCACGTTCTTCTCGGAGGTGGAGTTCGGCTCCGGCGTGGTCGCGAAGCAGTGTCTCTTCTGCGGACAGGCGTCCCTCGATGCGGGAGATCTCGTCCTGGTTCTGGGCGTACTGCTCGCCTGCTTCCTCGGACGTTTTCTGGGCGGTGTCGAGTTGGTCGGTGGCCTGCTTGGTATGGCGTGCCTGGTTGTCGAAGTCGGTGTTGGCCGCGGTCAGGGCGGCGGCCTCTGTCTGGGCGAGGGTACGCAGGTAGCGGCGGTAGCTGCGGTCGGTGGTTTCCAGGAGCTTGGTTTCCTGGCGGGTGCGTTGCAGTTTGTCTTCGAGTTCGGCGATGCGTTCCATCGCGTCGGCGATCTGGGTGAGGTTCTCGGTGTCCAGGGCGGGCAGGGCGTCGGTGAGGACCTGCCGCATCCGGGTGAGGGAGATGGCTTCGGCGGTGCGCAGGGAACGCAGTGAGCGCAGCACGGCGAGCAGTGCGTCGAACTGGACCTCGTTGAGCGGGGCGAACAGCCGGGTGCGGACGGCCTGGCTGTAGGAGCGCTCGTCTTGGACGGTGAGCTGGGCGAGAGAGCTGTGCAGGGTTTTGGAGTTGGTGAACACTTCGCCGTGGCAGGCGGCGAGTTGCTTGGCCAGGGCGTCCAGGCGTACGGGTTCCCGGTCGTTCTCCAGGGTCAGTTCGCTGCCCACCCGGCCGGGAGCGATGAAGAACACGCGGTGGAGGTGGCCTGCGGTGGCTCGCAGCCACAGGCCGGTTGTCAGGTAGGTGATGCTGCCGTCGGTTTCGTTGCGCAGGCCGTATTCGAGCCACCAGATGCCGGTGCGGTCTTCGCGGTCCTTGAAGTCGGTGTGGCGGCTGGTGAGGGTTCCGGCTGCTTTCCCGGACACTGACAGGGCGGTCTGGGAGGTGTCGGCGTCCAGTAGCACCGTGATCAGCATGGAGGCGGTGAGGGACTTGCCGGATCCGTTGGGGCCGACCAGCGCAAGCCAGCCGCCGGAGAAGAACAGTTGTTCGCTGGCCCAGGCCCAGGAGTTGACGATGCCGGCGCGGGTGGGCTGCCAGCGGCCGCTCGCGGTGGGCGTTCCCAGGTCCAGTTCGTCTGCCGCGGCGGGGGTCAGATGCCGGGCGGGGTGTTCGATGAGGCTCATGCGTGCTCTCCCGGGGAGGGGGTGTGCGGGGAAGGCTGCTCGCCGGGGTGGTCGGCGGCGGGCTGCTGGGGCAGTGGTGTTTGAGAGCCGGGTGGCGGGTCGGGCTGGTGGACGCGGATGCGCCAGAGGTGCACGCCCGGGGTGGGCCACCATTGGTCACGGGCGCTGGGATCGGCCTTCAGCAGGCCTGCGCTGGTGAGTTCGCGGGTCGCAGCACGGGCCAGGGTCGTCATGCGGTCGTAGGAGGCGGCCCAGCGGGGCTGGCGGGCGCGGAGCTGGGTGAACAGGTCAGCGATGTCGGTGAGGGTCACTGCGGCGACGGGGTCGTCCCGGTCGGGCAGCGTGGCCAGCAGAGCGAGTGCGGCCTGGCGTTCCATGCGGCGGCCATGGGGAAAGTCGATGCCGCTGGCCTGGCCGGTGGGATCGGTGACCTGCCACCAGTCCCGGCGTACGGTCGCGGTCAGTCCGATGGCGGCGACGACGTTGAGTGCTCGTTCGCGGCCGGTGAGGGTGTGCAGGTAGGCGGTGGTGTCGGTGGGGTCCTCGAGTGGGTCACTGCCTGGGTCGTCGACCAGACGGCGTATGGCGTTCAGACGTCGTTGTTCGAGCGTGGGCGCGCTGGAGGAGGGCTCGTGGTCGAGGAGGGAGTCTGCGGACAGTGCAGCGGTGTGTTGGTCGGGGGGCAGGTCATCCAGCTGAAGGAGGGTCGGCGACAGGGAGGAGAACTTGGTGGCCAGGCGGTCGCGGGAGGCGGTGACGACGAGGTCGCCGGCTTCGTCGTCGGCCAAGGCCCGGTCCAGGTCGGCGTCGACGGTGATCGTGCCTTCTGCCACGAGGACTTTCAGGGCGTCGGCCAGGCTCTGCCGATTGTGGCGGGCTTCCTTCTTGCTGACTTCCTGGGAGGTGACGACCGGGAATCGGGGCAGGCGGCCGTCGGCGGACTCAGCGGCGCAGACTTGGGCGATGGCTTGCATGAGTTCGCGTACTCCCATCCGCGGGCGTCGCCAAAGCTGTTCGCAGGCCAGAGAGATGAGGATCATCACGAGGGTGCCGGCCAGTGGCTTTCGGTCGCGGACGAGCCGGGGGCCGCGGTCGGCGGGAGCGTCGCTGCGGCGTTTGTGCAGCCGGATGAGTCCTGCGACCTCGTGGACCTCCAGCGGCCAGTTCAGTTCCGTCCGGAAGAATTCGGCAAGGGCCTGATGGTCTTTGAGAGCCGCTCGGTACTGTTCTGGGTCGCTCTCCAGTCTCAGGCGGCCCGATGCCATGAGCAGCTGGGCGCTCTCGCGTAGATCGGCGTCAAGCAGCAGGGGCTCGTTCACGCGACGCTCCAGGTCGATCCCGCCGTATTGCCGGCGGCTTGGCGGGGCAGGGCGGGTGTCTGGCCGATGGCGGCGACGGACACCCGCAGATCGGGTCCGGTGAGCCTGCCTTCGGCAAGCTCGACCGTGACTGTGGTGCGGGGCCGCCCAGGGCGGACGGTCACCTGGAGGCCGGCGTCGTCGATGACGGCCTGTCCTGATCCGCGACCTGGCTGGTACTGACTGAGGGCGATCTCGATGGCGTTCAGCAGGACGGAGGCGGCCTGCGAGGGCAGTCCGGCGAAGTGCTCGAGGCCGACTTCGCCGTCGGTGGCCAGTACCGCGAGAAGGTGGCGGCGGTGCTGTGCGGCAGCTCGGGCTTCCGCGTGGGCGGCGGCACGCTCTGCGGTGGTGTCGGGCACTTTGCGGGGTCTTCCGGTCACGGGCCCGTGCCGTTCGTGTTCCCGCAGGGTCACCTCGACATGGTGGCGGGCGACGCCGGCCTCGGCGGCGGTGCCATGGGCGACGTCCTCTTCCCCGGCTCCGATGACGGCGTGCCAGGACGGCCAGTCTCCGAAGGCAGCCGCGTAGACACGGCGGGCGTCGTTCTCGTCCGGCTGCTGGTGGAGGCTGCGAGCCAGGGTCCTGAAGTCGACTCCGAGGTCGCTTCCGCGTCGGCGGGCCATGTAGCGGCGGTCGATGGCGACGAGCAGCGTGTGTACAGCGCCGCTGGCTGAGTCGATCAGCCGGTGGACGCTGCCGTCTGGCTGGAACCACGACTCCAGGTCGGCCAGGCGGCGCATGCGTTCGTCGATCCAGCGCTGCTGGTCGGCCGCGTCGACGAGACCGGCGTGTTCGGCGGCGGCTTCTACGGTGCGGGCGAAGCCGGCCTCGCGCAGCTCTGTCATGGCGGTCTCGACTCTTGGCAGGCCCCGGCCGTATTCGCGGGGGAACTGCCGCAAGGCCTCCACGACACGGTCCCGGTTCTCGCCGAACACCTCGTTGTCGGTGACGTCTGCCTGCACCATCTTCGCGAGCGCCGCGTAGAAGTCGGCCGTCACCCTTTGCAGTTCGTCGATACGGGTGCGCACGTCTTCCAGGTCACCCGGCAGCAGGCCGGGGTCCTGGCTGAGGTGGGCGAGAATGTCTCGCAGGGTTCGTTCCACTCCGTCGAGCAGTCGGCTGGGCAGTTGCAGTGCACGTACTACGTCGACAACGGCGGTCCGGACGGCGGCCACGATGCCGCGTCCGCGGCGGGTGAGCGCCCATGCCTCCTCTCGCGCCGTCAGGCCGTGGAGAGTACGCAGCGGAGCCGCGTAGTCATGGAACGGCTCGACGAAGCCTCGCTTTGCCAACTCGTCCAATGATGTGCGGAGTTCGGTTGGAGGCAGCGGGTCGTGGTAGCCGACTGCCTTCAGTTGGAGGGTGATGTCGGAGAGTGTCGACATCGGTCCGCGCGTGGAAAGCTCTTCGAGGGCGGCCAGCAGTGCGAGGTACCGCTCACGCGTCAGATCCTCGGACGTGCCGAACACGGACCAGTCGTCGGGCATGACCTCCTGCCACCACATCTGCAAACGCAACCCGTTCCCCTCCCTGCGCCTCGGGCGCCACAGCAGCAGCCAGGGCACAGGCATCCTGCTCAAGGACGCTCCACCCACTCACGCTCGAAAAGTTAGAGACCGCCACTGACAACAGCCTGCGGGAACTCCGGATTCTGGGTCAGTTATCCAGATCTGAGTGGCGAAATACCGTCCGTCTGCCGAGTTTGTGCCCCCTGTGTTTGAAGCTGATCACGACGTTCCGCGAGCCGACTTCCGATCAGCGGAGAGGCCCTGCGACAGGCGCACAGGCTGGGAAAACGTCACCTGGAAAGATCGCGAGAGACGTACTGAGGGCGGGCTTCCTCCCTATGCTGCTCGCCGTCTTCGGATATCCAGTTCAAGACAGTTTGATGAGGCTAGGAAAGAGACGCAGGGTCGCACACTTTCTGTAACGGCAAGGGCCAGGCATTCGATTCTCGTTCGATATTTTGCGGGAGTCTTGTGGACCATGCGATCCATGACCGAGAGGGTTGCGACGGGGAAGCAAGGCCGGGACTGGTGCAGCCGTAGGGATACGCGGCGCCATGACGGCTCGCCCGACCCGACAGCATCCTGCCCGCCACTGCCTTTGGTGCTGAAACCGTGCCGTCGGCAGACTAGGCACGCCGACATCCACACTGAGCGGGACGATGACGCCTGGGTCGGTCCCTGACGGCTTCACCACCAAGGCCTCCCGCAGGTGCGGCCGTGTCCGAGCAGAGGCCCAGCCCGTTGGCCGAGGCAACGTGCCGTCACAGGCCCGCCAGCCGATCGACCCGGGCAAGCTGCTGCTGCCCGTGGCCGAGTTCGCCAGCTCCGACGCACTCGTTGGAGGCTGCGTCCCCACCACATTCTTCTCAGTGCCTACATGCGCCACGATCACGCACACGAATCCCTCAGTGGCCGCAGCTGAGCTCTGGGCGACAGGCGCACGAGGGGGGCCGCTCAGCTTGCGATTGCGTTCATGCCGGCGTGATAACCCTTGCTGGGCGCGGGCCGGGCTGGCTCTCTGTGGCGCCAGGCTGCCTGCCTTGACGACAGGTCTCTGCAAGCAGCTACGGCAGCGTGAGTCAGCGCTGGATGAGCAGCAGTGGTCGGCACGGATGGCCAGAGCAAGTTCCCCGACTTCGCCATCACAACCGACGTCCCCCGCCCGTCCCATCATCTGGGAGCACCTGGGCATGCTCGGCGATCCCGGCTATGCCTCGAAACGGGAGAAGAAGAAGGCCTGGTACCCCGAGCATGGCGCCCTTGAGGGCGACGGCGGCTCGCGCGGGCTCCTGCTGGTCACGGACGACGCTGTGGGGTGAAGAAGGACGAGTGGGAAGCTGCGTTCCTGAAAGCCTTCGGTACCTCTTCCAGCATGCGGCCACGTTCCAGTGGCAGGCGGCGCAAGCCTCACTGATCGCCGGCCGCACAGCCGCAGCCCGTGGTATGCCGGGGCCGGCTCGTCTCAGAGCCGGCTGCGGTGTTGTGCTGATGTGCCAAGGTGGGTTTCGGCATGGACGTTTCCGCGTTGCCAGGTTCATCGCCGCCGCTGGTCGAGCCGAACACTCGGGGGTGCCGAGGCTGGAGCGGGGAAATCACTCGCATCGTGCCGCCCGCGGTGACAAGTAAGGCATGAAAACTGCCCGTCCTGGGATGCTGACGTCTCAGATCCGGGCTCGCCGGCTTCGGTCAGCCAAGTTGGTCAAGCCACGCCTGTGCCGCATCTGCAGCACGAAGGATTACCTGCTCGCCGGCCCCGGACCTGCTGGCTACGCCAATGGTTCGGTTGAGTTCCGCATTCACCTGTCGGTGCGTGGTTCCGGTCGCCTTGACCAGTGCGTTGACCATGGACAGCAGCCGAGTGCGAGGATCCGGGACGTCCTCCCCCTGTACTTCGCGTTCCTCGCATCCTTCGCACAACTCCATGCTTTGATCGGCCCGTTGAATGCCACAGCGCAGGCATACGTATCCGCTGCAGCTCGCACACGCAGTCGAGGCTTGGTCGGCATTGTGAACTTGGGCTGCCGGCCTCACGCAGGCTCCGGTGCACGGCCTGGTCACCCGTTCAGTCAGGGACGCAGGCTTCGGCATGCCGCTGAGAACATCGCGTGTGGTGCGTGGTTTCTCCTGGGCGGACACAAGTTCTGTTCTGGACCGGTCACGCGCTTTCTTGCAGTCCGACCATTCCTGGGGAGTGAGGTGACCGGCACAAGCCTGCACTGGGGGAGGCAAGTCGTCGTAGGCGGGCCATACGGCAGTTTCACGGCGGCAGCGCCGGCCTGTGCTCTTTCCCTGGCGGGTACACCATGACCTCGTGTCCTGTGCAGAGGAGTCTTCGTTCAGGTGCAGGGCGTTCCCCGCGGGTTCGGCCGGAGATGCCGGACCGTCTTCTGTTCGCTGGGACAGCTTCGTCTGCAGAGTCTGGCGCCAGTCGTGGCCGATGGCAGGAAGCGCGGGGACGGCGGTGACACCATGAATTCTCAGGCCATGGCGCCTCGCCACGTTCTCGAAGACGGGCCGGATGGTCGCAATGACGTCCTCGGTGAACCTGGGAACAAGATGAGAAGGAGTAACCAGGAGAGCCTCATGCCCCTGTCCAGGATGGTCCTTCGTTCTCAGTTCCACGTCTTCCACCGCTCCCAGGAGGGCTGCCGCCTGGTCGTCCCCCTGCTCGTGGGCCAAAAACGCCGTCTGGCCGAGCACCCGCTGCAAAGGAGGCATCGTCTCTTCCGGCTGGAGGGGCAGGCTGTAGGGGATGGTGCCGGTAGTTTGGCCCTGCTCCGCCGGCTCTCCCGTCTCAGAGCTTGAGCCAGGTGGTGCGCACTCGACGACCGACTCGACTGAGACGGGATGGGCGAGGACGTCTTTCAACGCCTGTTCGAGCAAGCCGACGGAACCCGAGCTGACAAAGTTGTCCAGGGCTCCATGGTTTCCCCAGCACAGCGTCACCGCGTCGCCGCCGTAGAAGCGGACACGCGCATTGTGGTTCAGCAGGATCCAGGTGAACCGACGTCGCGCTCTGACGGCTTCAAGAACCTGGGGCCACGCCTCGCGCACTTGCGCCGTCATGTCCGCCACTCCGCTGCCTTCCTGTGTCAGTTCCCCGCTCTGCGGGGCAGGCACTGACAACGAGTGGCACGACAGCAACGACACCCTCCTTCCGCGAGAATCAGCCTCTTCTGTTCTGCGGAGACGCGGAAGAACCCCGTGCGCGTGATCTCACGACGAAGCCGCAGTACACAAGGGCTAAGAGGTCATCTCATTTGGTGGTTTGTAGCTACCGGTATAGGTGAGCCAGAACCTCATCACTCACAGGGTAGGGACGTTCAGGCGGTAGAAGTTGCTGGGCAGCGTCCAGCTCTCCGCCCTGCACACGGGCATGCACCAGGCGGGCCAACGCTGTGACATCGGTGATGGAGACGATCCACTCGTCGGCGTAAAGGTGGGCGGCTTCATCAGCCAGGCCCAGCTGGAGTGTTCGGTGGGGAAGCGGCTGAAGGTGCAGGTCGCGTTCCGGGTCCCATTGCACGCGGGCGGGGGCCCGCTTCAGCTGGCGTCTCCATGTGTTGCGGTCGGTGTGGAGTCCGCGCTCGTAGTGCGACAGGCAGGAGTGCCGCAGCGCCCACTCGAAGCCTTCCCGGGCGATCTCGACGGCGAGGACGTGTTCCTGACCTTCCTTGGTGCCCCAACCGCAGCGGTACATCATCCACAGGAATGACGGCTTGATCCACGTCATCCGGTCCCGCTGCCACACTGCTGGGAAGCGGCCGTCCCGGGCCGCCGCCAGACCGATCTCCGGCGAGTACGCCTGGTAGACAGTGACCGTGGCGTCCGTGTGAAGGGCTCGGATCTGATGCTTGGGTTCTGTCACTGGATCAGGGTGATCACCCCACTTCACGGGCGCCATCGAATTACCGAGACGGGAGACCGCCGAGTCTGCGGTAGCAGATGAGGGTGCATGCGATGGCGGCGAAGGCCAGGAAGTGGTCGGCCTTGCGCTCGTAGCGTCGGTGGAGCCGGCGGCAGCCGGCGAGCCAGGCCATGGTGCGTTCGACGGTCCAGCGATGACGGCCCAGCCGCTGCGAGGACTCGACGCCCTTGCGGGCGATGCGGTGGGTGATACCGCGTTCGCGTAACCATCGCCGCAGGTGGGAGTAGTCGTAGCCTTTGTCGCCGTGGAGCTTGCCCGGCTTGCGCCGCCGGGGCCCGCGGCGGGACCGGATCGGCGGTATGCCTTTCACCAGCGGGATCAGGGCCCGGCTGTCGTGCAGGTTCGCTGCCGAGATTCCGACAGAGATGGGCAGACCGGTCCGCTCGGTGATCAAGTGGATTTTCGAGCCGTACTTGCCCCGGTCGACAGGATTCGGGCCTGTCAGGTCCCCCTTTTCATGGCCCGCATGTTCACCGAGTCGATCGCGCAGCGAGACCAGTCCAGCTCACCCCGGGAGCCGAGCTCGTCGAGGACCAGGCGGTAGAGCTTGGCCCACACGCGGGCCTTCGTCCACTCCGAGAAGCGCCGGTGGGCTGTCGCTCCCGACGGCCCGAACGACGCGGACGGCAACTGCTGCCACGTGCAGCCCGACGTGGCCACGAACACGATCGCGGCCAGCACCTCTCGGTCACCATGTCGCCGTCGGCCACCGCCCTGAGGCCGCGACGGCGCCTCCGGCACCACCCGCTGGAACAGCTCCCACAACTCGTCGGGCACCAGCCGCTCAACAATTCCCGCCACGACCGACAGGCTACCTACTCAACCAAATGAGATGACCTCTAAAGGTTGTCGAGGAAAGACTTGGCGTCAGCCATCAGGTCCGGCAGGCCGAAGCCGGTCCACGACGCATGCTCGTGGACCGGGAGAAAGCGGGCACCTCATGCGGCCGGAACTTGTCGCTGGAGGATGCACCCTGTGTGATCCGTTTGAGGTGCTGTCCGTCGTCGGAATCCGGAACTTCGGGCTGTCGCGACCGAGGCTTCACAGCTGTGTCAGTCACTCGCCGTTTCCGGCTCCGGCGCAGGAGCGCGGCGCACCAGAGTGACCTCTGTAGGTCTGGGCTGGTCCCTGCTCAAAACGCCAAGAACGACGGGCTCCAGCCCAAGTCGGAGAGTAGCGTTCTGGAGGACTTCACGCAGGTAGGGGTGGGCGGTGAAGTAGGTGTTGTTCTCCACGTAGGTGGTGACGGCTTCCTCGGAGGGCTCGGGGCCCTCGTCCAGGGTGTAGTCGATGACGAATGTGGCATCGACTTCAGCGGTGGTTGTCCCGTCCGCGTCGCGCAACGCAACGGCTTGGTTCACGCGTACAGCGAAACGGGGAGGCTCGACGAGAATTTCGCAGGGCCCGCCCTGGATCTGGATGCTGTGGACGTCGAGCGGGGGTTCTTCCATCGTCTCCGCGCGCAGCCGCTGGAGGCGAACGTTGGCCAGGTGAAGTCGGTTGTGGAAGTCCGTGACCTGCTTCATCAGGTCGTCCTGCGAAGTGTCTGATGGCAGGTTGAGGTCGTCGCCTGTGTTCACTGCGATCCGCCGGTAGTTGTGAAGCGCCGTCCTGCTGGAGTGGAAGAGATCGATTCTTCCAGCTCCAGCACTGCGGCCACCGAAGCGAGGACCCGCGGGACGCCGGCAACCACCAGGGGCTGCCAGGAAGACTGGCGACGCTTCTGCAGGAGTGCATTGAGGTGCGCGACCTGCGGCGCAGTGAGGTAGGCGGTGCCGGGTTCCAGGTCCAGGCAGTAGTGCTCCCGGAGCCAGGCAAGCACGTCGGGCCACGCCCAGATCTTGATCGGCGTGCGTCCCTGCCCTACCTGGGCACGGGGCGCGGGGAACGGTTCACCGTCGGTTCGCCTCTTGCCACCTGCCCACAGCCGCACGGCCTCATGGCTCATGCCTGTACGCGTGGCGATGTCGGCCAGCGAGACGAACTGCTCGTCCACGCGCTCTACACACGCCTGAGGTAGAGCGCGCTTGATGCTGGCGACTGCTGCCGCGGCAGCGGCCACCGGATCATTGGACTTCGTGTAGAAGGTTGCGATGACCTGTCCGCCGGTCTCGTGCCATCCGAGGTCGGACAGGTTCAGTGCAAGCTGCTCGAGGATCGCGTCGTCATCGAGACTGACGTTGCGTACGACGAGCGGAATGTGCGTCTCCACGGAATGCCCCCTCCTCCTTAGAATCACCATACCCGCTTGTTGGACGTCTCCAACAGATTAAGCACAGGGTGAGTCGTCTGCATTCCAGCCTCACCCGAAGCGACCGGAGAGATCTGTCACACGTACCCTGACCTGCTCGATTCTTTGCCGCAAAGCATCCCCGTCGTCTCCTGCGGGAAGATCACCGACGAGCTCGTGGGCCTGGTCGACGTGCGCTGCAGCACCGCCGATCAGGGTGACGACCTGCGCATCCGTGGGTGGAAAACCCAGCTCGCTGCCCTCGGGGAGGACCTCGAAAGCAGATACAACCAGCTTTTCGCTGTGCTCCTCGCACCCGAGAGCCTCCTGCAGCTGCTTCTCGGCTTCATCGGCCGCCGATGCCGCACTGCGGAGCAGCTCCTCTGCTTCGGCTCGCTTGTCCGCTGCTTCCAGACAGCGGCTCGCTGCCTCCAGCTGGGCTTCTGCGAGGTCAAGCAAGGCGGTGGCCCTGAGAAGAATCTGGCCGGCTTCGTCGGCCTTGAGGTGGGCGCAGCGGTGAACGGTCCTCCGCGCGGTCTTCGCCACGGACTCTCCACCGATCCCCGTGCTGAAGATCGGGATGCTGCACGGCTCGTCAATGTCCGGGTCGCAGACGAGGCGACCCCAGGTATGTCCCTCGATGGCCAGCAGGCGCCAGCCTGCGGACCGCGCCATGTCGAGGGTTTCTCTCCACCACGGTTTTGAGTGCCTGGGCCACCGCTCTTCCGGCTGATACCAGCGGCTCACCGAGTGCCTCCGTCCCCCGCACGCCCCCTGGAGGCCGCGCTTGATGCCCACCCGCAGTGTTCAGTCTCTCATCCCAAATGGAGACAGATCTATCGCAGCAGCGCACCGTATGACTCTCCGCTCTGTCATGGTTCCAGCACGCGTTGGGGTGAGACCGGGGAGGATCGTGTAGTTGCTTCATACGGATGAGGGCGTGCTCCGGCGGGAGTGGTGCCGTTGCAGAAGTAAAGGTGGCGGTCGATCCATGCCAGTCCCCCGGCGTCGAGGCACGTGCGGGCGGGCGTCACGGCGATCAGCCGCCGATCCGGTCGACATCGGGTTCCGCCAGATGTCCAGAGCGGCCGGCTCATGGAAGATGGCTGGAGCGTCACCGCGCCGACGGTAGCCGAGATAGCGCCCAGGATACCCGGGGGCAAGCAATGCAAGATCCGAACAACCGGGCAGGGCCGCTGCAGCATCAAGCCCCACGGGTAACGGAGTTCAGGGCCGGCGGTGTAAATCGGCGGCTGGCCAGGATGGTCAGCAGATGACGCGGACGCGGCTGAGATGCCGGCCCGCCCTCCCGGGGCGGCCAGACGGCCAAGGCGCCCACATACGGTCGGCTCCGCCGATGCGGAGCCTGTGGGTGGGGCCGCCGCGGGCGGCCCTGCGGGCACGGATGGCCGCTCGAGGGCTCGGTCTCATCGGCGACACAGGGTCTGGACAAGGGCACGGCGGTGTGGGGACCGGATCGACGTCAGTCACCGGGCCCGACGCCTTTCGCACTCGGAAATGATGTCGGCTACCGTCCAGGGCAGGGACGGAGTTCCGTCGCTGTCCAATCCATAGGCAAGTAACTGGTGATCCTCTGCCTGCAGGGCCAACTCCTTAAGCGCGCGGGGCAGCCCCGGGCTGCAGCCTCACGTGCCAGTCGGCTGGTCTGGGCTGTCTGCCGGCTCAGGGTCAGGTCGGAGAGAGTCTCGGCGTTTCCGTTACGGGCCAGTTCCCAGGCCAACCGCTCGGCGTCAGCGCGCTGCCCGGCCTTCTCCCGCATGCCAGCCAGGGCTGCCAGAGGGAATAGGTAGAGGTGGGCCGCGGCTTCACGGGCCACGCGCTCCGCATCGTCTGCCTTGCCCGCCTACGACGGACTCCCGTGATCGTCGGATCGGGCGACGATCTACAGAGTTCAGGGTTGTCAGCGCGACGCAGCTTCGTCGAGGGCCTGCAGGATCCTCGCTCCGGTGGCGACTGTTGCATGGCGTGGTCCGGTGCGGGTGCGGATGCGGGCGGGGAGATTGCTGGGGTGGTCGGGCCCGCTGGCGCTGGCAGTGAGCAGGGTGTGGATTTCGTGGGCGAATTTGTCTCCTGGCAGGGGGATTTCGCTGTCGGGTTCGCGGAGGTAGCCGACGGCGACGGCGGTGGGCATGTAGGCCATCAGTTCGGTGAGGGCGGCGGAGCGGGGCCGGGGGGTGGGCCTGCCCAGGCGGCGGAGGAGCCTCAGGAGGGTGGCGGCGGAGGCCTCCTCCTCGTGAAAGAGGGCGACGGTTTTGTTGTCGCGGTGGACTGTGGTGCGGACGATCTTCGCTGCGGGGGTGTCGTCGTCGGTCTGCTTGTGCCACCAGCGGGCGGCGTGGGTCTCGCCGAGGGCGAGGTGGTGGAGGTAGAGGCAGTAGGCGGCCGCGGCGTGCCCGGCGCCGGCGGCGTACTGCCACCAGAACCGGGCGCCGTCGTCGGTGTCGGTGAGCTGGAGGACGCAGGCTAGGACCATGGCGCTGCGGGGCTCAGGGACCTGGTCGGTGAGGAAGTCGGCGACGGCGTCGGCGGGGGTGTGGGTGACGAGGGCCTCGCACAAGGTGCGCAGGTCCTCGGCGGCCGATGCGGTGTTCTGGTCGGTGGGGGTGCGAGGGGCGACGGGCCTGGGGGTTTTCGGGTCCGGGTCGCGGGCGGGGACGGTGTCTCGTGGCACGGTTCGTTCGAAGACGAGGAGGGTTCGGGCGAGGAGGTTGTCGAGGTGGGTCTTGTTCATGAGGTGGTTCCCCCGGTGTGGGCCGGCGGCTCGACGGTGTCGGCGAGGAACCGGTCGGCGTGGCGTTCGCTGGACCGTACGTGGGCCAGCGGGATGCCGAGGAGGTCGGAGACCTTCTCGGTGGTGAAGCCGCACAGGCGCCTGAGCACCATGACGTCGAGCTGGGTGAGAGGCAGTTTGCTGATGGCGGCGAACATCTCCAGGGACTCGGCCAGCTGGGCCGCCTGGTGGTCGAGGGAGTCCTGGGCGTGCAGGGCGGCGGTGTCGAAGGCGGCGTCGGCGAGGACGGGCCGCTGGTCGCGGTGGTCGGCCTTGGCCTTGACGGTGGCGCTGAGGATGTTCCAGGCGTAGCGGCGGATGTCGGGGCTGGCCAGGGCGTCGTCGAAGGAGAGCCACAGGATGGCGAAGGTTTCCTCGACGGCGGCGTCGAGGACGGTGTCGGTCAGGAAGACGCCGGCGTAGCGGCGGTAGCCGTCTTCGACCATGGAGCGCAGGGCGCCGTGTTCGATGGGCGGTCCGGGCTGGGTGGTGACGGTGAGCCGGCCTGCGGTGGAGCGGTCGACCCAGTCGCGGCTTTTGCCAGCGTCCATGGCTGCCTGCTTCCAGAGCCGGTGGAGGGGCCAGGTGGGGATGTTCAGTTCTTCGGCCAGGCGGTGGATGACTTCCCAGCGGGGGTAGTGGCCGACTCCGCGCAGGAGCTCGGAGAGCTTCGATTTTGCGAGTACGCGTGCGCTGAGGTCGGCGAGGGTGCGGCCGCTGAGGAGGTAGTGCTCGCGGGTGGGGGTGAGCCATGCGCGGTGGGCACTGCCGACGGTGGAGGCGATGGGGCCGAGCTTGCGGCCGGGGCGGAGCGGGGCCGGCTCGGAAGCCGACCCCGTCGCGTTGTGCATGGGGGTCACGGGGCGCTGTCCTCCTCGTCGGCCACGGTCGTGACGGTGCCGGGGACGGCCGCGGTCCTGTTGCGGAAGCCGGCCAGGACGTGGGTGACGGTGAGACCGAGGACCGGGGCCAGCGTGGCGATGATGGCGGCGTGCCCCATCGCCGCCATCGCCACGCTCCAGCCGAGGACTCCCAGCGACAGCACCATGGCCGCCGCTATCAGCTTGCTGTTCATCGTGATTCCTTGCGTGTCGTCGTGCTGTGCATCCGGAAGGCCACACAGAGGTGACCCCTTCAACTCGCGGGTGCCGATCCGCTTCTGAAGGAGCATCAGCATGTACCGATGGATGCCACTAACGCCACGTGATCATGGAATTACGGAACATTGCGGTGCATGGAAGGTGCGCCATGCGGTCGGAGATGACCGTTCCTGTGCACGTCGAGCCTGCTGACGCTGCTGCGCGGGGTGAAGTTCCCGATTTTCCTTGCAATCCCACCGGCCTGACCCCCAAATTGGAGTCAGGACACCTTGGTGTCGTCCTTCCATCCGGAAGGGGCCCGGCTCCCGTGCCGAGAACCACCAGGGAGCACGTGCCACTCGCTCCCGCCCGGCCTGAGATAGAGGCCGGGCGGGACGAAACGCCCCGATGACGGGGACCATGACCGTAGCGCAGCACCCTGACAACAGCCCCTGCACCACCGGCTGTTGCTTCCGTGCGCCCCTGTGTGCGCTGCCGGGGGCGATCATCACGCGCTGGTCGACTGGCGGAGGGCGCGACATCCGGCGCCTCCCCTGCCGATGATGACCTTGCGGACTTCGTCGTGAAGACCTGCCGCACCCCAGGGTGTCGGACTGCTGCTGCGCAAGCGATTCGAACCTGACGGTCACTGCAGAGGGCGACCTACTCCCGACATCTTCGGAATATCTATGATCCCGCCATCGATCACAAGGCGTAGCAGCGCACCGGCGCCTTCGATCTTGATGGTGAACGTCCGCAGAGTCGGCTGACGGCCCCGGTCGAGGCCGCCAGCGGAATCAGACCCCCGGCGGGCTTCACGCTGCCGTACTGCGACCTTTCGATCGAGGAGGTCGAGACTCGGTACAGCAACCAGAGCTTAGGAACCGGAGGTTCGGCGCCGTGCGGCTCCCACCGATCGGGCTGTCACAGCAGTGGGCCATGATGAGTTTGTCGCCGATGCCGGCATGACCGACAACGGTGCTCCGCCTTCACTTCGGTTCCCCTCCCCCTGCCGCTCCTGCATCCGAATCTTGGACGCAGTCCGCGCTTGATGAATGTCAGCGGCGCAGGTCCGCGTAGAGCCTGACGGTCACGCCTGGCTCGCCGGGGATACGGCGCGGCTTCGGGGTTCCTGAAGTCGTCCAGCGCCGAACGAGCTGTTCGGCTGCAGCCTGCAGAGTTTCCTCGTCGGCGGCGGTGATGTCCACGACGACGAGGCCGGGTTCGGTCAGATGGATGGGTTCGATGGCTTCCATGCCCGCCTGAACGTCCCGTGGAGGTGGGGGGTTCTGGGATGGCGGCCTGATCACCAGGATGAGCGGCACGTTCGGCGGCTTTGACGCTGCAGGGCGCCCCGGTGGCCGCGGACACGGCCAGGGCCCTCGCTGATGCCGGCCGGGAGTTCGGTCAGGGTGGCGTGCAGCAGCTCGCCAGGGACGGTCGGCGCACGGAGCCGGGCCCGCGGCTTACTTCTTGGACAAGCAGTTGCCTTGTGGTGTCGCCGGCTACCCGCTGCGCGGGAGATGATCCGTCCTCACTCACGCCCGGCCTGCAGCGAGCCGGCCGTGAGCTGACGCCGATCTTGCGGGCCCTGCCGGCTCGGCCTTTGTCTGCGTGCCGATCATGGACACCGACCGGGACAAGGCCGGCATCGCCGACCACATCGCCGTCGTGACGGCCGAAGAGCAGTCCGCACCCGCCCGGGGCAGCGACGGCGAGCAGCGGGGCACCGTGCAGGTCAAGATCGTGGGGATCCTCAAAGGTTCTCTGCCGGGGACCCTGCCCATCGACCAGACCGCTGGCGACACCACGCGACCGGAAGTCGAGCAGCAGCCGCTCGTCCCCGGCCACCGGTACGTCCTCGGCATTCCCAACTCGCACGCCGAGGACGGCTCACCGGTCGCGGGCCGCTGGGCGTTCTTCGCCACCGGCGCCGACGGCACCGAGCTCGAGACCGCGCGCAAGCGCTGGACGGACGCCGTCGCCCACCAGAACCCGAAGCGCGTCGATCCCGGCTGCCACGACACCCGGTACACGCCGTAGCCGAAGACAACCTGTCTTCCCCCGCAGGCCATGAGCGGGAGGGACTGCGGGTCTTTCCCGCCGGCCACCTCGGAACTGGCAGCAGCCGAAGACGCTGGTGCTCAGGGCCTGCGGCGGGGCGGAAGGTTCAGCACAGCGGTGCACCAGCCATGTCGACGCGGACTACGACGACGGTGGTGGTCTGGTCCGGCTCGCCACCATTGCCGACGCCGTCCCCGCGGCCACCGCGTAGCAGTAGACCGCCGCAGTCACACAGCAGGCCCCGCATTCCGGCCCCGCCTGCACCGACACTGGCACCACCGCGACCGGACCGTGCCATACACCGGGAAACGCACAGTGCCCCCGCCAGGGCGGGGGCACTCAGGGAAGGAGTAAACGACCAGTCGGCTCTCCCCCGACAAGATCCACCGTAGCCGCAGGTGACCAGCGGAACAGGCCACTCTCGGCAGAGACCATACGAACGAGCTATAGGCCGGTACCTGCGGTGACGGGTCTTCCTCGCGTACGGCTGCAGTTCCTGGCCAACTCCGCCTACTTGGAGTCCCACGCCTCGGCGAGCGGGACCATGTGGTCGATGTCGAGCTTCCCCGGGTCGGTGACCTCGGCCCCGTCGTAATAGCTGATCCAGCGGCCGGCGGACAGCTTGCAGCCCGCTTCGACCGCCGGCGCCTCGACCGCCTCGTCCAGCAGAACCTCCGCGCGGGTGTTGCAGCCGTCGGCGGGGTCGAGTCCCTTGTTCCAGTGCCTGAAGGAGTCGCGGTTGTAGCCCGTGCGGGACTCGTCCGCAACCGGGAGGAGTGCAGCGGCATCGGCCAGCGCCAGAACCCCCGCGGCCGGAGCGGCGGACGGGGCGGCCGCGGCCGGGACGGAGACGGCGAGAGGAGCAAGAACGAGGAGGAGCGCGGCACTGCGGCGCGCGAGATTCATGATCACGAGCGCAGAGCCTGCCCGACCAGGAGCCCGCGCGACGTGCGGGATCGCACCAAACAGGTTCGTCATCCGGGTGGCGGGTTCACCGCCGAAACGATCCGACAGCACCGCAGGTTGACGCACGGAGACAACCGGCCGGCGCCCCGTGCGGGGGACGCCCTCACCGCGCGCACCACACCCCCGAGTGAGCCGGGGAGCCCGCGGATGTGCGGGCCGAGCGTCGGGTATGGCTCGCTGCGGCGACGGTAGGGATCGGTCGTCCGGGCGCCTGGGGTGCGCCGTCGGTGTGACCGCTGACCCGTCTCATCGAAGTCTGACTCGCAGCTCGGCCTGAGTTTCAGGCGCCCTAGAGGATCCGGCGCCACCAGGGCTGCAATGCCGAGGGCGTCGGGGGCTCGGTGGTGACGGGGCCGAGGCGGCTCTCGATCGGGGTATCCCACTCGATCAGGGCACCGGGAAACCAGGTGGCCGGCTTGGTGTCACCACGCGCGTTGGCCCAGGCTGCGACTCGTAGGGCGGCCTGCCGGTCGGGCAGCAGACCGCGTTCATCGGTACCTACTCCGAGGTCGAGCTTGCCGTCCTCGTACAGGTCGTTGCAGAGCCAGGTGTGGAGCAGACCGTGGTCGTAGCCGAGTACCTCCCAGCCGATCTTGTGCCCGTCTTCGGCCACCTCCCAGGCGGACTCGCCAGCGCCCCGAACGTCGAGGTGGGCGAGCAGCACCGGCTCGTCCGTCCCGGCCGCGCGGATGTCGGCGACGAAGCCGCCGACATGTTCGGCGGGCACCAGCAGGGCGTACAGGCGTGCCTCCACCGGCAGCTGGAGAGGCAGGCAGGCCGCGAGTGCCTCCTGCGCCGTGCCGAACCAGCAGCCATCCTGCGGAAGCCGGTCGATCAGGCAGTCGGACGCCGTGGTCAGCCGCTCCGTACGGGGCAAACCCTCGCCCGTGAGCCGCTTGGGCACCGCGACGAAGTAGCCGGCGAGCAGCATCTCGTCCGGCACGTCAACTTCGGAAGGAAGACCCTCGGTCATGCCCGCACCGTACTTGACCTGCAACGTCAAAGTCGGATGAGACGAATCCCAGGTGGTCAAACTCCGATGAGACTCATCAAACTTCGGTGAGACAGGTCAACTGCCCTGTGCCATCGAAGCTTGACCGATTGCCACTGAAGTTTGACCACTGTGCGGTTCGTGCCATCGAACCTTGACTGACCAGGTCAGGCCCCCGCTGAGCGGTGTCAGAACCTTGCTGAATGATCGGGCCATGCTGATTGCGACCAACGAACGCGGCCACGTAGTGAAGCAGCCCTCCAAGCCTGCCATCGGGAAGATGCTGGCCGACCTGAAACGCGGGAACGCTCACCTGGTCTTGGAGCGGCTGGACACGGAACGGCCCGGAAGCTGGTACATCCAGGTCCTGCTCCGCGAGAACAACACCTTCCAGCTCGAATACCGGGACGGCGTGCCCGAGCTGCACTTCCAGACGCAGACGATCTCCCAGAAGAAGGTCCTCGGGGCCCTGCTCGGCTGGGCCGGTGCGGCGCCGTCCTGGCAGGACAGCTTCATGTGGAACAACATCTCCGAGCAGTTCACCCCGAGCGATCCCGCGAGCCCGGAGCGGCCGGGCGGTGAGGAGCCCTCCACTGGTCCGCATACGGGCTGACCTGTAGACGGTTCCGGAGTCCGGGTCGAGTCCGAGGGTCGTGTCGGCGAACATGCCGAGCACGAGCCACGGTCAAGCAACAATTCACCGACTGGCGCAAGCACCTCGAGGACTGGTTCACGACGCACTCGTCCCCAGATGACTTGCGTGAGCGGGCGCTGCTGGTGGCTGCAGCCCTACTGGAGGACTCGCCCGCCGACATTGTGTGGAAGCCGCCGACAAGCTGTTCGAGAGGGTCGGCGGTGAGCTGCCGCCCGGCGGGCCGCTGGCCGGCCGGGACCTGCGGGCACGCCTGCAGGCCGTCCAGGCCTCCGTCGTGGGCAAGGAGTGCATCTCCCTGGACGAAGAGCGGCACGGGCTGGCCGAGGCGGTTCTGAAGTATGTCTGGCAGCAGCGGCCGCAACTGCGCAAGGCACTGTTGGAGTGGGCATCACAGCTCAGCGCCCCGAAGGGAATCGCTGTACGCCACATAGGCCGCATCGCCGACCGTCTGGAGCAGCTGTCCCTGCTGCCTAGCGGCTCGACTGTACAGAGCGTGATGAGCGAGTGGATCGAAACCGGCCGCACGCAACACCGGCAGCTGGCCATCGGCGTTCTGGAGAACATGGCCCTGCATCCGGAAACGGGCCCTGGTGTGCGCAGGTGGCTGTACGACTGGGCGAAGAAGACAACCGGCAACGGGAAACTGGTCGCTGCGGTAGCCGAGATCTGCGCCGGACGGCTGGTCGAGAAGTACCCGCGCATCGCTCTGACACGGCTGCGTATCCTCGCCGAACGCAACGATGACCTGGCTGGCAAGGCGGTTGCCGATGCCGTGCGGACCCTGGCGAATGCGCCGGAGCGGCACCTGCTGGAGCTCGCCCAGTGGGCCGAATCGGCGGACCGTGCGACACGCAAGGCTGGGGCGAGCACCTGCCTTGCTCTGACCGACCTCACCGACACCAGTGCCCTCCCTTTGTTCTCTACGCGACAACGCGTCGAAGGCCCCGCTGCGACCGGGATCGAGAACCTCTTCATCCGCGGCTGGCAGGCCGCCATCGAGGAACCCTCCACGGCTGCACAGGCCCATATCCGTCTCGCCGGTTGGCTGGACTCCACCGACCTGCCGAACGCACAGCTCATGCCGATAGCGGCCGCGGTGCTGCGCGGGCGCCTGCGCGAGGCAGGAGCAGCCGACCTCCTGACGTCCAGCGCCTCCGACCCGGGCCGGACGCGCCGCAAAGAACTCCTTCACCGCCTGGTCGACGAACAGGCACCCGCCCCCGCGGCATCCGCTCCCCACGCCGGTGATGACACCTTCCCGACGCAGACGTGACCTTCCTGCCATGGCGCCTCGCGCCCCGGCGCCGCCCGCACTGTGTGCGACCGAGGATCAGGAGGCTCGCCATCCGCTCGTCCTGCGCGAGGAGCGGATGGCGAGCCGCTTGAAGGCAGTGTCCTTCACCGTCCACATCGACGGAGCCTGGAGCTGGTCCCAACCCGAACCTCCTGAGCTTCAGGATCCGGCAGCGACGGTCAGGGACCATCTGCGCTGGCACGCTGCAAAACTCCTGCGCCAGCACTCTGTCCTCGATTCCGCCGCCGCACGCGACGCGGTCAATGCCGCTTTGGACCAGTGGAGTTACGCCACGCCTGGCCTGAGATGGGCCGGCCAGGCCGATGCCCTGCTCTTGGCCGTCGCCAGCCTGGAGCAGATCGGCCGCATGGACGTCATCATCATGATCCTGTCGACCGACACGATGATGCCGCCGATCAGCTCCGACGTCCTCACGCTCCTGTGCGAACGTCAGGGGGCGATTGTGTAGTGCACGACGGTCGATTCGCATGCCTCCGCGTACACCTTCAGGGCGTCAACTTCGGCCTGGTCCGCAGCCAGACCCCAGCGCAGCTTCGTGGCGATCCACTCGCCGACGTACCGACAGTGGACATCGGGCAGCGGCGGCATCCACTCGGCGGGGTCACGGTCGGCTTTCGCCTGGTTGACGCGGTCGGTGACCGCGATGAGCGAGGTGGACGCGTCCTGGTCGTTCGCGTACGCCTCTCGGCGCGTGGAGGTCCAGGCACTCGCGCCGGAGTCCCACGACTCGGCAAGGGGCACGACGTGGTCGATGTCGACGTCCGTGGCGTCCGTCAGAGTTCGGCCGTCGTAGTAGCTGAACCAGCGGCCCCCGGTGAGCTTGCAGCGTTCGCCGACCAGCGGGGCCTCGATGGCCTCGGAGAGTAGGACTTCGTTGCGGGTGTGGCAGCCGTCGGTCGCGTTCAGCCCCTTGTTCCAGTGCTTGAAGGAGTCCCTGGTGTACCCGGTGCGGTCCTCGACCTCGATCGGGAGCTGGTCGACGGCGTCGGCGAGCGGCAGTACAGCCGCGGCCGGCGGCGCAGCCTGGGCGGCCGAGGCCGGGGTGGAGACGGCGAGGGGGGTAAGGGCGAGGAGGAGCGCGGCGCTGCGGCGCGCAAGGTTCTTGATCACGATCCGAGAGCCTGCCGTACCGGTGGCCTGCGCCGTGCGGAAGGGGGCGGGCGCGATCCGTCATCCGGGTGGTGGATTCACCGGCGAAACGATCAGACATCGCAGCAGGTTGACGTCTGCTTCGTACTTTCGGCGCTGGTCCCTGCCGCGCTGGCGGACGGATCACGTCTGGGGCGTGCCCGTGTCAAGGGCAGGGAGAGGTGCCGTCCCTCCCCCGTGGTCGCGTCGTCAGCACCTCATGCCAGGATTCCGCAGAGACGCACGAGGAACTAGGGCGTGTCCGCAATGTCAGCTGGGGAGCCATAGTCGCAGGCAGGCGAGGGTGACCAGGGCTTTGTAGTGGCGGGCTCGTTTGTCGTAGCGGGTGGCGAGGGCCTTGTTCTGCTTGAGCCGGTTGAAACAGCGTTCGACGACGTTGCGGCGCCGGTAGACCTGACGGTCGAGACGGCACAGGCTCTCGCCTCGTCGAAGGCGTCCGTTGATCTGGTCGACGCGTTCGGGGATGGTGCAGGCAATGCCACGTTTACGCAGGTAGGAGCGAATCTTGCGGGACGAGTAGCCCTTGTCGCCTACCACCCGCAGCGGTCGGGTGCGGGGCCGGCCGGGCCCGCATCGCTTGATGTGGATGCGGGCCATGACCGGCTCGAACTGCGTGCAGTCGTTGACGTTTCCGCCGGTGATCGTGAAGGCGAGCGGCCGGCCCTGGCCGTCGCAGGCGAGGTGGATCTTCGTGCTCAGTCCGCCGCGGGACCGGCCGAGTGCTTCGCCGGTCCAGGGCCCCCTTTTCGGGCCCCGGCGGCGTGCTGATGAGCCCGCACGATGGTCGAGTCGACGCAGACGATCGACCAGTCGACTTCGCCGATCGCGTCCGAGCGCTGCTGGACGTGGGCCAGGAGCCGGTCCCAGGTTCCGTCCGCTGACCAGCGGCGGAACCGTTCGTAGACGGTCTTCCACGGCCCGTACCGTTCGGGCAGGTCTCGCCAGGCGGCGCCCGTGGACAGCTTCCACAGGATGCCGTTGAGGACCTGGCGCCGGTCCCGCACCGGACGGCCCATCCGGGGCGGAGCCAGCAGCGGGCCGATCACTTCCCATGCCTCATCAGTCAGTTCATGACGTCGCACCACGAACGGAGTAACGACTGATCGACATTGCGGACACGCCCTAGCGCAGGGGGCGCGGCATGGGTTCCCGGGAGGTTGGCGCCCGCGGCTGCGGGCGTTGCCGCAAGGGCCTGGAGTCTGGGCCTCGGAGTCCCGTGCCGCTGCTGCCTGTGCGTCTTTAGAGGGGCCGGTGGCCGGGGTTCGGATCGACACCCGACCTGGTATGCCTGCTGAAGGTGTCCATCATGGGGTGGTACCCAGCGGATGAGGAAGCGCCGAATCCCGCTGTGCCCATGGGCGTTGTCCTTGCCGCAATCTGCCGCGGGGTACATGGCGCTTTCCACCGCCTGCCCGCTTGCGCCCACTCTGCACGCGGGCTGGCCACCGACCAGGCCGAGGCCCAGGTCGAGATCGACGCTCGAAGGACCTGGGCTCAGCCCTGCGAGGCGACCACCGTGCGCTGTCTGCCCTCATCATCGCCGCCCGAAAACGTACCGTGCCCCACACCGAAGGGTGTGGGGCACTGGGGCAACGGGGCCAACGACCAGTCGGCTCGTGTTCCCCACTACGCAGCTAACCGTATCTGGAGAGCGACGCCTCTCCGACCGCCCTTGGCAGTTACCACACGAACGAGCGAAAGCGTCGCATCCCCTGTGATGCTGGCATTGACATAGCCAGAGGACAGCAGGGCTTTTGGCGTCAGCGCAGCCCTGTGTACCGACTTTCTAGGGCGGCGGATCTCGACACAGACCCTGCTGCCATCAGGTAGTGCGATCTGGTGCGCAAACATCTTCCACGTCGATCAGCCGATGGACGGGTGCCAGAAGTGGGGCGGCTGACTGATACTTCTCTGCTTGAAGAGGAGGCGAGGGAGGGCGGCGAGCCTGTGGTCAGGCCGCGATGCCGAGTGTGCGGTGTAGGTATCCACGGGCGGCCGGCTCGATCCGCCGACGGGGCGAGGGCTGACTGAACGCGCTGACGCACTCCTTGGCCCTGGAGGAGCGGACACGGGCGAGGATATCCACGGATAGGTTGGTCAGGGTCAGGCCGCGGCCGAGGTCGCGGTCCTGTAGATGGGCGGATCTCACGATCGCCGGCCTCAGCCCGACCGATCGGGTGAGCACTCCGATGGGCATGGCTGCGGCCTGTTGGTTCGAGGCCAGGGCGGTGCCGGGGTTCAGATCGCGGAAGATCTCGGCGGCGTCAGCCGCCAGCCTTGTGTGGTGGTAAATATCGATTCATGCGGGCTCTGAGCCGCTGGCGGTGGTGCCCGACTGGCTCACGAGTTCTCGGAGGAGGCCAAGGCTCGTGATGCAGCCCTGGCATCCAGCTCGCGGGCGCGGGGTTCGATGAGATTGGCGAACGCGAGGACTCTCGACGCCGCCTGTCCCCGGTGCCGATCGAAGGACCTGGGTCGATGTCGATCGCTTCATAGCCGTAGCCCCGCAGGAGGGACTGCACGGCCATGGTGGTCGGCGCGGAGGTGCGGATGCGGCACACACTCGTCGAAGGCCGACCAGGAACCCGTACCCTGCACATCACATGGCCGGTTACCTCCTGTCCGGTTCCCCCTTCCCAAGGAGTTGTTCGTGTCTGATACCACTGCACCCGATCACAGCATCGACGCGACGACTGCGGCACTCCAGAGGGAACTTCCTCAGCTGGAGCAGCGACAGCAGGAACTGGAGAAGGAGTTGGCCGCGGTCTCGGACCGCGCCCGGGCGGTCCGTACTGCGCTGACGGCGCTGCTGGCACTCACCGACACGCCTACTCTTCGAACCTTGCAGGCCGCACCGGAACCCTCTGTGGTGAAGGACGAAACCGCAGCCGAGACGGCGGAGGCGCCGGCACCTCAAGAGGCCGCACCGGTGCCCGCGCCGCGGAAGGCCACAGCGGCGCGCGCGGTCGGTAAGCGCAAGACCTCGCCGGCCAAGGCGAACAGTCGGAAGGAACGTTCTTCCGCGAAGAAGCCTCCCGTCACGGCCTCTGCCCCGAAAGCCACCCCCTCTGCGAAGGAGCCTGGTGGCTTTACGGAGCAGGTGATCGCCATTCTCACCCACTCACCGGAGAAGCCGATGCGTGCGCGGGACGTCGCCCAGGTGCTGGGTCGTGATTCCTCAACGGGCGCCGTAAACGCCGTCCGCAGCACGCTCGACCGCCTCGTGGCCACCTCACGGGCTGTCCGCGCCGGCCGTGGCCTCTACCAAGCCCCTACCGCCTTCTGATCCGGTCACGGCCATTCGGCACCGGAAGCGCCTCCTCAGACGCACTGGTTCTGCGCTTCCGGTCACTCAAAGCGCGTTTTGTGCGGGCAGGGTGACGCCGTCGACATCTGCTACCAGATGATCCGGGAATACGTTGCCGACCGCCACCAGAAAATCCGGTTGTAGGCCGCAGGGAGTCGTGGACGCGTTCGTCCGGCAGACCTACGAGCCCGGTGCCGAGGCAGAGGTCGACTTCGGGAAGGTCACGGTGAAGCTGGTAGGCGAGCTGGTGACCTGCAACCTGTTCACGTTCCAGCCGTCGTATTGGGCAACGCCGCCCTTTCGGTCGTCGGCGTGTTGAGTGAGATCACTACGCCAACGCGCAGGGGCCCTGCCTCGCCATACCCTCGCTGACCAGCTCATTTCACCCTCCAGCACAGGATGAAAAAGGATCAAGGGCGAGGGAATTCACTACACCGATGTCGGCATCGCCTGAATTCGCCTCGCCCTCGCTAGATTGGCCTGCCAGCGCTACAGGAACTCACCATGCCCCACACCACTCAGAGATCATCTACGTGGCGGACAGAGCTTAGTTGATGGTCCGGTAGTGGTTGGCGCCACCCCACAGGTTGAGGGGGTCCAAATTGCTGTCCTCCTCTCCTGGTTCCAGTGTGATGAGGGGAACCAGGCATAGCCCATTGGCGTAGATCGCTATGGCGGGACCACTCGGCCCAGAGGTGTTCCGCGCGGAGAGGATGCGGTTCGGGAGCTCTTCGCACACTCCACCGGTATCCTCCAATGCCACCGTGCTGCCGCCGAAGTTGCGGGCCTGGTAGCCGGTACCCACTGCGGCCTGCAGCTCTACGTCATCGGTGCTGGCAGGAACGACAGCCACGAGCCCCAGGGTTGCTGGGACAGCCAGTGTCAGCGCCATTTTCTGGATCGGATTCATTCGGGATGCTCCTTCCACGGATTCGGCCCGCAGCCCCACCAATAGGGAGGCCAGCGCAGCCAATCACTCAAAAGCGAGTGTAGGACTTCAATTGCTTCCGCACTACGGCCGGGGCACCGCGCTGGAATCACCAGGGAGAATTCACAGCGCATCTAGGACTACGAGAGAGACGGCGCACGCCTGGCGCAAATTATGCGCCCCCCAAGGGCGGCTAAGGATCGTGCTGACGTTGACCGTCAGCCAATAGCTGAGGTTCTCAGGTGCCGGAACGTGGTCCGCGACCAGGCAGCCACCGTGCCTAACGAGCTCGTACACCGTGGGCGTTGGGGCGTCGAAGCAGACAGGATCGGCGTTCGTCTCCACTATTGCGGGTGCGGACCGTGGTCTGTTGGTGAAACATCGAACGATGAAACCGCCCGCGGCCGTGGTGGACACCCACAGCGTGAAGACCTCGGGCAACGTGGCCGAGACCAGCCAGAGCATCGACGCCGGCAGGAAAATCAGAAGACGCAAGCGCCGCCTGAACCCACGTGCTGCAGCAGGCGCGTGATCCTTCTTCAGACGTCCTCGGTTCGAGCCACGCGAACGACCCAATCCCCGCCTCAGCCGTGCCCTGTGCGATTCAGGTTGTCAGGGGAAGGAGGGTCTGTAGTGCCGCGCCAGTCACCACTCACTGCACCGAGTCAGTTATGTGGAGGCCCGTTTGACCAGTTCCGTGGGCAGGATGACCGCCGCCGGGTCGTCGCCGCCGATCTGGGCGAGCAGGACACGGACCATCTCGGAGCTGATGCGGTCCCACGGCTGCCGCATGGTCGTCAGCTCGGGCCTTGCGGAGAGTGCGGCAGGGGAATCGTCGAATCCGCCGACTGCCACGTCTTCAGGCACCCGCCGTCCGGACCGGTGTAGTGCGGCCAGTACGCCCTGCGCCATCAAGTCGGAGGCGACGAACACGGCGTCCACGTCCGGCGCCCGATCGAGCAGTCGCTCGGCGGCCGATTCGCCGCTGGCCCTGCTGTAGTCGCCTGACACGATCAGCCGCTCGTCGACCGTGAGCCCCGCGTCGGTGAGCACCTTCTTGTAGCCGGCCAGGCGCTCGATACCGCCCGGGGTGTCAAGCGGGCCGGTGACCGTTCCAACCCTGCGTCGTCCCAGGGTGAGTAGGTATCGCACCATTTCGCGGGCTCCGTCCCAGTCGTCGGCGGCGACGTAGCTCACTTTTGAGCCCAGGCCGATAGGCTTGCCGCATACGACCAGTGGCACGCCTGCCTCGCGTAGCTCCTGGGCAACGGGGTCTCCGGAGTGGCTGGAGACCAGTAGCACTCCGTCGACATGTCCGGCGGTGATGTAGCGGGTGATCCGCCGCCGTTCGTCCTCGTTCCCCGCCAGCATGAGTAGCAGTGGGATGTCGTGCGCGGCGAGCGCCTGGGTGCAGCCGCGCAGGAGGACGTTGATGTTGGGGTCTTCGAAAAACCGTTCCTGGGGCTCGGTGAGCAGGAAGCCCACTGAATCGGAACGTCCGGTAATCAGTGAGCGTGCGTGTCGGTTGACGACGTAGCCTGTCTTGCGGATGGCCGCGTTGACGGCCTGTTGGGCAGCGGAGCTAACGTAGTGCCCGCCGTTGAGTACGCGTGAGACGGTGCCGCGCGAGACTCCCGCCTCGCGCGCCACGTCGTGGATCGTCGGCGGTCTGCGTCGGCCTCCTGCTGCAGTCATGGTCATGACTTTACGGCCCCGGAGAGAAGGTCCAGGCTCCAGAACCGCTGGATCACCAGGAACAGGGCGATCAGTGGCAGCACCGCGAGGAACGCGCCTGTGATGACGAGTGTGTACAGTGCCGGCTGGCTTGAGCCCTGCTCCAGCAACGTGTAGAGGCCTAGTGTGATCGGGAACTTTTCGTCGTCGCTGAGCATGATGAGCGGCAGCAGGAAGTTGTTCCATACGGCGACGAACTGGAACAGGAACACCGTCACCAGGCCAGGGAGCATCATGGGCAGCGCAATGCGGGTGAAGATCCGCCACTCGCTCGCCCCGTCCATCCGGCCTGCTTCTACCACGTCCGCCGGCACGGCGGCGGATGCGTAGATCCGCGAGAGGTACACGCCGTAGGGCGAGAGGATCTGCGGGAGCAGCACGGACAGGTAGGAGTCAGACAGGTTCACCTGTGCCAGCAGCAGGTACTGCGGCACGGCGAGGATCACCGGTGGCATCAGTACGGCCGTGAGCATGATGTTGAACACCGACTCGCGTCCGCGGAAGGAGTAGGTCGCCAGCGCGTAGCCGCTCAGTGCGGAGACCGCCGTCGACAGCAGGGCGCCGAGCCCCGCGTAGAGTGCGGAGTTTGCCATCCATTCCCAGTAGATGCCGTCGCGGTAGGCGTTCAGTTCGTGCAGGTTGCTGGAGAATCCGGTGCCTGGCAGGAAGGTGAACGTGGAGAACAGTTCCTGGCCGGTTTTGGTTGCTGCGATGACCACCCACGCTACGGGTAGCAGGCAGTACAGCGCGCCCAGCAGCAGCGTCGCCGTCGGGACCAGGGCGATCCGGCGACGCGGCGGAGGCCCCTGGGCGGTGCCTGGTGTGGTGTCGGTGGTCAAGCTGGCTTCGCGGAGGGCCGTGGCATTCATGGGGTTGGCTCCTGACGGTTGCGGCGGGTCGCCGTCCTCAGGACTCCGAAGGAGAGCAGCAGCGTGGCGATGGCGATGAGTACGGCTTCGGCGGCGGCGGCGTAGAGGTCACCGGAGCCGAAGGCATCCCGGTAGACCTTCATCAGCGGACTCCATGTCGTGGAGACGGAGTTGGTGAGGGGTTTCAGTGTGGTCGGCTCGCTGAACACTTGCAGTGTCGCGATGATCGAGAAGAAGAAGGTGAGCACAAGCGAGGGCGCCACCATCGGGATCTTGATTCGGAGGGCGATCTGCAGCGGGGTTGCGCCGTCCAGCTTTGCCGCCTCGTAGACCTCGGCAGGGATGGCCCGCAGCGAGGTGTAGATGACGATCATGTTGAATCCGGTGCCGCCCCAGACGGCGATGTTGGACAGGGCGAGGTAGAGCGGTCCACCGTCCAGTAGGTCCGGTTGCGGCAGATTCAGCTTTTCCAGGACGTAGTAGAAGGGGCTGACGTCCGGCAGATACAGGAAGCCCCACAGGAGCGCCGCCACGACGCCGGGGATGGCGTAGGGCAGGAAGATCGCGAGGCGGGTGAACGGGGCCAGGCGGACCCTTTCGGTGTCGAGCATCAACGCCAGCAGCAAGGCGAGCCCCAGCATGACGGGGACGACGATGCAGCCGTATCCGGCTACGCGTATCGCGCCGTGCAGCAGTTCGCTGTCGGTGAGTGCGTCGGCGTAGTTCTCCAGGCCGGCCCAGACCTCGGTGCGGGCGTGGGCTCCGAGACCGAGCCCGTGGACGTGCATTCTGCGGAAGCTGAGCCAGAGCGCGTAGCAGATGGGCAGGGCGAGGAACAGGATGAACAGGAGCGTTGCGGGAAGGAGGAAGACGAAGGGAGCCGGCCTGGTTCTGCCCGGTCTCCTGTGTGAGGCAGCGGTCACGGAGCGACCTCGAAGCCCTGCTTCTTCATGTCGGCCACGGTGTCGGCCTGCATCCTTCGCAGTGCCGCACGGAAGTCCGACTTGTCTTGGGCAGCCGCCCCGAATGCGTCCTTGAAGGAGGTGTAGGCGACGTTCACGTTCGGACCCCACGCGGAGGGCGCGGTGGTCTCGGCGATGTCGGCGGCTTTGCTGTAGAAGTCGCTGTGGTTCGCGAAGAAGTCCGGCGGGTTTTGGAAGGCGCCGCTGAGCTGCGCGGACGTGGCTGCTGGGTAGATCCCGCTCTGTCTGGCGAGCGCGTTGAGCGCCTCGGCGTCGGTGTTCAGCCAGGCGGCGAACTTGGCAGCGGCGTCTTTGTGCTTGGAGTCGGTGGTGACGGCCGTTGAGGAGCCGCCCCAGCTGCCGGTGCGCTCCTCGCCCTTGGACCATTGCGGCAGCGGGGCCATGGCCCACTTGCCTTTTGTGGCCGGCGCTGCCGTGGTCAGGGTGCCCGGCGCCCACACCGCGCTGACCCACGCGATCTGTTTGCCGGTGTTGAGGGCTTTGTTCCAGGCGGGGGTGTACATCGGCTGGTTGTCGATGGCTCCCTCGTGGACCAGGTCGCCCCAGAACTTCGCGACCTTCTGTGTCGCCGCGTCGTCGATGCTGACCTTCCACTTGTCAGCGGAGATCGTCCACCATCGCGCACCTGCCTGCTGGGCCAGGCCTGCGAATAGACCGGAGTCGTTGGCGGAGAAGGTGGTAAGGGTCTTGTCCGGGGCCTTCTGTCTCAGCGCGCGGGCGGTCTGAGCGAACTCGTCCCAGGTGGCCGGCACGGCCAGGCCGTACTGTCGGAAGAGGTCTGCGCGGTAGTAGAACATCATGGGTCCGATGTCCTGCGGTATCGCGTAGACGGCATCGGTGCCCAGCGTGGTCTGCTGCCAGACACCGTCGGTGAACTTTTGTCTGACGTCGCTTACGTTCTTCGCGATGTCGGCCAGCGCGCCGTTGCTGACCAGGGTCGGCAGTGCCTGGTACTCCGCCTGTATCAGGTCCGGTCCCTTGCCGGCCTTGTGCGCGGTGAGGATCTTGGTGACCAGCGTGTCGCCGGATGCCTGCTTCTTCACCGTGACGGTGATCTGGTTCTTCTTGCCCGGGCCCTTGTTCCACAGGTCCACGACCTTGTCCATGCCGGGCGCCCAGCTCCAGTACGTCAGTGTGACCGGACCTGACTGGGCGTCGTCCTGGTCGTCGGAGGAGCCGCAGGCGGTGAGTGCGGTGGCGCCTAACGCGACGACGGCGGCGGAAGTCACGAGCCGACGGGGCTTGGTGTACGGCATGGTTCTCTCCCCTGACCGGGGTCTCACGCTGGACGCGGAGACCTGTCATGCTTCTGTGATCGTGCACAGTAGAGAAGCTTCTCGGGTGCTTGTCAACGTCTGCCACTGGCGGTTTAGTTGACATCAATCCACTGTCGAGACTGTGCTCGTTCCCAGATCATCAAACATCGATGGGAGAGATCCGTGCCGGATACGACCCCCTGGGGTCTCACGACGCTTGCCTTCGGCGGGGACTACAACCCCGAGCAGTGGGCGCAATCCGTCTGGCAGGAGGACGTCCGACTCATGCGTAGGGCCGGCGTGACCATGGTCAGCGTCGGGATCTTTTCCTGGGCCCTGCTGGAGCCGGCACCTGGGGAGTACGACTTCGGCTGGCTCGACCGGGTCCTCGACCTGCTGCACGAGAACGGTGTCCGGGTCGACCTCGGTACCCCCACTGTGGCGCCGCCCGCCTGGTTCTACCGAGCCCACCCTGAGGCCCTCCCGGTCACCGCCGAGGGACTGCGCCTGGAGTTCGGCTCCCGCGGCGCGATCTGCCACAGCAACTCCGACTACCGGGCAGCCGCCGCAAGCATCACCACTCGGCTCGCCGAGCGGTACCGCGACCACCCTGCGCTCACGATGTGGCATGTGCACAACGAGTATGGCGTCCCCGTCTCCTCCTGCTACTGCGAATCCTGCGCCGCGCACTTCCGCCTCTGGTTACGCAGCACCTATGGCACGGTCGACGTCGTCAACGACGCCTGGGGGACCAACTTCTGGGGCCAGCGCTATGCCAGCATCGATGAGATCAACCCGCCGCGCTTGGCCGCCACAGTCGCCAACCCCGCTCAGGCCCTGGACTATCGCCGCTTCGCCGACGCCACCATGCGCGAGAACTTCCGCGCCGAGCGCGACATCCTGCATCAGCTCTCACCTGGCGTACCGGTCACCACCAACTTCATGACCGCACTCAGCCAGTGCGACTCCGTCGACTACTGGGCGTGGGGACGCGAGGTCGACATCGTCACCAACGACCACTATCTCATCACGGACGGCCGCCGTACCCACGTCAACCTCGCCATGGCTGCTGACCTCACGCGGTCCGTCGCCGACGGCGCCCCATGGCTGCTGCTGGAGCACTCCACCTCCGGCGTCAACTGGCAGCCCCGTAACCCAGCCAAGACACCCGGCCAGATGGCGCGCAACTCCCTGGCCCATGTCGCCCGCGGCTCCGAGGGCGCGATGTTCTTCCAGTGGCGACAGTCCCGGCGCGGCGCCGAGAAATTCCACTCCGCGATGCTCCCGCACGGCGGCACCGACACGCGCGTTTGGAACGAGGTCGTCGACCTCGGGTGCTCCCTCGCACGGTTGCGCGAGATCCTCGGCACCCGCACTCAGGCCGACGTGGCCATGGTGTGGGACTGGCAGTCCTGGTGGGCGCAGAATCTCGACTGGCGCCCCAGCGAGGATCATGACGCCCGCGAACGCGCCGACGCATTCTATGAGGTCCTCTACGATCGCCATCTCACCGTCGACTTCGCCCACCCGGAAGCCGACCTGTCGCGCTACCCCCTGGTCGTCGTCCCCGCCCTCTACTCGATGACCGAGGCGGCAGGGAGCAATCTCAAAAGGTACGTCGAGCGCGGCGGAACACTGGTCGTGTCGTACTTCTCAGGCATTGTCGACCAGCACGACGCCGTCCACCTGGGCCCTTACCCCGGCGCGCTGCGCGACACCCTTGGCCTGATCGTCGAAGAATTCTCCCCGTTGCTGCGCGACGAGCGGGTGGGGATCACCGGTCCCGGCGGCTACAGGCTGAGCGCGGACGTGTGGACCGAATTCGTCTCGCCGCGCGACGCCGAGACCGTGTGGAGCTACGCCGACGGACCGGCCGCCGGCCACCCAGCTGTCACACGCCACTGTCTCGGCGACGGCACGGCCTGGTACGTATCCACCCGCCTCGGATACGAGGGGCTCGATGCGCTTCTCGATCGTGCAACCGCGGATGCCCGCATCATCACGCGCACCGACCTGCCACACGATGTCGAGGTCGTGCGCCGCGCAGGCGACCGGGGCCGCTATCTGTTCGCAATCAACCACACCACCACCGACGCAAAAGTGCCGCTGGAGACCGCCGGCACCGAGCTGCTGACCGGCGAGCGCGCCACAGGCCGACTGGCCGTGCCTGCGGGAGCCGTCCGCGTTGTGCGGCTCGACGACTCAGCCGCCCCCTTCGCCTGCGCGAGCCGCGCATCACAGGTGAAGGGGTTTGCCTCCTCGCCGGTGAGGAGGCTCCCACGCCCTACGTCGAAGGGACGACGATGTTCCATCTCGGACGCATGATCAAGGCCGTGCTGCCGCTGCTCGTGGTGGCCCTCGCGCTCAGCACCGTGCCGGCCCTAAGCGCGCAACTGGCCCACCCTCTCACCAACGGCGGCTTCGAAACAGGCGGCGCCGGCACGGCGACCCCCGCCGGGTGGTCCGAGCAGGGAGCCGCAGGCGCGAGCTACACCGAAGCCGGCGGCCACAGCGGCGGCTTCCGCCTCAGCCACTGGTCGTCCAGGGCTTACAAAGTGAGGACCTACCAGTACCTTACGGGACTGGCCAACGGCTCCTACACGCTCACAGCCTGGGTCCGCTCCAGCGGCGGACAGAAGGCCGCCTACCTCGCGCTGAAGGACTGCGGCGGCGCAGAGCAGCGCACCGACCTGCCGGTCTCCACGAGTGGCTGGATCCGGATCGTCACTCCGGTCAGAGTCACCAAACACCGGTGCACGATCAGCGTCACCAGTGACGCAAATGCCGGCAACTGGATCAATGTCGATGATGTCAGCTTCACCCGGGGGACGAGCCGGCTGTCCGTCAAGGGCGCCGACATCTCCTCGCTGGCCAAGAGTGAGGCGTACGGCGGCATCTACAGGAATGCCTCCGGCGTCACCGGTGATGCCGTCACCATCCTGCGGAACGCGGGAATGAACTACGCCCGGCTGAAGGTCTGGGTGCACCCCGCCGACGGCTACAACGACCAGGCGCACGTGCTGATGACGGCCAAGCGCGTCAAGGCAGCCGGGATGAAGCTGCTGGTTGTCTTCCACTACTCCGACACTTGGGCCGACCCAGGCGTCCAGACGAAGCCCGCCGCCTGGGCGAACCACTCCTACAGCCAACTCAAGGCGGACGTGTTCCAGCACACCTACAACGTGCTGACCGCCTTGAAGGCCCAGGGAACGGCCCCAGACATGGTCCAGGTGGGCAATGAGATCAACGGGGGCATGCTGTGGAGCGAGGGGTCGGCGAACAATTGGACGCAGCTCGCCGGACTCCTCAACAGTGGATACGACGCCGTCAAGGCCGTCAATCCGTCCACCCTCGTCGCGCTGCACCTTGCCAACATCGGGGGTCTGGGCGGGACTCGCTGGTGGTTCGACAACGCCGTCAACCACGGCGTGTGGTTCGACGCGATCGGCCTTTCGTACTACGGCTACTGGCACGGCTCGCTCTCGGACTTCCAGACCACCCTGGACGACGCCGCCTCCCGCTACGGCAAGCCAGTGTTCCTGGCCGAGACGGCCTACCCGTTCAGACTGGACAGCGACGACGCGCTCATCAACCAGATCGACACCACCGGCGAACTGGTTAGCGGCTACCCGGCGAGCGTGGCTGGACAGACAGCATGGATGAACACGGTCGCGAACATCGTGCAGGCCGTTCCGAACGGCCGCGGTCTGGGCGTCTTCTACTGGGAGGCGACTTGGACCGGGGTGGCCGGCAACGGCTGGGACCCCACCAACTCCTCCTCCGGCAACGGGTGGGAGAACCAAGCCTTGTTCGGCTACGACGACAGAGCACTGGCGTCAATGTCCTGGTTCAGAGATCGATGAAAGCCCTCTGAGCCCCGGTGAGGCCCGGCCCGCGAGCACTGCGGCCGGGCCTCGTCCGCAGCAGTCGAACAGCCGGCCCTGCCACCCGCTCGGAGCTCTGAGGGCGCGAATTTCTGCTCCTGCAAGCGCCAGGGAGTCCTGCCGTGCCTGGCTCTCCCCCGGGCATCGAGCCGGTGAGGGGTTCGCTGCGACAGCCAACGATCAGACGGCGCTGTTGCCTGCCCGCCAGCGGTCGCCCGGCACAGCTCCGGGAGCAGTCCACGAAAGACTGCGATAGATCGGACCTATAAGGAGATCCTCTTCCTCTACGTGTCTCATTTGCTAGCTTTTTCGTCACCTCTCTGGACACAACGCAGCGACTGCGCCTTAATACATAGGACACCTGCGGGCGGTAGGGGACGACGCCTGGTACACCGGATGCCTGTCGGCTGGGCCGGCCGGCCCAGCCGTGACGATCGCGAACGGGTCACACCGCGGGTGCTGACCCTGCATGAGACGAACCGCACCAACGCCTCAGGGCCCTCGAGTCCTGGGCGGTCAGCCCGCTACCTGGCAGGTCTACCGCCGCACCGTGCTGGTCAAATCCGCTGCACATGTTCTGCGGGCTGAAACAGCTCCTGCCCAAGCCCGCGCCTCCCTCCGCTGGATTCACCGAGGAGATGCATGTCGAAACCCAGACACACACGCCGAAGTAGCTTCCTCGCGCAGGTGCTTGCTGTCTTCGTCGCGGCTTCGGGGCTCGTTGCGACGAGTGCAAGCGGGGCCGCCGCAGCGACGACTTCCCTGTACGTTTCTCCCACCGGCTCGGGCGACTCGTGTTCGGTGAACGCACCGTGCAGCGTGGAGGGTGCGAAGGCTCGGGTCGCCTCCCTGGCCCCGACCATGAACGCGGATGTGAACGTCGTTCTTCGGGGCGGCACCTACCGACTGGATCGCCCGCTCAGCCTCGGCGTAGAGCATTCTGGTCGGCGTGGGCACACTGTCAGGTGGACTGCACACCCGGGTGAGACACCTGTCCTGAGCGGAGCCAAGAAGGTATCAGGGTTCACACTCCACGATCCGAACCGGGGCATCTACCGGGCTTCGGTGCCGGCGGCAACGCAGAGCCGGCAGCTGTTCGTCAACGGCATTCGAGCCCAGCGTGCCCGAAGCACTGCGGAACCGAGTGGGTTCACACTCTCAGCGACCGGCTTCACCACCGGGGACGCCTCCTACCTGTCGTGGACGAACCCCTCTGCGATCGAAGTGATCGACAACAACGCGTGGAAGCACATGCGGTGCCCCCTCTCGAGCATCACGGCGACGAGCAGCGGCGGGTCCAGCCTCAATGTGGATCCGACGTGCTTCGCCAACAACAGCACCGCCGTCATCTCACGGGGCTTCCCGTTCAACGGCAGCGGCCTCCCCTCCCTCAGCGCCGTCACGTACCTCGAAAACGCCTACCAGCTGCTGGACCGCCCCGGGGAGTTCTACCTGGATACGGCAGCCGGCCAGCTCTACTACAAGCCGCGCCCGGGCGAGGACCTGGGCACCGCAAATGTGGAGCTGCCGACACTCGAGTCGCTTCTCAACGTCTCCGGCACTCCCGGACACCTATCACCCATCGACGACACCAGCGCAGCAGTCCGATACACCGGCAGCGGCTGGGAAGCTTACGGACCGGGCCGAAAACTCGGAGACCTCCACGACACCGTCCACGCGACGAAGAACAACGGCGACTCGGTCAGCTACACCTTCACCGGCACCGGGATCGACGTGATCTCGGAGACCAACGCCGACGAAGGCACCGCCGACATCTACATCGACGGCACGCGGGTCAAGAGCATCGACGCGTCGAACACAACCAGGCTGTCCCAGCAAGTGATCGCCTCGGTCACCGACCTGCCCAAGGGACAGCACACCCTGACGATGGTCAAGACGAGCGGTGAGTTCATGCTCGTCGACGGGTTCACCGTCATTCCCGATCCCATCGCCCCAGTTCGCGACATCACATTCCAAGGGCTGCACTTCGCCTACACCACCTGGAACGCCCCAAGCACCAACGGGTACATCGACAACCAAGCCGGCGTCCTGTGGGACAGCACACCGGAGCACAATCCTGTCCGCGTCCCGGCAGCCGTGCAGGTCCACCGCGGCACGAACATCGCCTTCAAGGGAGTCACCGTCAAGCACGTCGGCGGAGCCGGTATCGATCTCGCTGACGGAACGCAGTATTCATCGGTGACCGGCAGCGTCATCGACGACACGTCGGGCGGAGGCATTTCCGTCGGCGAGGTCGACGACTACTACCTCACCGACACCCGACGCATGACGACCGGGGACACCATCAGCCAGAACTGGATCTCCCGCGTGGGCCAGGACTACTCCGACGCTGTGGGCGTGTGGGCCGGCTACACCCGCGGCCTGACCATCGACCACAACGACATCGGCCACACCCCCTACTCCGGCGTCTCCATCGGCTGGGGCTGGGGCTGGGCCTCATCCTGCGACCTACAGGCTTCGCAAGGGCTGGCCAACTGCAGCCGCGGAACCATCTACGCGCAGGGGAACCGAGTCCTGAACAACCACATCCACGACGTGATGCAGGTCCTCCACGACGGCGGCCCGATCTACACCAACGGCGGTCAGGGCGACGGGTCGGTCCGCTCCGAGGTAGCCGGAAACCTCATAGAAGTCGGCAACCACAGCAACTTCCTCCTCTACCACGACGAGGGAAGCTCCTACTGGAACACACACGACAACGTCGTTCGTTTCAACGGCCAGTGGTGGACCGGCATGTGGACACCGACGATCCATCACATCGCCGGATACAACAACTACTCCGATCTGAACGGCTACGACTACAACCGCGGTACAAACGTCTCGATGGATCCCGCGATCAGGCCGGTGAACGGCGTCTGGCCGGCTGCCGCGAAGGAAATCATCGCTGCCGCCGGCCCCAGCGCGACCCACCGCCCCCTCGCCGGTCGTATAGACGACGACGACACTGCCATCGACTACGCAGGCGCCTGGCAGGCTGCCGGCGGCCGAGGCAAGGGCGAGTACCTCGACAACGTCCACTCGACGACCGAAAACGGCGGCAGCGCCACCCTCACCTTCACCGGTACCTCCGTCACCGTCATCGGGGACAGAAACAGCGACCAGGGCGAGGTGGAGGTCTTCGTCGACGGCGCCTCGAAGGGCCTCATCGACACATCTCGCGGAGCTTCAGAAGGCCGCCAGGTACAGGTGCCGATCTACTCCTCCGGCGCACTCTCCCCCGGAACCCACACCGTCAAGGTCGTCAAGCGCAGCGGGACACTCATGGTTCTCGACGGCTTCCAGGTCAATACCGTCGTCAACGACACCTCCCCCGCCATCGACTACACCGGTGCCGCCTGGGTCCACTACTCTCACCGCGGCTTCGGAGACCTCAGTGACGACGTCCACGCCACCACCGCAGACGGCAACACGGTCACTGTCACCTTCACCGGCACCTCGATCACAGTCCTGTCCGAGACCAACAGCGATCAGGGACACATCGCCATCAACCTCGACGGCGTTCCCCAACCCTCCGTCAACACCTACAGCGCATCTCGCCGCTCTCAGCAGCCCATCTACACAGCCGCAGGCCTAGCCGCTGGCCGTCACACGCTGACCCTCACCAAAGCCGGCGGCACCTGGATGCTCATAGACGGGTACCGCATCCAGTAGCGCAGCTCCCCCGGGCGCGCTGCCCAGGGTGGGGTTGTTCCCGCTCGCGGGAACAACCCCACCCTCAACGCTTTACTGCGAGGGGCTGATCGTGCGACGGTGCGGAACGCGGGACGCCACTGTCACCGTGGACGAAAGGATCGGCGAGGACACAGATCCCCGACTGTCGGCGTTCAGGCGAACGTACGCAACCGCGTAGAGTCGCGCATGCCCGTCGGCGCTGTCACGATTCGTCGGAGAGGTAGCCTCTCCTGGCCGCGCCAGTGGTCGCCGTCGTTGCGGGTCGGTTAGCAAGCCGGTCGGACGTTCAACGCCCGCACAGGAGGCATCGGGCCACGAAAACGCCTCGCCGACCGGGAGCCTGAGGGCGTTGTCGACGTCATGCGCGGCGTGATCGGCCTCGCACCAGCAAGCCACATTCACCGCCGCCTCAAGCACAAGCTGGCCCGGGCCGGTCCTCACCACCTGCAATAGGAACTCCAGCTGGTCGCCGCCAGCAGCGTGCTCGATCACAACCAGCCCGAGGACGATCGGCATCCCGGGCTGCGAGCCTGCGAAGGCAACATGCTCCAGTACCCACTCCCAATCCGCTGTGGTTCTGCCTGCACGAGCCGCATCGACCGTTGGCTGTCTTCTGGTTCAAGGAGTCCGCATCCTCGAGCGCCAGGAAAGGAAAGAGCGCGGCCAGAGGACGTCGTCGAAGTCACCTCGCATTACGAGGTGATCATCCCTATCACGGGCACATGCCACGAGCTGCCCTGGATTCCGCAAAGAAGGCCCGCAGCCTGGCGGCTGTCACCCCGGGCTGTCGGCGTACACACGAACGTCCCCAGCTCCGTACGGATGAAAAGGGCCAGTTGTTGATGCGTTGAGACCTGCTGCTCGGCACTCTGCTGCTTGGTCAGTGAGAGGTGACAGGAGGCGGTCGACGGTGGTCCTGGATCCGCAACGCTGGTTGGAACTGCGGCGCTTTCGGAGTCTGTTGGAATCCGGGGCGATCAGCCTGTCGGAGGTGGCCCGGGAGACCGGGCTGGACCGGAAGACGGTCCGCAAGTATCTGTCGGCGCCGGGGCCGGCGACCCCGCCGCGGCGGTCGCCGAACGGGCGATCGAAGGCGAGGGTGATCGACGAGTTCGCGCCGCTGGTCGACTCGATGCTGCGGGCCGAGATCCTGATGAAGGCCGCAGTGATCCACGAGCGACTGACCGCGCAGTACGGGTTCACCGGCAACTACCAGCGGACCAAGCTCTACGTCCAGGAAGCCCGGCCCCGGATCGCCGAGGAACTCGGCATCACGCCGAAGGAACTGGCGGGCATGCACCGCCGCTTCGAGGTCATCCCCGGCGCCCAGGCCCAGGTGGACTGGGGCGACGAGGGCAAGATCCTCGCCCACATGGGCATCCCGAAGGTCTACTCGTTCCACATGACACTGTCGTACTCACGCGACCCGTTCTGCTGCTTCACCACCAGCCAGGACCTCCAGACGTTCTTCGACTGCCACCGCCGGGCCTTCGCCCACTTCGGCGGCGTCCCGATGACGATCGTCTACGACCGGACCAAGACCGTCGTCCGCCGCCACGTCGCCCCGGGCGAGGCGGTCCCGCTGCACCCGGAGGCGGTCGGCTTCGCCGGCCACTACGACTTCGACGTCGACGTCCTGGCCGCCTACCGGCCCACGGGCAAGGGACGCGTCGAACGGCAAGTCCTCATCGTCCGCGACCACGTCCTGTCCGGCCGGTCCTTCACCTCCGTCGAGGAGATGGACGCGGCCTTCATCACCTGGGTCCCGCAGCGACGGGCCCAGGCCCACAGGACCCACCAGCAGATCATCGGAGAGCGGGCCGCCCGCGACCACGTGGCCCTCAAGCCACTGCCGCCGACCCCGTATCTCGTGGCCGAACGGCACCTGCGGCCGGTCGGCAAGGACTGCCTGGTCGCGTTCGGCGGCAACCTCTATTCGGTGCCCGCACGCAGGGTCCGACCACGTCAACTGGTGGAGATCCGGGCCACTAAGTCGCAGATCATGCTGCATTCCACCGTCGCGGCCAGCAGCGGCGAGACGTTGCTGGCGACTCATCCTCGGGCGATCGGCCGCGGGGTCCGCGTCGTCGAAGAGGCCCACTGGGACGGCCTGCCCACTGGCAGAGGACGTCGCACCACAACTGGCGACGTCCTGCCCCAGCCCCGCCAAGAGCGTCCTCTGGGCGAGGAGGCCGGACCTCTGCAGGCCCTGCTGAACCGGGCCGCGGCCACTCGCGTCGAGGTCGGCCGCCGGCCACTGTCGGTCTATGACGAGCTGACCGGAACCCGTCCCTTCACCACCCGTCCGAGTACGAGGGAAACGTCTTGAGCGAGCTGGTCTCCACCCGCATCCGCAACACGGCCGGCAAGCTCGGCCTGCCCCACCTGGCCGAAACGATCAACGAGTACACCCGCCGGGCCGACGAGGGGAAGATGGGCTACCTCGACATCCTCGACCTGGTCTTGTCCGAGGAACTCGCCGTCCGCGACGACCGCCGCTTCCGCCAGGGCCTGCGGCTCTCCCGGCTGCCGCACCACAAGACGCTCGACGAATACGACTTCTCCTTCCAGCCCGACCTCGACCCACGGAAGGTCAAGGACCTCGCCACCCTCTCGTTCGTCGAGGGCAAGGCGAACGCCGCCCTGCTCGGGCCGCCCGGGGTCGGCAAGACCCACATCGCCGTCGCCCTGGCCGTCGCGGCCTGCCGGGCCGGCTACTCGATCTACTTCACCAGCCTCGACGACATGGTCCGCAACCTCAAAGCTGCCGAAGCCGCCGGCCGGCTGACGAATAGGCTCGGAACCTACCTGCGACCGAGCGTTCTCGTCGTCGACGAGGTCGGCTACCAGCCCCTCGAACGCGCGGAAGCGAACCTGGTCTTCCAGGTCATCTCCAAGCGCTACGAGAAGGGCTCGATCATCCTGACCTCGAACAAGACCTTCAGTGAATGGGGCCAGGTCTTCGGCGACGAGGTCCTCGCCACCGCCATCCTCGACCGGCTCCTCCACCACTGCGACGTGATCTCCATCAACGGCCCCAGCTACCGGCTCAAGAACCGCCTCAAGGCCATCGAGCGCGAGACCGACGTGGCCTGACCATCCACGACGCTTCCGGCGGCCGAGCACTTTGGTCAGTCGTTGATCACCCGTTGGAAGATCCCGGAGAACTCGCCGTTCTCGATCAGGCCGGCGATCACGCCGGTCATGCTGCCGATGCCGGGATCCCTGACGATCAGGCCGTCCGAGACCCAGAAATACCGGCCCCCGAGGGCCTCGTCGGTGCCTGTCCAAAGCTTCATCAGGCGCTCGACTTCCGCGACGGTGAACATGGTCGCGGTCCAGCAGGATCCGTCCTTCAGAGTCACGAAGACATCGACGTTGCAGACCTCGTCCAAGTCCTCGCCGGCGCTGGGCAGGAACGACGCCTGGAAGTTCTCCATGCGGACCCGATACCAGGGCTCGTCCCACCCTCGCTCGATCGGCTCCGACGATGTGCTGGGGCTCATCACGTGAGTGTCCCTGCTCGGGTCATCGATCTCAACCGAGATCCTCTGTCCCGTTGCCGCTGCCCGCGGCCAGAACCGGGGACGTTCGTCCGTACGGCACTGGGGAGAAAAGTCCGTACGCCGACACGGGCTCCTTCATCCACGCCTGGTGGGGTAGCCGACGTGTGCGCAGACACCGGTCCTGGGGCTGGGAGGCTGCACCGCGGGACGTTCCTGAGTCAGCCGAGAACCGAGCCGGCTTCGCCGACGGTTCCTCGCAACCACTGCTCGACTCCCCCGATGTGGATGGTCATCCATGCCTGCGCGGCATCTGGGCGGCGCGCGGCCACCGCGTCCAAGATCGCCCGGTGCTGCTGCCGAGTGTGCTCGACGGCACCCTCTTCCGTGAGACCACGCCAGATCCGCGCCCTTGCCGTCGGGCCGGACAAGCCATCGATGAGCGAGCCGAGGACTTTGTTTCCGCTGCCTGCCGCAAGTCGGCGGTGAAACTCCAGGTCGTTGTCGATCAGTTCCTCGAGCGAGACGTCGCCGGTGAGGCGGGAGAGCAGCTCATCGAGCGCCGCAATGTCCTCGTCGGACATCGTGCGAGCGGCGAGGGCTGCGGCTGCCGGCTCAAGGATCCGCCGAACCTCGAGGAACTCGAGCACCGTGTCGTCTTGGTGAAAGTCGACGACGAAGCCGAGTGCGTCGAGGAGGAGGTGCGGTTCCAGGCTCGTCACGTACGTGCCGTCCCCCTGCCTCACGTCGAGAACTCTGATCAATGACAGGGCTTTGACTGCTTCACGCAGGGAGTTTCGGGAGAGCCCCAGCCGTTCGGCGAGATCCACCTCCTTGGGGAGCTTGGAGCCAGGCCGGAGCTCCCCGCTGACGATCATCGCCTTGATCTTCTCGATCGCCTCATCCGTGACCGGCACAGTTCCGCCTCCCAAGTGGTCCGATCTCTGAAGCATAGGTCCTCCGGATTCATCTGAATCATCAACCAACCACTGGCACGCCTTACCGCGGGAGGCACGAGAGTCTGCGCTCCGGCATGGGCCCGGGAGGAACCAGAATTGGCACGGGAATCGCTGACGACGTCAGCAGCGACGCTATCGGGGCGGCTCGTAGGAGCCGCCCTCGGGTTACCGCGACCACGCCGGGACCAGCGGGTGTCCGACAGGTGCGGCCTGATGGACAGCGTCTGCTCAGTGGTCGGATGTTCGAGATGTCATCGGGCTGGCTACTGGGAGGCCCAGTGGGCTCAGGGCTGGTGGTCGCCGGCTGCCGCTTGTGTCCATGCCGTCGCCATATGGAGGAGCTGATGTCAGCTCAGGCCAGAGTCAGCTGGTAGACGTGCACAGCGTTGCGATGGAATACGGCCTCCTTCTCGGCCGGGCTGAGCACCGAAGTCAGTTCATCGGCGAGTCTCATCACTGTGTCGTATCCGGCCTCGAGGGTGCACACCGGCCAGTCGGACCCGTACAGCAGCCGGTCAGGTCCGAATGCGTCCAGGGCGATGTCCACGTAAGGCGCGAAGTCTGCAGTGGTCCAGGTGCCGTGTGCGGCTTCGGTGACCAGCCCGGACAGCTTGCAGAAGGTGTTGGGTAGCGCCGCGAAGTGGCGTACGTACGTCGCCCAGGGTTCGGTCTCCTTCGTGGCGACAGAAGGTTTGCCCAGATGGTCGAGGACGAAGGTGAGCTCTGTCAGGGCGGCTGCGGCCGCGGCTGCTGCCGGCAATTGGTGTGGGCGTACGACGAGGTCGTAGGCGAGCCCTGCCTCGGCGACGGCGGTCAGTCCGTGTCGCACGTCTTTGCGGACCAGCCAGTACGGGTCGGGCTCATCCTGGATCTGGTGGCGAATGCCCACCAGGCGGTCGCCTCCTGGGCCTGCGCGCAGCGCGGCGAGAGAGTCGGCAATGTCTGGAGCGGTGAGGTCGGTCCAGCCGACGACGCCTTTCACCAGTGGGTGGGCCTTTGCCATTGCCAGGAGTTCAGGCGTCTCCGTCGGCACGCACACGGTCTGGACTACGACTGTTCCGGCGACGCCGGCGGCTCGCGCCGCGGTAGTGAGATCGTCGACGGAGAAGCTGCGTGCGAGTGGCTGCAGTCGCTCGCCCGTAATCCATGGTTGCGGGCGTACTGCGAGGTCCCACACGTGATGGTGCGCGTCGATGACCACTGGTGGGGTCACAGGTCCCACACTGCCGGGAGGCTGGCATTGGCTCCGCTCGTCGAGTAGTCGTGGGCGACATCGAGCAGTTCGGCCATCTTGGACTGCCATGCGACATTGGCGGGGAGGGTCTCGAGTTCGGCCAGGAGCCGGGCGTAGTCGGCGCAGTCGATGAGGTGGAACAGCTCGCAGCCGCTGCGCCAGATTGTCCAGGAGGTGACGCCTGCCTTGCGGATGGCGGCAGCGAGTTCGGGTGGTACGGCGCGATGGGCGGCTTCGTAGTCGTCGATTCGGTCGGGTCGGACGCGGGTGTGCAGGGCGACTCTCATGGCGCTCCGGGTGCGGCGTGAGGGTGGGTGGTGGGTGTTTTGAGGAAGGTGCGCTCGGCGCTGTTGGGCCGGGCGTCATCGAGCGGTGGGGGCAATACGGCGTGCTTCAGACCGTCTCTTCTGGTGTTGGGGCTGAGTCGGGGAGCAGGCCGAGTGCTTTCATCTCCGCCCATAGTTCGGTGGGGATGCTGAGGTCTGTCATCTGCGTGGCGTCTGTCGTCTGCGAGGCGCTGCGTGTGCCGACCAGTACGGAGACGACTGCGGGGTGGCTGAGAGGGAACTGGAGGGCAGCGGCGCGAAGGGGAACATGGTGGCGCTCGCATACCGCTTTCAACGCGAGGGCGCGGGCGAGGGTCTGTTCGGGGGCTGCGGAGTAGTCGAAGGGGGCTCCGGGCTTGGGGTCGGCCAGGAGGCCGGAGTTGAAGATGCCGCCGAGTATTACTGCCACTCCGCGTTCGTGGGCGAGCGGGAGGAGTTGGTGCAGTCCGCGCTGGTCGAGGAGGGTGTAGCGGCCTGCCAGGAGGACGGCGTCGATGTCGGTGTTCCTGATGAATCTGGTGGGCAGCTCGGCCTGGTTCATTCCGATGCCGATCGCTTTGATGATCCCTTCGCTGCGGAGTCGCTCCAGTTCGGGGTATGCCTCGTCCAGTGCCTGCTGTTCGTGGGCGTCGGGATCGTGCAGGTATACGATGTCGACCCGGTCCAGGCCGAGGCGTTCGATGCTGGAGAGCAGTGAGCGGCGCACTCCTTGTGCGGAGAAGTCCCAGACGCGGCGGTGGGTGGCTGGGACGGCGAAGCCGTCGGCCAGGTCGTCACCGTGGCTTTCCTGAGGTACGAGCAGGCGGCCGACCTTGGTGGAGATCGTGAATTGGTCGCGTGGTTGCCGGCGGAGGACGGATCCGAGTCTGCGCTCGGAGAGACCGAGGCCGTAGTGGGGTGCGGTGTCGAAGTAGCGGTAGCCGTGTGCCAGGGCGGTGGTGATCGCTTCTTCGGCTTGTGTGTCCGTGACCGGGGTGAACAGGTTTCCGATCCCTGCTGCTCCGAAGGAAAGCCTGCTGACGGGGATGGCTGCTCGGCCGATGGTGCGGAGGCGGGGAGTCATCGTGTGGGCTGTGGCCGCAGGCGCAGCCCTGCCATGCCGCCGTCCACGGCGATCGTGGTCCCTGTGGTGGAGCCGGCTGCCGGGGAGGCGAGGTAGGCGATGGCGGCGGCGACCTCGGGGGCGGAGACCAGTCGGCCGGTGGGCTGGCGATCGTTCAGGGCGGCTCGTTCGGCTGCAGGGTCGGTGGCGTCGTTGAGCAGTCGGGCGACCCATGGGGTGTCGACGGTGCCAGGCGTCACGCAGTTGACGCGGATCCCTTCGCGGACGTGATCGGCGGCCATTGCGAGGGTGAGTGAGAACACTGCGCCTTTGGAGGCTGAGTACAGGGCCCGGTGCGGTAGGCCTGCGGTGGCTGCGATCGAGCAGGTGTTGACGACTGAGGCGTGGGCAGAGCTGCGGAGGTAGGGCAGGGCGGCCCGGGTGGTGCGTACGGTTCCGAGGAGGTTGATGTTCAGGACTGCGTGCCATTGCTCGTCGGGGTTGTCCTCGATGGTTCCGGTGGCACCGATCCCGGCATTGTTGACGAGGATGTCGATGCCGCCGAGGTCCTGTGCTGCGGCGGTGACGGCTCGGCGCACCGAGGTGTCGTCGCCCACGTCGGTGGTGAAGCCGCGTAGCGGTCGTGGGAGGTTGTCGGGGTGGAGGTCGAGGACGGCGACGTCTGCGCCGCGTTCGCTGAGGAGTTGGGCGGTGGCGCGGCCGATGCCGGAGGCGCCGCCGGTGATGATGGCGGTGAGGCCGGAGAGGTCGGTGGTCATGTTCGGTCCTCCGGGTTCTGGGCGGCCAGGTCGGCGGCCCAGAAGGCGCCGTGGGGGTAGGTGTAGGTGTCGATGGTGGCTTGGTGTATCTGGGCGGAGAAGCCTGGGGCGGTCGGTGCCCGGTAGTGGCCGGCGGTGATCCGTGCCGGGTGGAGGAAGTGTTGATGGAGGTGGTCGACGTATTCCACGGCCCGGTCCTGGGTCGTGGCCGAGAGGGCGACGTAGTCGAACATGGAGAGGTGCTGAACGAGTTCGCACAGGCCGACTCCGCCGGCGTGGGGGCAGACGGGGATGTCGTGCTTGGCGGCGAGCAGCAGGATGGCGAGGTTTTCGTTGACGCCGGCGACTCGGGTGGAGTCGAGTTGGAGGATGTCGATGGCGTCGGCCTGCAGCAGTTGTTTGAAGATGATCCGGTTGTGGACGTGCTCGCCGGTGGCGACCTTGATCGGGTGGACGGCGCGCCGGATGGTGGCGTGGCCGAGAATGTCGTCGGGGCTGGTTGGCTCCTCTATCCAGTAGGGATCGAATTCGGCGAGAGCGTTGGTCCACTCGATCGCTTCGGGGACGTTCCATCGTTGGTTTGCATCGATGGCGATCCGGATGCCGGGGCCGATTGCCTGGCGTGCGGCGCGGCAGCGGCGAATGTCGTCCGTCAGGTCGGAGCCGACCTTGAGTTTGATCTGGGTGAACCCGTCCGCGACTGCCTGCTGCGCGAGGGTTGTGAGTTTCTCGTCGCTGTAGCCGAGCCAGCCTGGGGAGGTCGTGTAAGCGGGGTAGCCGTGCTGTGTCAGGTGGGCGGCCCGCTCTTCGGCGCCCTGTTTTCCCTTGGTGAGGAGGTCGAGGGCTTCGTCTGGGGTCAGGGCGTCTGCGATGTACCGGAAGTCGATCTGCTTGACCAGCCAGGCGGGATCGGCGTGGGCTAGCAGTTTCCACAGCGGCTTGCCTGCACGTCGGGCGGCGAGGTCCCAGACGGCGTTGATCAGGGCGCCGATCGCCATGTGGGTCACGCCCTTCTCGGGTCCGAGCCAGCGGAGTTGGCTGTCGCCTATGAGGTCGTTGTAGAGCGATCCGGGATCGGCGCACAGTTCGGCGACGGAGCGTCCGAGGATGTGGTCGCGCAGTGCGTCGATGGCCGCGACTTGGATGTCGTTGCCGCGGCCGATGGTGAACGTGAAGCCGTAGCCTTCCTGTTCTCCTGGGGAGGTGCGCAGGATGACGTAGGCCGCCGAGTAGTCGGGGTCGGGGTTCATCGCGTCGGATCCGTCCAGTTCCCGCGAGGTGGGGAAGCGGAGGTCGTAGGTGTCGACAGCGGTGATCCGCGGGGTGACGTCGGGCAACTTGGTGCCTTTCACGCGTTGAGGAGCCTCTGGCGTTGGGTGCCTAGGCCGTCGATGGACAGGGCCAGGGTGTCGCCTGCGCGCAGGTAGGGGTTGCCGGGAAGGCCGAGGGCGACGCCGGCGGGAGTGCCGGTGTTGATGACGTCGCCGGGGCGCAGCACCATGTACTGGCTGAGGTACCAGATCACGTATGCGGCGTTGAAGATCATGTTCTTGGTGTTGCTGTTCTGGCGGAGCTGGCCGTTGACAGACAGACGCAGGTTGAGGGCCTGGGGGTCATCGATCTCGTCGGGTGTGACGAGCCAGGGGCCCATGGGGTTGAAGGTCTCGCAGGACTTTCCGAGGTCCCATTGGTGTGAGTGTTCGAGCTGGAATTGTCGTTCGGAGATGTCGTTGCTGATGGTGTAGCCGGCGATGTGTGAGGTTGCCTCTGCCGGGGTGGGGATGTAGCGGGCCGTGGCGCCGATGACGATGGCGAGTTCGACTTCCCAGTCCGTCTTGACCGAGCCGCGGGGGATGAGGACCGGGTCGTCGGGGCCGATGACGGTGGCGGGATCTTTCATGAAGACCACCGGACGTTCGGGAATGGGCGCCCCGGTCTCCTGTGCGTGGTCGCGGTAGTTGAGGCCGATGCACACGATCTTGCCGGGGTTGGCGAGGGGTGCGCCGACCCGTAAGCCGGTGATGTTGATGCGCTGCAGCGCCCCTTGGGCCAGTGCCGAGCGGGTCTGGTGGATGCCGTCGGAGGCGAGGAAGGTGCCATCGATGTCAGGGGTCAGGTTCGCGAGTGAGTAGGCGCTGCCGTCCTGGTCGAGGACTGCGGGGATCTCGGATCCCGCCTCGCCGATACGCAAGAGCTTCATGTCCTACCTGTCTGTGGCTTGCCACGTCGAGGCTGATTCATCGGATGAATCAGTCGGCCCCGACCATACGATCCAGCTCCACATGACGCAAGGAGCCACCCAAAGTATGACCATTTATATAGCTCACCCTTGACTTCTCAGGAGAGGCCGACCTGGTCCTACTGACCTGCGAGCGGTAATTCATCCGAGGTTTCCTCTTGTCAGTTCCTCATACTGCTCGTATGGTCCTCACTACCCACAGTCATGTCATGGCTGCGGCTGTCGACTCCGCGGCTTCCTCTGCCTCGGACCGACCTTCCCGGCCGGCCTCCTCGTCTCAGCGAGGCAGGAGGAAGGCGCAGCCCGCGTGATCGGTGCACCGGCCCCATCGGGCCTCGGCATCCCAGCCAAGGAGACCGGCACTTATGAAGCTTCGCTCCTCCAGAGTCGTGGCCACGGCCGTCGGCGTGATCGTCCTGGCGGGGTTCGCCACGGCCTGCAATCGCGGCTCGACCTCCGCCGACGGATCGGCAGGAAAGCCGGCGATCGGCATCGATCTGCCTCGGGCGGACTCCGACTTCTGGAACTCCTACACGCAGTACATCAAGCGGGGCGCTGCCGCCCAGGGCCTGAACATCCTGCCGCTGAGCAACTCCCAGAACGACGTCACCAGGCTGGTGGCCAACGTGCAGGTCTTCCAGAACACCGGAGCCAAGGCCGTGGTGATGGCCCCTCAGGACACCGGTGCCATTGCCTCCACCCTGGAGCAGCTGTCGGCAAAGAAGATCCCCGTGGTGAGCATCGACACCCGGCCTGACAAGGGCAACGTCTTCATGGTCGTCCGCGCGGACAACAGGGCCTACGGCGTCAAGGCATGCGAGTTCCTCGGGAAGCGGCTCAACGGCAAGGGCAAGGTGGCCGAGCTCCAGGGTGCGCTGAGTTCCATCAATGGACGTGACCGCTCCGAAGCGTTCGCCGCCTGCATGAAGGAGAAGTTCCCCGGCATCCAGGTCATCGAACTGGCCACCGACTGGAAGGGGGACGTCGCCTCCGCCAAGCTCCAGTCCACACTCGCGGCGAACCCCGACCTGAACGGCATCTACATGCAGGCCGGCGGAGTCTTCCTTCAGCCCACCCTCGCCCTGCTCCAGCAGAAGGGCATGCTCAAGCCTGCCGGGCAGAGCGACCACATCACCATCGTCTCCAACGACGGCATCCCGCAGGAGCTGGACGCGATCCGCCGCGGCGACATCGACGCCACCGTCGCTCAGCCGGCAGACCTCTACGCCAGGTACGCGCTGTACTACGCGCAGGCCGGCGCCGAGGGCAAGACCTTCCAGCCCGGCCCCACCGACCACGGCTCCACCATCGTCCAACTGCCCAATGGACTCGAAGACCAGCTCCCGGCCCCGCTGGTGACGAAAGAGAACGTTGACGACCCGACTCTGTGGGGCAACAACGTCGGCCAGTAGCCCGAAGTCCGCGGGCGAGGGTCAAGCAGCACCAGGGCCGACCGCCGCTCAGCGACTGCCATCGGAAAGGACGCCGCCATGGCGGACCCCAGCCCCGATCAGGGCCCCGTCGTCGAAGCCGACCGGATCAGCAAGCGCTTCGGCGCCACCGTGGCCCTCAGCGACGCCCGCATCTGCGTGGCACCAGGTGAGTCGCACGCCCTGGTCGGCCGCAACGGAGCGGGCAAATCAACCCTCGTCTCGATCCTCACCGGACTGCAGAGCCCTGACACCGGCTCTTTGCGCTTCAACGGCGCGGCCGCGCCGGCATCAGGTGACACCTACGCCTGGCGCACCCGGGTCGCCTGCGTCTACCAGCGCTCCACTGTCATCCCCGCACTCACCGTCGCCGAGAACCTCTTCCTCGACCGGCAGAGCACCGGAGTGCTGCGCCCGATCAGATGGAGGCGATTGCGCGACCGTGCGAGCGAGCTGCTCGCCGAGTACGGGGTCGACGTGGACCCGACAGCCCAGGCCGGAGACCTGACCGTGGAGCAGCGGCAGTTCGTGGAGATCGCTCGTGCTCTGTCGTTCGGCGCCCGGTTCATCATCCTGGACGAGCCGACCGCCAGACTCGACGCCCGGGGCATCGACAAGCTCTTCGACAAGCTGCGCTCGCTACAGGCCCAGGGGGTCGCGTTTCTCTACATCTCTCATCATCTGCGGGAGGTCTATGACCTGTGCACTACCGTCACGGTCTACCGCGACGCCAAGCACATTGTCACCGCCCCAGTCGCCGAAATGGACCAGCCGGCCCTGGTCGCGGCGATGACAGGCGACAGCGTCCGTACGGCCGGTCCCCATCCGATGTCCGCCCCGAGAGCCAGCAAGAGCAGCAAAGCCCTGCTGGAGGTCAAGGAACTGGGCTTACGCCACTTCTACCAGGACTTTTCCCTCACCGCTCACGCGGGTGAGGTGGTCGGCCTCGCCGGCGCCTCTGCCAGCGGCAACGTCCAGGTCGGTGAGACGCTCGCAGGCCTGCACCACCCCACCTCCGGCACCATCACCGTCGCCGGCAGCACTGTGCGTACCGGTCGTGTTCCTGCCGCCCTCGCCGCCGGGATCGGTTTCGTCCCGGAGGATCGTCATATCCAGGGACTCATCCCGCAGCGCAGCATCGCCGAGAACGCCACCTTGACTGTCGCCAGCCAGCTCGGGCCTCTCGGGACGGTCCTGCCGGCCCGCACCCGGGCCTTCGCACAAAAGATGATCACTGGACTGGACATCAAGACCCCGGGTGTCTCCGCCCCGGTGTCCGCGCTCTCCGGCGGCAACCAGCAGAAGGTCGTCATCGCACGGGCCCTCGCCACCGAGCCCCACGCTCTGGTCGCCATCCGGCCTACTAACGGCGTCGACATCAAATCCAAGGAATCTCTGCTCGGCACTGTCCGCCAGGTCGCCGACTCGGGAAAGACCGCCCTGATCATCTCCGACGAGCTCGACGATCTGAGGATCTGCGACCGCGTCCTGGCCATGTTCCACGGCCGCGTCGTCGCCGAGTTCGCCCAGGGGTGGAGCGACGAACAACTTGTCGCAGCCATGGAGGGCGTGTCCGGCCCGAACCACACAAAGGAAACCGATGCCCCCTACCGCTGAGCTCCGCACACCAGCGCCGACCGTTCAGGTATCCCGTCACCGATTCAAGCTGGCCCGCTATCGCGACCTCTCGCTCGTCCCGGTCCTGCTGGTGCTGGGCCTCATCGGGTTCGCCGTCTCTCCGGCCTTCCTCACCTCGAGCAACCTCCTCGGGGTCGGCCAGCAGGCAACCGAGCTGAGCCTGCTGGTTCTCGCCGAGGCCTTGATCCTGATCTGCGCCCGAATGGATCTTTCGCTGGAATCGACCATAGGTGTTGCCCCCGTGGTCGCTGTCTGGCTGGTCCTACCGGACCACGGTGCACGCTTCCTCGGACTCGGCCTGTTTCCCGCCTGGGCTGCCATCCCTCTCTGCCTTCTGGTAGGTGCGCTGATCGGGGCGGTCAACGGCTTTCTCATCCTCAAGCTGCGTCTCAACGGATTCATCGTCACTCTCGGTGCGCTCACCCTGCTGCGCGGCCTTCAGGTCGCCATCTCCGAAGGGCAGTCGATCGTCAGCCTGCCCAGCTCGTTCACCTACCTCGGCCGCTCCGCTTGGCTCGGCGTCCCGGCCTCGATCTGGATCTGCTCGGGGCTCTTCGTGACAGCTGGCTGTGTGCTCGCCTGGCTGCGCCACGGCCGTGCTCTCTATGCCATCGGCGGCAACGCAGAAGCGGCTCGCACAGCAGGTGTCCAGGTCGATCGCATCACATGGACCATTCTGATCATCGGCAGCGTCCTCGCTGCCTTCGCCGGCATCCTCTACACCGGCCACTACGGCTCGATCTCCGCCGATCAAGGCAATGGCTGGATCTTCCAGGTATTCGCCGCCACTGTCATCGGAGGCGTCAGCCTCAACGGGGGCCGCGGCACCCTGTTCGGCGCCCTTACCGGTGTCCTGACTCTCCAGCTGGTCATCAACGTCATGACTCTGGCCGGCGTCCCCCCACTCTGGAACCAGTTCCTCAACGGCACAATCATCATCGTCGCTCTGATCATCTCCCGCTTCGCCTCCGGCGAAAAACAGGACTGACGAGCCGGTACGCGCTAACGACTGAGGGTGATCGCGCGAGGAAGGGTGATGTCCACCTGCCGATGGTGATCAAACCGAGCAGTTCGCGCGCACCTCACCTGCCCGGAAGTAATCTGGCTTGCCGGTCAAGAAGATGTTCAGCCGGAGGGGCCGCGCGAGGAGACAGTGCCTCCATTCCTGGCATCGGGGCGGCCGCCCGGAATCACGGTTTGGTGAACCCGATGTCCTGATAATTGACTGAGGCGAACCCATTGGCCCCGAAATTTGCCAGAGATTCCTTGCTCACAACGATCTGAGGCGACTGGTACAGCGGGATCACTGCAGCTTCCTGCCACACCAGGGAGTCGGCTGTATTGATCTCCCGGAGGGTCGTCTCGCTGTCCAGGGACGCCGACGCCCGGTTCAGTGCAGCATCAATCTTGGGGCTTCCGACTCGGGCGAAGTTGAGTTGGTTCGACCCATCCTTCGGGGCTGCATAGATGGGCTGGTTCGCGGTCACGGGGAAGGCGGATCCGAACCAGTTGAAGGCGGTGATGTCATAGTCGCCAGGAATGATGTACTTGTCGAAAAGCTGTGCACCCGGCACGGACTGGATCCGCAGTGAGATGCCGACGCTGGCGAGCATGTCCTTCAGGAGCTTACCCTCATTGGCTGCTTCCTGAAGGTCGGAAGGGATGACAAATCTGAGTTCAAGCGGGACCCCGCCCTTCTTGCGTCCGTTCCCGTCCATCTTCCACCCCGCTGCGTCCAGCTCCCGCTTCGCCCCCTCAGGGTCGAATTCTCCGATGTCGCCGGCGTTGTCCTGGTAGCCCTGCTGTCCAGGGAAAAGGAAATGGTTGCCCAGAGTGGTGGCGGTCTGGTCCAGGCCCTGGAGGGCCGACTTCGCGACCACCTCACGGTTGATTGCACGGGCCAGCGCTCGGCGAACTCGCACGTCCTGGAGGATTTCCCCTTGTCCGTTGAAAGTGAAATGCCGGAAGTTCGGCGCCCCGGCTCGACGGACCTGGGAGTTCTTGACCTGCTTGACATGCGAGTAGGCAGAGGCGTTCGCCCCTACATTCACAAAGTCAATCTCGCCGTTCGCGAAGGCGCTCTCGGCAACTGATTCCTCCAGCGCCCTGAAGATAATTCTGTCGAGCATCGCCCGCTCCCCCCACCAGTCAGGATTCCGAGTGACGGTCAGGGTTCTGGCTGTTGCGTCCAAAGCAGAGAAATTGAAAGGTCCAGCCGTGACAGGGATCTTCTCGACGTAGCCTTTATTGAATCCCTGCTCCGTCCCGATAACAGAACTCGGGTAAAGCGGATTGAACAAAGACTGCCACTCCCCGAAAGGCCTGGCGAAGGAGACGATCACCTCCCTGTCATCCACACCCCTCGACACGCTGGAGATGAGTTCGTATCCCGCCTTCGACGCCACCCCATAAGAAGGATTCTTTCCATTGCTTGCACGCCAGAGCGCCTGGAAGTCCCGATATGAGACCGCCCGTCCGTCCGTCCACTTGGCTTTCTGGTTGATCTTGTAGGTCACGGTCTGCCGACCGGAATCCTGCGCGACCTTCACGTCGGAAAGATAGTCAGAATTCGGTGACACCTTACCTGCCGGGTCGACTTTCATGATCACCGGCATCATCGAAGACACGATGCGGGCTGTATCCACGCTCCCGCCATCCACATGATGGCTGTTGAGGTTCTCGGTGATGTCCTCGACCGGCCATTTGAGCGTTCCGCCCGCAGAGATTTCCGACCGCTCGGTGGAGTTCATACTGTCCGCCGTCGCGGTATCCTGCGAAGTCTCGTCATGCGCAGAGCAGGCAGAGAATAGGAGCACGCCGAGAACGGTCGATGCCGCCAACAAAGGCCTGGAGCGGGTCGGTGCCAGCACGGTAACGCCTTCCGGTTCCTGCCGTCGCTTCCTCGCTAGAATGGTATGCGTACGTCCCTGATATCGCCTGGCAGCACACCGCGGGCAGCCGGGGCCTAGGAAAGCCGACTCCTGCGGGCTGAGAACCGACATGGCTGAGAACATCCCGAGCGAAGAAGACAGCACCCCTCACTTCGGCATGATCGGCCGTGAGCAGGAGTTGCACACAGCCGTTGCCGCCCTGCAGCGCCCGCCGGCCGTCGTACTGGTTGAGGGTGAAGCGGGCTCCGGCAAGACGCGACTGGTCCAGGAGGTGATGCGGGCGCTGAACCGTACGACGCAGGTGCAGGTGCTCCTTGGCCACTGCACTCCCCTGCGCGAACCCCTCCCCTATGAGCCCCTGGTACGCGGTCTGCGGGGCGTGACCAGATTGCTCCCCCAGACGACGCTGCTTCCGCCGGAGGCCGCAGTCCTGTCGACGTTCCTGCCTGAGCTGGACGGCCATGTGGCCGACCGCGCTCATCGTCCCCACCCTGATGAGCCGCACCGGGATCTCGTGGCAGAGGCGGTCCGCGTCGTCCTTGAGGCGCTGAAACCAGCGATCCTGATCATCGAGGACGTGCACTGGGCCGACGAGCCGACGCGGGAAGCGCTGTTCCTGCTGGCGAGTAATCCACCGGCGGAATGCGGGCTGGTCCTCACCTACCGGGAGGACGACCTGAACGCGGGCCAGCCAGTGCTGAGCAGCTCCTACCGCCTTCCTGTTGCTTCCGGTGGTGCCGAGATCCGGCTGGGGCCCCTGAGCGAGCCTGACATCACCCGCCTGGTGGCCCAAGAGCTAGGGCCGAGCGGGGCTGAAGCGCTCGCACACGAGCTGTTCAAGCGCAGCGCCGGCATCCCACTGGTAGTGGAAGAAGACCTGATCACGTTGATCGAGCGGCGAAAGGTGGTGGGGCAGGCGCCGGACGGCGCGGCGGTTCAGGTGGCTCTGCGCGAGAAGGGGGTTCCCCGAGCGTTGCGTGAGGCCATCTTCGAGCGCATGGAGCCGCTGAGCGCCGCCGGGCTGGCTGTGGTCGAGGCCGCAGCGGTAGTCGAAGTGGCCTCGGAGCAGACCCTTCTCACACAGGTCGCGGGGCTGTCCCCGGCTGAGGGCACGCGCGGGCTCATCGAAGCCCTCAAGGCGAAAGTTCTGTGCGAGGCTTCGCCGGCACGGTATGGATTCCGCCATGTGCTGGCGCGCCAGGCCGTCTACGCCAATATGCTCGGACCGGTGCGGGACATGCTGCACGGCGAGGCGGTGCGCGCGCTCGAGGCCTGCGACCCTCCCCCGCTTGTGCAGATCGCTCATCACATCTGGGCACGCGGAGACACGAAGAACTGGCCCCAGGCAGCCGAGGCAGCCGCCAGGCAGGCCGTCGCCCTGGGCGACGACGCCACCGCTTCCAGCCTGCTGCACCAGATCCTCGACCAGTCGGGTACGGACCCGGCGATGCGCTCGGAGGCAGCACTCGCCTTGGCCGAGATCGCCCACAAGGCCACGGACTACACGCGCAGCGTCACAATCTTGCGCCGTCTCCTCGCCGATCCGCGGCTGCCGGAACTGACGCGCGGCCGCGTACGGGCCACCCTCGCCACGCTGATGGTCAACCAAGCCGGCGACATCACCGGCTACAGGGAGATGGAGCGGGCGATCACCGAACTCATGCCTTGGCCACGCTGCGCGGTGCTGAGCATGGTGGGAATGGTGCTCGACGAGCATACGCAGACGCCTGACCAGATCACCGGATGGCTGGACAAAGCTGACGCTCTGCTCGAAGGTGACGACTTCCCTGCCGGGGAGGCGGCTGTCCTTTCGGCACGGCTGTCAGTGCAGGCAGGCCTGGGGGACAGTGCCGCATGGGACGCCGTTGCTGCGCTTCCCCGCGGATCGGCTGACCCCGAGGTGCACCGGCAAATGCTGATCACCCTTTACAACGTGGGACTTTCCGGCATCCGATCCGGGCTGGACGCGCAGGCCCGGGGGCTCATCGAAGAATGTGCGCGTCTGACCGAGGGCGGCACCAATCCTTCTCTTGAGTCCTACGCCAGGACCCAGTTGCTACGACTGGACTGGCTCGGCGGTCACTGGGCCGGCGTGGAGGGCCGCTTCAGCGAACTCGCCTTCCGGTACCCGGGCATGGCGATGATCGCTCCGATCCAGGGGCTGGTCTGCGGCACCACAGCAGCCGCTCGAGGTGAATGGAGCAAGGCCCTTGAATGGTTCGAGGCGCTGGTAGAGGGCCGTGAGGGCGAGGTGACAGGTGACCTGGAAGGAGCTGCGGCACGGGCATCGGTTCAGCTTGCGAGCGGTGACCCGGCCCGGGCCTGGGCTACGGTGCAGCCTGCCCTGGAACTCCTGCGGCACTCAGAGGCATGGGCCCGCGGCTGCGGGCTGCTGCCGGTCGCTGTCCGGGCGGCCATGGCCTGCGGTGACGATGCGGATGGCGCGCGCCTGGTGGATGAGGCCATCGAGGCACAGCAAGAACGAACCGCCCGCGGATTTCTCGCGCCGGCTGCGGACGCCGAAGTATCCACGGCGTGCGGTCATCTACTGGCCAGCAGCGACCCTCAGGCCGCGGCTGCGCATTTCGGTGACGCCGAGCAGGTGTGGAGAAAGATGGGGCGCCCCTACCCGCGAGCGCAGGCCATGGAAGCGCGCGCAAGGGCCGTTGCTGAGGCCTCGCCCGAGCTGGCGAAGGAGGGGCTGAACGCAGCGGCAGATGTCTTCGTGCAGCTGGGCGCCACCTACGATGCCGCGCGCTGCCGTCGAACGGCGCACGGGGGCCCGACAGGCTCGGTGCGGTCATCGGTGCGCGGCCGGCGGGGCTACGGTGGCCAGCTGTCGCCGCGGGAGATAGAGGTGGCTCAGCTCCTCGCGACCGGCGCCTCCAACAAGGAGATCGCAGAAGTTCTCTTCCTGTCGGTGAGGACCGTGGAACACCACGTAGCCCGTGCCCTGAGCAAGCTTGGGGTGACGGAACGCAGCGCGGTGGGTGGCGCTTTGCAGGCACGGTCCGACGGATAGAAAGTGACCCTCGGCCCGTTGGTGCGGTGGCTTGCCATGGCTTCATGACGTCGTGCGTCGGGGGCCAGCAGGAAACCGGGCTGGGGCTTTCGACCTGCAGCCGGGTCCGGCCCCGATCCACCGAGCGGGGGAAGCGGCATCCGCTGTCGCGGCTGGTGCGACAGCGGATGCCGACTCGGCTATTCGATGACGAGCTGTGCGAGCTGAAGCCGGAAGCGGCCGGATTCGTCGCTCGCAGGTGCGCCCAGACGAGTGACGTGAAGGCGCAGATAGCGGCCAGAGGCCGACGGGAGGCCGAAGGTTTGTGGCTGTCCTCCTGGTGAGGGCTGGCCGGTGACGGACCGCACTGTGGTGTAGCCCGTGCCGCTGGCGGTGCGGGTCTGGATGGTGAAGTCGACGGGGAAGCCGGCCGTGCCTCCGCCGGCGGCTGCGGTGTCGGTCCGGGGGAAGAGCGTGACGGAGCTGAAGGCCCGGTCGGCGCCGAGGTCGAATTCGACCCAGACCGGGGATCCGGAAACGTCGGCCGAGGCGAAGTCGTGGCTGGTGTATCCCTTGGTGCCGACGGCGCTGGTGAGGATGCCGTCGAGAAGCCGGTCCCTGCCCCAGTCGCTGTTCTCCAGGGAGCTGTTGCTGGTCACGGTGGTGCCCCGGGCCGGGATGTGTGCCTCGGCGAGCTGGAGACGGTAGCGGGTGGGTTCGTCCGTGGCGGGTGTGCCCAGCTTGGACGCTCGCAGCCGCACGTACCGGGCTCGCGTCGACTTGAAGCCGTAGGTCTGCGGGCGGCCGTTCGGGTTGGCCGCGGCGGTGACGGTACGGACGGTGCTGTAAGTGGTGGCGCCCGAGGTACGCGTCTGGACCGTGAAGTCCACCGGGAAACCGGCGGTCCCACCCCCGGACGCCGGGGTGTCGGTGCGCGGGAAGAGTCGCACCGCGTCCAGGTCGGTGTCGGCGCCCAGGTCTATCTCGACCCAGACCGGTGAGGCGGAGGCGTCAAGGGAGGGGAAGTCGTTACTGGTGTAGCCCTTGGCTCCGCTGATGCTCGTGTCGTGGCCGTCCGTGAGCTTGGCCACGCTCCAATGCGCGTTCTCCAGAGTGTTGTTACTCGTGACGGGCTTTCCGACGGCCAGATTGCTCAGGCTCCCGACCCCTGTCGCTGTGAAGGTCCGCGTCCCCGGCTCCATATGGAAGTAGACGTAGGAGCCGTCCCTACCGGCATATGACACTCCGGACACGGACCCCACGGGCGCGCCGTCACGGTACACAACCGTGCTTCCAATCTTGATCTCCGGATGCTGACCTCCGTATGTGGGCACGCCGAGGCGGGCCGTGGTGCCGCTGGGAGATTCGAGCCGGAGTGTCACCGTGTCGTCCGCACGCTCGATGTCCAGCCCGATGTTGCCCCTGCCGGTCGGGGTGACCGTGTTGATGTGGGCGAACGTTCCCGTCTGGGGCACCACGTCGTACTTCCCCCACCCCGGCTCGGTGGGCCGGACACCCGCGGCGTAGGCGGACAGTACGTACAACGGTCCACCGTTCCAGGCGTGATTGTCCGTGCCGCTTCCTCCCTTGGTCCAGAATTCCCACAGGGTGTAGCCCGGATCGGCCACCTGCTGCGCGTACCGGGTGCGCATCCGCGATTCCGCCACGGAGACCGCGCCCATGAGGTAAAGGGCCTCCAGGACATAGAACTCCAGGTAGGGGCTGGCGTTCATGTGCTCGGTGAGCACTTTGGTGATGTGCGCGTGGTTCGCCGGAGCGGCCAGGCCCGCCACGACGGCGAGCGCGTTGCCCCGGTCGTCGGTGTCTCCGTTGTAGCCGGGAGAGCGGTACTCCCTTCTCGCAGCGTCCCACAGCACACGGTCGAAGTTTGCCTTGATGCTGTTGCGACGCCCCTGCCAGGTGGCGACATCTGCGGAGTTGCCGGAGAGTTCGGCCAGCGTGATGGCCGATCCAGACGCGAGGTAGTACCAGGCGTTGTCGAGGATCCGGGCGTCGATGTTGCTTCCCCAGTCCTCCCAGTCCCAACCTCCCGCCCGGTGATTGACCAGGCCGTCTGCGTCGAGGGTCCAGAGATTCAGGTACTTCTTCACCTGGGGGTACACCGAGCTGACCGTGGTGGCGTCCCCGGTGTAGGTGTGAAAGGTCTCGAAGCTCCACACGGAGGCCAGCATCTGGGTGGGCAGTTCGGCGCTCCAGTTGCCGGCAGGCACCGGGGAGTAGAGAACGCCGTCGGGCTTCTGCCATGCGGCGAGTTCGGCAATGGCCTTTCGGCCCAGGTCGTTGCTGCGTGGGTCGAAGGTGTAGAACCCCTCCTTCAGCTGGTTGACAACGTCGCCCCACCACTGGGCGCGCTCGCGGGTGGGACAGTCGAAGTACGTGTCGCGCATGTTGACGTACATCGTGCGCGCGGCCTTGCCCCACAGAGCGTTGAAGTACGGGTCGTTGCTCGTGAAGGAGCCGGCGAAGCTCGTGTCGTAGCCGCTTTCCCGGTACCTCAGCTCCAGGATGGTGACGGACGACGGGATGGTGTAGTGGACGGCGGTACCGCTCAGCCAGCCGAGGGACTCGAATTCCTGGACGCCGCCTGTGGTGATGTAGGTGGAGCGGAGGTTGTTCTCCCCGCCGTCGGTGTAGTGGTCCGTCTGGATGTTGATCACCGCGCCGGCCGGAGCGTCGACCTTGAGGTACGGGGTGATCTGGATGTTGGAGGGCAGCTTCGCGGTGATCACGGTCGTCCCCTGTCCGGTTTCGGGCAGGGAGTGGTGGTTGGTGTAGGCGAGCAGTCCAGTGGTACGGAAGAAGGGGATGGGGCGCTTCACCAGTGCGTTCCAGGGCGCGGCACCGGCTGCTCCCTGGTCGGTGGCGGACGGCCACGCGCTGTCGTTGTAGGCGGGCGTGTGCCAGCCGTTCACGCTGCTCGCGTTGCGGGCGTCGTAGTAGATGTTGGATTCGGGAAGCCGCCAGTTCGGCTGCCCGCCAATGGTGTTGGCGCCGTAGCCTGGATGGACCATGGCTTTCCAGCCGGTGCCGCTCACGATCGAGGTGGTCGTGTCGCCCGCGACGATGGAGGACTCGAAGAGCAGTCCGGCCTTGCCGCTGTTCTTGTGGGAGAAGCTGTGCTTGCCGAAGTGCCATGCCAGCACGGCGATGGTGTTGTCCCCCTCGACCAGGTGGGGCGCGAGGTCCACCTGGTCATAGTAGGTGTCGTTGGGATTCGGGCCCCGCTTCAGTCCACCTTCGAAGATCACCAGATTGCCGTTGACGTAGAGCCAGTACTTCGAGTCGACCGCGATGCGGGTGATCGCCGACGTCGGAACGCCTGGGAGTCGTACGACGCGCCGGAACGCGGCCCACTGGTTGACGGCGCCGGCTCCTGCCCACATCCACCGACCGGACCATTCGGCCGCGGCGGCGGTCGATGCAATGCCGGGAACTACCAGAGAGGACGCACACGCTGCGAGGGAGACACTGATCGCGTTGCGCAGCAGGTCGCGACGTGATTGAGGCATGGGAAGTCCTGACGAAGACGTTGGATGAGGATGACAGCTCCAACGAATCCGGAAGGCCGCGCATGACGAGCGGGGCTCGATGTCGTGCGTGGCGTGACCGATGATTCGGGCGACTCGGCCAGACAGTCGTCCACCCCGTCGTCGGAAGGTCCGGCAGTGCCGGGGATCCGAGTGACTTGCAGGCTCCGCTGTCCACCGCTGTCTCAGTCCGTCACCCTCAGGGCGGGCGCAGGGCTGGAGCGTTTCTCTTGAGGCCCATACGAGCACGGGGTCATAGGGGGGTCAATACTTCGCGCATAGGATCGAAATGCAAACCGACACCGCAAGGCATGAGAGGGCGGGGTCCAAGCGCTTGGACAGGCCGCCCGGCAGCTTCCAGGTCGGTGAAAGTGCCTGTCAACGCGCGCAGTTGAGCAGCATCGCCATAGGCCCTCCCGCCCTCAGGAGCGCGTCAGCCTCCTTCTCCGCCTCTACTGCCGTCTGATAGGGCGGCCGATCCCCTCCCATGCGGCTGTGCAGGTCCGAGCTGCGGTGCGGCACGGACCGGCTCGCACTGGAGGCACAGTGCCCCGGGGTTGGTGCAGTTCGGCCCGGGGGCGGGCGTCCCGCGGCTCGCTGTGGCCCTTTCCCCACCGGACAGGTCGGCCTCAGCCCCGTCGGTCCTGCCGGTGAACAGTGCTGCCTGGACGGCGACGGCGACGGGGACGAGGCCAGGGGTCTGGCAACACTTGCGGCATCGGCCGGCAGCCGCCCGGGGAGCAGTGGCGCCGAGGCGGAGCCGCGAAGCTACCCGTCCACAGGTCGTCCGGCACGGGATCGGGCGCCTGTGGAGTTCTGCCGCCCGGGTGCCTCAACTGCCCAGCTCGCGAGTCGAACTCATCCTGAATGATCAGCCAAGGGGGCCTTGTCCCGAGCTCCATTCCTCGTCCCGGGAGGGGCCGGCAAAGTGGCAGGCTGCAGCGTGGTCGTGTGCGTAGTCCCGCAGATGCGGGTCTTGCTGCTCGCATCGCAGCCGCTCGCCGGGCTGGAGAGTCGCATACCGGGGGCATCGAGGGCGGAATCGGCAGCCGGTCGGGATGTTTGCAGCATCGAAGGTGGCGTTGGCCAGTTGGATCCGTGGGCGTCTGCGCTCCGTGGCGGGGTCGGGCACTGGCGCTGCCGACCAGAGGGCGTGGGTGTAGGGGTGGGCTGGCGCGGAGAAGACGGACTGGACCTTGCCGATTTCTACGATGCGCCCCAGGTACATGATCGCTACTCGGTCCGCTACGTAGCGGGCAACGGCGAGGTCGTGTGCCACGAAGAGATAGCTCAGTGATAGGCGCTGCCTGAGTGTGCCTAGCAGGTTCAGCATGGATGCCTGGACGGAGACGTCCAAGGCGGAAACCGGTTCGTCCAGCAGGAGGAGCCGCGGGGATGGGGCGAGGGCCCGGCCGATGTTCACTCGCTGGCGCTGGCCGCCTGAGAGTTCCGAGGGAAACCGGCTCGCGTGCTCGGCATCAAGGCCCACGAGATCAAGCAGCTCTTCGACTCTTTCACTGATGCGCTGCGGCCTCCAGGCCTGGGCGCGCAGTGGTTCTGCTAGGAGGTCCACGACCGGCATGCGGGGATCCAGTGCGGCGCTGGGGTCCTGGAAGACGATCTGTACGTCTCGTCGCAGTTGTGCGCGCTCGTTCCGGTTCAGATCCGCTGTCTTGCGTCCGAACAGTGTGACTGTGCCCTGCTCGTCTTCGTGGGTTCGTCTGCCGGCGTCCGTGGTGAGGGAGTCGGCGATGGTCCGGAGCATCGTTGACTTGCCGCATCCGGATTCCCCGATCAGGGCGAGGGCTTCCGCCGCTCTGATGTCGAGGTCGACGCCGTCGACCGCACGGACGGTGCCGACCCTCTTCCTGAGCAGGGCGCCTCTCAGGACGGGAAAGTGTCGCACTAGGCCGTCGAGTTGGAGTGCGACGGGGCGTTGTGGGCGGGGCAAGGGTGGGGGGTTTCCGGGGATCTGCACGTGGGGTGTGGGGTAGATGCGGCTTCTGTCGAGCAGTCCGAGGTGGAGTTCCGGGGCGCGGTGGCAGGCGGCTGCGTGGGGTGCCGTTTCGGTGCTGGTTGTCAGGGGGGGATCTTGCTGGCGGCAGACGGGGAGAACGATGGGGCATCGGTCGGCGAAGGGGCATCCGGCTGAGGTGCTGCCACGTGGCGGTGGGCTGCCGTCGATGGGTTGGAGGGGTCGGTCTGCGGCCAGCTCCGGTCGGGGTACTGCTCCCAGGAGGCCAATGGTGTAGGGCATGAGGGGACGGTGGTACACAGCTTCGGCGGGGCCGCGTTCCACTGCCTTTCCGGCGTACATGACCTGAATGTGGTCGGCGATCCCGGCCAGTGTGCCGAGGTCGTGGGTGATGAGGACGAGTGCGGCGCCGGTCGTCAGTGCGGCCTTCTTCAGCACGTCGAGGATCTGGACCTGCGCGATGGTGTCCAGGGAGCTCGTGGGTTCGTCGGCGATGAGCACCTTGGGGTTGTTGGCGATGGCCATGGCGATGACGGCGCGCTGGCAGATCCCGCCGGAACACTCGTGCGGGAAGGCGTCCGCTCTTCGGTTTGGTTCTGGCACACCCACAAGGTCGAGCAGCTCGATCGCTCGGGCTCGGGCGGCTTTTTTGTCCAGCGTTTGATGTGTCCGTAGTGCTTCGGAGATCTGCTCGCCGAGGGTGTACACGGGGGTGAGGGCTGCCCGCGGGTCTTGCGGGATCAGGGCGATCTCTTTGCCCCGGATGGCGCTGAGGTCCCGGTCCGGCAGGTCGTGGATGTCGCGGCCTAGCAGCTTTACGGAACCGTGGGTGGTGGCGGTGTCGGGCAGCAGGCCCATGAGGGCGGCCGCCACAGTGCTCTTGCCTGACCCAGACTCGCCGATGATCCCGAGGTTCTCTCCCTCCGCGACGGCGAAGGACAGTGCTTTGACTGCTTGCACCGGTTGGCCCTCGCTGGGAAACGAGACGTTCAGGTCGGTGACTTCAAGGGCGGGAGCGGTGCCGGGCGGCGTGACGTCCGGCCCTGGGTGTGGAGTGTTCGGCCGCTTCCGTGGCCTGGACCTGGGAGAGATCCGCTTGTTGCGGTCCCTGGTGTTGGGGGACGCGAGCCGTTTCTTGGCGGCGGGTGCGCCGGGGTCTAGTGCATCGCGCAGCCCGTCACCGATCAGGAAGACCGAGAGGCATACGAGGAAGAGGAGAGCGGCTGGGAAGTAGAACAGCCAGGGGAAGGAAACTGCTGCGGGTGTGCCGGCGGCGATCACCCCTCCGAGTGAGACGTCGGGGGGCTGTACGCCGAACCCGAAGTACGACAGGCCTGCCTCTCCGATGACAGCTGCGCCTACTTGGAGGGTGGCGTCGATGATGAGGAGCGAGGCGATGGCGGGAAGCATGTGTCGGGTGAGGATGGAGTGTGCAGGGACTCCCGCGTACTCGGCTGCCTGTACGTATCCCGCGCTTCTCAGCGTATGGATCATGTCGCGCACCACGCGTCCGGTGAGCATCCAGCTGAAGCCTGCCAGCAGCAGAACGAAGAGCATCCAGCTTCGGCCGCCGATGCGGCCGGCCACGACGGCGACAATGAGGAAGCTCGGGAGGACCAGCATCATGCTGACGAGCCCCATGAGAACGCGGTCGGTGCCCCTGCCGAAGTAGCCGGCGCAGCCGCCGACGAGTGTTGCGAGCGCGGTGGCGATCGCCCCGGTCAGCAGGCCGACGGTCAGGGAGCGCTGCATGCCGCGCATCGTGGCGGCGTAAACGTCGGCGCCCGCCGAATCGGTGCCGAACCAGTGGCGGGAGCTGGGTGGTTGCTGAAATGCGGTGTAGTCAAGTTCGGTGTGGTTCCAGGGGTACAGGAGCGGAGTGAGGTAGGCGAGGGCGAAGAGCAGGGCAAGCAGTACGAGTCCTGCCGCCGCGCCGCGGTTTCGTTTGAAGCGGGTCCAGATGAGCCGTCTGCGACCACTGGGGGTTCTGTGCGGGTCGGTTTCCGCAGTGGGCCGGTTCGCCGGTCCGGGAAGTCCTGTGGTCATGGCGGGTCCTGGAGGGCGGGCGTCTGGCCAGATCGGGATGGTGTGGTCATCGCACTGCGATCCGCGGGTCCAGGGCGACGTGGGCTACTTCGCACAGCAGGGAGGAGATCAGTACCAGCGCGGCGGTGAAGAGGCCGATGCTCGCCACGGCGTTGACGTCGTTCGTCGTGATGGCATCGATGAGCCAGTCCCCCATGCCCCGCCAGCCGAATGCCTTCTCGATGAATGCCGCGCCGGTGAAGAGGAGCACCGTGTTGTAGACGAACAGCGGGATGAGTGGGAGCAGGGCCATGCGCAGGCCGTGTTTCAGGAGAGCTGTGCGTCGAGGAAGGCCTTTGGCGCGCGCTGTTCGCAGGTAGTCGCTTCCGAGTACGTCGAGCATGGTGCTGCGCTGGTAGCGGCTGAAGAGTGCTGTTTGGAACGCGATGAGGACGAGACTGGGCAGGATGAGGTGCTGGGCGCGGCTGACGAATCGTTCGAGCGTTCCGCGGGCTTCGGGTGAGTACTCTCCGGTGTACTCAATCAGGGTGATCCCCAGAAGGCTGTTGAGGTCCCTGGCCCAGAGTTGGGCGGTCGTGGCGAGGACGAAGACGGGGGTGGCCAGGATGGCGAAGGACGCGGCCGCTGTCATTCGGTCGACGAGGCGATGTTGTCTGACGGCGCTCCAGGTGCCGACAAGCACCCCGCAGGCGGTTCCGAGGAGCGTGGCGATCAGGAGGAGTCGGGTGCTGACTGCGACGCGTCTGGCGAACTCGGTGTTGACTTGCCCTCCCGTCACGGTACGGCCCAGGTTGCCGTGTGCCACGTCGCCGGCCCAGTGCAGGAATCGCTGCACGACGGGGACTTCGGGATTCAGGTTGTACGCGTCGAGAGTGGCCGAGATCACGGCGTCAGAGGGCCGCGGGTTGCGCTGGAGGTAGTTGGAGCGGGGGTCGAGGCTCAACGCCGCGAGGAGGTACGTCACGGTGACGGCGGCCAGTACAAGGATCGTGTACATGGCCGCAGTACGCAGAATGTATCGGGTCAATTGGTGCAGCTCTGGTTGATCTGGACGCCGTGGTGTGGGTGGATCGTATGCCAGGTCGAGTGTTGCGGTGGCGTCGGACGCGCCGCCGGGGTCAGGTGCGGCAACGTCCTTTTTGCCGTCCCCATGGGGCGGTCGTATCGACGATCACCGGGGCGTTGCCAGAGCGCAATTGACCTCATGTCGGTGGGACAGCTCGAGCTTGCGCAGGATCTTCGTGACGTGATGCTCCACTGTGCGCAGCGACAGGAAGAGCTTGCCGGCGATCTCTCGGTTGGTGGCGCCGTCGGCGACCAAGCGGGCGACTTCCAGTTCCCGCGGGGAGAGGTCTTGGCCGTAACTGCGTCGGCCTCTCGGCTTCGGTTTGGCTTCCTGGGCCGTACGCAGTGAGTCCTGGCAGCGCTTTTCGTCGTAGGTGGCGCCGAGTGTGCTGTAGGCGGCCGTCGCCGCCCGCAGGACGATGGCCGCGGTGTCTGGCCGGCCTGCTCGGAGCAGAGCGGCTGCCTGCTGCTCCGAAGCCTGGGCGCCCTGGTAGGGGCGGCCGATGTCGTGCCACAGCGCTCTGGCGCGCGCGTAGTGGGCTACGGCCCGCGCAGGATCGTTCGTCAGGATCAGATGTCCTCGAGCCTGGTGGATCTCGGCTTTGAGTGCGGGTGCGCACCTGGCATGGGTGGAGCGCTCCGCGCTCGTCACGATCGCCTGGGCCTCTCCGGTTCTGCTGGTGGCCAGTGCGGCTTGCACGGCCAGGGGGACGAGACCGGATGCCTGGTGCCGCTGGAGTGCGGGTTTGCGGTACTTCAGGCACTGAGCGGCCTGCCTCCATGCCTCCTCTGGTTCGCCGCGGTCCAGGTGCAGGCGGGTGAGGGATGCGCGTACTCCTGCGGAGACGTAGTGGCCACCTGTGGCTGTGGCATGGTGGAGGTGCTCGACGGCGGGGTCGTGATCGCCCGCGGCCAGGCAGAGGTTGGCCAGGATGAGGGAGCGGGTTCCCTCTGCCATGGCCATCTCCGGATAGTTCTCGTGCAGCGCCTGCAGCCGGTGCGGGAGTCCGTGCCATGCGCCGGCCCACCAGTCCAGGAGGGTCAGGGCGGTTGTGCTCTGGCATTGCAGGAGGTCGCTGCCGAGCACGCTTGCCATGGTCTGGCCGTCGGTGAGCAGTCGGCGGGCTGTGTTGTCGAGTCCGATACCCAGGGCCAGGGAGCCCAGTGCGCACAGGACTCGGTTCGTCTCCAGAGCGTTGCTCGGGTCGGGTGTACGGCGGGGGGTGTTCTCCATGGCTTTCCAGAATTCTTCGTCGCCTTGTGCCGCTTCCAGGACGGAGGTGGCGGTGCGCACGACGGCGGCTGTTCGTGTGTCTCCGCTTGTCGTGGCGGCGTGCTGGGCGGTTTCGAGCCAGGTTTGGGCGTCTTGTTCGTCGCTTTCGATCATGGCGAGCATGCTGGCTGCCTCGGCGGCCATTGCAGGGTCTGCGTGCAGTTCGGCTGCCGCGACACGCAGATCGGATATGCGGGTGCTGTCGCCGGCGTGCACGATGGCGAGGCGTTCGGTGTGCAGGGTCAGTTCCGCCCGGATGCGGGCGGGCAGGTCTGGCCGTGCCAGGGTGCGGCGCAGGGTGTGGAGCGTCTGCTTGTGCTGTGCGAGGTGGTAGGAGTTCCTGGCCAGCATGAGTGCGGCATGGGAGAGGCTGTCGGTGTCCATCGTCGGTGTCTGGAGGACTTCGAGCAGAAGGCGGGTCGCGCCGGCCCGGTCTCCCGCCGCGGCGGCCTGGCTGGCGGCTGCGTTCGCCTGCTGGATCCACAGGGCGGTGTCTCCCAGTTGCCGCGCTTGCCAGGCGATGTGGGCAAGGGGTGGGCTGGGGTGGGTCCACATGGTGCTGATGGCATGGCGGTGCATGCGTCTTCTGTCAGGTCCGGGGATGTCCTGGTACACCGCGATGCGGGCTGCAGAACGGCGGAATGCGTAGGAGACGGGTCCTGTCTCGCGCAGGAGGCCACAGGCCAGGGCGGCTGTGATGCCTGTGGAGGCTTCCTCCGTGCTGAGGCCTGATACTTCGGCTGCCAGCGGGAGGCTGAAGGTGCCACCCAGGACGGCTGCGGCGCGTACGACGGTGATGCCTTCGGGTGGCAGTCTGTGGAAGGTGGCGGCCATTGCTTCCCGGACGGGACGGGGGGCGCCGAGGGCCTCGAGAATCGGCGTGAGGTCTTCTTGGGGATGCGGCGGTCGCCCAAGCTGTCGTTGCAGTGCGGCGAGGTCCTCGATGAGCGTTCTGGGCACGCCGTCACTGCGGGTGTGGAGCGTCGCGGCGGATTCTGGTGATATCTGACTGCCCAGGGTGCGGGCGGCGAGGTCACGGACGTCCGCCGGTGACAGGGGGGCGAGCTGCAGCTCCATGGTGTGCACGGGCGGTTGCGGAGGGTAGGCGGCGCCTAGGAGTGGTTCGTGAGGGAGTAGATCGCCATGGCGGTGGCTGAGGACCAGGCCGACCCCGTCGGGCATGTTCGCCGTCAGGAGAAGCAGGAGTTCACGGCTGGATTCGTCACTCCACTGAATGTCCTCGATCATCAGGACAACTGGCGCCGCGCGGCGCAGCAGGTCTTTCAGGTCGTCGACGAGGTCGTAGGCGGCGGGAGCGGTCGGTGACGCGTGCCGGGCCGGCGGTGTGGCCATGAGTGTGGCCATCGCAGGGCTCATGGAGCCTGGGGTCGAGGTGCCGGGCAGGGTCCGGCGCAGGCTGCGCAATGCCTCGAGGACGGGCTGGAACGGATACGGTCGGCGAAGGGGGTAGCAGTTCGCCAGGATGACATGCGTGCCTGCGGCTCTCAGCGCCTCGGCGGCTTCGAGCAGAAGCCGCGACTTGCCGATTCCTGCCTCTCCCTCGATGACTGTCACGGCTGGGAGTGTTTTCAGAGCAGCCAGCAGATCGGCCAGGTCGGCCTGTCGGCCGACGAGTGCAGTGTGGTCGCGGCGGGTGGCGTCCGCAGCCAACATTGGGTCCTCCGTGTTGTACGTTTCTTCGCCCCTCGAAAGAATTCCTGGCCTGCCTTGCCGGCCGTGGGCGGGAAGGCTCACGGCAGGCGGCGGCGTGGTCGTGACCAGGGCTTTCGGTCATGCTGGGGGTGTGAATCCGCCGGTTTGGCGTTGCTCCCCTACTGGCAGTGGCGGTCGATGGTGAACCAGATGACCGTTCCATCGGCGTGGGAACGGCTGCCCCAGTCGGCGGCGAGGGCCTCGACCAGGAAGAGCCCTCTGCCGTTCTCGGCGTCAGCAGTGGGGGGCTGGGCAGGTGCCGCGATCGGTTCGGCCGCCGGACCGGCGTTGTGAACCTCGACGGTGATCGAGCGGTGGTCGAACCGCACGGTGACGACGACCGGCACGGGAGTCTCGCCACCAGCAGAGGTACTGTGCTGGATCGCGTTGGCGGCCAGTTCCGTGAAAAGCAGGGCGACGGGCTCCATGAGCTCATCCCAGCCTCGCCTGGTCACCGCATGCTGGACGAGATGGCGGGCCTGCGGGACGGCCTGCGGGAGAGGGGCGAACTGCAGTCGCATGCCGTCCTCGTCTTCGGCGCTTCGGACATCACCGGCTTCTGACCACTCGCATCGGCCGGGCGCAGGGCGGCTGAGGTCAGCCGAAACACCGGGCATCGGCGCGGTGCGCTGCTGCAGTGCCGCCCCGGTCGCGAACGAAACAGGGGGCACCAGGCTGGCATCGTCAAGGCTGAAAGACATAATGGCCTCCTCGCATCAGCCGGCTGCCTCGAGCGGTCAACCGCCTCTGCCCCTCACGTAACCGCGTAGAAGAGTGCGGGTTGAATGGGTACTCACTACCTATTCGCGAGGCTCCCGGCGTCAGCAGCTGACACCGCCCGTCTGCGTTCACGGATCGTGCGCAATCCGCGCCCTGTCGCCTCACGCCCCCACCCCGAGATGAATCGATTCAATACCTGGATGCCGTGAAGCTACGCCCAGGCCCGCCGTTGGTCAATGCAAGGAGGCAAGGCGCCCGGCAGATCTTCGCCGGGCCTCGGATCCCACAGGGCGCCCGCCGCGCCGCGGCGACTCGAGCCCTCGAGCCCCGGCGGCGCAAGAGCCCGGACAGAGTGGCGCCCCGCCGCGGCCACGAGCAGGGCCCTCCTGGGGCCGATCGTCCGCCTTCCTCGCGGCGGGCGATCTCAGGCTTCTCCGGACGGAACAAGCCCCGAGAGCCGCCTGTAAATCCTGCTGGAGGGGCTGGGGCCCTCGACGGGCGGGACTTTGCACCAGCGCCTCGCCCCCCTGCCGTTCAGGCTGATCGCAGGGCGCCGGCGCCCTGCGATGATCACATCGCCCCGGAGGTCGCGTACGGAGGCAGCCGAGCGATCCGCTCGCTGCAGGTCACGCGGCTGGCTCGCCGGCCCAGCGCAGTCGGCCTCGGTTCCGCTCCGATGCACACGCTCACCGACAGTTCGATCCCCTGACCGGCTCCTTTTCGGGCCCGGCGCCCGCAGCCTGGACCCTCCCGGTACACGCCACCGGCGGCCCTCCCGATCGGGCCGACAACCCGGACGGGAGCCGGGATCCGCTCCGGCGAGCACGGCGCGAGCTGCCCAGTCGGGGCCGAGTCGCGCGCCACCGCCATGCAAAGAGATGAGATCTCGAATTTTACTGCGGGGCATGACGGCTTCACGCGGGGTTAACACGCCCCTTACAGTTCCGGTCACTCGTCACCGACGCAGGCCCCCTCGGCCTGCGCGACGCCGGTGGCGAGACCTCATGTAAGGGCGGAAACGCAATGATGCGGACCCATGGACTGAATCGTTACACTGCGGTAGCGGCTCTCGTGATAGCCAGCCTCACGGGCTACGGCCTCAACGCGCCGATCGTGGCTGCAGCCGATACTGCCGAGACTTTGACCCTGTCGGCGCTCACCACCAACGGCCTGTTGAACCCTCCTGGCATCGACACTGCGAAGCCGAGGCTGTCGTGGAACGTCGCCTCCCCCAGCCGAGGCGCGTCGGTCAGCGCAGCTCAGGTGCGCGTGTGGAAGGACACGCCTTCGAACGTCGTGTGGGACAGCGGGAAGATCACGGCTGCCGGCATCGACTCCGTGGTCTACGACGGCGAGGCCCTCGAGGCGCGCAGTCTCTACGGCTGGCAGGTGCGTGTCTTCGACGAGAACAGCGCAGTCACCGGATGGAGCCAGGCCGCCACCTTCGGAACGGCCATGATGTCGCCGGCCGACTGGGGTGACGCGAAGTGGATCACCCATCCCAGCTGGAAGACCCCTGGCGGGCCGGGGAACGACCCCGGCCTGCAGCCGGTGACGATTCCCCTCACCGGCGGCCCTGCGACCACCCGCTACCTGACACTCGAGGTCAACGGTCTCGGCGCCCCCATTGCCGGGGAGTCGGGCCGCTATCTGCAGCTGGCCGAACTCGAGGCCCGCAACGGTGCCGGCGGCGCCAACGTGGCCAAGGGTGCTGCGGTGACCTCCTCCGAGTCGATCGACAACTGGGGCTGGTCCAAGTCCTTCCTCACGGACGGCGTCCGTGACAGCGCGACCGCGACCGCGCGGGGGTACTCCTCTCAGCTGCACACCGACGCCTCCCCCGGCCAGCCGATCACCCTGACCGTCGACCTCGGCACCGTGAAGAAGATCGACCGCCTCGTCCTCTACCCCCGTAGCGACGCGAAGACCGCCGACGGCAGGAGCCCCAACTTCCCCACAGCCCTCACCGTGCGGGCCGCCGACTCCGCAGCGGGATGGTCAGGCATCGCGAGCAACGACAACGTGCCCAACCCTGCCTACTCGACTCAGGGAAACCCCTACACCATCGACCTGGCCCGACCCACCAAGACCAGCAAGCTGACCCTCACGGTTCCCGAGGTCAGCGACGTCTATGCGGACACGCCGAACGGCTTCCTGCTGCAACTCGCGGAGGTCGAGCTCCTGGACCAGGCGGGCAACAACATCGCGCGTGGCCTCCCCGTCACGACGAGCCCGGGTCTTGAGGACTGGGGCTGGGGCCGCACCCTGCTGACCGACGGCATCACCAACACCAACAACAGCCAGGCCCGCGGATTCACCACCTGGCCGCCTTCGCCGAATCCGGTACTCACCGCCAACGGCGACGCCAGGCCCGGCACCATCACCATCGACCTCGGCGCAGAGAAGACCGTGAACAAGGTCAAGGTCTACCCGCGCACCGACAAGTCTCAGACCGTGGGGGGCTCGCCGGCCACCGTCTCCTTCATGAAGCGCTTCGATCTGACAGCCTTCAAGCCCGTACTGGCGTCCTACACCAACACCACACCGCCTCCGGCCCCGCAGCCCCGCCCCATCTCCCTGCCACTGCTGCGCACCGGCTTCACGGCAGACAAGGCCGTCAAGAGTGCACGGCTGTTCGTCGCGGGCCTGGGCGCCTATGTCGCCTACGTCAACGACGAGCGGGCCGGCGACACCCAGCTCGGCTCCCCGTGGTCGAGGTACGACAAGCGGGTCCACTACGACACGATCGATGTGACCAGTGCCGTCAAGCAGGGGGCCAACGCGATCGGCATCGCGCTCGGGCAGGGCTACTTCGAGGGGGTGCATGACTGGGTGCCCGCTGACCGGCGCGGTGCCTGGGACGGCGTCCTCCGCGCACGCGCGGTGATGGAGATCGCCTTCACCGACGGGACGCGCAAGGTCGTGACGACCGGTCCGCAGTGGACCACGGACCTGGGACCCACGCTGCCTTTCACCTCCAGCCTCCCGGACAGCGAGGGCTACGACGCCAGGCTGGAACAGGACGGATGGAGCACCGCAGGCTTTGACGCAGGGGGCTGGAAGCCCGCTGCGACGATCGACCACCCTGAGGCCGTGCAGTTGCAGGCATCGCCGGTGCCCCCCACCGTCGTGAGCGGCACCCTCAACCCGGTGTCGGTGGCCAGCCCGGCAGCAGGTGTGCGCGTCTACAACTTCGGACAGAACATCGCCGGCAACGCCAAGGTCACCTTCGACCTGCCCGCAGGCACCAAGGTCAACCTCCGGTACGGGGAAAGGCTGGACAACGGCCGGGTCCTCGTGGTCCACGGACGCTACCAGGACGACACGTTCACCGCCGACGGCAAGGGCCCGCACACGTGGACGCCCGCCTTCACCTACAGGGGCTTCCAGTACCTCGAGATCAGCGGACTGCCCGCCGGCGCGCCGCAGCCGCAGGTTCAGGCTCTGCGCATGCACAACGACTTGACGAGCATCGGCACCTTCAGCTCCGGCAACGACACTCTCAACTGGATCCACCAGGCCACCCGAGACACCCTGCTGAACAACGCCGTGCAGGGCGTCCCCACAGACGGGTCCTACGTGGAGAAGCTGCCGTGGCTGGCGGACGGCGCGCTCATGGAAGATGCGATGCTGCGCAACTTCGACACCACCGCCTTCTACGCCAAGTGGTTCAACGACATCATCGACAGCCAGGTGAGCAACGGCGACATGCCGATGTTCGCCCCTATCCACGGAGACACGGCTCGCAGCAGCGCGTGGGCCAATGCCGGCACGGAGACCGCCGTGCTGCTGCTTCAGCACGGACAGCGCGACGTCGTGGCCGCCCGCTACGACGAACTGAAGAAGTACGCCGAGTTCGAGTGGAGCCAGCGGGCCTCGACGCAGGAGATGTGGGGAGACTGGGTCTGCCCCGACACCAACTGCAACAACGACGACAACAAGACGTTCGTCGGCAAGGCATACCGCTACCGCAGCGTCGACCAGTTCGCCGACATCGCCCAGCAGCTGGGCAAGACGAGCGACGCCACGCTCTTCGCCGACCGTGCCGAGCAGATGAAGAGCACGTTCAACAGCGACTTCTACGACGCAGCCAACCGTATCTACCGGGCCAAGGCGGGCGGGCCCTTCTGGCAGACCAACAACCTGCTTCCGCTGGTCTTCGGTCTCGCGCCGGAAGCAGACACCAGCGCGATCGCCCAGAAGATCAAGGCCGACGTCGAGTCGCGAGGCAACCACCTGGGAACGGGTGTTCTCGGAACGAAGTACCTGCTGCGCGTGCTCACCCAGTTCGGCCATGTCGACACCGCGTACGCCGTGGCCTCCTCGACGACGTACCCCAGCTGGGGCTACTGGAAGTCGCTTGGCGCCACCTCCCTGTGGGAGGAGTGGGGCGCGTGGTCGAGGTCGCAGGGACATCCGTTCCTCGGCACGGCAGAGGACTGGATGCTCATGGACCTCGCCGGCCTCCAGCGCAGTGAGGGCGAGGCCGTCATCAAGCCTCACGTCCCGTCCGGACTGGACCGGGCCTCCTCTTCCCTGGCGACGTCGGGCGGCAGCCTGTCATCGAGCTGGAAGGTATCCGGCTCCGCTCTGACTCTGGATGTCTCCGTCCCGGTCAGCCGGACGGCACTCGTCCACGTGCCCGTCAAGGCTGGGCAGAGTGTGACTGCGCCGGCAGGAGCTCAGTACGTCTCCGACCAGCAGGGATTCAAGGTCTACCGCGTCGCGAGCGGCTCCTACCAGTTCACAGCTCAGTAGAGCCGGCACGAAGCGGCCTGCTCCTGCTCTCTGCGGCCCCGGTTACCAGGAATCTGGCAACCGGGGCCGTCCACTGGGAGCGGATGGCCGATCACGGTCGGCGGTGGCCGCGATCTCGCGCAGCGATTGCCAGCATCCGTCGGATCGAAAGCCTGTCGGCCGACGTGACCACGCAACTCGTCACGTAGGACCTGGACCCACGCATGAGGGTCACCACGCAAAGATGGCGTCCCGGCCGCGGAAGCGTGCCACGGGCACCGAAGCACCCACCGGCTGGTGCTTCTCGGCCGCCGCTGCCGAAGCTGCGCCCGTACCGGAGGGCACACGTCGGTCGACCGGAGCGCTGCGCGGGGAACTGGACGGGAGTACGCGAGGTTTTCAGCGGCGCCCGATCAGAAGCGGCGGCCGCAGCCAACATCCCGTGCTCCTCCCAGTGCAGGCCGACCTCTGGCGCGCGCTCCCGACCCGGTAGCCCAGGTTCTCGGCGAACTCCTCGATGCAGCCGACGTCGGAGGCTCCGGTCGGCTCTACGACCTCGGCGACGAAGACCACTTCGTGACCGACTACGGCTGCATCGACCTGCGCGAGATCACCTGGCAGCTCGAGACGGCCCCGGCCGCGGACTTCCACGGGATGGAACTGCTCCAGGACGTCGTCCGGCCACTGAAGCGGGGCCACGGCCGGGGCGAGCGGAAGCGGTCGTAGCCGTAGCTGAGACCGCCGGCTCGGCGGCGTCCCACAACCTCGCCCGCAAAGGCGAGGCCGTGTGGACCGCGGTGCGTGAGTCACGCGTCCCTGCCACCCCATAAGGGGGTGTCTGGACGGAGGAGCCAACCCAGCAGCCAGTTGGACGCTACCCCCAAGCCCGCTCCTTCAGGGCCGGGTCAAGTCGACCGGGCCATGGCGGCCTGGGGCGCGACGGCCATGAGGCGGTCCAGGCGCTCGTACAGGGCGCGGACGAGCCGGGCGCGGTCCTGGGCGCAGCGCTTGGTGCCATCGGCCGGGACGGACAGGCGCCGGTCGGTTTCCTTGAGGACGACGTTGGACAGGGCGCGGGCGGCGTGCTCTTCGGGCAGCAGGTCGGCGGCGCGGCGGACGTCGGCGGCGACGGTGCGGGCGGTGCCGGTGAGCAGCAAAGCAATCTGCTGGAGGTCCGCAGGTGGCAGGGCGGGGTCGCCGGTCCAGCCGAGCACGGCCTTCACCAGCGCCTTGTGGAGCTCCCGGTCGAGGGGGAGCTCGGTGCCGAGGCGTCCGTCGGGGTCGTGGAGAACCAGGTGGGTGTTGCTCATCGGGCTCCAGCGGCGTCCTGGTCGTGATCCCTGGTGTCAGCGGGTGGGGCTTGGGCGGCGAGGAAGCGGGCGTAGCCGCGGTCGGCGCGAGCCAGGAGCGCCGGGGAGGGTCGGCCAAAGGCGGGCGGCTCGGGGCTGCGGTATTCCGGCTGGGGGTCGGCGGGTGTGGGTGCGCTCATGGGCACCGCCTCCGTGTGGTGGGTGTGTCGTGTCGGTGTCGTTCGACGCTACGGAGGCCGCCGCGTGGTTCTCAACGAGATTGCGGGGAATTGCGGAACATCATTCCAGGGCGTCGATCGCGGCTTGGATGAGGGCGCGGGCCGTGTCGCCGTAGACGGCCATCTCCTGGAGGCCGGCGAACGCCTTGATGTAGTCGGCGACTTCACTCGGCTGGGTCACCTTGATCTCTGCCGTCAGCGTCTCCACCACGGCCGTGGTGTCGTCGTGGACATAGAACGCCTCCAGCGGCCACACGGTGCGCTGGGCGGTGAACGGGATGATCCCGAGCGAGACGGAGGCGAGTGGCATCACGGCCAGGAGGCGGCGCAACTGGCCGCTCATCGCTTCGGGGTCGGCGGTGCGGTAGCGCAGGACGGATTCCTCGATGAGGACGACGTAGCGGTGGCCGCCTTCGTAGAGGAAGCGGGAGCGGGCGACGCGGGCGGCGACGGCTTCGGCGACGTCGTCGGGGGTGCCCTGGAAGCGGGTGATCTGCTCCAGGAGGGCGGTGGCGAACGCAGGGGTCTGGAGGAAGCCTGGGGGCAGGTTGGAGACGTAGACGCGGCAGTGGCGGGTCCGGGCGTGCAGGGTGAGCCAGTCCTCCTGCACCTGGCGCATGCCGCCCTGGTGCAGGCGGCGCCACTCCATGTACATGGAGTCGACCGCGCGGGCGGTGGCGATGAGGTCGGCGGCCTGGTCGGCGGCGCCGCACGCCGTGCACCAGGTGCGGATGTCCGAGTCCGAGGGGAGGGTGGCGCCTTTTTGGATGCGGGTGGTCTTGGCGGGGTGCCAGCCGCACCGGGCGGAGAGTTCCTTCCCGGTGAGGCCGGCGTCCTTGCGCAGGTGCGAGAGCCGGATGGCGAGCGCCTCGCGGGCTGCTTGTGCGCTGGACGAGGGGGAGGCGATCGTCATGAGGTGCGTGGCCCTTGGAGTGAGCGTCGGTCAGATGTGGTAGTCGGCGTGGTCGGTGGCCCGGTCCCACACGGCGCGGAACGCCTCGGTGCGCAGCTTGACCGCGGCGGGGTCGTCGGTGTGGTCGGGCTCGAGGGCCTGGCCGCCGCCGGAGAACAGGTTCGAGCACACGATGCGGTCGTCGATGAGCCAGAAGCCGTTGCCTGGCAGGGCGAGGGTGGAAGCGCGGCGGCGGGGCAGCCAGCGGACCGTTCGCCGGCGCGGAGGTTGGCGTCGGTGATGGCGTGCTCGAAGCGGATGTAGTCGGTTGCGGGCTCCGAGACGATCCAGGCTCGGCGGACCTTCACCCCGCGGGCGACGGTCTGCTCCACCAGAGGCAGGCAGCCGCCTCAGAACTCCGAGTCGTCCGCAGGCACGCTCCCGTCGCGCAGGAACGCGTCGTAGACCTCGCGCTCCTCCCCATGGCGTACACGTCGCGGAGCTCCAGGTGCAAGGCGTGGGCCTGGGCGGAGTCGAGCAGGTCCGCAAAGCTGGGTGCCGACGGCTTCTGCGGCATCGCACGCCCTCCTGATCTGCTCCACCATGCTGAGCGGAATCCGTACGATCCCCTCATCGTCTGCGGGCGGACTGTCCTGACTGCACGCGGCCCGGATCATCGCGTCGGCGAACTTGCCTTGCAGAACCAGTTCCGGGCCCTGGGCGGTGTCGGTGTCCACCCACACCGCAGGGCAGTTGCCTCCGCCGGACTTCGGGTCCGTGCCGAAGAAAAGTAACGCCATGATCCTCTCCGAAGCGAGCCGGTTGCGCGTAGTTGCGGCACGGCCGTCCCGCAGGCTGGAGCCGGCGTCAAGGGCGCTCACGGGGCCCGGTGCAGCAAGGCTCCCGGTACCGGAGTCGGCTACCGCGTGACGGCGGGGGCCGCGATGTCGTTGGACGATGCGACCCCCGAGCCGGGCCCCGGGGGTGTCGTGGCTGATCCCCCGGGGCCCGTGGGGTGTCCGCCGGTCAGACCTTCTCGTCCGCCGTGGCGGCGGCCCAGTCGGCGGCTCGGTGTCGGTCATGAGCAGGACCTGCGTCGGGTGGGCGTCGGTGCCCTGGACGACGTGGACGCGGCCGGGGCGGGCGCTGCTCTTCGGGGCGGGGTTGATCTGCGAGGCGAGGCGGCTCCAGGTCCGGGGGGTGGCCCGTCCCAGAGCCACGGTGGAGAACTGCTCGCGGGCGACGAAGCCCATCGGGGCGGTACCGAGATGACCTCCGAAGAGGATGGGCATGCGGTCCGCTCGACCCGCTGAGAGCAGCTCGTTGAGGGCGGCGAATGCCGGGGAGACCTTCCGGTCCCCGGGTTCGCGGGTGTTCTCTCAGTAGCGGGTCAACTGGCTCAGCGTGTGGTGGGCGACCTCGAGCGGCACCGTCAGACGCGGGAGGCCGTCGCTAGTAGCCGTGCTGGTCGCTGTGGGCGATGCGGTGCCGCAGCTCGGCGTGGAGTCCTACCGGGGCTTCGTGGAGGGTCTCGATGTCGCGGCAGTGCGCGCCGTGGTGCAGGAGCTGGACGGTCAGGGGGCGCAGGGCGGTTGAGGTGCCGCCGCCGGCTCCTCGGACGATGCGTGGTGCGTAGAGAACACCACCGCAACGACCAGGAGCCTCGCCTCGTCACCCACCCGCTGACGCGACCGCCGTCTGTACTCAGAAATCGAAGTTGTCGATGTTCTTCTTGTCGAACACGGTTGGTTTCCCTGGCGTGACCACACCGTTCTCATCGATCAGCAGGTAACCCAACGGATAGGCGATTATGGGCTCGCCTTTCTTCCCACTAGTCCTTCCGGACTGGAGGTCAATCGCAGCATGGGCGGCCAGGGCCCCGACCTTCGCCGGATCCCAGAGAACGAACGAATCAACAGTTCCGTTCTTCACATAGGGCCTCATATCATTAGGTGTACCCAGGCCCGTGAGCTTGACTTTTCCTTGATACTTGGAATCTGCGAGGTACCCTGCGGCAGCCTTGATGCCGACCGTGGTAGGGGCGATGATGCCCTTCAAATTCGGATACTTTTGGAGTAGCTGCCGGGTCAGCTCTCGGGATTTTTGGGCGTTGTCGTCACCATAAACAACTTCGACGATCGTGATGTCATCATTCCGCTTCAGCTCGTCCTTCATGTAGTCGATCCACAAGTTCTGATTGGGTGCTGTGATCGCGGCCGAAAGGATCGCGACCTGCCCCTCCCTCCCTATTTGATCTGAGATCAGTTCGGCCTGGGTACGGCCGAGCTCTTCGGCACCGGCAGGGGCGATGAAAAGGTTTCGACATTCCTTACTGGTGTCGGAATCATAAGTGACGACACTGATCCCCCTATTCATCGCCTTCTTTAGCGAGGGGCACAAGGCTTCGGGGTCCTGGGCCGAGAGCACAATCGCGTCGACTTTCTCCTCAACCAGAGAGTCGATATGGGAAATTTGACCGGCGGTGTCGATTCCGCTGTCGGTTCCGACCTCTTTATAGGTAGATCCGAGTTTTCTCACAACTTCTGCTCCGCCGGCGTCCGCCGTTGCGAAGTAGGGGTTGTTCACTTGCTTGGGCAAGAAGGCGACCGTGAGCCCCTTCTTTATCGGCGAGTCGGGCTTCTTCGTTTCTTCAGATTCCAGGCCGCCACAGGCCCCGGCAATCAGTACGGTTGCAGAAACAGCGGCCAGTACGGCGGTGCGCTGAACTCTGAAGCTAGTCCCGGACACGGTCATCCCTCACAGTTGGCGAACTCAGATGTCGAGGCCGGCACACACACGAAGCTCTGCGGAGATGCCAGCTCAAGCAATGAAAGGTTTCATCGAATGCCCGGGAGGCTAGGCGCGAGCCCTCATGGGCGTCAACACTCCTGGCTCTCATCGGTTTTGAGTTTCCGCGACCACGGCGATGAGGGCAAACCCGGGTCCGGCTCCGGTCAGTCGCGACGTCGACCCGCCCCCGGCAGTCACTCTTTGAACCGGAGGGCGCGGCCGGCAGGTCGTGGCGTCCCGCGAGGGTAGGGCAACGCCTCCGGACAGAGCAGGACTGCTGCCGAATGAGGCCAGCCCCCGACCGATCGGGCCGCAACGTCGACCGGGCCACACCTTGCCCTCTAGCCGCAGGCGCACCAAGCCCCTCCCACCGACTCGGACTTGCCCCATACGCAACCGCCTTGCTCAACGAACGCAGCTTCGCCGCGGCGGGGGCGCGACGGGTCGGGGGCATGGCGGCCGATCGAGCCATCCCGACCGAGGCAAGACCGAGCATCAACTGGATGAATCGTTTCAATCGACTTGCGAGCTTCACTTTACCTTGCAGTCCCCCCGCATGCCAGCCCTCTTCTGTCGTCAGAGGAAGCGAGATATTTCGAACGTTTACGGTTGCCTGGAGCAATGACATGCCGCGCTCGGCCACCGAGACTCAACGGTTACTTCCACGGGTCGATAGCGCATTGACTCTGGGCGAGGAACGCATCTACCGTCCAGATGAACGGGGTTGAAACCTTTCATAAGGTCTTCCCGCGATTCAGGGCTGCCGCTACACGGAGTGCACTGCTGTGGCATCCGCTTCGTGATCCCGGCAGCGACAGGGAAGGCCACAGCTCAGCGTGGCTTCTCACCCCTCAGGCCGCAGAGCCCTTCACAGGTAAGGAACGCCGATGTCCGGTACCACTGCAGGAGCGCGTCGCTCCACCTTGGTTCTTGTCGTTGCCACTGTTGTTGCCCTGGGGGCGACGGCCTGTGGGGGAACGACCAAGAACTCCGCCACCGGGAACACCGGCAACGGCACCACGACCGTCACCAAGGCCGACCCCAACGCCCCCACCAAGAAGGACCTCACCGTCGCCTTCCTGCCCAAGCAGGTCAACAACCCCTACTTCACCACCGCCGACAACGGCGGCAAGAAGGCCGTCGAAACCCTCGGCTCCACCTACAAGGAAGTCGGCACCAGCAGCGGCACCGACACCGCCGGCCAGGTCTCCTACGTCAACACCCTCACCCAGCAGCAGGCCGACGCCATCGCCGTCTCCGCCCAGGACCCCGGCGCCCTGTGCACCGCCCTCAAGCAGGCCATGAAGAACGGCGTCAGCGTCGTCACCTACGACTCCGACACCAACAAGGACTGCCGCCAGCTCTTCGTCTCCCCCGCCAGCGCCGAAGACCTCGGCCGCACCCAGGTCCAGCTCCTCGCCAAGCAGATCGGAGGGAAGTGCGATATCGCCATCCTCTCCGAAGCCGAGAACGCCACCAACCAGAACACCTGGATCGAGTTCATGAAGGACGAACTCACCAAGCCCGCCTACAAGAACATCAAGCTCGTCAAGATCGCCTACGGCGACGACGACGCCCAGAAGTCCTTCCAGCAGACCCAGGGCCTCCTCCAGGAACACCCCAACCTCAAGGGCATCATCTCCCCCACCACCGTCGGCATCAAGGCAGCCGCCCAGTACCTCTCCGGATCCAAGTACAAGGGCAACGTCAAGCTCACCGGCCTCGGCACCCCCAACGACATGCGCGCCTACATCAAGAACGGCACCGTCGAAGCCTTCGAACTCTGGGACCCCGCCACCCTCGGCGCCCTCGCCGCCCACGCCGCCATCGCCCTCGAATCCGGCCAGATCACCGGCACCGAAGGCGAAACCCTCAACGCCGGCCCCCTCGGCACCTACACCATCGGCAAGGACAACACCCTCTCCCCCGGCAACCCCACCGTCTTCAACAACACCAACATCGACAAGTACAACTTCTAACCCCACAGCCTGGCGTTCGAGGCAGCTTCCGGTCCGGGAGCTGCCTTGAGCTCATGCGAAAGCGCGGGGTGGCCCACCCCGCGCTTTCGGCGTTGCCTCAGACCAGCAGGATCACTTCGAGCGTCCGCGGACCGTGGACTCCCTCCACGCGGTCCAGCTCGATGTCGCTCGTTGCCGAGGGCCCGGAGATCCACGTCAGCGGGCGGGCGGGGTCGAGGCGGGGCATGGCCTGTGGAATGGAAGCGACCACCTGGTCGGCACCGCGGACCACGCAGATGTGGAGATCAGGTACGAGGGTCAGGATCCGCCGGCCCTGCCCAGGTCCGGCGTCGAGCACGATGGTTCCAGTCTCCGCGACGGCCACGGCGCAGCCGGTGACGACTGCGTCGGTCACGTTCAGTGCGTCCGCCGTCGGGGTTGCGGTTTCGGGGCGTAGTTCGACGTTGCTGGCGGCAAGCCAAGAGTCGTCGAGGCCGGCAGGAACGGCGACGCTGCGTGCGCCCCGTTCGGTGAGGATCCGGCTGATCAGGTCCGGCAGTGCTGTTTCTGTACTGCGGTGAACGATGGCGCGGTAGTCGGCCAGGTTCTCGTGCAGGAGGTCCAGGACGGCTTCAGGGTCGTCTGGGGTGTGAGTGGTGAGGTAGGACCGGGACGGTTCGGAAGGCTGCTGGGAAGAGCCGGCGAGGGCCTTGCGGACCTTTGCCAGGATGCGGTCACGGGAGGAGGGTTGCGGAGTGGTCATTTGTTCTTCTCCCACCAGTCGCGGAACGGTTCTGTAGGCATCTCGGGGAGGTCTCGGCTCTCGGTCCACTGGCGGGCGCCCGGTCCTGGCATCTTCTTCGGATGGAGCTTGCGGGTCTTGGCGGCGAGCCGCTCGCCGGTGGCGAGTGCGGCTGGGTGGTTCAGTACCCAGGTGGAGGCCTTGATCGCGGCCTTTTCCAGGCGATGCCCCTTGCCTCCCTGGTCAGCGACCTTCTCCCGCAGGTGAACGAGGACCTCGGGGATGTCGATCGCGACGGGGCACACCTCGTAGCAGGCTCCGCAGAGGGAGGAGGCGTACGGGAGTGAGGCGTCGACCTCGCTTTGTGTGCCGCGGAGCTGGGGGGTGAGGATCGCGCCGATGGGGCCGGGGTAGACGGAGCCGTAGGCGTGCCCGCCGGCGCGCTCGTACACCGGGCAGACGTTGAGGCAGGCGGAGCAGCGGATGCAGCGCAGCGCCTGGCGGCCGACTTCGTCGGCGAGGGTCTCTGTGCGCCCGTTGTCGAGCAGGACGAGGTGGAAGTTCTTGGGGCCGTCACCGTCAGTGGTACCGGTCCACGTGGTGGTGTACGGGTTCATGCGTTCGGCCGTCGAGGAGCGTGGCAGCGTCTGGAGGAAGACTTCGAGGTCGCGCCAGGTGGGGACGATCTTCTCGATGCCGACGATGGAGATGAGGGTTTCGGGGAGGGTGAGGCACATGCGGCCGTTGCCCTCTGACTCGACGACGACGAGAGTGCCGGTCTCGGCGACCATGAAGTTGGCGCCGGAGATCCCTACCTTGGCGCGCAGGAACTTTTCACGCAGGTGCAGTCGGGCTGCCTCTGCCAGCTCGGCTGGCGAGTCGGCCAGGTCTTCGGGGGCCGGCCGGCCCCAGCGGCCCATTTCGGAGCGGAAGATGTCGCGGATCTCGCCGCGATTGCGGTGGATGGCGGGGACGAGGATGTGGGAGGGCTTGTCGTTGCCCAGCTGCACGATCAGCTCGGCCAGGTCTGTCTCGTAGGCATGGATGCCCTCGGCCTCGAGAGCTTCATTGAGGCCGATCTCCTGGGTGGCCATGGACTTGACCTTGACGACCTCGCTCTGTCCGGTGGCTTTCACCAGATCGGCGACGATGCGGTTCGCCTCTGCTGCGTCCGCTGCCCAGTGCACGGTGCCGCCGGCCGTGGTGACCGCCTGCTCCAGCTGCTCGAGGTAGTGGTCGAGGCGGTGCAGGGTCTGGTCCTTGATCTGTTTGCCCGCCTCTCGGAGCTGCTGCCAGTCCTGGAGTTCGGCCACGGCCTTGGCACGCTTGTCACGGATGGTTCCGGTGGCGTAGCTCAGGTTCTTGCGCAAGGTGGTGTCGTGGACGGAGTGCTGGGCGGCTTTGGGGAAGGACGGCATTCCGACGAAGGTCCCGCTCATACCAGTGGCTCCTCTTCCGTGCTCGCGAGGATCTCCGCGAGGTGCAGTGCGCGTTGTGGTGCGTCCTGGCGGCGCAGCATCCCTCCGATGTGCATCAGACAGGAGTTGTCTGCGCCGCACAGCACCTCGGCGCCGGTGCTGTGCGCGTTGCGTACCTTGTCGGCGCCCATGGCGGTGGACACGTCCGGGTTCTTCACCGCGAAGGTGCCGCCGAAGCCGCAGCACTCCTCTGCTCCTGGCAGATCGAGCAGTTCCAGGCCCTTGACTGATTCCAGGAGTCTGCGGGGCCGGTCTGCGAGTCCCAGCATGCGCAGGCCGTGGCAGGAGGGGTGGTAGGTGACGGTGTGGGGGAAGTAGGCGCCGACGTCGGTCACGCCGAGGATGTCCACCAGGAACTCGGTGAGTTCGATGACCCTGGGAACGAGCGAGGTCGCCGCGTTGGCCAGTGCGTTGCCGCGTCCTTCCTGCTGTGCCTTGGCTCCGATGCGCGGGTAGTTGTCTCGCACCATGGCGACGCAGGATCCCGAGGGGGTGACGACGTGGTCGTATCCGGCGAAGGCGTCGGCCATGCGGTGTACCAGGGGCTCGGTGTCGCGTCGGTAGCCGGTGTTGAACTGGGGCTGTCCGCAGCAGGTCTGGGCTGCGGGGAAGTCCACGTCGATGCCGAGCCTGCGGAGGATCTTGACGGTGGCGATGGCGGTGGCGGGGTAGACGGCGTCGTTGACGCAGGTGGCGAAGAGGGCGACGCGCATCAGGCACTCCGGGCCGTGTCGAGGCGGGCGTCGGCCGCGTCCCAGGCGGCGGCGTCTCCGCGGGGGGTGTAGCGCCGCAGGTGCTGGGTGGAGGTGATGAGGCGGCGCATGGCCGTCAGGTCACCGACGAGGCCGGCGGCGCGGGCTTGGACGAGGATGTTCCCGAGGGCGGTCGCCTCGGTGGGGCCGGCGATGACGGGCAGGCCGGTGGCGTCGGCGGTGAGCTGGCAGAGCAGGTCGTTGCGGGAGCCGCCGCCGACGAGGTGGATGTGGGTGATGTCGCGGTCGGCGAGTTCGGCGGCCTGGCGCAGGACGCGGCGGTGGGCCAGGGCGAGGCTCTCGATGATGCAGCGGACCACTGCCCCCTGGCTGCCGGGGAGGGGCTGCCCTGTTCGGCGGCAGTAGTCACGGATGCGCTCGGGCATGTCGCCGGGGGCAAGGAACTCGGGGCTGTCCGGATCGACGACGGCGTGGAACGGCTTGGCGCGGGCGGCTTCGGCGAGCAGGGTGGGGATGTGTGTGGGGAGGCCTTGTGCGCTCCAGGTTCGGCGGCATTCCTCCAGTAGCCACATGCCCATGATGTTGCGCAGGTAGCGGACGGTGCCGTCGATGCCGCGTTCGTTGGTGAAGTTGGCGGCCCGGGACTCTTCGGTCAGGACCGGGGCGTCGAGCTCGAGTCCGGCCAGGGACCAGGTGCCGCAGGAGATGTAAGCGAAGTTGGGTTCCGTCGCGGGCACTGCGACGACGGCGGAGGCGGTGTCGTGTGAGGCGACGGTGGTGACGGGGGTCTGTGGGTCGAGGTGTGTGTAGGCGGCGACGTGCGGCAGGAGGGTGCCTGCCGGGTCGCCGGGCCGTCGCAGTGGGGGCAGCAGGCTCTGGTCGATGGAGAGCTGGTCGAGGATCTGCTTCGACCATTCTCCGGTGCGGGCGTCGAAGAGGCCGGTGGTGGAGGCGTTCGTCTCTTCGGCTCCGATGGAGCCGGTCAGCCAGTGGATCAGCAGGTCAGGGATGAGCAGCAGTGTTCGGGCTGCCGTCAGTTGTGCCGTTTTGGCTGCTGCGGCGAGCTGGAAGACGGTGTTGAAGGGGAGGTGCTGCAGTCCGGTGATCCGGTAGAGCTGCTCGGGGCCGACCTTGGACCATACGCGCCGGGGTGCGTCGTCGGTGCGATCGTCGCGGTAGTGGAAGGGGTGGCCCAGTAGGGCGTCGTCGGTGTCGAGGAGTCCGTAGTCGACAGCCCAGGTGTCGACTCCGATGGAGGTGACGCCTCCGGATCGGCCGGCTTCCCGCAGTCCGTCGAGGATGCCTTGGAAAAGGGCGAGGACGTCCCAGTGCAGGCCGTCGGGCAGGCGTACCGGAGTGTTGGGGAAGCGATGGGCTTCGGTCAGGTCGAGGTTGTCCGGGCCGACCCGGCCGAGGATGACCCGCCCGCTGGTGGCGCCAAGGTCGACTGCCGCGAAGGTGGACGGGAAGGCCGAGGAGGGGGGTGGAGTGGTCACGTCGGGGTACCTCCGCGGTGCGCGGCTTCACGAGGAGTGTGGGAAGGGGTAGGGGGGTGGGCAGCCCTGTGAACCGGCCGGAGTGTGCGGTACTGCGGCCGGTTCACAGGGGGCGCGCCTGGGGCTGTCGCGTTGATGCGTCGGCCTCAGGGCGGTCATGTGGGGTGTCGTCAGCGCAGGAAGGCGGCGGCGACGCCGGCGTCGACGGGGATGTGGAGTCCGGTGGTGTGGGTGAGGTCGCCGCCGGTGAGGGCGAAGACGGCGCCTGCGACGTGCTCGGGGAGGACCTCGCGCTTGAGGAGGGTGCGCTGGGCGTAGAACTCGCCGAGCTTGTCCTCTTCGATGCCGTAGGTGGCGGCGCGCTGGGCGCCCCAGCCGGCGGCGAAGATGCCGGAGCCGCGGACGACGCCGTCGGGGTTGACGCCGTTGACGCGGATGCCGTGTTCGCCGAGTTCGGCGGCGAGCAGGCGGACCTGGTGGGCCTGGTCGGCCTTGGTGGCGGAGTAGGCGATGTTGTTCGGGCCGGCGAAGACGGCGTTCTTGGAGGCGATGTAGACGAGGTCGCCGCCGATCCCCTGCTCGATCATGATGCGGGCGGCTTCGCGGGAGATGAGGAAGGAGCCGCGGGCCATGATGTCGTGCTGGAGGTCCCAGTCGCGGGCGGTGGTTTCCAGGAGCGGCTTGGAGATGGAGATGCCGGCGTTGTTGACGACGAGGTCGACGCCGCCGAAGGCGAGGACGGCTTCGCGGAACGCGGCGGCGATCTGCTCCTCGGAGGTGACGTCGACGGTGACGGCGACGGCCTTGTCCGGTCCGCCGAGTTCCTCGGCGACGGAGGCGGCGTTGATGCCGTCGAGGTCGGCTACGACGACGCAGGCGCCTTCGGCGACCAGCCGCTGCGCGATGGCCTTGCCGATGCCGCTGCCTGCTCCCGTCACCAGGGCGACCCTGGTGGCGAGCGGCTTCGGCTTCGGCATGCGCCGGAGCTTGGCCTCTTCCAGGTCCCAGTATTCGATGCGGAACTTTTCGCGCTCTTCGATGGGGGCGTAGGTGGAGATGGCTTCGGCGCCGCGCATGACGTTGATGGCGTTGATGTAGAACTCGCCGGCGACGCGGGCGGTCTGCTTGTCCTTGCCGAAGGAGAACATGCCGACGCCGGGGATGAGGACGATCGCGGGGTCGGCTCCGCGCAGGGCGGGGGATTCGGGCTCGGCGTGGCGGTCGTAGTACGCGCGGTAGTCGGTTCGGTACTCGGCGTGGAGTTCCTTCAGCCGGGCTATGGCCTCGTCGAGGGGGGCGGCCGGCGGCAGGTCGAGGACCAGGGGGCGGACCTTGGTGCGCAGGAAGTGGTCGGGGCAGGAGGTGCCGAGGGCTGCGAGGCGGGGGTGCTCGGCGCGGGCGACGAAGTCGAGGACGGCTTCGGAGTCGTTGAAGTGGCCGACCTGCGGGCGGTCTGCGGATGCGATGGCCCGGATGTGAGGGGCGAGGGCCGCGGCCCTGATGCGTCGCTCGGTCTCGGGCAGCGGCTCGTACCCCTCGATGACCGGTCCGAAGGGCTCGGGCCTTCCGCGGACGGCGAGGAACGCCTCGGCGGTGCGGATGATGTGCAGCGAGTTGCGCTCGCATTCTTCGGAGGTGGCGCCCCAGGCCGTGATGCCGTGGCCTCCGAGGATGCAGCCGATCGCCTGGGGGTTGGCTTCCTTGATCGCGGCGATGTCCAGTCCGAGCTGGAAGCCGGGGCGGCGCCAGGGGACCCAGACCACGGTGTCGCCGAAGCACTCTGCGGTCAGCTTCTCCCCGTCCGCGGCGCAGGCCAGGGCGATGCCGGAGTCGGGGTGGAGGTGGTCCACATGTGCGGCGTCGACCAGGCCGTGCATGGCGGTGTCGATGGAGGGGGCGGCGCCGCCCTTGCCGTGGAGACAGAAGTCGAACGCGGCGACCATCTCGTCTTCGCGCTCGACGCCGGGGTAGACGTCCTTCAGCGCGTGCAGCCGGTCCAGCCTCAAAACGGCCAGGCCGGCGTCGGTGAGCGTGCCCAGGTCGCCGCCGGAGCCCTTGACCCACATGAGACGGACATCGCTGCCGGTGACGGGGTCGGTGGTGGTTCCCTTGGCGGAGGTGTTTCCGCCGGCGTAGTTGGTGTTGCGGGGGTCGGCGCCCAGCCGCTGGGAGCGGGCCAGCAGCTCGGCGGCTTCGGGGTGGACTGCGGAGGCCATGAGGGAAGTCCTTTGACTGAAGTGGGGTGCGGGTTCCTCGGCGTGCGGACGAACGGGGGGGTCAGGCGCCCCAGCCGGCCTGCTGGCCGTCGGCTCGGGTCTCGGTGATGTGTTCGGCCCAGCCGGAGCTGCGGTATCCGGCGATCGGGTCGGGGTTCAGGCCGAGTTCTTCGCGTACCTCGGCGAGCAGCGGCCTGACGTCCGTGTTGTAGGCGTCCATGAGGACGGCGTTCGCCTCGAGGACATCGCCCTCGGCCTGGGCGGCGGTCAGTGCCTCGCTGTCGACGAGGAGCGCCTTGGCCGTGGCCTCCTGCACGTTCATCACGGACCGGATGACCGCGGGGATCTTGGCCTCGATGTTGTGGCACTGGTCCAGCATGAAGGCCACGCCTGTCGCCGGATCCAGACCGCCGTTCTTCGCGACCTCGTGCATGATCCGGAACAGCTGGAACGGGTCGGCTGATCCCACCATCAGGTCGTCGTCGGCGTAGAAGCGGGAGTTGAAGTCGAAGCCGCCGAGCTTTCCTTCGCGCAGCAGCGTGGCGACGATGAACTCGATGTTGGTTCCCGGCGCGTGGTGGCCGGTGTCGACGACCACCTGCGCCTTGTCTCCGAGCTTGAGGCAGTGGGCGTAGGCGGTGCCCCAGTCGGGGACATCGGTGGTGTAGAAGGCGGGCTCGAAGAACTTGTACTCCAGCAGGATCCGCTGGTCGTCGCCGAGACGCTCGTAGACGGTGTTCAGGGCTTCGGCGAGGCGGTCCTGCCGGCCGCGGATGTCGTCCTGGCCCGGGTAGTTGGTTCCGTCGGCGAACCACAGCTTCAGGTCGCTGGAGCCCGTGGCGTCCATGATGTCCACGCACTCGAGCAGGTGGCCCAGTGCCTTGCGGCGGACCGCCGGGTCCGGGTGGCAGACGCTGCCGAGCTTGTAGTCGTCGTCCTGGAAGACGTTGGCGTTGATCGCGCCGAGCTTCAGTTCCCGTTCCGCTGCGAACTTCGCGAGGGCTGTGTAGTCCTCGACCCTGTCCCAGGGGATGTGCAGGGAGACCTTGGGAGTGATGCCGGTGAACTCGTGGACCTTCGCGGCGTCCTCGAGCTTCTCGAACGGTGTCCTGGGGACGCCGGGCTGGGAGAAGACCTTGAAGCGCGTGCCGGAGTTTCCGTAACCCCAAGACGGCGTCTCGACCTGCTGACTCGCCAGTACGTTCTTCACGACAGAAATGTCAGGCATGTCCACCCTCTGGATACAAGCAGCCCGCTCCGGGCAAGAGTTACACGATCGAATGAATCGATTCAGTTGCCGGTGAACCTAACCCTTGGCAAGGTGGTCGTCAAGAGTTAACCGGCCCTGTCGGACCGAGCAGGCCGACATGCCTCGCGAGAGCCTGTCGCCGGTAGCTTCGATTCTGCTACTACGCAGGCCAGGAGGTCTCTCCTCCGGCCCTGACCCCGCTCCTTTTTTCTGTCGGGGCTTGCTTAATCCCAGACCTCTTGACGTACCGGCCAGGCGGGGCTAGCTTCCCGGCAACCCGGTTGAAACATTTCACGGACTTCCCCGGCACACGTACTGGAGAGAACCCATGACACATCCCGGACCGGAGACCACTCCGGTGCTCGCTCTGGAGGGGGTGACCAAGTCGTTCGGTGCCGTACGAGCCCTGCGGGGCGTCTCGCTGCATCTGTACGCCGGCGAGGCACATGCGCTGGCGGGCGAGAACGGCGCCGGCAAGTCGACTCTGATCAAGACGCTCGCGGGCGTGCACCGTCCGGACACGGGCACTGTGCTGCTCGACGGGCAGCAGGTCGACTTCAGCGGTCCGGCCGACGCTCGTGATGCCGGCATCGCCGTGATCTATCAGGAGCCGACGCTCTTTCCTGACCTGTCGGTCGCGGAGAACATCTTCATCGGACGGCAGCCGCGCAGCTCTCTGGGCCGTGTCGACCACCGCAGGGTCAGGGAGGCGACCGCAAGCCTCTTCGCCCGCCTCGGTGTCGACCTGGATCCCGATCAGCTGGCCCGCGGTCTGTCCATCGCCGACCAGCAGCTCGTCGAGATCGCCAAGGCCCTGTCCTTCGACGCCCGGGTCCTGATCATGGACGAGCCCACTGCGGCACTCACCGGAAGTGAGGTCGCGCGGCTCTTCGGCGTCGTCAAGACCCTCCGGGAACAGGGCTCCGCGATCCTGTTCATCTCGCACCGCCTGGAGGAGATCTTCGAGCTCTGCCAGCGCGTGACCACCCTGCGCGACGGGGCGTGGATCGCCAGCGAGCCCCTTGAGGGCCTGGGCGAGGACGATCTGGTCCGCCGCATGGTCGGCCGCGACCTGGACGAGCTCTACCCGAAGCAGAAGACCCGGATCGGCGAGGTTGCACTGAGTGTGCAGCGGCTGACCCGGGAGGGTGTGTTCACGGATGTCTCCTTCGATGTGCGGCGCGGTGAGATCGTCGGTCTCGCAGGACTGGTCGGTGCCGGCCGCAGCGAGGTTGCACGTGCCGTGTTCGGCATCGACCGATTCGACGGCGGGAAGATCGAGGTCCTCGGCCAGGGCCTGCGTCCCGGTGCCCCGAGTCTGGCCATGGCGGCAGGTATCGCGCTCGTCCCTGAGGACCGCCGGGCCCAGGGGCTGGTGATGGACATGTCGATCGAGCGGAACATCGGTCTGACCGGTTTCGCGGCGACGTCGCGGGGCGGCCTGATGAACCGCCGGGCCGAACGCAACCGCGCGGTGGACTGGGCGGCCAAGCTCCAGGTGAAGTACGCCCGCCTGGCCGATGTCGTCGGCACTCTGTCCGGTGGAAACCAGCAGAAGGTCGTCCTTGCGAAATGGCTGGCCACGGCGCCGCAGGTACTGATCGTGGACGAGCCCACCCGAGGCATCGACGTCGGAACCAAGGCCGAGGTGCACCGGCTGCTGTCTTCTCTGGCCGCGCAGGGGGTGGCGGTCCTCATGATCTCGTCCGACCTGCCGGAGATTCTGGGCATGGCGGACCGAGTGCTGGTCATGCACGAGGGACGGCTCACGGCTGAGATCTCCAGATCCCAGGCGACCGAGGAGTCCGTGATGGCGGCAGCCACCGGCCGCGCCGGCGCAGAGAGGAAGGCGGCATGACCATGACCGTCGAACCAGTGCAGCAGAAGGTCGCCCCCGAGTCGGCCGCCGCCACGCGGCTCATCGACAAGGTGTTCAAGGCCCGGGAACTTGCCGTCATCGCCGTGCTCGTGGTGATGCTCGGTGCCACACAGCTGGCCAATCCCGAGTTCCTGTCCCAGCAGGGCATCAAGGACCTCCTGCTGAACGCGACCATCCTGGTACTGGTCGCAGTCGGCCAGGCCATGGTCGTGATCACCCGCAACGTGGACCTGTCCGTGGGCTCGGTACTGGGCATCGCGGCATTCGCCGCCGGTGTCTATCTCCAGGACGGCGGAAACCCGCTCGTCGCCGTCATCCTGGCCACCGCGCTCGGCGTCCTCTTCGGCCTGCTCAACGGCGCCCTCGTGAGCCTGGGCAAGGTCCCCTCACTCGTGGTGACCCTCGGCACGCTCTACATCATCCGCGGCATCGACTCCATCTGGGTCGGCTCCCGCCAGATCACCGCGAGCGACCTTCCCGACGGCTTCGTCGACTTCGGCCACGACGGCATCTCCGTCGTTCCGTACCTCGCCCTGCTGACCCTGGCCATCCTCGCAGTCGTCGCCTACTACCTGCGCAGCTACCGCAGCGGACGCGACATGTATGCGCTGGGCTCCAGCCCGGAGGCCGCCCAGCTCGCCGGCATCCCGATCCGCAAGCGCATCATGACGGCCTACATGGTCAGCGGCGCGCTCGCCGGGCTCGCCGGCGCCCTGTACCTCTCCCGCTTCGGCAACGTCGACTCCAACACCGGCAACGGGTACGAGCTCATCGTCGTCAGCGCCGTCGTCGTCGGCGGTGTCGCCTTCACCGGCGGCTCGGGCTCCGTGTACGGAGCTGCGCTGGGTGCCGTTCTGCTGACCTCCATCAACAGCGTGCTGCCCGCCCTGGGAGTCAGCTCGGTCTGGGTCACCGCGATCAACGGTCTCCTCCTGCTGCTGGCGATCACCGTGGACCGGATCCTGGCCCTGCGAGTGGCCGCAGCACTGCGCAAGAAGGCCGCACAGACAAGGAGTGACCGCCGTGGCTAACACCTCCCACAAGTCCCCTGCCGGCAACCGCTTCAGCGGTCTGGTCCGCTGGGACAGCACGGTCGGCATCCTGCTGCTCGTTCTGCTGATCTGCTCGTTCTCCTTCGTCGACAACTTCGGCAACGCGCTCAACCTGTCCTTCCTGATCGGCAACACCCTGCCGATCGCCATGATCGCCCTGCCGATGGCCATGCTCGTCGTCTCGGGCGAGGTGGACCTGTCCGTGGCGTCCACCGCCGGCCTGTCGAGCGCGATCATGGGCGCCCTGTGGAACGCGGGAATGCCGATCGAAGCGATCATCCCGATCTGCCTGCTCCTCGGCCTGTTGTGCGGTCTGGTCAACGGCCTGCTGGTGACACGCCTCGGACTGCCGTCCCTCGCCGTCACCATCGGTACGCTCGCCGCCTACCGCGGCATCGCCCAGATCGTTCTCGGCTCGAACTCGGTGACCGACTTCCCGGCCCAGTACCTGGACTTCGGCGCGGGCCGCTTCGGGGACACCTTCCTGCCGTACGCCGTCGTTCCCTTCCTCCTCCTGCTGGCTGTCGCGGTCATCGTCCTGCACGCCACCTCGGTGGGCCGGTCCCTGTTCGCGATCGGATCGTCCGAGGAGGCGGCCCGGTTCTCCGGTATCCGGGTCAAGCGGCTCAAGCTCGCCATGTTCGTGTCCACCGGCGCGATTTCCGCCCTCACCGGTGTCTTCTGGACGCTGCACTACGCCAGTGCCCGCTTCGACAACGCCACCGGGCTGGAACTGTCCGTCATCGCCGCGGTACTGCTCGGCGGAATCGACTTCGACGGAGGTAAGGGAACACTGGGCGGCGCCATCGCCGGTGTATTCCTGCTCGGAACGCTGCAGAACGTGATGAGCCTGCTGAATGTGACCGCTCAGTCGCAGATCGTCGTCACGGGTGTCCTTCTCGTGATCTCGGTGCTGGCTCCCAGAGTGGGCCGCCAGGTTTCGCAGGCACGGGCGCGCAGGAAGACGACCGCCGCATCCCTGCCCACGCCTCCATAGCCGCCTAGAACCGCATCCTTCGTCCGGCAGTCCGGCGTCGGCCCAAAGCCCGTCCTCGCGTTGACTATGTAAGGAAGACCCATGTTCAACACACCCGTCTCCCGCCGATTCAGCAGCGCTCTTGTCGTTGCCACTGTTGTTGCCCTGGGGGCGACGGCCTGTGGGGGAACGACCAAGAACTCCGCCACCGGGAACACCGGCAACGGCACCACGACCGTCACCAAGGCCGACCCCAACGCCCCCACCAAGAAGGACCTCACCGTCGCCTTCCTGCCCAAGCAGGTCAACAACCCCTACTTCACCACCGCCGACAACGGCGGCAAGAAGGCCGTCGAAACCCTCGGCTCCACCTACAAGGAAGTCGGCACCAGCAGCGGCACCGACACCGCCGGCCAGGTCTCCTACGTCAACACCCTCACCCAGCAGCAGGCCGACGCCATCGCCGTCTCCGCCCAGGACCCCGGCGCCCTGTGCACCGCCCTCAAGCAGGCCATGAAGAACGGCGTCAGCGTCGTCACCTACGACTCCGACACCAACAAGGACTGCCGCCAGCTCTTCGTCTCCCCCGCCAGCGCCGAAGACCTCGGCCGCACCCAGGTCCAGCTCCTCGCCAAGCAGATCGGCGGCAAGGGCGAGATCGCCATCCTCTCCGCAGCCCAGACCGCCACCAACCAGAACACCTGGATCGAGTTCATGAAGGACGAACTCACCAAGCCCGCCTACAAGAACATCAAGCTCGTCAAGATCGCCTACGGCGACGACGACGCCCAGAAGTCCTTCCAGCAGACCCAGGGCCTCCTCCAGGAACACCCCAACCTCAAGGGCATCATCTCCCCCACCACCGTCGGCATCAAGGCAGCCGCCCAGTACCTCTCCGGATCCAAGTACAAGGGCAACGTCAAGCTCACCGGCCTCGGCACCCCCAACGACATGCGCGCCTACATCAAGAACGGCACCGTCGAAGCCTTCGAACTCTGGGACCCCGCCACCCTCGGCGCCCTCGCCGCCCACGCCGCCATCGCCCTCGAATCCGGCCAGATCACCGGCACCGAAGGCGAAACCCTCAACGCCGGCCCCCTCGGCACCTACACCATCGGCAAGGACAACACCCTCTCCCCCGGCAACCCCACCGTCTTCAACAACACCAACATCGACAAGTACAACTTCTAACCCCACAGGAGGCGGGGGCCGGCCTGACGCGGCCCCCGCCTCCCGGCTCACCATGAGGCACCACATGCAGCGCGTCTGCTTTCTCCTGAAAATCCGAGAAGAAAAGAAGGACGAGTACCGTCGCCGACACAGCGAGGTCTGGCCCGAAATGCGCACCGCACTGTCCGAGGCCGGATGGAACAACTATTCGCTCTTCCTCCGCGAGGACGGGCTGCTGGTCGGCTACCTGGAAGCAGAGGACTTCGAAGCGGCTCGCACGGCCATGGAAGCCACCGAGGTCAACGCTCGTTGGCAGGCTGAAATGGCTCCCTACTTCGAAGCCCTGGACGGGCAGGCCCCGGATGCAGCCATGAGGCCCCTCGTCGAGGTCTTCCACCTCGACTGAGCGCTAGCTCAGCTCCATAGAATGAGTGCAGCCTGTCGCTCGCACGCGGGACAGGAAGGACTACGGCGCACAGGTGGATGCCATGACGGTCGGCAAGACAACAGTCGGGATCAAGGACGTGGCGCGAGAAGCGGGCGTCTCCGTGGGGACGGTCTCCAACGTCCTCAACCAGCCGGAACGCGTCTCCGAGCGGACACGGCGCCACGTCGAGCAGGTCATCGGCCAGCTCGGCTACGTCCGCAGCGAGTCCGCGCGCCAGCTGCGCGCCGGCCACAGCCGCATAGTGGCACTCCTCGTCCTGGACATGGCCAACCCCTTCTTCGTCGAGGTCGCGCGCGGGGCCGAGCGCCAGGCCCGCGAGGCCGGGCTGGGCGTCATGCTGTGCAACAGTGCGCAAAACCCCCGGGAGGAGATGGAGTACCTCTCCCTTTTCGCCGAGCAGCGGGTGCGCGGCGTTCTGATCACTCCCGCCGACTCCAGCGGCCGCAACCTTCGAGAATTCAGCCGCCACGGGATCCCCTACGTCTTCGTGGACCGGGTGGCCGCGGGTGAAGCGGGCTGCTCGGTGTCGGTCGACGACGTCACCGGCGGAGCTCTCGCCGCCAGGCACCTCATCGCCGCCGGCCATCGCTCCATCGCCTACGTCAGCGGACCGCCCCACCTCAAGCAGGTACAGGACCGACGGTCCGGAGCCCTGCTGGCCATCGAAGAGGCGGGCCTCCCGCCCGGCACGCTCCAGGAGATCCCCACCGATCACCTCGATGTCAGTTCGGGTCGTGATGCGGGGGCCCGCCTGCTCGGCCTGTCGCCACGTCCCACCGCAGTCTTCTGCGCGAATGATCTACTGGCTCTGGGCGTCCTCCAGGCGATGTACGCGGTAGGTGTCAAGGTTCCCGAAGACATGGCGATCGTGGGCTACGACGACATCGAGTTCGCCGCCGCAGCCACGGTCCCCTTGACCTCTATTCGCCAGCCGGCCCAGATGATGGGTTCCATGGCCGCCTCCCTCCTCCTTGAGGAGACGAGCGATCAAGCAGAAACCCACGAACACCGGCACATCGTCCTCCAGCCGGAATTGGTCGTACGCAACTCGACAGCTTTCCCCCGCTGAAGACCAAGCAGTTTCCACTGGTAGCCCCGCGCACGGGGGCTGCAATCTCATCCTCGGATGTCAGCCGTTCCCTCTCTGAAGGGCTCCACGACCGCGGCAGAACAGTGCCCGCACCGCGCTGCCGACGCCACATCATCAGCGTCCCTTGCCGCCCGGCGCACGTCCCGGACCGCCCCGGGCAGTCTCGCCAGCTCCCGCTGCGCGTCGTCTGTCTGCTCGGTGAGCGGAGAGCAGCGCAGTGAAAGCCGCGGGATCCTGATTCGACAGTTGCTTCGGCTGATCAACGATCATCGACTGACGCCACCCGGTTACAGGGCCGTCGAGACGACGGCGGAACCCGCCCGCCCGGTCCCGCTGCGAGTGACGAGGATGCCCGGCCGCCCTGCAGTCCGAGGCGATGGTCGCCCTCCACCTCTCCTTCGTGCAGACCGCTGAGGAGCTCTGCACGCTCGCCCGGTGGGCTTGCTGCCGCCTGCACCCGGTACGCCGGGCGGCTGAAGGAGACAGACGGCAAGTCGCCAAACGATTCCGCGCACTATGTCCAGCCACACAGCCCAACCTCCTCGCAGCACCTGGACCTGCTCGAGTTGCTGGGCCGGAAACAGCGCAACGCCCAGGAAAGCCTCGCCGGGCAACGTCTGCGCGAGTCCGTCGGACAGTACCGCCTGGGTCCGGGCTCTGGCCCTACGGCCGGTCCAGGGCGCGGCATCCGCCGGTCACCAGCTCGACACGGGCGCCGTCGCTGATCGGGACAGCACACTGGATGTTCCCCCTTGTGCATGCACCCACTGCCGCCCTTCCGACTGGGCGCGGCTGGCGGCAACGTGCCGCCGCCCAATCAACCATCGGCCGCGGTGGCGAAGGGGCCGTCGTCCCCGGCGCCGGCAGTGCCAGTCAGCGGCCCGCCCGCCCGATCCCTCTCTGGCCCACCGATGGGTCGGAGACAGACCACGGCGAGGGAAAGTGGGAGGCTCAGCGTGACTCCCGTGGCTCCGGATGGGGGTGAAGCGAGGACTGGTCTCTCTGGACGGGCGAAGGCATTACCAGGCGGCCGGAAGCAGCGTTGAGCAGTGCATGAGCCACTACGTACCCAGTGCACCGCGTTCGTTCATCAATGGCGGTGCGGTCGCGCCGCGAGTTGGCGGTGTTGTTGGTCCGGCCGGAGCGGGAATGTGCAGTGTTTGGTGGCAGAGGGCCGAGTGCGGGGCGCGGGCCTGGGCGCGCCGGTGGGGTCTGGTGAGCGGTACCGATCAGGAACGGCGTCTGGCGGGGGCGGCACATGGGCGGATGGCCGGCGCGGTGGCGCCGTCGGCTTCACCCGCGGAGCTAGAGGTGCTGGCCTGCTGGGGTGCATTCATCACCCTGGTTGATGACTGCTTCGACCGGCGCTCCGGATACGCCTCAGTGTCTGAGGTGCGAGCTGTGCTCGATCCCCTGGTGAACGTACTGACGGGCGATACCTGCACGTCGGAGCCCGGAACACCCATGGTGGCTGCACTGAGAGACCTGTGGCAGCGCACGATCGCCGGGGCGGTGCCGGGATGGTGCACCCGGTTCGCGGCGTCCTACAGCGCTTTCGCGGAAGCGACCTGCCAGGAGGCTCGGTGGCGTCAGGAGCGGCACGTGCCGTCGGTGCGGGAGTACGTCGAACTGCGGCGGCGCACAATCACCGTGGTTCCGCTGCTACAGGTGACCGAACGGCACCTGGATGCGTGGCCGGAGGCTGGGGTGCTGCACGAGGTGTGTGCCGACATCGTGGGCTGGACGAACGACCTGTTCGACGCCGGGGCGGAGTCCGCCTCCGATGCGGGCTTGGTCGGCGCACTGGCCCGGGAGCGGGATGTCGGTCGCGGGGAGGCGGCTGCGATGGCCCGCACGATGATCGAAGAGCGGCTGGAGCACTTCGAGACGTCCGCCATGCAGCTGTCCGCTTCGCATTCGCACCTGCCGGATGCCAGGTCGCGCATTGAGGGTGTGCGTACCTTCTTGCACGGTGCGGTGGCCTGGCAGTACGAGAGCCGCCGCTACCGGACCACCCTGCCTGTACAGCGCGAATCGAAGCCGCGACGGGCCGTGGTGGATCCGGTAGAGGAAGCCTCTGTGCTGCTGGAACGTCGGCTGGCCCTGGCAGTGGTGCCCGGCGGCGCGCTGCCGGATCGATGTGAAGGCCGGGTCCTCGAAACCGCGCTTCTTCTCGCCCTGGTGCGCGCACACGGCACGCACCAGGAAGAGCAGCGACAACTGACGTGCTGGCTGGAGGAGCGACGCGAAGGAGCCGACCCGCTCGATGCTCTGCTCATCGACGCCGTTCTCCGTCCTCACACCCTGCCGGCTGGGGCGGCCGACGCGGCAGCGCCCGTCGCCGAGGGCCTCACCGTCTCCACGGGCCAGCGTGGCCGGCTCAAGCGCAGCATGCTGCACGCCGTCCTGCATGTGCTCGGCGGCCTGAAACTGCGCGACGAGGACATCCCGGATGCTGGTGCCGGGCACGGACTGTCCACGTTCACCCTGGTCAATCTCCTGGCCGTGCGAGTCATCTACGCTCAGGCCACCGCCTACCCGCACACCGTCTCCACAGGAGAACGATTCCGGCTCGCAGACCTCCTGGAGGACGAGGGGGAACGGCTGCTGTGGGAGGCCAGCGCCGCCACCCATCTGCTCGGGCTCAACGCCCTGCAGTCCTGCCGGCCCCGCCATCCGCTGATCGGCCGGGCTCTGACCGGCCTGCTGCTGGTCCGTGACCGTGAGGGCGGGATGCCATTCCTCGACAGCCAGGACATCTGGCTGTCCGCCGTAGGCGGGCTCGCCTACCTCAACCGGCCCGGGCTACGCCCCTACACCGCTCGGATGGGCGTCTTCGTCGCCGCCCGGCAGGCTGCGGACGGCGGCTGGCCCTTCGCCAGCGGCATCCGCCAGACCGACGTCGACACCGCCACCCGCTGCATGGAGTTCCTCCACGCCCTCGATCGCCACCACTACCGAGAGCACCTCACTCGTGGCGCGAAGTATCTCGCTTCGAAAGCTGGTCCCGGCGGCGGCTTTCCCACCTGGCACGAGGGGGATGAGCCGGACCTTGACATGACCGCCGGTGCCATCCTCGCCCTCGCCCCCCTCGGCGCGCGCCACGCCCCGCTCGTCGCCAACGCCGCTCGGTTTGTCCTCGACGCCCAGCGCCCGGACGGCACCTGGTCCCCCAGCTGGACGCTCAGCGAGCCCAGCGTCATTCTCCGCGCCGTCGACGCCCTCCACGCCGCACGCCACGTCCCCGGCACGGACCCTGCGAAGCTCTCGGCTGCGGCCGCCCGCGCCGTAGGTCGGCTGGCGGCCACCCAGCAACCGGACGGCGGATGGGGCCACAGCCCAACCCACGACAGCGACGCCCTCTCTACCGCCCAGGCTCTGCCGATCGTCACCCGCTACGGGCCCCCGCACGTCGCCGCCGCCGGGATGGCCTACCTGCTCTCCTGCCAGGACGACACCGGATGCTTTCCTGCCCCGCCCGACCAGACCGGACCCCGACCTCTGGCCTTCAACTACCCTGTCGTCTCCGACCTCCACACACTCACAGCCCTCACCCGCGCGCGGCCCCTTTCCGCATAATCGCTGAGCGAGATCGCTCTGCCGAACTGGTGCGTGATTGGGGTGGTGGTTAGGCGTTGGCGGTGCCCTTCATGGTCTCGCCTGAACAAACGCGCGTCGTCCGCTGCGGCTGGCCACGGGGTGGTGGACCTGGATCTCCGGTGACGTCCAGACGCAGCTCGATGCCTTCGGCCTGGGCGTAGGCGAACGTATCCGCCAGGCTTCGAAGCCGCAGGCCAGGACGGTCGGGGACCGCGCATCCACAGATCGTGCCGCAAGTAGATCAGCGTCACGATCAGCCGGTCGACGAACACCAGCCGATGCCGGGCACCAGTCCCCGCCTCACGTTTCCTGGCCCCGCCGCGTGTCTTGTGACGGTGGCCCTCGACTACAACCTGCCAGGGCCGAGTGGACGGCGCCTGAGGCACGGGGACGAATGATCGCTTGCCACTACAAGGCAGTGCCAAGTCCTTGACCGAGCGGGGTGGGGAGGACCGAGGCCCCCTGGGCAGGGGCAGTAACTACCCGTGCCGTCCGGCACGTGCCTGACGTGGTCAGAGCGGCTGCAATGACTGCAGCTGCTTTCGCGTCTGTCACCAGGAACGCGATTGTCGGACCGGAGCCGGAGACCAGTGCGGCGAGGGCGCCGGCCTCGGTACCGACTGCAAGGGTTGCGGCGAGTGAGGGCCGCAGGGACAGTGCGGCAGGCTGGAGGTCGTTGCGGAGGGCGCTCGCTAGGGTGGTGGCGTCGCCTGCGGCAAGGGCGTGTGTCAAGGTCTGAGGGATGGTCGGCGGGGGCATACGCGTGCCCTGGGCAAGCCGGTCGAACTCGCGGAACACTACGGGAGTGGATAGTCCTTCGTGGGCGATGGCGAGGACCCAGTGGAACGCGCCGGCTATCGGCAGTTCTGTGAGTTTCTCGCCGCGCCCGGTGCCGAGGGCTGCCCCGCCTATCAGGCTGAAAGGCACGTCGGATCCGAGGTCGGCGCAGATTGTCAGGAGATCCTCGCGCGGTGTGCCAAGTCTCCAGAGGGCGTCGCAGGCGAGGAGGGCAGCGGCGGCGTTAGCACTGCCGCCGGCCATGCCGCCGGCGACAGGGATGTTCTTGGCGATGTGCAGATGGACGTTCGGGGGCAAGTTGTGCAGGGTGGCGAGCAGTTCGGCAGCGTGGGCCGCCAGGTTGGTCTGGTCGAGTGGCACCTTGTCCGCGTCCGGGCCTTCACAGGTGACTGTCAGTGCCCTGGCGGGAGTGGCGGTGACCTCGTCATACAGCGAGACGGCAAGGAAAACGCTGGTCAGTTCGTGGAAACCGTCGGAGCGGACGGCGCCGACCGCCAACCCCACGTTGATCTTTGCGGGGGCGTGTACAGTCACGCCGTCGCATCGAGTCATGTCTCCACCTCCGTGATCCGCGCCTCGTGCACAATCGCCGGCGTCTCGCCACCCTCTGTGTCGGCCTCCGCCTGGGAAACCGTCTCGTGTTCGACTTTCCTCAGCAGGCGGTCGGCGTGCTGAGGGCGGCAGCTGCAGACCGTGGCGGCGCGGACTCTCACGTGGTGCCCTGCCCGCTACGGCTCTTCTCGGACTCATCCGGAGCGCCACAACGGCGGGAGGCGTAACACCATACCAATTTCCGCCATTTAGCACTTCCGCTACGACGGGGTTCCTGCGAATTCGAAATACCTTACGCAGGTAGTGCGGTGGCCAAGACCGAATCTTCATACACCTTGATCACAGCGGCCCCCGATCCCTCCCAGGTGGATTGAGGCGAGAAGCGGTAGCGTTTTGAAGTGGCATGGTAGAAGGCAACCCCCGTAATTACGGACTCAAACGCTTCAAGATATGATGCGGCACCCTCAAGCTTTCCGACCGAGGAGGCCAGGACCGCGCTCCTTTGGCTGAGGAATCTATTCCTGAGTTGCACAATCCGGCCACAGATCCGATCTACAGCTTGCTGTAGGGGGATTTGGCGCTCGCGCATGATCATGATGATGGCGTTGCGAGACTCATCTCTATTGATAATTTCTCCGCCGAGCGAGATCACGTCGTTGATCAGGATCGAAAGAAGCGTCGCATCCTCGACCGTTTGACGGAAGACAGGGTCCTCCATCGGCGCGGATACGTCGAGTCCGAGACAGAACGCTGTCATAGGGAGCGTAACCGGGCCGCCGGCGTTCGCATACCGGTCCGCTTCCGAGAATTCCGAGGGGGGTGCAGGGGCGTAGGTGGCCATCCATGTGAGCCATGCTTTACGCATCAGGGCCGAGGTGATCTCCGGCTTGAAAGAAGATAGCTCCTCCCACGCGTCTGCTGTCTCGTTTCCCCAAGACGTGGTCAGCTTTTCCCGCTTCCCCATGCATGCGTGGATGTACTCGATGACCCATGATTTGGAAGCCTCAGCTCCAAGCACATCTCCATATGCGTTCGATCCCATGTCATCTGCGAAAAAGGCGAACGCGTTCATCACGCTGAGGGTCCGGAGCCGGTCAGGTAGCGCATCTGGCCAACAGTAGGAGGTGAAAATCGCCGTTCCGTTGCGCGCGAAGGATTCTGCCAGCTCCGCTGGCAGAACCTGCCCTACCATCTGAAGGAGCCGATCGACTGTGTAATCGATGACACTTTCAGCCAGGTCATGACTCCGGACGGGAGAAAGTCCTTCAGTCAGGTTCGGGATACGGTATTCAAGAATGCCTCTCATACCACACGCCTCCTTTGTGTGATTCACGTTCTCGAATTCACCAGACGATCTGTCTGCCCTTAGCGGGATTCTTCTGGATTTCAAAATGGGCCAACCCTGTCCATCACGACAGCCGATTTGGCGACTACATCGGGGGATCGGCACCACCGGTCTTGAGAGCGTCAACTTCGGCGCGCAGGTCGCGGCGGAGCTCCTTCGGGAGCGAGAAGGTGAGGGTCTCGTCGGCGGTCTTGACGATCTCCACGTCGGCGTAGCCGCGCTGCGCCAG
>NZ_JBIBWV010000002.1:0-580898 GCF_043081625.1 Streptomyces sp. NPDC014861
CGGATGTGGAAGCCCAGTAATGGGTGGAGCTGACCGGTACTAATAGGCCGAGGGCTTGTCCTCAGTTGCTCGCGTCCACTGTGTTAGTTCTGAAGTAACGAACTCCCAATCCGGTTGGTTGAGTTCAACTTCATAGTGTTTCGGTGGTCATAGCGTTAGGGAAACGCCCGGTTACATTCCGAACCCGGAAGCTAAGCCTTTCAGCGCCGATGGTACTGCAGGGGGGACCCTGTGGGAGAGTAGGACACCGCCGAACAATCATTGTGGGAAAGCCCCGCACCTTATGGTGCGGGGCTTTTCTGCGTTCAGGGGTTCCCCGGGAACGAGCGGCTGTTGCCGGCCGCCTCCTGTCCGCCCCAAGCCCTCCCGCCCTGATGGCGGGCCGATCCCTCAAGGCGTCCACAGGAGGCCCGGAGAGGCCCTGTCAGGGGTGCTTGCACTTCCTCCCCACCCTCCCCCTGCCGAGGGGGCGGTCGCACTGCCGGGGAGGGGGCTCCACGGGCTTTCCCGGGATGAGAAAAGCTCCCGTCCTCGGTGCCCTGGGGCGGAGGACGGGAGCGCGTCGGAGCGGGGTGGATCAGTGCTGCGAAGGGGATTCGGCGGCCTTCGTGAGTTCCACGTCCAGGGCCTCGCGGCGGATGCGCTGGTCCACGTAGAGGAAGACGGAGACGCCGGCGGCGATCGGGTACGTGAGAGCGCTGCTGATGATTCCGCCGACGGCCATCACGATCAGATACGTCCAGGTGAGCTCGAACGCGGAGCCCGTGCCCACGCCGTCGACGGCGAACGCGATCGCCGTGAACGGGATCGCCAGGACCCAGATGAAGACGGTGATCAGGACCTGGGCCAACAGCGTCACGCCGAAGATCCGCCACCAGGAGCCGGTGACCAGCTTCGCCGAGCGCTTCAGCGCCGGGACGATGCCCTGGCGCTCCAGCATCAGAGCCGGGGAGGCCAGACTGAAGCGGATCAGCAGCCAGACGATGGCGAGGAAAGCGGCCGCGCCACCGAAGAAGGCCAGCGTCGCGCCTCCGCCACCACCGAGCAGCAGCCCGGGGAGCATGGCCGTGAAGGCGAGGAGCCCCGCGCCCAGCGGCAGCGCCAGCGACAGCAGCAGGAGCTGCGGCAGGCGCGGGCTCGCCTCGCGCCACGCCTCGGAGAGCGTCACCGGGCGGCCCAGGATGGCCCGGCTCACCACCACCGTCAACAGGGCGCTGACGAAGACCGCGGCCGCCACCGAGACCAGCATGGTCGGCGCCAACTCGGTGAAGGAGGCCCGCAGATACGCGGAGGCCGCCTCCAGCTGCTCGGTCGGCGTCGCGTCCGCGTGCAGCTTCGGCGCCTCCGCGGACAGATAGCGCTGGACGAACATCAGGACGACCTGGGTCACGACGGCCACCGGGACCGTGACCGCCAGGACCGTCCGCCAGTAGCGGCGCAGCGTCGCGACCGAGGCGTCGAGGATCTCGCCCACGCCCAGCGGGCGGAGCGGGATCACACCGGGCCTGGGGGCCGCCGCGGCGCCGTAGCCGCCACCGCCCCCCTGCGGCGGCTTCGCCCAGGCGCGGCCGGGAGCCGGCGGGCGGTTGCGTCCGGCGGGCGGCGGGGACCACCGGCCGGCCGGCGGCTGGTCCTTCGACCACTGGGACGCGGAGTCGTGCGGCTCCGTCGGGGAGGACTGCCCGGGAATCGCGGGAGTGTCGTCCTGGCCGTCGGAAGGGGCGGATCCGGGCTTGTTCCGGCCCGGAGTGTCGTTCACGGTCGTCCACCTCGGCGGATGTGGTCGCGGTGCCGGTCGGCGAACCGGCTCGGTCACGGCGGCCGTCCACGGTCGGGCGGCGGGCCGGCTGCCATCGTGTCATGAGGGCCCCCGGTGTGGGCCGGAGCGGAACCCCTTCTCGTACGGGGATACGAAGGTTGTTCCGGAACGTGGGCGTTCGGCTTCCGGCGGGGTACGGTTCTGGGCGACCGCGGGGGCACGGGGGTGACAGTCGTTACTGGCGGCGGAGCGCGCGTACACGGGGAGTCAGGGCGCCCGTCCGAGGCGTCGTCGCAGGTCAGTGAGGTATCTCACCAGCCGCCTTGAGACTGATACGGAAATGGGATGATGTCGATATGAAGGGACGCGTTCTCGTCGTCGACGACGACACCGCACTGGCCGAGATGCTCGGGATCGTGCTCAAGGGTGAAGGGTTCGAGCCGTCGTTCGTCGCGGACGGCGACCGGGCTCTCGCCGCATTCCGGGAGGCCAAGCCGGACCTGGTACTGCTGGACCTCATGCTGCCCGGACGGGACGGCATCGAGGTGTGCCGGCTCATCAGGGCCGAGTCAGGCGTACCCATCGTGATGCTGACGGCCAAGAGCGACACCGTCGACGTCGTCGTGGGCCTGGAGTCCGGGGCCGACGACTACATCGTCAAGCCGTTCAAGCCGAAGGAGCTCGTCGCCCGCATCCGGGCACGGCTGCGGCGCTCCGAGGAGCCCGCGCCGGAACAGCTCACCATCGGCGACCTCGTCATCGACGTGGCCGGACACTCCGTGAAGCGGGACGGGCAGTCGATCGCCCTCACGCCGCTGGAGTTCGACCTCCTGGTGGCGCTCGCGCGCAAGCCGTGGCAGGTCTTCACCCGCGAGGTGCTCCTGGAGCAGGTGTGGGGCTACCGGCACGCCGCCGACACCCGGCTGGTGAACGTGCACGTCCAGCGCCTGCGCTCCAAGGTCGAGAAGGACCCGGAGCGCCCCGAGATCGTGGTGACCGTCCGGGGAGTCGGCTACAAGGCGGGACCGAGCTGATATGAGCAAGGGCAGTGCTGCCCCGGAGTCCCCGGACCCCGGGGGCCGTACGGGGCGGGCTGCCGGACCGGGACGGGGGGGCTCGCGTTCCGGCCGCCTGATACGCGGTGGACGACTGCTTCAGGACGGTACGCCGGGCGGCCGGGTCTTCCGGATCGTCGCCCGGCTCGTCCGCAGGCCGCTGCTGCCCGCCGTACGGCTGTGGCGGCGGAACATCCAGCTGCGGGTCGTCGCGGGCACCCTCCTGATGTCCCTCGGCGTGGTGCTGGTGTTGGGCCTCGTCGTCATCGGGCAGGTCCGCAACGGTCTGCTGGAGACCAAGGAGAACTCGGCCCAGATCCAGGCCGCGGGCGGGTTCTCCGCCGCGCAGGACCGGGCGGCCACCACACCGTCCGTACCCGGCCAGGACGGCGTCCGGGCCGGATCCTCCGTGAACTGGCGCTCCACGCTCGTGGAGCAGCTCGCCAGCGGCGGCCAGAACGCCTTCAACGTGGTGGCGCTGTCCCTGGACTCCGACGACACCGCGAGCCGCGGCGCCCGCGCCTCCGGCGAGGTCGACCCCGCGCGGTCCGTCCCCGCCGGCCTCCGGCACTCGGTCGCGCAGGGCAACACGCCGTTCCAGAAGTTCGGGCGCATCCACTACACCAGCGACAAGCCGTCCGAGCCGGGCCTCGTGATAGGCAAGCGCCTCAACGACACCGAGGGCAAGCAGTACGAGCTGTACTACCTCTTCCCGCTGACCCAGGAGGAGGACTCCCTCGACCTGGTCAAGACGACCCTGGCGACCGCCGGACTCTTCGTGGTGGTGCTGCTCGGAGCGATCGCCTGGTTCGTCGTACGGCAGGTCGTCACCCCCGTACGGATGGCGGCCGGGATCGCCGAGCGGCTCTCCGCCGGCCGGCTCCAGGAACGGATGAAGGTCACCGGCGAGGACGACATCGCGCGCCTCGGCGAAGCCTTCAACAAGATGGCGTCCAACCTCCAGCAGAAGATCCAGCAGCTGGAGGAGCTGTCGCGGATGCAGCGGCGCTTCGTCTCGGACGTCTCGCACGAGCTGCGGACACCGCTGACGACCGTCCGGATGGCGGCCGACGTCATCCACGAGGCACGCGTCGACTTCGACCCCGTCACCGCCCGCTCCGCGGAACTCCTCGGCGACCAGCTCGACCGCTTCGAATCGCTCCTCTCCGACCTCCTGGAGATCAGTCGCTTCGACGCGGGCGCCGCCGCCCTGGAGGCAGAACCGATCGACCTGCGGCAGGTGGTGCGCCGGGTCATCGGCGGCGCCGAGCCCCTCGCCGAACGCAAGGGCACCCGGATCGTCGTCGTCGGCGACGAACAGCCCGTCGTCGCCGAGGCGGACGCCCGCCGGGTCGAGCGGGTGCTGCGCAACCTCGTGGTCAACGCCGTCGAGCACGGCGAGGGCCGGGACGTCGTGGTGAAGCTCGCCGCGGCCGGCGGGGCCGTCGCCGTCGCCGTACGCGACTACGGCGTCGGCCTGAAGCCCGGCGAGGCCACACGGGTCTTCAACCGCTTCTGGCGGGCCGACCCGGCACGCGCGCGTACCACCGGCGGAACGGGCCTCGGCCTGTCCATCGCCGTCGAGGACGCGCGCCTGCACGGCGGCTGGCTCCAGGCATGGGGCGAGCCCGGCGGCGGCTCGCAGTTCCGGCTCACACTGCCGCGCACGGCCGACGAGCCCCTGCGGGGATCCCCGATACCGCTGGAGCCCGAGGACTCCCGGCGCAACCGGGAACAGGCCGCGCTGCGGGCCCAGGACACCGGCCGGAGCGCCTCGGTGCCGGCCCAGCCGGCCGGTGAGCGGCCCCCGCTCTCTCCCGTACCGCCGAGGATCCCGGGACCGCCCAGGGCGGCCGTCGACCCGGCGGCGCTGCCCGGCAGCGGGGCCCGGGTGGTGGCCCGGACGGCGGCGGACACGGAACACGGCCACGGCACCGGCAGGGACACGGCGGCGAACGCGGAGCGGGAGGACGGCACAGGTGGGCGCTGACGCGCGACTGCGGGCGGGCTGGGGACGGACCGGACGGACGCTGGCGCTCGCCGCCTGCGGCGCACTCCTGGCGACGGGCTGCGCCACCATGCCCGACAGCGGTGAGGTCCAGCCGGTCCGGGGAGCCAACCCCGGCGACTCGCAGGTACGGGTCTACGCCGTCGCCCCCCGTGAGGGGGCGAACCCGGACGAGATCGTCGACGGCTTCCTCGAAGCCATGACCAGCGACGACCCCGGCTTCGCGACCGCCCGCAAGTACCTGAGCCGGACCGCCGCCAAGACCTGGAAGCCGGAGCAGAGCATCACGGTGCTCGCCACCGCCCCCGACCGCGAGCCGGCCGACCGCCACGAGGACCCCGAGAACCAGGGCCGCGCCTACCCGATCTCCGGCCGGACGATCGCGACCGTCGACTCCCGGCACGCCTACCAGGCGGTCAGCTCGGTGGAGTACGCCCAGGCGATCCACGTCGTCCAGGAGCCCGTGGCCAACAGCAAGGACAAGGAGTGGCGGATCGACACCCTGCCGCCCGGCCTCGTCCTCGGCGAGGCCGACTTCCTGCGCAACTACCGGTCGGTCAACAAGTACTACTTCGCCTCCGGCGAGAACTGGCTGGTCGCCGACCCCGTCTACATCCGGCAGCGGCAGGACCCGGTCACCCGCATGGACCCGGTGACACAGACCGTGAAGGCGCTCCTCGCGGGGCCGTCGAACTGGCTGCGGCCGGCGGTCGACTCGCCCTTCCCGTCCGGGACGGAGCTGAACAGCGACGTCACCACGCTGACCACGGACGACCAGTCCACGCTCAAGGTGCCGCTCAACGTGAAGGCCGACCGGTTCGGAGGCGAGGTGTGCCGGCGGCTGGCCGCCCAGCTGCTGGTCACGCTCGGCGACCTGCCCTCCGTACGGGTCGACCAGGTGGAGCTCCAGGACGAGGGCGGCAACGTCGTCTGCCGGCTCGGGAAGGCGCAGGCGGCCGAGTTCGAGGCGGTCCGGGACACCGGGCAGGCCGAGACCCCGTACTTCATCGACGAGAACGACCGCATGAGGACGCTCCAGACCGACGGGAAGGACACCGTCCAGACGCCCGAGGTGCCGGGGCCGCTGGGCAAGGGCACCGTGCCGCTGGGCTCGGTCGCCGTGGCCCGCGACGGGGCCCTGGCGGCCGGGGTGTCCAAGGACGGCGCCTCGCTCTTCGTCTCCTCGATCACCACCGAGCAGGAGCAGCTGCCGGCGGTCCTCAAGAGCGCGGCCGGCCCTGCCGCGGCGCCGAAGGACCGGCTCTCCCAGCCCAGCTGGGACGGGCAGGGCGACCTGTGGGTCGCCGACCGCGCCCAGGGCCACCAGAGGCTGGTGGTCGTGCCCGACGGCAACGGCAGATGGATCGAGGTCCACACGCCGTGGCTGACGGAGGGCACCCGGATCGAGTCGCTGCGGGTCTCCGCCGACGGGGTCCGCATCGCGCTCCTGATCACCCGGGACGGGCGGACCACCCTCCAGATCGGCCGGATCGAGCGGCAGGACGGCGCGGACCACGAGGTCGTGTCCGTGGAGGACCTCCAGCCGGTGGCGCCCCGCATGGAGTCGGTCTCCTCCGTCTCCTGGGCCGGGCCGTCCCGGCTCGTCGTGGTCGGCCGCGAGGCCGGCGGCGTGCAGCAGATCCGCTACCTCCAGACCGACGGCTCCACCTCCGCGAGCTCGGTGCTGCCGGGCCTGAACGGGGTCAACGGGGTCGCCGCGTCCCGCAACGAGGCCGATCCGCTGATCGCCTCCTCCGGCAACGACGGCATCGTGCGCCTGATGCCCGGGGCCAACTGGCAGCCGGTGGTGAAGTCCGGGAGCGGGCCGGTCTACCCCGGGTAGCGGGGCGGGTCCCCTCCGGACGGGAGATCGTGTGATCGGGGGCCGCGCCGGGGGATCGCGGGATCGGGCGGCTTTGCCTTGAGATCGCGGGATCGGGTGATCGGGCGATGGGGCGATGGGGCGGCTGTGCCGGGAGACCTGGCGGCTGTGCCGCGAGACCGGGCGATCGGGTGGCTGCGCCGACTTGTCCACAGGGGGTTGTCCACAGGGATGGCGGGGCCCGCCGGGCGCCGTCAGAGTAGACCCATGCGGGGCTGGTGGCGCGAGATCTCCGGGCTGGTGCTGCCCGTCGCGTGCGAGGGATGCGGGACGCCTCGCGCGGGACTGTGCACGCGGTGCGCGGGGGTGCTGGCGGGGGACGGCGGGAGCGGGGGAGGGGGCGGGGTGGGGGCCCCTCCCCGGGTGCGGCCTGCGCCGGAGCCGGTCGGGTTGCCCGTGGTGCACGCCGCCCTGCCGTACGAGGGGGTCGTCAGGAATCTGCTGATCGCCCACAAGGAGCGCGGGGCGCTGGGGTTGGCCCGGGGGCTCGGGGAGGCGCTCGCACGGGCCGTGGAGGCCGCTGTGGGCGACTGCGGGAGCGGTCCGCTGCTCTTGGTGCCGGTGCCGTCCTCGCGGCGCTCGGTGCGGGAGCGGGGGCATGATCCGACGCGTCGGGTGGCGCTGGCCGCGGCGGCCCGGCTGCGGCGGTCCGGGCGGTCGGCGCGGGTGGTGCCGGTGCTGCGGCAGCGGCGGGCCGTCGCGGACCAGGCGGGGCTCGGGGCGCGCGGGCGGTGGGTGAACCTGGCCGGGGCGCTGGAGGTGGTGCCGGGCGGCGGGCGGCCGCTGGCGAACGGTCGGGTGGTTCTGGTGGACGACCTGATGACCACCGGTGCGACGCTCGCGGAGGCGGCGCGCGCCCTCGGAGTCGTACACCCGCCGTTCACGGCCGGGGCGGCGGAAAGATCCCCGCATGATTTCGCGCAGCACGAATTCGAACAGCGGGTGGCGGCTGTGATCGCATCCTCTCCCGCTTCGTTCGAAATAAACCGGAACTCGCCCAGAACTTGGATCGTTGCAGGTGGTGAGAGGTGAAAGCCTCCGAATGGAGGTAAGTCTCGGCAGCGGGTGCCGACACCCGTCCGAAGGGGCTATGTTCGGTTGTGAGGGCGGATGAAAGTCCGATCCTTCAACGCATACATGGTTGCGCACAGGACAGGAGTTAAAGGCGAATTAACCTCTCGTCGATGGGGTGGCGATCTTGTCGGCTGGGGAGGAGGAGGTCGAAGTCGCCAAGTCCGTGCTCCGGTGAGACCGCCGGGGCTGGTGCAAAGGGAGATGCCCGTCGGCCTAGGAGTCGAACGGGCGATCCGGGAACGGAGTTCTGCGTGGACATCGTCGTCAAGGGCCGCAAGACCGAGGTGCCTGAGCGGTTCCGCAAGCACGTGGCCGAGAAGCTGAAGCTGGAGAAGATCCAGAAGCTCGACGGCAAGGTGATCAGCCTCGACGTCGAGGTGTCCAAGGAGCCCAACCCGCGGCAGGCCGACAGGTCCGACCGGGTGGAGATCACCCTCCACTCCCGAGGCCCGGTCATCCGGGCGGAAGCGTCGGCCGGCGACCCGTACGCGGCCCTCGACCTGGCCAGCGACAAGCTGGAGGCCAGGCTTCGCAAGCAGCATGACAAGCGCTACACCCGCCGGGGCAACGGGCGGCTCTCCGCGGCGGAGGTCGCCGACGTCGTCCCCGGTGTGGCCCAGCTGAACGGGCAGGGCGAACTCGTCGCCGACGAGACCGGCGCCGAGGTGCCCACCACGATGATGGGCTCGATCGAGGTCCAGGGCGAAGGCCCGCTGGTGGTCCGCGAGAAGACGCACAAGGCCGCCGCGATGGGACTCGACCAGGCGCTGTACGAGATGGAACTGGTCGGCCACGACTTCTATCTCTTCGTCGACGCCGAGACCAAGCAGCCGAGCGTCGTCTACCGGCGCCACGCCTATGACTACGGCGTCATCCACTTGGAGAACGACCCGCTCGCCGAGAACAGCGGTGGTGCGGGCGGTGCGCTCGGCGGCTGACCCGTCGAACGACTGACCGGTCGGCCCGGCCTTCCGGTACCGCACCACCCGCCTCATGTGTTCCGTCCGGTGCCCCTGGAGCGCTCCCCGCGCCCCCCAGGGGCACCCCTGTGCGCCCATGGGGCCACCTCGGGACCGCCGGGGCATGAAATCATGGCGTGCACGCCAACCGGTGCTTCCCGGGCAGTGGTTGGGGACCGGAAACGAATTCAGGCCACGGCCTTCAGGGGGAGGAACGATGGCAGACAGCTTCGGCCCGGTGCTCAGCGGGCATGGGCGCGGTGCGCTTGCCCATGAGGGTGTCCCGGAAGGATCGGAATCAGCCGGTGAGGCGTCCCGCAAGGAGCCGATCCGGGTACTGGTCGTGGACGACCACGCGCTTTTCCGGCGCGGACTGGAGATCGTCCTCGCCCACGAGGAGGACATCCAGGTCGTCGGGGAGGCGGGCGACGGAGCCGAGGCGGTCGAGAAGGCGGCGGACCTGCTGCCCGACATCGTCCTCATGGACGTGCGGATGCCCCGGCGCGGCGGCATCGAGGCGTGCACCTCCATCAAGGAGGTCGCCCCCAGCGCGAAGATCATCATGCTGACGATCAGCGACGAGGAGGCCGACCTCTACGACGCGATCAAGGCGGGGGCCACCGGCTACCTGCTGAAGGAGATTTCCACCGACGAGGTCGCCACCGCGATCCGCGCCGTCGCGGACGGGCAGTCGCAGATCAGTCCGTCGATGGCGTCGAAGCTCCTCACCGAGTTCAAGTCGATGATCCAGCGCACCGACGAGCGCCGGCTCGTCCCCGCGCCCCGGCTGACCGACCGCGAGCTGGAGGTCCTCAAGCTCGTCGCGACCGGCATGAACAACCGGGACATCGCCAAGGAGCTGTTCATCTCCGAGAACACGGTGAAGAACCACGTGCGGAACATCCTGGAGAAGCTTCAGCTCCACTCCCGCATGGAGGCCGTGGTCTACGCGATGCGGGAGAAGATCCTGGAGATCCGGTAGGGCCGGGCGCTACGCGTCCAGTGCCTTCGTGAGCGGCGGGGCCAGCTCCGGGGGGTCCACGCGCTCCGCGCGGACCGTGTCGCAGCCGACCCAGTCCGCGGCCTCGCGGAGGGCCCGGGCGACCGCGGGGACCGCCTTCGGGCCGTCCAGGGAGACCTGCTTGGCCACCAGGGTGCGGCCCTCGCGGGCCGGGTCCACGCGGCCGACCAGACGGCCGCCGGCCAGGACCGGCATCGCGAAGTAGCCGTGCACCCGCTTCGGCTTCGGCACATAGGCCTCGAGGCGGTGGGTGAAGCCGAAGATCCGCTCCGTGCGCGCCCGCTCCCAGATCAGCGAGTCGAAGGGGGACAGGAGCGTGGTGCGGTGCCGGCCGCGCGGCTCCGTGGCGAGCGCCGCCGGGTCCGCCCAGGCCGGCTTCCCCCAGCCCTCCACCGCCACCGGCACGAGGCCCGAGTCCGCCACCACCGCGTCGAACTGCTCCGCCTTGAGCCGGTGGTAGTCGGCGATGTCCGCGCGCGTGCCCACGCCCAGCGCCTCGCCCGCCTGCCGGACGAGACGCCGCACGCACTCGGTGTCGTCCAGGTCGTCGTGGCGCAGCTCCTCGGGGATCGCCCGCTCCGCCAGGTCGTACACCCGCTTCCAGCCGCGCCGCTCGGTGACGACGACCTCGCCGAACATCAGCGCCCGCTCGACCGCGATCTTGGTGTCGGACCAGTCCCACCACTCGCCCTTGTTCTTGGCGCCGCCGAGCTCGGTCGCCGTGCGGGGGCCCTCGGCGCGCAGCTGGTCGATCACCTTGGCGTAGGAGCCGTCCGCGAGGGCGTGGTGCCAGTGCGGGCGGTCGCGGTAGGCGCGGCGGCGGAAGGCGAAGAGGGGCCACTCCTCGACGGGGAGGACGCAGGCGGCGTGCGACCAGTACTCGAAGGCGTGTCCCTCGGACCAGTACGCCTCCTCCACGGCGGTGCGGCCGACGGCGCCGAGGCGCGCGTACGGGATGAGTTCGTGCGAGCGGGCCAGGACGGAGATGGTGTCCAGCTGGACCTGGCCGAGGTGACGGAGCACCCCGCGGACCCCGGCCCTGCGGTCGGGCGTGCCGAGGAAGCCCTGGGCGCGCAGGGCGATCCGGCGGGCCTCGGCGGCGGAGAGCTCGGCGACGGGCTGGGGGGCGGGCTTCGGGGTTGTCTTCGGGGTGGTCGGCACGGTCGTCATGCGGAAACCCTAGGCCCCGGGACCGACAGCGCCGGGGCCCTCGGGGCGGCCGGCCGGCCGGGGGCCGACGGCGGGCGGGGCCTCGCGCGGCGGGAGGTACGGGAGGGGGCCGGGGAGGCCGAAGTCGGAGGGGAGCAGGGAGCCGGTCCAGGCGTCCCGGAGCGTGCCCTTGTGGAGGAGGCCGGCGCGCTGGACACCCTCCAGGGTGAAGCCGACGCGTTCGGCGACGGCGCGGGAGCCGGTGTTGCCGACCTCGGCGCGCCAGATCAGCCGGACGCAGCCGAGGCCGGTGAAGGCCCAGTGGGCGGCCGTTCTGACGGCTTCGGCCATGTAGCCCCGGCCGCGGTGTCCGGGGGCGAGCCAGAAGCCGACCTCCCAGACGCCTTCGCCGCGGTCGTGGAGGCCGGTGGCGGCGATCAGGGGGCCGCCGTCCAGCGGCTCGACGGCGAAGGCGTAGTCGGTGTCCTCGCGCCAGCCGTCCGGGACCAGCCGGTTGAGGAAGAAGGCGGCGGCCTCGCGCGTGTACGGGTCCGGGACGGTCGTCCAGCGGCGGATGGCGGGGTCCTGGCAGTGGGAGTGCACGACGTCCTCGTCCTCCGGGACGAAGCTGCGGAGCCGGAGGCGTTCGCTGGTGAGCGTGATGGGATCCATGCCCGGATTGTGGGGACGGCCGCCCGGCGGAAGCGAACACTTTTCGGAAGGCGCGGCACCTTCCGCCCACCTCGTGCGTTCTCTTTGCGGGCGGACGTGCGGCGGCTGGTCTGCGGGGCCTCCCTCCGTGAGGGTGGTCTCGCTTACGATGGCCGTTGCGGTGGGGACCACCTGCCGTGCCCGCGCTCGTGTCCGTGACAAGACCCAGTGCCAGGCCCGACCGGCAAGGAGACCAGCCTCAGTGTCCGTCTTCAACAAGCTCATGCGTGCAGGCGAAGGCAAGATCCTGCGCAAACTGCACCGCATCGCGGACCAGGTCAACTCCATCGAAGAGGACTTCGTCAACCTCTCCGACGCCGACCTGCGGGCCCTCACGGAGGAGTACAAGCAGCGGTACGCCGACGGCGAGAGCCTCGACGACCTGCTGCCCGAGGCCTTCGCCACGGTCCGCGAGGCCGCCAAGCGCGTCCTCGGCCAGCGCCACTACGACGTCCAGATCATGGGCGGTGCCGCGCTCCACCTCGGTTACGTCGCCGAGATGAAGACCGGTGAGGGCAAGACCCTCGTCGGCACGCTGCCGGCGTACCTCAACGCGCTGTCCGGCAAGGGCGTGCACCTGATCACGGTCAACGACTACCTGGCCGAGCGCGACTCCGAGATGATGGGCCGCGTCCACAAGTTCCTGGGCCTGGAGGTCGGCTGCATCCTGGCCAACATGACCCCGGCGCAGCGCCGTGAGCAGTACGCCTGCGACATCACGTACGGCACGAACAACGAGTTCGGCTTCGACTACCTGCGCGACAACATGGCGTGGTCGAAGGACGAGCTGGTCCAGCGCGGCCACAACTACGCGTGTGTCGACGAGGTCGACTCGATCCTCGTCGACGAGGCCCGTACGCCGCTGATCATCTCCGGTCCGGCCGACCAGGCCACCAAGTGGTACGGCGACTTCGCGAAGCTGGTCACCCGCCTCACCAGGGGTGAGCCCGGCAACCAGCTGAAGGGCATCGAGGAGACCGGCGACTACGAGGTCGACGAGAAGAAGCGCACGGTCGGCATCCACGAGGCCGGTGTCGCCAAGGTCGAGGACTGGCTCGGCATCGACAACCTCTACGAGTCGGTGAACACGCCGCTCGTCGGCTACCTGAACAACGCCATCAAGGCGAAGGAACTGTTCAAGAAGGACAAGGACTACGTCGTCATCGACGGCGAGGTCATGATCGTCGACGAGCACACCGGCCGTATCCTCGCCGGCCGACGGTACAACGAGGGCATGCACCAGGCCATCGAGGCCAAGGAGGGCGTGCAGATCAAGGACGAGAACCAGACGCTCGCCACGATCACCCTCCAGAACTTCTTCCGCCTCTACGACAAGCTCTCCGGCATGACCGGTACGGCGATGACCGAGGCGGCCGAGTTCCACCAGATCTACAAGCTCGGCGTCGTTCCGATCCCGACGAACAAGCCGATGCAGCGCAAGGACCAGTCCGACCTGATCTACCGCACCGAGGTGGCCAAGTTCGCCGCGGTCGTCGACGACATCGTCGAGAAGCACGAGAAGGGCCAGCCGGTCCTCGTCGGCACCACGTCGGTCGAGAAGTCCGAGTACCTCTCGCAGCAGCTCTCCAAGCGGGGTGTGCCGCACGAGGTGCTGAACGCCAAGCACCACGAGCGCGAGGCCACGATCGTCGCCCAGGCGGGCCGTCGCGGCGCCGTCACGGTCGCCACCAACATGGCCGGCCGCGGTACCGACATCAAGCTCGGCGGCAACCCGGACGACCTCGCCGAGGCGGAGCTGCGCCAGGCGGGTCTGGACCCGGTCGAGCACGTCGAGGAGTGGGCCGCGGCCCTGCCCGGTGCGATGGAGCGGGCCGAGAAGGCCGTGAAGGCGGAGTTCGAGGAGGTCAAGGACCTCGGCGGGCTGTACGTGCTGGGCACGGAGCGTCACGAGTCGCGGCGTATCGACAACCAGCTGCGCGGTCGTTCGGGCCGTCAGGGCGACCCGGGCGAGTCCCGTTTCTACCTGTCGCTCGGTGACGACCTGATGCGCCTCTTCAAGGCGCAGATGGTCGAGCGCGTGATGGCCATGGCGAACGTGCCGGACGACGTGCCGATCGAGAACAAGATGGTCACCCGGGCGATCGCCTCCGCCCAGTCGCAGGTCGAGACGCAGAACTTCGAGACGCGCAAGAACGTCCTGAAGTACGACGAGGTCCTCAACCGGCAGCGCGAGGTCATCTACGGCGAGCGCCGCCGCGTCCTGGAGGGCGAGGACCTGCACGACCAGATCCGCCACTTCATGGACGACACGATCGACGACTACATCCGCCAGGAGACCGCCGAGGGCTTCGCGGAGGAGTGGGACCTGGACCGGCTGTGGAGCGCCTTCAAGCAGCTCTACCCGGTGAAGGTCACCGTCGACGAGCTGGAGGACACGGCGGGCGACCGCGCGGGCATCACCGCGGAGTTCATCGAGGAGTCCATCAAGGACGACATCCACGAGCAGTACGAGGCGCGGGAGACGCAGCTCGGCTCCGAGATCATGCGTGAGCTGGAGCGCCGGGTCGTCCTCTCGGTCCTCGACCGCAAGTGGCGCGAGCACCTCTACGAGATGGACTACCTCCAGGAGGGCATCGGCCTGCGCGCGATGGCGCAGAAGGACCCGCTGGTCGAGTACCAGCGCGAGGGCTTCGACATGTTCACCGCCATGATGGAGGGCATCAAGGAGGAGTCCGTCGGCTACCTGTTCAACCTGGAGGTCCAGGTCGAGCAGCAGGTCGAGGAGGTCCCGGTGCAGGCCGGCGCGCCGTCCCTGGACAAGGCCGAGGCCGCTCCGGCGGGCGGGCGTCCGGAGATCCGCGCGAAGGGCCTCGACGCGCCGCAGCGGCCGGACCGGCTGCACTTCTCGGCGCCGTCGGTGGACGGCGACGGCGGTGTCGTGGAGGGTGACTTCGCGTCGGAGGGTGACGACGCGGGCGACGGGACGACGCGGGCGGAGCGCCGCAAGGCGCAGAAGAACGCGGGCGGGCGTCGCCGCAAGAAGTGACGGCCTGACGCGCGCCGACTCCGTGGGGGTCGGCCCGGGGCGAGTCGGTGAAGGGCCCTGCCGGAGGTGTTCCGGCGGGGCCCTTCGTCATGGCTGGGCGCCGCCTCCGACGAGCCGGCCGAGGCCGTCCAGCTCGACGGCGGCGCAGCGCCAGCGCTGGTCGGGGCCGCGCTCCAGACGGAAGGCGAGGGCGCGGACGCGGTGGCCGGCGGCGAGTGAGGCGAAGACCTCCAGGACGGTGTCGCCGGAGTGCGGCTGGGCGGCGCACCGGCGGAGCACCGGGCGGGGCCCGGGGCCGCGGGCCGCCGTCCTGGGCGCGAGGCGGACCAGCTGCTCGTACGCCTCGCCGACGGTCAGGCCCAGCATCGAGTGCACCGGCCGGTCCCCGCTGAGCACGGCGAGCAGCCGCTCCGCGAAGGCGGTGTGCACGGGCAGCGTCCGCCTCCCCGCGCCCGCTCCCGCTCCCGTCCCTGTCCCCGTTCCCGTCCCTGTCCCCGCGCCCGCCCCCGTTCCTGTGCATCCCGCCCGCCGGCCGGGGGTGCCCTGCGGGGGTACGAGGGCCCGGGTGCGGCCCGCTGAGGCGGCACGGTGGGACGTGGGGCGCGGCGCGTGCGGGGCGGTGCCCGGCGCCCTGGTCCGGGCGGCGGGGACTACCGGGAAGGCCGGAGTGGCCGGAGTGACCGGGACGGCGGGGGCAGCAGGGACGGCGGGGGTGGCCCGAGCGGCCGGGATCGCCGGGGTGGCGGGGACGGCCCGGGCGGCGGGGACTGCCGGGGTGGCGGTGGCCGGGCGGGCGGTGGTGTCGGGGGCGGCGGTGGCCCGGGGGGCGGCCGGGACGGGGCTCGGGCGGGTGCTCGTGCCCGGCGGGGCGGGGGAGGGGGCGGTCGGGTTCGCGGTCGCGTGGCGCACGGGTGTCCCTTCGGAGAGTGACCGGACGGTACCGGTCGGTAACTTCTCGTGGGGATCTTGTACTGGGCGCGGTTCGGGCACCGCAAGGGTCGCGGCGGCCGGGGCGGACACGCTGAGTGATTCACCTATCAGAGGGGTTCAGGGCCATGGGTGGACATCCCGGGGCGCGGGGGCCGGACGTATCCTGAGGGCGTTTCCGACTACGAAAGCGGCCAGCCATGCGCGTGTACGTCCCTCTGACCCTTCCCGGTCTCGCACAGGCGCACGAGGCGGGCGAGCTGGGGCCCGGCCCGCTGACCGCCTACGCCGTCACGCCCGCGCTGCGCGAGTGGTACGTCTCCGACGACATCGAGGAGCTGGAGTACGCGGCGCTCAGCCGCGCCGCCGCCGCCTCGCTGCGCCTGGTCGCGGGGGACCCGGAGGCGCCGCGCCGCCGGGTGGTCGTCGCGGTCGACGTCGCCGACAAGGACGCCGCCGCGGACCCGGACCGCGGGCTCGACGCCGGCGCGATCGGCGAGGTGCGGATCGCCTCCGCCGTGGCGCTCGCCAAGGCCGCCGCCGTGCACGCCGACGCGGACGACGCCGAGGCGGACGTCACCGCCGCGGCCGCCGCCCTGGGCGCCGCCGACCAGGGCGACGACGACGCGCGGTTCGTCGTGGACGGGGCGGAGGACCACGAGCTGCTCTGGTTCGGCGTCCAGGAGATCCCCTCCCTCCTCGGCTGAGACCGCGGCCTGTACCGTCTGCCCATGGGGAAGCAGCACACGGGGAAGCATCTGGTCTGGGACTGGAACGGCACCCTGCTCGACGACATCGGCGCCGTCATCGGCGCCACCAACGCCGCCTTCGCGGAGCTCGGCCTCGAACCGCTCACCCTGGAGCGGTACCGCGAGCTGTACACCGTCCCGGTGCCGAGGTTCTACGAGCGGCTGATGGGCCGGCTGCCCACCGACGCCGAGTGGACCCTCATGGACGGGACCTTCCACCGGCACTACTGGGAGCGTGCCGAGGGCTGCGTCCTGACCGCGGGCGCCGCCGAGCTGCTGGCCGCCCGGCAGACCGCCGGGGCCACCCAGTCGCTGCTCTCGCTGGCCCCGCACGCCGACCTGCTGCCGCTGGTGCGGCGGCACGGGATCGCGGAGCGCTTCGTCCGGGTCGACGGGCGCACCGACCGGTCCACCGAGGGCAAGTCCGCGAACATGGTGCGCCATCTGGAGGCCCTGGCCGTCCCGGCCGAGCGGATCGTCGTCATCGGCGACGCGGCCGACGACGCGCTGGCCGCCGCGCACGTCGGCGCGAGGGCCGTGCTCTTCACCGGCGGGTCGCACAGCCGGGCCTCGCTGGAGCGGGTCGGCGTGCCGGTGGTGGACTCCCTGGAGGAGGCCGTCTCCGTCGCGGAGGAGCTGGTGTGAGCCCCCGGCGGTGAGCGGGGCGGGGGTGAAAGCCCCGGGCGGGGAGCGCGGGGCCGTACGGGGCCGTGGGCGCCCGCGTACGACCCCGTCCTCCTCCTGCGTCAGCCCTTCGCGCGCAGCACCTTCAGGAACTCGCGCATCCACGTCGGGTGGTCCGGCCAGGCGCGCGAGGAGACCAGCAGCCCGTCGACGACCGCCGCCGAGTCCTGGAAGTCGGCGCCCGCCGACTGCATGTCCAGTTCGAGGGCCGGGTACGCCGTGACCCGGCGCCCCACCAGGCCGCCGACCGCCGCCGTGAGCAGCGGCCCGTGGCAGATCTGGGCCACCGGCTTGTCCGCGTCGAAGAACGACTTGAGGATCTTGCGGAGCTCCGGGTCGTTGCGCAGGTACTCCGGGGCCCGGCCGCCGGGGATCACCACCGCCGCGTAGTCGCCCGGATCGACCTCCGAGAAGGCCAGGTCGGCGGGCCAGGTGTAGCCGGGCTTCTCCGTGTACGTGTCGTAACCGGGCTCGAAGTCGTGCACCACGAACCGGAGCTGCTTGCGCGCCGGAGCGGCGATGTCGACCTCGTACCCTTCTTCGAGCAGACGCTGGTACGGGTACAACACCTCCAGCGATTCCGCCGCGTCCCCCGTCACGATCAAGATCTTCGCCATGGTTCTCCCGGTCTCAGGGATGGTCGGTCGTCGTCGTGCTCGCGTCCACGCTGCACCGTTCCGCGCGATCCGCCAAGAGTGCATGTGTCGCTGTCCAGAACGTCAAACTTCCACCCCCGCTTTTGTACACATACGGCTCATGACGGGGCAGGGGGCTTGAGCGATAGGCTTTTCCCGTGATCAGCGCGATACGCCGCGGGGGCAATGCTGCCCCCGGCTGCCGCCCGGTCCGCTCACGCGGCCGGGCCGCCCGTGCGTTCGCCGATCCCCTCCGTCCGGAATCGCCGCTCTTTGTGGCCGGTTTCCATCCGGGCATCTCTCAGCCGGGCCTAACGTCGACTTCGACCGGAGACACCGCGTCGAGGCGTTCCGCCCTACCCACCGACGTCACGCAACGGCGCGCGACAGGAGTCAGAGGACATGCAGACCAAGCTGGACGAAGCAAAGGCCGAGCTGCTCGAGAGGGCCGCCCGCGTAGCTGAGCACAGCCCGGTCGGGGGGCGACTTCCGACGGGCCCGGAGGGCGGCCGCCCGGACCGGGACACGGTGCTCGACTACCTCCAGCGCTACTACCTGCACACCGCCCCCGAGGACCTCGGCGACCGCGACCCGGACGACGTCTTCGGCGCCGCGCTGGCCCACTACCGGCTCGCGGAGAACCGCCCCCAGGGCACCGCGAACGTCCGCGTGCACACCCCGACGGTCGAGGAGAACGGCTGGACCAGCAGCCACTCCGTCGTCGAGGTCGTCACCGACGACATGCCGTTCCTCGTCGACTCCGTCACCAACGAGCTCTCCCGCCAGGGCCGCGGCATCCACGTCGTGATCCACCCGCAGGTCCTCGTCCGCCGTGACATCACCGGCAGGCTCATCGAGGTCCTGTCGACCCAGATCCACGGCGAGCTGCCGCACGACGCGCTCGCCGAGTCCTGGATCCACGTCGAGATCGACCGCGAGACCGACAAGGCCGACCTCAAGCAGATCACCACCGATCTGCTCCGCGTCCTCTCCGACGTCCGCGAGACCGTCGAGGACTGGGAGAAGATGCGCGACGCCGCGCTGCGCATCGCCGACGGCCTGCCCGCCGAGCCCACCGCCTCCGACCTGCGGCCCACCGAGGTCGAGGAGGCCCAGGAGCTGCTGCGCTGGCTCGCCGACGACCACTTCACCTTCCTCGGCTACCGCGAGTACGAGCTCGTCGACGGTGACGCGCTCGCCGCCGTGCCCGGCACCGGCCTCGGCATCCTGCGCTCCGACCCGCACCACACCGACGGCGAGTCCGGCCACCACGCCCACCCGGTCTCCCCGTCCTTCAGCAGGCTCCCCGCCGACGCCCGCGCCAAGGCCCGCGAGCACAAGCTGCTCATCCTGACGAAGGCCAACAGCCGCGCGACCGTCCACCGCCCCTCGTACCTCGACTACGTCGGCGTGAAGAAGTTCGACGCCGACGGCAACGTCATCGGCGAGCGCCGCTTCCTCGGCCTCTTCTCGTCCGCCGCGTACACCGAGTCGGTCCGCCGGGTCCCCGTCGTCAAGCGCAAGGTCCAGGAGGTGCTGGCCGGCGCCGGCTTCTCCCCGAACAGCCACGACGGCCGCGACCTGCTCCAGATCCTGGAGACCTACCCGCGCGACGAGCTGTTCCAGACCCCGGTCGACCAGCTCCGGTCCGTCGTCACCAGCGTCCTGTACCTCCAGGAGCGGCGCCGGCTGCGGCTCTACCTGCGCCAGGACGAGTACGGCCGCTACTACTCGGCCCTCGTCTACCTGCCGCGCGACCGCTACACCACCCGCGTCCGGCTGCGGATCATCGACATCCTCAAGGAGGAGCTGAACGGCACCTCCGTCGACTTCACCGCCTGGAACACCGAGTCGATCCTCTCCCGCCTCCACTTCGTCATCCGCGTCGAGCCCGGCACCGAGCTCGCCGCCCTCACCGACGCCGACGTGGACCGCATCGAGGCCCGGCTCGTCGAGGCCGCCCGCTCCTGGGCCGACGGCTTCGGCGAGGCCCTCAACGCCGAGTTCGGCGAGGAGCGCGCCGCCGAGCTGCTCCGCCGCTACGGCAACGCCTTCTCCGAGGGCTACAAGGCGGACCACTCGCCGCGCGCCGCCGTCTCCGACCTCGTCCGCATGGAGGCCCTCGCCGCCAGCGGCAAGGACTTCGCGCTCTCCCTCTACGAGCCCGTCGCCGCCGGCCCCGGCGAGCGCCGCTTCAAGATCTACAAGACCGGCGAGCCGGTCTCCCTCTCCGCCGTCCTGCCGGTCCTCAACCGCCTCGGCGTCGAGGTCACCGACGAGCGCCCGTACGAGCTCCGCTGCGCCGACCGCACCCACGCCTGGATCTACGACTTCGGCCTGCGCATGCCGGCCGCCACCGGCAACGGCGGCGACTACGCCGGCGACGACGCCCGCGAGCGCTTCCAGGAGGCCTTCTCCGCCACCTGGACCGGCCAGGCCGAGAACGACAACTTCAACTCCCTCGTCCTCTCCGCCGGGCTCACCTGGCGCGAGGCGATGGTGCTGCGCGCCTACGCCAAGTACCTCCGCCAGGCGAGCTCGCCCTTCAGCCAGGACTACATGGAGGACACCCTCCGCAACAACGTCCACACCACCCGGCTGCTCGTCTCCCTCTTCGAGGCCCGGATGGCCCCGGAGCGGCAGCGCGCCGGCACCGAGCTGACCGACGGGATCCTGGAGGAGCTCGACGGCGCCCTCGACCAGGTCGCCAGCCTCGACGAGGACCGGATCCTGCGGTCCTTCCTCACCGTCATCAAGGCGACCCTGCGGACCAACTTCTTCCAGAAGGCCGCGGACGGGCAGCCGCACGCGTACGTCTCCATGAAGTTCGACCCGCAGGCCATCCCCGACCTGCCGGCCCCGCGCCCCGCCTTCGAGATCTGGGTGTACTCGCCCCGCGTCGAGGGCGTCCACCTGCGCTTCGGCAAGGTCGCCCGAGGCGGCCTGCGCTGGTCCGACCGGCGCGAGGACTTCCGTACCGAGATCCTCGGCCTGGTCAAGGCGCAGATGGTGAAGAACACCGTCATCGTGCCCGTCGGCGCCAAGGGCGGCTTCGTCGCCAAGCAGCTCCCCGACCCGGCCGCCGACCGCGACGCCTGGCTGGCCGAGGGCATCGCCTCGTACCGGACCTTCATCTCGGCGCTCCTCGACATCACCGACAACCTGGTGGCCGGCGAGGTCGTGCCCCCCCTCGACGTGGTCCGCCACGACGAGGACGACACCTACCTCGTCGTCGCCGCCGACAAGGGCACCGCCACCTTCTCCGACATCGCCAACGGCGTCGCGGAGTCGTACGGCTTCTGGCTCGGCGACGCCTTCGCCTCCGGCGGCTCCGCCGGCTACGACCACAAGGGCATGGGCATCACCGCCCGCGGCGCCTGGGAGTCCGTCAAGCGGCACTTCCGCGAGCTCGGCCACGACACCCAGACCGAGGACTTCACCGTCGTCGGCGTCGGCGACATGTCCGGCGACGTCTTCGGCAACGGCATGCTGCTCTCCGAGCACATCCGCCTCGTGGCCGCCTTCGACCACCGCCACATCTTCATCGACCCGAACCCGGACGCCGCCACCTCCTACGCCGAGCGCCGCCGCCTCTTCGACCTGCCCCGCTCCTCCTGGGCCGACTACGACACCTCGCTGCTGTCCGCGGGCGGCGGCATCCACCCCCGCACCGCCAAGTCGATCCCGGTCAACGCCCACATGCGGGCCGCGCTCGGCATCGAGGACGGCGTCACCAAGCTGACCCCGGCCGAACTGATGAAGTCGATCCTCCAGGCCCCCGTGGACCTGCTGTGGAACGGCGGCATCGGCACCTACGTGAAGTCCTCCGCCGAGGCCAACGCCGACGTCGGCGACAAGGCCAACGACGCCATCCGCGTCGACGGCCAGGACGTCCGCGCCAAGGTCGTCGGCGAGGGCGGCAACCTCGGCGCCACCCAGCTCGGCCGCATCGAGTTCGCCCGCGCCGGCGGCCCCGAGGCCGAGGGCGGCAAGATCAACACCGACGCCATCGACAACAGCGCCGGCGTCGACACCTCCGACCACGAGGTCAACATCAAGATCCTGCTCAACGGGCTCGTCGCCGAGGGCGACATGACCGTCAAGCAGCGCAACAGGATCCTCGCCGAGATGACCGACGAGGTCGGCCGGCTCGTCCTGCGCAACAACTACGCGCAGAACACCGCCCTCGCCAACGCCGTCGCCCAGTCGCCCTCCCTGCTCCACGCCCACCAGCGCTTCATGCGCCGCCTGGGCCGCGACGGGGCGCTCGACCGCTCCCTGGAGTTCCTGCCCAACGACCGGCAGATCCGCGAGCTGCTCAACACCGAGCGGGGCCTCAGCCAGCCCGAGCTCGCCGTCCTCCTCGCCTACACCAAGATCACGGTGGCCGACGAGCTGATCGGCACCGAGCTGCCCGACGACCCGTACCTGGCCGGTCTGCTCCACGCCTACTTCCCGACGCTGCTGCGCGAGAAGTTCGGCGAGGCCGTCGACGGACACGCGCTGCGCCGCGAGATCATCACCACCATCCTGGTCAACGACACCGTCAACACCGGCGGCTCGACCTTCCTGCACCGCCTCCGGGAGGAGACCGGCGCGTCGCTGGAGGAGATCGTGCGGGCCCAGACCGCGGCCCGGACCATCTTCCGGCTCGGCGAGGTCTGGGACGCCGTCGAGGCCCTCGACAACCGGGTCCCGGCCGAGGTCCAGACCCGGATGCGGCTGCACTCCCGCCGGCTCGTCGAGCGCGGCACCCGCTGGCTGCTCAACAACCGGCCGCAGCCGCTCGCGATCGGCGAGACCATCGACTTCTTCGCGGAGCGGGTCGAGCAGGTCTGGGGACGGCTGCCGCAGCTGCTGCGCGGCTCGGACGCCGAGTGGTACCAGTCGATCCTCGACGAGCTGACCGGCTTCGGGGTCCCGGAGGAGCTGGCCCTGCGGGTCGCCGGCTTCTCGTCCGCCTTCCCGACGCTCGACATCGTCGCGATCGCCGACCGGATCGAGAAGGACCCGCTGGCCGTCGCCGAGGTCTACTACGACCTGGCCGACCGGCTCCGGATCACCGACCTGATGGACCGGATCATCGAGCTGCCGCGGGCCGACCGCTGGCAGTCCATGGCCCGCGCCTCCATCCGCGAGGACCTCTTCGCCGCGCACGCGGCGCTGACCTCGGACGTCCTGGTCGCCGGCGACGGCTCCGCGACGCCGGAGGAGCGCTTCAAGGCGTGGGAGGAGAAGAACGCGGCGATCCTGGGCCGGGCCCACACGACCCTGGAGGAGATCCAGGGCTCGGACACCTTCGACCTGGCGAACCTGTCGGTGGCCATGCGGACGATGCGGACCCTGCTGCGCACGCACAGCTGACCGCCGCCTTCGAAGAAGGGCCCCGCCGGAAGCCTCGCGCTTCCGGCGGGGCCCTTCGGCCGTGAGCGGGGGTCATTCCCGTACGGGGGCGACCGACGCCCTCCACAGGCGGTGGGCGGCGAGGGCGGCCGCGGCGAGGAGGAGGCCGTTGCGCAGCACCATCACCGCCAGGCCGGGCGGGGTGCCGAGGACGACCTCGGCGTAGAGGACCGGGTACGCGAGGGCGCTGAGCGCCGCCGCGGGGAGCAGGAGCAGCGCCACCGGGCGCATCACGGTCCGGCGCGAGGTCAGGCAGACGGCGGCGAGGCCGAGCAGCCAGATCATGTACTGGGGGCTGATCACCCGGCTCGTCACGGTGAAGAGCAGCACGGCGGCGAGGGCCGCGTCGAACGGGGTGGCCTCGGACCAGCGGGTCGCGCGCAGCCGCCACAGCACCAGCCACAGGGCGGCGGCGACGGCGAGCAGCAGGAAGAGGTGGCCGAGAGTGGACACGTACGGGCCCACGTACTCGTACGCCCCGAAGCGGATCTCCGTGGTCCCCGGCCAGAGTCCGGCGGCGCGGGCCAGGCCGAGCGCGGTGCCGCCCAGGGACTCGATCTGGATGCCCCGGGCGCCCTGCCCGCGCAGGAAGCCCAGCGCGTCGGAGAAGCAGAGCGCGAGCACCGCGAGGAGGGTGGCGGCGGTGACGGCGGCGGCCGTCCACGCCTCCCTGGTCGTACGGCCCCGGGGCGTGCCGATCAGCGCGAGCGCGGGCCACACCTTCACCATCGCGCCGAGCCCGGCGAGCGCGCCGCCGAGCCGGTGGCCGGCGGGGGAGCGGAGCTTGAACAGCAGCAGGGCGAGGACGGCGAGGGCGGTGGCCATGACGTCGTACCGGGCGAGCGGCAGATGGAGGAGGAGCGGCAGGGCGCAGACCCAGTACCAGGCGCCGTGGGTGAGCCGCGAGCGGTCCGCGAGGGCGAGGCCGAGGGTGAGGGCGGCGTCGGCGACCAGGGTCAGCACGACGAACGCCTGGGTGTAGTCGAGCCAGGGCGTGAGCAGCCCCGGCGCCATGATCACGAGCCCGGCGCCGGGCGGGTACTGCCAGGTGGGGTCGGAGGGCGGGAAGGTGCCATCGGCGAACAGCCCGTACCAGTGGCGGTAGAGGAGCTGGACCTCGTGCCCGACCCCGCCGATGCCGAGGCTGTCGGCGGTGAGCAGCGCCAGCATGCCGAGCCGCGTGAGCAGCCATACGGCGGCGAGCGCGAGGGCCGGGCCGTGCCCGACGGTGACGAAGGTGGCGGACGTGAAGGTGTCCGAGTCGAAGGGGGAGCGGGTGAGGGAGGGGGGTGAGGGGGTGGCGGGGGAGGCGCCGGGGGTGGTGCCGGAGGAGCGGGAGCGGGGGCGGGGGCTGGGGGGATCGGGCGTCGTCACGCTCCGACCTTAGGTCTGAGGTGGGTGATATGCGTGATTTGTTCGCCTGTGTGGCGCCGCCTGGTCGGGGCGGGCGTGGGGGTGCCGGACGGTTGGGCTGAAGGTGGGGTGTGGGGGTGCCGGCCGCTTGGGCCGGGGGTCGGGTGCGGGGTGGGGGCCGGTCAGGTCCGGTGGGGGGTGGTGCCGGTTCGGGTGAAGTCCTCGTACGCCGCCACCACCTCGTCCGCCGGGCCGTCCATGCGGAGCGTCCCCGCCTCCAGCCAGAGGGCGCGGTCGCAGGTGTCGCGGATGGTGGCGTGGGAGTGGGCGACGAGGAAGACCGTGCCGGCCGCGGCGCGCAGCTCGTCGATCCGGCGGCGGCTGCGGCGCTGGAAGCGGGCGTCCCCGGTGGCCAGGGCCTCGTCGATGAGGAGCACGTCGTGGCTCCGGGCCGTCGCGGAGATCGCGAAGCGGAGGCGGGCGCCCATGCCGGCGGAGTAGGTGCGCATGGGGCGGGAGAGCGGGTCGTCGAGGGGGTTGCCGGTGGAGAGTCCGGAGAAGTCGACGATCTCGTCGTAGCGGGACTCGATCTCCGGGCGGCGCATGCCCATGGCGAGCCCGCCGAGGATCACGTTCCGCTCGCCCGAGAGGTCGCCCATGAGGGCCGCGTCGACGCCGAGGAGGGCGGGGCGGCCGCGGGTGTGGATCGCGCCGCTCTCCACCGGCTGGAGGCCCGCGATGGCCTTCAGGAGGGTGGATTTCCCGGATCCGTTCGAACCGATCAGGCCGATCGCCTCGCCGCGCCGCGCCACGAAGCCGACCCCCCTCACGGCGTGCACCCGGCGGCTGCCGCGCGGGCCGGTCGGCACGGTGTAGGAGACGTGGACGCGGTCGGCGATCACGGTGGGGTCCGGTGCCGCCGCGCCGGAGCGGGCGGCGGGGTCCGGTGTCGTCGTCACGGGGTCAGCCACGGCCGTACGTCTCCTCCGCCTTCCAGAACCAGACGAAGCCGCCCGCGAAGGCCAGCACCGCCCAGCCGGCGGCCAGGGCCCACACATGGGGCGGCAGGTTCTCCGCGGTGAAGCTGTCGACGAGGGCGAAGCGGACGAGGTCGATGTAGACCGCGGCCGGATTGCACTGGAGGGCGAGGACCACCCCGTCGGGGAAGCGTCCGCTCGACGCCATGGAGCCGATCGACCACATCACGCCCGAGACGTACATCCAGGTGCGCAGCACGAACGGCATCAGCTGGCTGATGTCCGGGGTGCGGGCGGCGAGCCGGGCGAGGGCGAGCGAGAGTCCGGCGCTGAAGAGGGCCTGGAGCGCGATCGCCGGCACCGCGAGCAGCCAGCTCCAGGTCGGGAACTCCCCGAAGCAGAGCAGGATCACGACGAGCGCGCCGAGCGACAGGAGGAGTTGCTGGAGCTGGAGCAGCGCGAGGGAGAGGGGGAGGCTCGCGCGGGGGAAGTGCAGGGCGCGGACCAGGCCGAGGTTGCCGCTGATCGCGCGCGTGCCGGCGGTCAGCGTGTTGGCGGTGAAGGTCCACACGAAGACGCCGGTGAGGAGGAAGGGGAGGTAGTCCGGGACGCCGTGCTGGACGTTCATCAGGACGCCGAACATCAGGTAGTACACGGCCGCGTTGAGCAGCGGGGTCATCAGCTGCCACAGCTGGCCGAGCCGGGCCTGGCTGTACTGGGCGGTGAGCCGGGCGGTCGCGAAGGCCGCGATGAAGTCGCGGCGGGCCCAGAGCTGCCGCACGTAGGCGGGGAGGGGCGGCCGGGCGCCGCTGACGGAGAGGCCGTGGCGGCGGGCGAGGGCCCGGAGGTCCTCACCGGAGGGTGCGGGTGCGGGCCGGGCGTCGGCGGGGGTCGCGGTCGGCGGCGGGGGCAGTGTCAGGGTCACGGCGGGCGCTTTCGACGGAGGGTGGAGGGGCGGAGCGCGTCGGGACGGAACCGTCACGACGGAACGCGTCCGTATCGTCGTGAGGGCGAGACTAGGCGGGCTCGCGACGGAACGCAACCGTATCGTCGTGACGTAACCGCTGGTTAGGATGCCGTTCATGAGCACCCCCACGCCCCGTCGCGCTCCCGCCGGAGCCGCCGTGCTCCGCGAGGACGTCACCGAGGCCATCCGCGCCGCCGTCTTCGAGGAGCTCGCCGCCGTCGGCTTCGCCCGGATGTCCATCGAGGGCATCGCGCGGCGCGCGGGGGTCGGGAAGACCGCCGTCTACCGGCGGTGGAAGTCCAAGCTCGCCCTCGTCCTGGACCTGGTCGGCGCCGTCGCCGCGCAGGGCCTGCCGGCCCCCGCCACGGGGTCGCTGGAGGGGGACGTACGGGCGCTCCTCACCGTCGCCTCGCACGCCCTGCGCCACCCGATCGCCTCACAGGTGATCCCCGAGCTCCTCGTCGAGGCCGCCCGGCAGCCCGAGATCGCCGAACCGGTCCGTACGGCGCTCCTCGACGGACAGGAGGGCGTGGTCGCCCAGATCGTCCGCGAGGCGGTCGCCCGCGGCGAGCTCCCCGAGGGCACCGACCCCGCCCGCGCCCTCGACCTCGTCGTGGGCCCCCTCTACTGGCGCCTGGTCGTCGCCCGCACCGACCTCCCGGAGGGGTACGTGGCCGACCTCACCCGCGCGGCGGTGGCGGGGCTGCGGACGCTGCCGCCCGGGAAGTGAGGAGCCCGGCGGGGGAGGCCTGACCCCTCCGCCGGTACGCGCGTGCGCCCCGGCGTGCCTCCGCGGCCACGCCGCCACGCGCGCGTGGCGTCCCGGCGTACGTCCGCCGGTGCGTCGCCCTGCGCGGGTGCCTCGGCGGGCGTACGCCGGGACGGCCGCCACGCGCGCGTGCCAGGCGTCCTCCGAGGCGGCCGGGTCAGGCGTGCGTGAGCGGGGGGACCGGGGCGGCTTCCACCGAACGGGCCGCGCGGTCCAGGGCGCTGGCGAGCAGGGCCAGGTCCGTCGGGCCGTTGCCCAGCTCGCGCACCGGGCGGCGGGCGGGCGGGTCGCCCATACGCTCCCACTCCAGCGGGACGACGGTCGGCCGCAGCGTCGCCGTACGCGGGATCCTGCCCGTGATCCGGCCCGCCTGGAACGGCGTCACCCGCCCGTCCGGATGCCCCAGCCGTCCCCGGCCGGGCGACGGCACATCGGGCCCCGGCGCGCTCGCCGGCGCGTCCAGCACCACCCGCAGCCGGGCCCCGTGCGCGAGGTCGGTGTCGGCGGTCCGGTCCGGCCGGGCGGAGGTCGCGACCAGATGCACCCCGAGTCGTTCGCCGTGGCGCGCGACCGCTTCCAGGGCCCGGACGACGGATCCCGCGGCGGGCCGTCCCGGCGCGCCGAGGGCGGGGGCGACGAGGGCGTCGAAGTCGTCCACGAGCACGACGAGCCTCGGCAGCGGCACCCGGCCGCCGGCGGGCCGCGGGAGGTGGTCCTCCTCGCCGCCCGGCCGCGGCACGCGCGCGCCGCCCCGCTCGCCGACCCCGCCCGGGCCTTCGTCGGCCCGCGGCGTCCGCCCGCTCGCCGCGCCCCGGACGTCGCCCGCTCCCGGGTACGCCGTGCGGGCGCTCGGCGTCCTGTCCAGGTCGCCGCCGCCGGAGTGACCGGAGGGCGCCGTACGCCCTCCGGCGGAGCCGCGGTCCTCCCCGGCCGCCGACGGGTACGCCGTACGCCCGCTCGCGGCACCCGGCACGTCCCCGCCGCCCGCCGACGGGTACGCCGTACGGGAGCTCGGGCTCCTGGAGAGGTCGGAAGCGCTCGGGTACGGCGTACGACCGCTCGACGCGCCGGTCACGTCCCCGGCGCCCGGCTGGGCGGCACGGCCGCCCGGGGCGCCCTGGGCCTCCCCGGATCCGGGGTGGGGCGTACGCCCGCTGCCGGGGCTCCGCACCTCCGCCGCGCCCGCGTTCGGGTACGGCGTGCGCCCGCTCGCGGGGCCGCGGAGGTCGGCGGAGCCCGGGTGCGGCGTCCGCCCGCCGCCGGTGCCCGGGACGTCCGCCGCGCCCGGGTACGGCGTGCGGCCGCTCGCGGGGTCGGCGTCCGGGAGGTCGGTGCGGAGGGTGCGACTGCTGGGGCGGGTGGGGAGCTCGGCGGCGCGGCCGCCCGGGCGGCCGTGGAAGGCGGCCGGGAGGTCGCCCACCGGCGCGCGGCCGGCGAGGCGGTCGCTGGGGGTGGCGGGCAGTTCGCCGGACGGGCGGGGGACCCGGGCCACGGGGCGGTCGGCCGTCTCGTCCCCGCCCTGGTACGAGGTCCGGACCCCCGGCGGGGTGTCGCCCACCGCGCCCGCGCCCGTGCGCAGGGTCCGGCCGCTCGGGAGGTCGCCGAGCTCGGACGGGTCGGGGAGCCGGAGGCCCGCCCGGACGCCCTGCGGCACCGACTCGGCGGCGCTCGGGGTCCGCTGGCCGATCACCGCGCGCGTGCTCCGGCGGTCGGCGAAGTCCGCGTCCCCGAGCAGCTCCGCGCGGCGCTTCAGCTCGGCGCCCAGGGCCTGGGCGAACTCCCGCATCCGGACCGGGTCCGACGCCACCAGATGCTCGGTGACGTGCGGCAGCTCCGTACAGGCCGCGAGGCCCTCGCCGCGGTCGCCGCCCGCGCCGTCCACCAGCAGCAGCCCGAGCCGGTCCGGGCGCGCCCCGGCCGCGAGGGAGGCGGCGACGGAGCGCAGCAGCTCCGTCCGGCCGCTGCCCGCCGGGCCCTCGATCAGCAGGTGCGGTCCTTCCGCCGTGAGGTCCACGGAGAGCGGGCCGCGCGGACCCGCGCCGAGGACCGCCGTGCCCTCCCCGGCGGACGCCCAGCGGGCCATCAGGGACGCGGGAGTGGCCCGGGCCAGGCCGAGCTCGTCCAGGAGGCGGGCCGACGGCGGCAGCGCGGCCGCCCGCCCCGGCGCGGCCGAGGACGCGTCCGTGCGCAGCGGGGCCAGCGCCCGGCCGAAGCGCTCCGCCCAGGCCACGGAGACCGCGTCGACGACCCCGACCGTGCCGTGGCCGGCGGTCCGCCCGCCGGAGGTCCGCAGCAGCCGCAGGGCGGTCGCCACGTCTCCGCTGAGCAGGGCCGCCGCCCCGCATTCGCGGAAGGCGAGGGAGGCCGCGCAGGCCGCCTCGTAGGTGGCGGCGACCGGCGAGGCCGGGGAGGCCGAGGGCGCCTCGGCGAGGCAGAGCAGATGGATGCCGGCCGCCGAACCGGCCCCGGCGAGCCGGGCCACCGTCTCGCGCAGCGCCGCCGTGCCGGGGTCGCCGTCCACGACGACGACCGTCGCCGGGCCCGCGTACCGCGCGGCGGCCTCCGCGACGGCGGCCCGGTCCGCGCTGGCCCAGCCGGGCCCGAGCGGCCCGTCGTCCAGGCGCCGGGTCAGCTCGGCCGTACGGGCCTGGGCCTGCTCGCGGTCGTACGCCAGCAGCAGCCGGCAGTCCTGCCCGTGCGCGGGCCGCACGTGCGGGAGCCAGCCGAGCCAGCCCCAGGCGCGCCTCCGCTCCTCCAGGGAGCGGTTGCGGTCGGCGCTGACGAGGACGATCTCCAGGTCGGCCGGGGAGTGCAGCGCGGCCAGCTGGGCCACGACGGCCCGCGCCAGGCCGGCCAGCCGGTCGGCGGGACCCGCGAGGCCCAGGGAGCCGGCCTCGCGCAGCCCGACGGTGACGGGCACCCCGGACAGCTCCGCCCGGTCGGCCGTGCCGAGGCGGACCACCAGGGTCTCGGGGTGGCTGGCGGCCCGCTCCCACAGCCGGGGGCCGGGTCCGAGCGCGGTGAGCAGGACGGCCGCCGGATCGGGCCAGGTGTCGGGCGCGGCGGCGGCGCCGGACGCTTCGGCCGGGGCCGCCTCGGGCGCGGCCGGGGACGCGGGCGCGCCGGGCGCCGGGTCCGCCTCGCGGCCGCCCGCGAACCGCCGGGCCCAGGCGCCGAGCCCGCGCCGGCCGGTCCTGCGGGTGGCCGGGTCGCCGCCGTCGGGAGCCGTACGGACCCGGCCGTGCGCCTCGCCGCCTTCGCCCTCGGGATCCCCCGCACGCGCGTGCCCGGCGTCCGGCCACGCGTCCGCGAGCGGCACGCCGCGGGCCGCGCCATGGGTCTCGGGGCCGTGTCCGGGCCAGGGGGCGCCCGCCGTCCGGGCCTCGGTCCCGCCGGGCCGGGGCCACGCGCCCGTGCCGGTGTCCGGCTCGGCGGCGCGGCCGGGGGCGTCCGCGTCCGGGACGGCGGTGGGCTCCGGCAGGGGCACGCGCAGGTGGCCCTCGCCGTCGGGGGCGGTGGGCAGGGTCCCGGGGGCGGCCGGAGCGTCGTCGGGGACGGTGAGCCGCAGCGTGGACTCGCCGAGCCGGAGGAGGGCCCCGGGCCGGAGCCGGACCGGGCGGTCGCCGACGGGCGCGCCGTCGAGCGTCGTGCCGTTGGTGGAGCCGAGGTCGGCGACGGTCACCCGGCCGTCACCGGCGACGGTGACCGTGCAGTGCGCGCGGGAGACGTCCGGGTCGTCCAGCGGCACGTCCGCCTCCACGGAACGGCCGACGCGGATCGGCCCGCCGTGCAGGAGGTGCACCCCGCCCGCGTCCGGTCCGGCCACCACGTGCAGCCGGGCGGCGGAGGAGGCGGTGGCGGCGAGACCGGCCCGGTCGTCCGGGTCCGGGGCGTGCAGCGCGAGGACCGCCCCGTCGACCAGCGGCGGCTCGCCCAGCACGCAGCGGCGGGCGTCCAGCCGCTCCGCGCCCGCGTACAGCACGGGCGTGCCGGTGCCGGCCGCTTCGGGGCCGGTGACGGCGGCGGCGAGGTTCGAGGCCACGGCGGAGAGGGCCGTGCCCGCGGGGGCGGTGACGAGCACGTCGCAGGCGCGGCCGGCGCCGTGGCCGGCGTGCGGCGCGAGGACGGTCAGCCGGATCTGCATCGACGTCAGCGGTCCCTTCTGCGCGACATGCCCGGCAGGGGAACCGCCCCGTGTCTCCCCCCACCCGGCACGGACGCGTCGCCCGGTACAGGTCGGCACGGCGCGGGGGCTCCCGACCCCACCGACGCGACGTGCTGGAGGCATCCTCGCACCTGCCGCCGACAACCCGCCGCCGGGTCACCCCGGAGTGATCTTGAACGGTGGTCCGGAACCGCCGGGTGTGACGCGAAAGCGCCAGGTCGTCCGGTGCGGCGGGGCCGGTGCGGCAACCATCCCGGCCGGAGGAGCGTCTTCTTCCGGACAAGTTCGGACGGAACCCGGGTGGGGTTCCGGCGCCGGTCACCGGCGGGCGGGACCGCCTCGCGGCGGCCCGGACGCTTCGGACGGGCCAGCGGAAATCGGCCTGTGGACGACCGGGCTGTGACCCGTTCGGCGGCACTAGAGTGGGTCGGACACCCGGACGGGTCACAACTGAGAAGCAAGAGGACCTCCGGGGCCCCGGCTCGGTTCCCACCGAGCGGGACCGGCCACCCAGGACCACGATCAGCAGGGAGCGCGTGACGTGCGGCCAATCGGCAGCAAGTACCTGCTCGAGGAGCCGCTCGGCCGCGGCGCCACGGGCACCGTCTGGCGAGCCCGCCAGCGGGAGACGGCGGGCGCCGAGGCGGCCGTGCCCGGCCAGCCCGGCGAGACCGTGGCGATCAAGGTCCTCAAGGAGGAGCTGGCCAACGACGCGGACATCGTGATGCGCTTCCTGCGCGAGCGGTCCGTCCTCCTCCGGCTGACGCACCCGAACATCGTGCGCACCCGCGACCTGGTCGTCGAAGGCGATGTCCTCGCCCTCGTCATGGACCTCGTCGAAGGCCCCGACCTGCACCGCTACCTCCGCGAGAACGGCCCGCTGACCCCGGTCGCCGCCGCCCTGCTCACCGCGCAGATCGCCGACGCGCTCGCCGCCAGCCACGCCGACGGGGTCGTCCACCGCGACCTCAAGCCGGCCAACGTGCTGCTGGCCGAGCGGGACGGCGCCATGCACCCGATGCTGACCGACTTCGGCATCGCGCGCCTCGCCGACTCCCCGGGCCTCACCCGCACCCACGAGTTCGTCGGCACGCCCGCGTACGTGGCGCCGGAGTCCGCCGAGGGCCGCCCGCAGACCTCCGCCGTCGACATCTACGGCGCCGGCATCCTCCTGTACGAGCTGGTCACCGGCCGTCCGCCGTTCGCCGGCGGGAGCGCCCTCGAAGTCCTCCACATGCACCTCAGCGAGGAGCCCCGGCGCCCGTCCACGGTGCCCGCGCCCCTGTGGACGGTCATCGAGCGCTGCCTCAGCAAGGACCCCGACCGGCGGCCCAGCGCCGTCAACCTGGCGCGCGGCCTGCGCACGGTCGCCGCCGGCATCGGCGTCCACTCCTCGCCCGCCCAGATCGAGGCCGCCGAGGGCGTGGGAGCCCTGCTCGCCCCGGACCCCGACCCGCCTCAGGTCCCGGGGACCCCCGGCGCCGCCGACCCGACCCAGGTGCTGCCCACCGGCGCCGGCGGGCGGTTCGACCCGGCCGCCGCCACCAGCGTCCTGCCCACCGGCGGACCGGCCGGCTCCGCCGACCCGACCACGGTCCTGCCCACCGGCGCCCCCGCCGGAGCGGCCGGCCCGACCGCCGTCATGCCGGCCATGCCGCCGAACCCCCCGGCGGAGGACCCGCACCCCTGGCAGAACCAGCTCCGCGCCGCCCGGGACCGCAACGAGCAGACCCAGGTCCACTACCTCGACCCCAGCGAGGACCCGCTGCGCCGCCGCCCCGCGCGCCGCCCGCAGCAGCCGCCGCAGGCCCCGCCGTACCAGCAGGGGCCGCCGCAGCAGCAGCCCCAGCAGTACCAGCAGCCGCAGCAGCCGCCGTACCAGCAGCAGCGCCCCGCCCCGCAGCAGTACCGGCAGCCGCAGCAGCCCGCCCCGCAGCAGTACCAGCCGCCGCAGCCCCCGCAGCAGCAGTACGCACCGCCGCAGCAGCCCCAGCAGCCGCAGCGGCCCCAGCCGCCCGCCCCCCGCGAGCCGCGCCGCCGCAGCGCCAACCCGGTGCGGATCCCCGGCCTCGGCTGCCTCAAGGGCTGCCTGGTCATGATCGTCCTCTTCGTGGTGGCCGGCTGGCTCGTCTGGGAGCTCACCCCGCTCCAGGACTGGATCGCCCAGGGCAAGGGCTACTGGGAGGCCATCGGGGACGGCATCGCCACCGTCAGCGACTGGATCTCCACCATCGGGGACGCCACCGGATCCGGCGGATCCACCGGCTCGGGCGGCACCGGCCAGTAGCCGCCGCCCACCCCGGAACCGCGCCCGGAAGCCGTATCCGGAAGCGGTACCGCAGTGGCGGCGCGGAGGCAGCACGACCGCCGGAAAAGCGGTCGCGCTGCCGATTTATCGACTTCCGAGGGGTGATTTCGCTCCGGAAGTGACGTGCGGCGGCCCGGGACGCGTAACTTTGACGCGAACCGCAGCCGCTGAGGGAGCAGTCTTGGCACGGAACATCGGCAGCCGCTACACCACCCACCAGATCCTCGGGCGGGGCAGCGCCGGAACGGTGTGGCTCGGCGAGGGGCCCGAAGGGCCCGTCGCCGTCAAACTGCTGCGCGAGGACCTGGCCTCCGACCAGGAGCTCGTCGGCCGCTTCGTGCAGGAGCGGACCGCCCTGCTCGGCCTTGACCACCCGCGCGTGGTCAAGGTCCGCGACCTCGTCGTCGACGGCAACGACCTCGCCCTCGTCATGGACCTGGTCCGCGGCACCGACCTGCGCACCCGCCTCGACCGCGAGCGCCGGCTCGCCCCCGAGGCCGCCGTCGCGATCATCCGGGACGTCGCCGAGGGCCTGGCCGCCGCCCACGCGGCCGGCGTCGTCCACCGGGACGTCAAGCCGGAGAACATCCTGCTCGACATGGAGGGCCCGATCGGCCCCGGCGGCGCCCACCCCGCGCTCCTCACCGACTTCGGCGTCGCCAAGCTCATCGACACCCCCGGCCGCACCAAGGCCACCCGGATCATCGGCACCCCGGACTACCTCGCCCCCGAGATCGTCGAGGGCCTGCCGCCGCGCGCCGCCGTCGACATCTACGCCCTCGCCACCGTCCTGTACGAACTGCTGGCCGGCTTCACCCCGTTCGGCGGCGGCCATCCCGGCGCCGTCCTGCGCCGCCACGTCACCGAGACCGTCGTCCCCCTCCCCGGCATCCCCGAGGAACTGTGGCAGCTGCTCGTCCAGTGCCTCGCCAAGGCCCCCGCCTCCCGGCTGCGCGCCTCGGAGCTGGCCGCCCGCCTCGCCGACGTCCTGCCGCTGCTCAAGGGCATCCCGCCGCTGGACGTGGACGAGCCCGGCGTCGAACCCGCGCCCCAGGAGCCGTACGAGGACCCGGCGTACGCCACCTCCGCCGGAGCGCCCGCGGACACCGGCCGCCGCCGCGCGGCCGTCCCGCTGGTGCCCGGCGCCTCCGCCGACTCGCACCGCGACACCCACACCTCCATGCGCGTCCCGGGCCCCGAGGAGCTGTCCGGCGGCCCGCACGGCACCGCCCGCGCCCCGCGCCCGGCCGGCGCCCGCCGGCCCGGCTCGGCCCGCAACCGCTCCGGGACGGTCCGCAAGCGCCGGATCGTCCTCGGCGTCGCGGCCGCCGTGGCCGCGGGCGCGCTCGGCGTCGGCGGCTATCTGGCGCTCGCCGGGGACGGCGGAACCCCGCCCCAGGACTCCCGGCCGTCCTCGCAGCCCGCGCAGCCGTGACCCCGTCCGTCCACAGGGCGGACGGGCACAGGTTCGGCTCCCGGCCGGGAGCCGTTACGCTGGACGCGTGGCAGTCGTCGATGTATCCGAAGAGCTGAAGTCCCTCTCCTCGACCATGGGGTCGATCGAGGCCGTCCTGGACCTCGACAAGCTGAGGGCAGACATCGCCGTGCTCGAAGAGCAGGCCGCGGCCCCGTCCCTCTGGGACGACCCGGAGGCGGCGCAGAAGATCACGAGCAAGCTTTCCCACCTCCAGGCCGAGGTCCGCAAGGCCGAGACGCTCCGCGGCCGCATCGACGACCTCGGGGTCCTCTTCGACCTCGCCGAGGAGATGGACGACGCGGACACCCGCGCCGAGGCCGAGACCGAGCTCACCGCCGTGCGGAAGGCGCTCGACGAGATGGAGGTCCGCACCCTCCTCTCCGGCGAGTACGACGAGCGCGAGGCGCTGGTCAACATCCGCGCGGAGGCCGGCGGCGTCGACGCCTCCGACTTCGCCGAGCGCCTCCAGCGCATGTACCTGCGCTGGGCCGAGCGCCACGGCTACTCGACCGAGATCTACGAGACCTCGTACGCGGAGGAGGCCGGCATCAAGTCGACCACCTTCGTCGTCAAGGCCCCGTACGCCTACGGCACCCTCTCCGTCGAGCAGGGCACCCACCGCCTGGTGCGCATCTCGCCCTTCGACAACCAGGGCCGCCGCCAGACCTCCTTCGCCGGCGTCGAGATCCTCCCGGTCGTCGAGTCCTCGGACCACGTCGAGATCGAGGAGTCGGACCTCCGCGTCGACGTGTACCGCGCCTCGGGCCCCGGCGGCCAGGGCGTCAACACCACCGACTCGGCCGTCCGCATCACGCACCTCCCGACGGGCATCGTGGTCTCCTGCCAGAACGAGCGCTCGCAGATCCAGAACAAGGCGAGCGCCATGAACGTCCTCCAGGCCAAGCTGCTGGAGCGTCAGCGCCAGGAGGAGCGGGCCAAGATGGACGCCCTCAAGGACAGCGGCAGCTCCTGGGGCAACCAGATGCGGTCGTACGTCCTCCACCCGTACCAGATGGTCAAGGACCTCCGGACGGAGTTCGAGGTCGGCAACCCGCAGTCGGTCCTCGACGGCGAGATCGACGGCTTCCTGGAGGCCGGCATCCGCTGGCGCAAGCAGCAGGAGCAGGCGAAGTAACCGCCCCTCGGCATTCGTTTCCGGGCCCCGCACCTCTCGGTGCGGGGCCCGGCGCGTTCGCCGGTGCAAGCGGTTCGGTGGTGGGTGGGGTGCTTTGTCGACAAGGGAACTGCCGTCGTGAGGCCCGCAGTTCCGGGTTTACGTCACAGTTGCATCGTCACATGCCGTCCAACTGGTGATCTTTCGGGCATCGCACGCGCAACGGCCTTGACGCTGCATCGGAAACTCGGAAGGGTGGCTGGATGGCATGCGCATATCTGGGGCGCGTGTGAACGGGGGCAGGTCCAGTAACCATGACGCTTCCCGTGCCCGAGGGCCCCTGGCGCTGCCCCATGACGAGATGAAGCTACTGGGGGTAGCAACCAGATGACCAACAAGACGCGAGTCCGCCTGGCGCGAGTCGCGGCCGGTGCCGTGATCATCGCCGGTGCGTCCCTGACCGCGGCGGGCGCCGCGCAGGCCGTCAGCAGCGGCAACGACGGTTCGACCCTTGAGGTGACCGTCGGCGCGCTCAGCGGCGATGAGGGTGAGGACGGCGGCAACGAGATCGCCGGCAGCATCGAGGGCCAGGACGGCGGGAACGACGCCGGTGGCGACGGTGGCGCGGCCGATGGCGGCGCTGACGGTGGCGACGGCGGTGCGGCCGATGGCGGTGCCGATGGTGGCGACGGCGGTGCGGCTGACGGCGGCGCTGACGGTGGCGACGGTGGCGCGGCTGACGGCGGTGCCGATGGTGGCGACGGTGGCGCGGCCGATGGCGGTGCCGATGGTGGCGACGGCGGTGCGGCCGATGGCGGCGCTGACGGTGGCGACGGCGGTGCGGCTGACGGCGGCGCTGACGGTGGCGACGGCGGTGCGGCTGACGGCGGTGCCGATGGTGGCGACGGCGGTGCGGCCGATGGCGGCGCTGACGGTGGCGACGGTGGCGCGGCTGACGGCGGTGCCGATGGTGGCGACGGCGGTGCGGCCGACGGCGGCGCTGACGGTGGCGACGGTGGCGCGGCCGACGGCGGCGCTGACGGTGGCGACGGCGGTGCGGCCGATGGCGGCGCTGACGCCGGCAACGGTGGCAACGGCAACAACGGTGGCGCCGACGCCGGTAACGGCGGCAACGGCAACAACGGCGGCAACGGCAACGGCGGCAACGGGAACGGGAACGGCGGCAACGGTGGTTCGTCCACCGACGGCGGTTCCGCGACCGACGGCGGCACGTCCACCGACGGCGGCACGTCGACCACCGGTGGTTCCTCCACCGACGGCGGCTCCGGCAGCTGCACCGTCGAGCTCGACGGCGTCGAGTGCGTCGCCGACGGTTCGACCGGCTCCAACGGTTCGACCGGCTCCGACAACAACACCGACACCCAGCAGGCCGGCTCCCAGCCGGTGCAGCAGGGTGAGGCCAAGGAGGAGCTCGCCGAGACCGGTGCGGCCGAGACCTCGTTCCTGATCATCGGCGCCGCCACCATGATCGCCGGTGGCATCGGCTTCCGCTTCCTGCCGCGCCTCGTCGCGGGCGGGCGCGGCGCCGCCGCCTGAGTGACCTAGCGGTACACAGAAGGGCCGGGGAGGCTTCCTCCCCGGCCCTTCGACCGTTCCGGCTCGTGTGCGGCCCGCGGGCCCACAGAGCTGCCGCGCGGCCCCGGGGGCCGCGGGCACCTACACCGTGCGGACCGCCGCCAGCAGTGCCAGCGTCGCCAGCAGGGCGATCACCAGCGTCAGTACCATCGCGGGGGACAGCCCCTGCGGCTCCAGGCGCTCGCGGTTGGCCCTGCAGACGGGGCAGCGACCCTCGGCGACCGGGGCCGCGCAGTTGGCGCACACCAGTCGGTCGTAGGTCATACGCTCTCCTCCTCCCGCACGGGGCTCACACCAGGACAACGCCCGGCACGATCCGGACGTTCCCCCTACCACTCTGCCAGCTCCGCGAGGTTCCGGCGCGCCCCGGCCGCGAACGCCTCTCTTCCGCCCCGAAGGGCGAAAAAGGATAAACCACGCAAGCCCGGACCGCGACTGCGCGGGGCTTCCCGGTTCGCGTAAGGTCACGCACACCTACTCCCGGCCGACCGTGGTGCATTCGTGATCCGATTCGACAACGTCTCCAAGTCCTATCCGAAGCAGAACCGCCCCGCGCTCCGGGATGTCTCCCTGGAGATCGAGAAGGGGGAGTTCGTCTTCCTCGTCGGTTCGTCCGGCTCCGGAAAGTCGACCTTCCTGCGGCTGCTCCTGCGTGAGGAGCGCGCCAGCCAAGGGCAGGTGCACGTCCTCGGCAAGGACCTCGCCAGGCTGTCCAACTGGAAGGTGCCGCACATGCGGCGCCAGCTCGGCACCGTCTTCCAGGACTTCCGCCTGCTGCCGAACAAGACCGTCGCGCAGAACGTGGCCTTCGCGCAGGAGGTCATCGGCAAGCCGCGCGGCGAGATCCGCAAGGCCGTCCCCCAGGTGCTCGACCTGGTCGGCCTCGGCGGCAAGGAGGACCGCATGCCGGGCGAGCTGTCCGGTGGTGAGCAGCAGCGCGTGGCCATCGCCCGCGCCTTCGTCAACCGCCCGATGCTGCTGATCGCCGACGAGCCCACCGGCAACCTCGACCCGCAGACCTCCGTCGGCATCATGAAGCTGCTCGACCGCATCAACAGGACAGGGACCACCGTCGTCATGGCGACCCACGACCAGAACATCGTCGACCAGATGCGCAAGCGCGTCATCGAGCTGGAGAAGGGCCGCCTCGTCCGCGACCAGGCGCGCGGCGTCTACGGCTACCAGCACTGACGGCGGGGGAACCAGAACACCATGCGCGCTCAGTTCGTGCTCTCCGAGATCGGCGTCGGCCTCCGGCGCAACCTGACGATGACCTTCGCGGTCATCGTCTCCGTGGCCCTGTCGCTGGCCCTCTTCGGCGGTGCCCTGCTCATGCGCGAGCAGGTCTCCACGATGAAGGACTACTGGTACGACAAGGTCAACGTCTCCATCTTCCTCTGCAACAAGACGGACGCCGCCGGCTCGCCGAAGTGCGCCAAGGGCGCCGTCACCAAGCAGCAGCGCGAGCAGATCCAGGCCGACCTGCGGAAGATGGACATCGTGGAGAACGTCATCCACGAGACGGCCGAGGAAGCCTTCAAGCACTACAAGGAGCAGTACGGCGACACCGCCATCGCGTCCGTCATCACCCCGGACCAGATGCAGGAGTCGATCCGGGTGAAGCTGAAGGACCCGGAGAAGTACCAGGTGGTCGCCACCGCCTTCGCCGGCCGGGACGGCATCGAGTCCGTCCAGGACCAGCGCTCCATCCTGGAGACGCTCTTCAACATGATGCGGAGCGTCAACTACGCGGCCGTCGCGCTGATGCTGCTCATGCTGGTCATCGCGCTCATGCTGATCATCAACACGGTCCGCGTCTCGGCCTTCAGCCGGCGGCGCGAGACCGGCATCATGCGGCTGGTCGGCGCCTCCAGCTTCTACATCCAGATGCCGTTCATCATGGAGGCCGCGTTCTCCGGCCTGATCGGCGGAGCGTTCGCCTGCGTCCTGCTCCTGACCGGCCGTTACTTCCTCGTCGACCACGGCCTGAACCTCGCCGAGCAGATGCCGCTGGTCAACTTCATCGGCTGGGACGTGGTGTTCGCCCAGCTGCCGCTGGTGATCGTCATCGGTCTGCTGATGCCGTCCGTGGCCGCGTTCATCGCGCTGCGCAAGTACCTGAAGGTGTGAGAAGAGACCTCCGGGAGCGGGTGGCGTCCTGAGGCCAAAGCCTCTGTGGCGCCGCCGTCTTGTCCTAGAGTGGGCGGCATGCTGGCCGGCTCCGCGCCTCTCTGTCTCCGGCCCCGCGGTGTCGTCCGCGGGGCCGTTCTCACGTTGGTCTTCGCCGGAGTCCTCGCCACGGCCGCCGCGACCGGCGCGCTGCCCCGCGAGGACGGTGCCGGGCCCGAGGCCCGTGCCGGCGCCGGGGACCGGGCCGCCTTCGACCGGGCGGCTCTCCACCGCGCCGCGGCCGAGGCCGTCGCCGACGGCAAGTCGGGCAAGCAGGCCGCCGAGGACTTCGTCAGCCGCAGCGGCGACCGCTGGGGCGCCGTCTACGACCCGCGGGAGTACGCCGAGTTCGAGCAGTCCCTCGACGGCGCCTACACCGGCGTCGGCCTCTCCGCGGGGCCGGCGGAGAGCGGCAAGGGCCGTACGCCCTCCGGCGACGGCGACGGCGACGGCGATGGCAAGGGCGACCGCACCGACGTCGGCGATGGCAGTGGCGATGTCGACAGCGGAAGCGGTGTCCGGGTCACCCGTGTGAGGGACGGCGGGCCAGCCGAGCGGGCCGGGGTGCGGACCGGCGACCTGCTGCTCGCCGTCGACGGCCGGGACACCGGCGGCCTGTCCGTCTCCGAGGTCGTCTCGCTGCTGCGCGGCGACGGCGTGCCCGGCTCCACCGTGACCCTGAGGGTCGGGCGGTCCGGCATGACCTGGACCCAGACCCTGCGCCGGGAGCGGCTCGCGACCGACCCCGTCTCCGTCTCCCGCCCCGACCCGAGGACCGTCGTCATCCGGGTCTCCGCCTTCAGCAAGGGCGCCGGCGACCGGGTGCGGGACGCGGTCCGCACCGCCCCGGCCGGCGCCGGGGTCCTGCTCGACCTGCGCGGGAACTCCGGCGGACTGGTCGACGAGGCCGCCGTCGCCGCCTCCGCCTTCCTCGACGGCGGTCTGGTCGCCACGTACGACGTCGAGGGCGAGGAGCGGTCCGTGTACGCCCAGCGCGGCGGCGACACCGGCCGGCCCCTGGTCGCGCTGGTCGACGGCGGCACCATGAGCGCCGCCGAACTGCTGACCGGGGCGCTCCAGGACCGGGGCCGGGCGGTCACCGTCGGCTCCAGGACCTTCGGCAAGGGGTCGGTGCAGATGCCGAGCACCCTGCCCGACGGCTCCGTCGCCGAGCTCACCGTGGGCCACTACCGCACCCCCGCGGGTCACGACGTGGACGGGAGGGGCATCGCGCCCGACCTGCCCGCCGACGAAGGGGCGGAGGAGCGGGCCCGCACGGTATTGAGTGGCCTCGGAGGGGGCTCGTAGTGCGAAAATGACCGCACTATGGCTAAGGGACTCGTCAACGTGCAGGGCAAGCCTGCCAAGAAGGCCCAGGACAAGGGGCCCGAGCGCAAGATGATCGCGCAGAACAAGAAGGCGCGCCACGACTACCTCATCCTCGACACGTACGAGGCGGGCGTGGCGCTCATGGGTACGGAGGTGAAGTCGCTCCGGATGGGGCGGGCCTCGCTGGTGGACGGCTTCGTCCAGATCGAGGGCAACGAGGCGTGGCTGTACAACATCCACGTCCCGGAGTACATGCAGGGCAGCTGGACCAATCACTCGGCGAAGCGGAAGCGGAAGCTGCTGCTGCACCGGGCGGAGATCGACAAGCTGGAGCAGAAGGCGTCGGAGACCGGTCACACGATCGTGCCCCTCGCGCTGTACTTCCTGGGCGGCCGGGTGAAGTGCGAGATCGCGCTCGCCAAGGGCAAGAAGGAGTTCGACAAGCGCCAGACGCTCCGGGAGAAGCAGGACACGCGCGAGACCGCGCGGGCGATCGCGGCCGCGAAGCGGCGCCAGCGGGCCCAGGCGGGTTAATCGCTGGCAACCGTGGCCGTGGGTCACGTACGATGGGCCACGCACCCCACAGAGGGTGCGCGGATTGAAAAATCAACATGGGGATGATCGGTTTCGACAGCGGATGTCGAAGCAGGGGAAGCGTGTCGAGGAAGCGGCAATGATCTCGTTAACCACGCGCCGAAACCAATAATCGCCAACACCAAGCGCGATTCCTTCGCCCTCGCTGCCTAAGTAGCGACTTGCGAAGTGTCAGCCCGGGGCTGTTCCCGACCCGGATCCTGGCATCATGAAGGGGACTAAACCTTGATCCCGGTCACGGGGTGAAGAGGGAAATCAAACAGTGACTGAGCCCGTTCCGGACTTGTCTGGGTGATCCGGAGGGCTGAGAAACTCGTACCAGACTGCACACGGAGAAGCCCTGATTCCGCACCGTTGGACGCGGGTTCGATTCCCGCCATCTCCACTCATCCCATGTGGGCAGAGGCCCGGTGGTCGCGCGAGCGACCGCCGGGCCTCTGTCATTCCCGCGTCCCCCTCCGCGCCGGGCGGCCGACGCCGGTCACCGCGCACAGGGTCAGGGCGAGGGCCGCCGCCGTCACCGGGAGGGCGAAGCCGAGGACGGGGTCCGGGGCGTGGTCGGCGGTCCAGCCGGCGGTGGCGGAGCCGGTGGCGACACCGGCCAGCAGGGCGGTCACGGCCAGGGTCATGCCCTCGTTCAGCTGGGCGGGCGGGGTCAGCCGCTGGACCAGCGCCATGCCCGTGACCATCGTGGGCGCGGTCGCCATGCCCGCCACCAGGAGGCCGGCGGCCAGCGCGAGGAGGGAGTCCGTCCGGGCCGCGAGCAGCGGGGCCGTCATCACCGCCGTCATCGCCAGCAGACAGGTGCGCAGGCCGGCGGTGCGGCGGGCCCGGCCGTAGAGCAGGCCGGCCGCGCAGGAGCCCGCGGCCTGGAGCGCCAGGACCGGGCCCGCGACCGGACCGTCCACGAACGCCAGGGCGGTCACCTCCAGCGAGCCGAAGATCGCGCCCGTGGCGAGGAAGACCACGAGCAGCGGGACCATCCCCGGGGCGCGCAGCGGCGAGCCCGCTCCGGTGCGCGGGGCGACCGGCGGCTCGGTCGAGCGCTGCGCGGTGAAGAGCAGCACACCGGTGAGCAGCAGGACGGCGGCCACCAGCGTGCCCGCCTGCGGGAAGAGCGCCGCGCAGACCACGGCCGCGAGCACCGGGCCGAGCATGAAGCAGAGCTCGTCGGCGGCCTGCTCGAAGGCGTTCGCGGTGTGCAGCGACGCCGGGTCGCCGCGCAGCAGGTGGGCCCACCGGGCGCGGGACATGCCGCCGGTGTTCGGGGTGGTCGCGGTCGGCAGGATCGCGCAGAACAGCGCCCACGCGGGCGCGTGCCCCCGGACGCACAGCAGGAGCAGGAGATGGCCGAGGACGGCGCACGCGGCGGCCGGTACGGCGACCCTCCGCTGTCCGTGCCGGTCGATCAGCCGGGCGACCAGGGGCGCCGTCAGCGCCCCGGCCACCAGGCCGGTCGCGGTGACCGCTCCCGCCAGGGCGTAGGAGTCGTACGCCGTCGAGATCATGATCACCGCGCTGATGCCGAACATTCCCGAGGGCAGCCGGGCGATCAGGTTCCCGGCGGTGAACGCGCGCGTGCCGGGGAGGGCGAAGAGGCGGAGGTAGGGATTGCGGGGGAGCGCGGCGGGGCGCTCCCGGTAGCGGGGGGCCAGGCCCGGGCCCGCCGGGGTGGGGACGAGAAGCTGGTGCGGCATGGCACCAGGCTCCGGCCCGTCCGCCGGGACCGTCCAACACCTGTACGGTCGCCATTGACGCACCTGTGTTGTTGAATGCGGCGGGTGGCCACACCGTACGACATCGACCCCCGGCTGCTGCGCGCCTTCACCGCCGTCGCGGAGGAGCTCCACTTCACCCGCGCCGCGGGCCGCCTCCTCGTCGCCCAGCAGGCGCTCAGCCGGGACATCCGGCGCCTCGAACGCGAGGTGGGCGCCCCGCTCTTCGCGCGGACCACCCGGCAGGTCGCGCTCACCCCGGACGGCGAACGGCTCCTCCCGTACGCCCGCCGGGTCCTCGACGCCCACGACGCGCTCCGCGACGCCTTCCGCACCGAGCACCGTCCGCTCCTCGTGGACCTCAACTCGCCCGGCCTCGTCCATGACCGCATCCTGCGCAGGGCCCGCGAACTCGCCCCCGAGCAGGAGCTGATGGCCCGCTTCGAGTCCGGGCTCACCGGCGCCGCGGGGGAGATCCTGGCCGGGCGGCTCGACGCGTCCTTCGGACGGTACGGCGGGCTCGCGCCCGGCCTGCGGGCGCGGCTCGACGCGCAGTTCGTGCGGTACGAGCCGATGGCGGTGGTGCTGCCCGAGGACCACGCGCTCGCCGCCCTGCCGGAGGTGCCGCTCGGCCGGCTCGCCGGCGAGCACCTGTACGCCGGCGCGGGCAACGACCGCACTCCCGAGTGGACCGACCTGGCCGTCCGGCTCTTCGACGGGCGCGGCATCCACCTCTCGCCGCCCGCGCCGCTCGCCGTCGGCGCGGAGGAGTTCCGGCGGATCATGGCCAAGCACCGGCACCCGGTCCTCGCCGTCGTCGGCTTCCCGCCCATGCCCGGCTGCGTCCTGCGGCCCCTCGTCGACCCCGTCCCGCTCTCGCCCGTCAGCCTCGTCTGGCGCAAGGGCCTGCGCCACCCCGGCCTCGACGCCCTCCGGACGGCCGCCGCCGAGCTGGGGCGGCGGGAGGGCTGGCGCGACCGGCCGGCCGGGTCCTGGCTGCCGGAGGGGGAGCCCGGGGTGCCGGCGTAGCCCGGCCGCCCAGGCACACGGCGGCGCCCCGCACGGCCGCCCCCCACACGGCGCCCCGCACGGCCGCGACTCACACGGGGCGTTTCGTACGGGTGAGAGCAAGGTTCCGCCGACGTCACCTCGCGGCACCGGGCCGAAACGCGTCCTCCCTAGGGTCGGTGGCACCAGGATCCGGCACCGGATCCGACACCGTGGAGGTGCGAGATGCGCGGGCGCTGGATCGACGTCTGGGAACCCGAGGACGAGACCTTCTGGAAGGAGAAGGGCGAGCGGATCGCCCGGCGCAACCTCGCCTTCTCCGTGCTCTCCGAGCACATCGGCTTCTCCGTCTGGAGCCTGTGGTCGGTGATGGTCCTCTTCATGGGCCCGGAATACGGCATCGACGCCGCCGGCAAGTTCTTCCTCATCGGCACCGCGACCTTCGTCGGCGCGCTGATCCGCATCCCGTACACCTTCGTCGTCGCCCGCTTCGGCGGACGCAACTGGACGGTCTTCAGCGCCCTGCTGCTCCTGCTCCCGACCGGCCTCGCCTTCGCCGTGATGGAACCCGGCACTTCCTATTCCACCTTCGTCCTGGTGGCCGCCCTCACCGGTGTCGGCGGCGGCAACTTCGCCTCCTCCATGACCAACATCAACGCCTTCTTCCCGCTCCGGAAGAAGGGCTGGGCGCTCGGCCTGAACGCGGGCGGCGGCAACATCGGCGTCCCCGTCGTCCAGCTCGTCGGCCTCCTCGTCATCGGCACCGCCGGCGCCATGCACCCGAGGATCGTCCTCGGCGTCTACCTGCCGCTGATCATCGTCGCCACCGTCTGCTCCGCCCTCTTCATGGACAACCTCACGCCCGTGAGGAACGACACCGGCGCCTTCCGCGAGGCCGTGCGGGCCCGCCACACCTGGATCATGGCCTTCCTGTACATCGGCACCTTCGGCTCGTTCATCGGCTACAGCTTCGCCTTCGGCCTCGTCCTCCAGACCCAGTTCGGCCGCACCCCGCTCCAGGCCGCCTCGCTCACCTTCATCGGCCCCCTGCTCGGCTCCCTCATCCGCCCCTTCGGCGGCTCCCTCGCCGACCGGCACGGCGGCGCCCGCATCACCCTCGCCACCTTCGCCGCCATGTCCGCCGCGACCGGCGTCGTCATCTGGGCCTCCGTCATCGAGTCGCTCGCCGTCTTCCTCGTCGGCTTCATCGCCCTCTTCGTGCTCAGCGGCCTCGGCAACGGCTCCACCTTCAAGATGATCCCGGCGATCTTCCTCGCCCAGGGCCACCGCAAGGGCCTCGGCGGCGAGACCGCGGAGGCGTACGGACGACGGCTCTCCGGCGCCTCCATGGGCCTCATCGGGGCCGTCGGCGGCCTCGGCGGCCTCGGCATCAACCTCGCCTTCCGCCAGTCCTTCCAGACCGTCGGCACCGGCACCGCCGCCTTCGTCGCCTTCCTCGCCTTCTACGCCGCCTGCATGGTCGTCACCTGGGCGGTATACCTTCGTCGCCCGCCCGTGGTCCCCGACACCGCCGAAGGCGCCGAGGAGCCGGAGACCCGGCCCGGATACGCGAAGGTGTGAGACGGAGTGCCGGGCGCGTACCGTAACGATCAGGAAATACGCGTGAACCCCGACTGTCACGCGTCCGCGCCACCCTCGGTGCCCATGGACCAGCACGAACACGGACCCCTGGCCGGCTTCACCGTCGGCGTCACCGCGGCCCGGCGCGCGGACGAACTCATCGCCCTGCTGCGCCGGCGCGGCGCGGCCGTCGTGCACGGGCCCGCGCTGCGGATCGTCCCCCTCGCCGACGACACCGAACTCCTCGCCGCCACCAAGGAGATCATCGGCAACACCCCCGACATCGTCGTCGCCACCACCGCGATCGGCTTCCGCGGGTGGGTCGAGGCGGCCGAGGGCTGGGGGTACGGCACCGAGCTCCTCGACGCCCTCCGCGGGGTCGAGCTCCTCGCCCGCGGCCCCAAGGTCAAGGGGGCCGTCCGGGCCGCCGGACTCACCGAGTCCTGGTCCCCCTCCTCCGAGTCCATGGCCGAGGTCCTCGACCGGCTGCTCGCCGAGGGCGTCGACGGGCGGCGGATCGCCCTCCAGCTCCACGGCGAACCGCTCCCCGGCTTCGTCGAGGCGCTCACCACCGCCGGGGCGAGCGTGGTGGGCGTGCCCGTCTACCGGTGGATGCCGCCGGAGGACCTCGGGCCGCTCGACCGGCTCATCGACACGGTGGCGGCGGGCTCCGTCGACGCGGTCGCCTTCACCAGCGCGCCGGCGGCGGCGTCGCTCTTCGCCCGGGCGGCGGAGCGGGGGGTGCGGGAGCGGGTCGTCGAGGCCCTGCGGCACGAGGTGCTCGCGGTGTGCGTCGGGCCGGTGACGGCGCTTCCGCTCCAGGCCGAGGACATCCCCACGTACCAGCCCGAACGGTTCCGGCTCGGACCGCTCGTGCAGCTCCTGTGCACCGAGCTGCCCGCGCGGTCCCGGGTGCTGCCGGTCGCCGGGCACCGCGTCGAGATCCGGGGCCACGCGGTGCTGGTCGACGGGGAGCTCCGGCCCGTGCCGCCGGCCGGCATGGCACTGCTCGGACTGCTGGCCCGCCGCCCCGGGTGGGTGGTGTCCCGCGCGGACCTCCTGCGGGCGCTGCCGGGGTCCGGCCGGGACGAGCACGCGGTCGAGACGGCGATGGCGCGCCTGCGCTCCTCCCTCGGGACCCCCAAGCTCATCCAGACGGTCGTCAAGCGCGGCTACCGGCTCTCCCTGGACCCGCTGGCCGACGACGCCGGGACGAGCGGCCGGTAGCGTACGGCGCATGGCTGACGGGGTGGGGATCAGGGAGGCGCGGGACGGGGACGCGGAGGCGCTCGCGGACGCGCTGAGGCGGAACCGGGCGCACATGCGGCCCTTCGAGCCCGTCCGGGCGGAGACGTACTACAGCGCCGAGGCGCAGGCCGAGCGGCTCGCGGACGGCGGGCGGCGGTGGTTCGCCGTGGACGGGGAGCGGATCGTCGGCGCCGCCGTCCTCTCCGGCATCGTGCTCGGACCGTTCCGGAGCGCGAGCCTCGGGTACTGGGTCGACGGGGAGCACAACGGGCGGGGCATCGCCACGGCGCTCACCGAGGAGGTCCTGCGCGCCTCCCGCGACACGCTGGGGCTGCACCGGATCGAGGCGTCCACCCTGCTGGACAACCACGCCTCCCAGCGCGTCCTCGCCAAGGCGGGCTTCGAGCGGATCGGGACCGCCCCCCGGTACCTGCACATCGCCGGCGCGTGGCGCGACCACCACCTCTTCCAGCGGATCCTGCACGATCAGGCGCCGCCCCTCGCCTGACACGACGGCCACCGGTGGCGTACCTTTGACGGCTGCCCAGTGCACGTCAGAAGGGGGCCTTAGTGGCCGCGCAGGAAGCCGTCGACACGGTCAGAGACCGTGAGATCGGCGTCGAGCAGGAACATCTGGACCAGGTCTACCGCCGCCTGGAGGAGAAGATCCACGAGGCGGAGTTCCTGATGAACGACGCCGCTCGGAAGGGGCACGTCGGCACGCCCGGCGCCCTCGCCGAGCGCGACGCCCAGGTCTTCCGCGCCGGGGTCCACCTCAACCGGCTCAACAACGAGTTCGAGGACTTCCTGTTCGGGCGGATCGACCTCCTGGACGGGAAGGACGGGGCCAAGGGGCCCGACGGGGCCTACACGTCCGTGGAGCCCGCCGACGACGCCATCCGGGCCGACAACACCGCCGACATCGGCGAGACCCTGCACATCGGCCGCATCGGCGTCCTGGACGCCGACTACTCCCCGCTCGTCATCGACTGGCGCGCCCCCGCCGCCGCGCCCTTCTACCGGTCCACCCCCGTGGAGCCGGGCCGGGTCGTCCGCCGCCGCGTCATCCGGTCGAAGGGGCGCCGGGTCCTCGGCGTCGAGGACGACCTGATGCGCCCCGAGCTCCGGGCGACCCTCCGCGGCGCCGAGCTGCCGGTCATCGGCGACGGCGCGCTCATGGCCGCCCTCGGGCAGGCCCGCGGCCACACCATGCGGGACATCGTCTCGTCCATCCAGGCCGAGCAGGACCTCGTCATCCGCGCGCCCGCCGCCTCCGTCACGTACGTGGAGGGCGGTCCGGGCACCGGGAAGACCGCCGTGGCGCTGCACCGGGCCGCGTACCTGCTCTACCAGGACCGCAGGCGGTACGCCGGCGGCATCCTGATCGTCTCGCCGACCCCGCTGCTCGTCTCGTACACCGAGGGCGTGCTGCCCTCCCTCGGCGAGGAGGGGCAGGTCGCCATCCGCGCGCTGGGCGACCTCGCCGAGGACGCCGCCGGGGCCGTCGCCGACGCGTACGACGAGCCCGCCGTCTCCCGGATCAAGGGCTCCTCGCGGATGCTCGCCGTGCTCCGCAAGGCGGCCCGGGGCGCCCTCGACCGCCCCGACACGCCGAGGCTGCTCCGCGTCGTCGCCTTCGGGCGCCGCCTCGAACTGGAGGAGGGCGACCTGCGGCGGATCCGGCAGAACGTGCTCTCCGGCACCGCGCCGGTCAACCTGCTGAGGCCGCGCGCCCGCCGGCTCCTCCTCGACGCCCTCTACGCCCGCTCGGGCGCCGCCGGCCGGCACAGCGACCCCGAGCTCGCCGCCGAGCTGCGCTCCTCCTTCGACGAGGACGTCTCCACCGAGGACTCCTTCATCGGCTTCCTCGACGCCTGGTGGCCCGAGCTGACCCCGCGCCAGGTCCTCGACGCCATGGCCGACGAGAAGCGGCTCGGCCGCTGGGCCCGCCGGGTCCTCAACCCGGGCGAGGTCCGCCGGGTCGCCCGCTCGCTGCGCCGCCCGGGCGTCTCCGTCCACGACGTCGCCCTCCTCGACGAGCTGCACACCCTGCTCGGCGCCCCGGCCCGGCCGAAGCGGAAGCGGGAGTACGACCCGCTGGACCAGCTGACCGGCCTGGAGGAGCTGATGCCGGTACGGGAGGAGACCCAGCGCGAGCGGGCCGAGCGGCTCGCCGCCGAGCGCACCGAGTACGCCCACGTCATCGTCGACGAGGCGCAGGACCTGACGCCCATGCAGTGGCGGATGGTCGGCCGCCGCGGCCGGCACGCCACCTGGACGGTCGTCGGCGACCCGGCGCAGTCCTCCTGGTCCGACCCGGACGAGGCGGCCGCCGCGCGGGACGAGGCCCTGGGCTCCCGGCCGCGCCGCCGCTTCGAGCTGACGGTGAACTACCGCAACCCGGCGGAGATCGCCGAGCTGGCCGCCAAGGTCCTCGCCCTCGCCATGCCGGGCAAGGAGTCGCCGAGGGCGGTCCGCTCGACCGGTGTCCAGCCGCGGTTCGCCGCCGTCGGCAAGGGCGGTGACCTGGCCGGGACCGTGCGCGCCGAGGCGGAGCGGCTGCTCGCCGAGGTCGAGGGCACGGTCGGCGTGGTCGTCGCCATGGACCGGCGCGCCGAGGCGGCCCGCTGGCTCGACGGTCTGGGCGACCGGGTGGTGGCGCTGGGCTCGCTGGAGGCGAAGGGCCTGGAGTACGACGCCACGCTGGTCGTCTCCCCGGCCGAGATCGCCGACGAGTCCCCGGCGGGCCTGCGCGTCCTGTACGTCGCCCTCACCCGTTCGACACAGGCGCTGACGGTGCTCGCGGGGGAGCGCGACCTGCCCGACGAGGCGGGTGTCCCGGACCTTCTGCGGGACTGAGCGGAGGGCCCGGGGGGAGGGCCGGACGGGGGTCCCGGGGTGGCGAATCCAGGTCAACACGCGCCGGGGGAATCACCTTCGCGGAGGCTTTGTTAGCCTGGTTCGTGACACCGGCTCGATCCAAGCCCCCGGGCCCAACCTTCGTCCCTCAGAGGGACCACTTGCCGCGAGGCGAGCATGGCGGGCCGGTGTCACTTAGACGTACATACGAAGTTGGGGCCCCGGTCGTCTTCCGATGACCGGGGCCTCTTCTGTTGCCCGCGCGACTCTCGTATGGTGGAAACTACTTTCCGAAAACAAAATGACCGCATTACCTGCTACCGGCAGGTAGGTGCGACGATCGGAGGGCGCCGCCAGGGCAATCAGCCGGGGCGGCGTTAGCAACGAAGCTAGGGAAAGCAGAGGAACCCGGCCATGGCAACGGCGCCCAGCGTCTCGTACTCGATGACGGTCCGCCTGGAGGTGCCCGCGAGCGGCACCGCGGTCTCGCAGCTCACGGCGGCGGTCGAGTCCCACGGAGGTTCCGTCACCGGCCTCGACGTCACGGCCTCCGGCCACGAGAAGCTCCGGATCGACGTCACCGTCGCCGCGACCTCCACCGCGCACGCCGACGAGATCGTCGAGCGGCTGCGGGAGATCGAGGGCGTCGTCCTCGGCAAGGTCTCGGACCGTACGTTCCTGATGCACCTCGGCGGCAAGATCGAGATGGCGTCCAAGCACCCCATCCGCAACCGCGACGACCTCTCGATGGTCTACACCCCGGGCGTCGCCCGCGTCTGCATGGCGATCGCCGAGAACCCCGAGGACGCCCGCCGCCTCACCATCAAGCGCAACACGGTCGCGGTCGTCACCGACGGCTCCGCCGTCCTCGGCCTCGGCAACATCGGCCCGCTGGCCGCCATGCCCGTCATGGAGGGCAAGGCCGCCCTCTTCAAGCGCTTCGCCGGCATCGATGCCTGGCCGATCTGCCTGGACACCCAGGACACCGACGCCATCGTCGAGATCGTCAAGGCGATCGCCCCCGGCTTCGCGGGCATCAACCTGGAGGACATCTCCGCGCCCCGCTGCTTCGAGATCGAGGCCCGGCTCCGCGAGGCCCTGGACATCCCGGTCTTCCACGACGACCAGCACGGCACCGCCATCGTCGTCCTCGCCGCCCTCACCAACGCGCTCCGCGTGGTCGGCAAGGGCATCGGGGACGTACGGGTCGTCATGTCCGGCGCCGGCGCGGCCGGTACGGCCATCCTGAAGCTCCTGCTCGCCGCCGGTGTGAAGCACGCCGTCGTCGCCGACATCCACGGCGTCGTCCACGCGGGCCGCGAGGACCTGGTGGCCGCCCCGGCCGACTCGCCGCTGCGCTGGATCGCCGACAACACCAACCCCGAGGGCGTCACCGGCACCCTCAGGCAGGCCGTCGTCGGCGCGGACGTCTTCATCGGCGTGTCGGCCCCGAACCTGCTGGGCGCGGAGGACGTGGCCGCGATGGCCGAGGACTCCATCGTGTTCGCGCTCGCGAACCCCGACCCGGAGGTCGACCCGGCCGCCGCCCGGCAGACCGCCGCCGTGGTCGCCACCGGCCGCTCGGACTTCCCGAACCAGATCAACAACGTGCTGGTCTTCCCCGGCGTCTTCCGCGGCCTGCTCGACGCGCAGTCCCGCACGGTGAACACCGAGATGATGCTCGCGGCGGCCAGCGCCCTCGCGGACGTCGTCACCGAGGACGAGCTGAACCCGAACTACATCGTCCCGTCGGTCTTCAACGACAAGGTCGCGGGCGCCGTCGCCGGGGCGGTCCGCACCGCGGCGAAGGCGGCGGGCGCCGGGGCCTGACGTCACCGGGGAGCGGTACCCCGTGCGTGTCGCGATTCGCGGAGTCGTAAACCCGCCTTTAGGGTGGCTTTTCGGCTCCGCACCGTTCGCGCGGAGTCGACGTCACGTCACCGCCGGGGGGCTCCGGCGCTTTTCGTGTGACCCCAGGGGGTGCCGGATTGGCGTTCCCGCCGCTGGTGGGGGCAGGATGCTCCCCCGAGGACTTCGTCCAGGGGGGACCCCCCAGGGCGCGAGGGATCCACGAGAGACAGCCCCGGTTCCGGGGACTGTCCGAGGCCCCTGGCAGCATCGGCTTCGATCTCACGCCTCACAGGCAAGAAGAACACGGGAGTAACAACATGAACCGCAGTGAGCTGGTGGCCGCGCTGGCCGACCGCGCCGAGGTGACCCGCAAGGACGCCGACGCCGTGCTGGCCGCCCTCGCCGAGACCGTCGGCGAGGTCGTCGCCAAGGGCGACGAGAAGGTCACCATCCCCGGCTTCCTGACCTTCGAGCGCACCCACCGTGCCGCTCGCACCGCTCGTAACCCGCAGACCGGCGACCCGATCAACATCCCGGCCGGCTACAGCGTGAAGGTCTCCGCGGGCTCGAAGCTCAAGGAAGCCGCCAAGGGCAAGTAAGCGGCCTGTAGGCGCACGAAAGGGCGGCCACCCCTCCGGGGGGTGGCCGCCCTTCCGTTCGTCCGGGAGAAGGCCCCGCAGGGCCTTTCCCGGCCCTAGACCAGTGCGCTGCCCGGCAGCTCGACCTTCGCGCCGAGCTCCACGAGCTTCTCCATGAAGTTCTCGTAGCCGCGGTTGATCAGCTCGATGCCGTGCACCCGCGAGGTGCCCTGGGCGGCGAGGGCCGCGATCAGGTACGAGAAGCCGCCGCGCAGGTCCGGGATGACCAGGTCGGCGCCCTGGAGGCGGGTGGGGCCGCTGACGACCGCCGAGTGGAGGAAGTTCCGCTGGCCGAAGCGGCAGTCGGAGCCGCCCAGGCACTCGCGGTACAGCTGGATGTGGGCGCCCATCTGGTTCAGCGCCGAGGTGAAGCCCAGCCGGGACTCGTACACCGTCTCGTGGACGATGGAGAGGCCGGACGCCTGGGTGAGGGCGACGACCAGCGGCTGCTGCCAGTCGGTCTGGAAGCCCGGGTGGACGTCGGTCTCCAGGTGGATCGCGTCGAGCGACCCGCCCGGGTGCCAGAAGCGGATGCCCTCGTCGTCGATCTCGAAGGCGCCGCCGACCTTCCGGTACGTGTTGAGGAAGGTCATCATCGAGCGCTGCTGGGCGCCGCGCACATAGATGTTGCCCTCGGTGGCGAGCGCCGCGGACGCCCAGGAGGCCGCCTCCAGGCGGTCCGGGAGCGCCCGGTGGGTGTAGCCGTCGAGCTTGTCGACACCGGTGATCCGGATGGTCCGGTCGGTGTCCATGGAGATGATCGCGCCCATTTTCTGCAGGACGCAGATCAGGTCCTCGATCTCGGGCTCCACGGCCGCGTTCGACAGCTCGGTGACGCCGTCCGCGAGGACCGCCGTGAGCAGCACCTGCTCGGTCGAGCCGACCGAGGGGTACGGGAGGCGGATCTTGCAGCCGCGAAGGCGCTGCGGGGCCTCCAGGTACTGTCCGTCGGCCCGCTTCTCGATGGTCGCGCCGAACTGGCGGAGCACGTCGAAGTGGAAGTCGATCGGCCGGCCGCCGATGTCGCAGCCGCCGAGGCCGGGGATGAAGGCGTGGCCGAGGCGGTGCAGCAGCGGGCCGCAGAAGAGGATCGGGATGCGCGACGAACCGGCGTGGGCGTCGATGTCGGCGACGTTGGCGGACTCGACGTGCGTCGGGTCGAGCACCAGCTCGCCGGGCTCCTCGCCGGGGCGCACCGTCACTCCGTGCAGCTGGAGCAGTCCGCGGACGACGCGGACGTCACGGATGTCGGGCACGTTGCGCAGTCTGCTGGGGCCGCTGCCGAGCAGGGCGGCGACCATCGCCTTGGGCACGAGGTTCTTCGCGCCGCGAACGCGGATTTCGCCTTCCAGCGGGGTTCCGCCATGGACGAGCAGTACATCATGGCTGTCTGTGCCGGTCATGAATCTCGCGTTCCGGAGTCGTCGGTCGGGTGGCCAGAGAAAAGGGTAAGGGGCCATGAGACCCCGATCGGGCCGGTCTGGGTGGTCGGCAGATGTAATGAATTCGGCACAACACTGTCTGTTTCCGCGATCTTGCGGACTGTCACCGTCCGTTTGTTCGGTCCCACCCGTCCGGGGCGTCCCTTCCCGCCCCTCCCGACCTGCGAGGCTCGTCCCCGTCTCCGCCGCTTTCCCGGGATGTCGCCCGAGAACCCCCGCCCCGGCCGAAGATGCGAGATCATGTGTCGCATGACCGAGGTGTCCTCGCTCACAGGACGGCTGCTCGTGGCCACCCCCGCCCTCGCGGACCCGAATTTCGACCGCGCGGTGGTGCTGCTGCTCGACCACGACGACGAGGGCTCGCTCGGCGTCGTCCTCAACCGGCCCACCCCCGTCACCGTCGGCGACGTGCTCGCCCCCTGGGCGGGTCTCGCCGGCGAGCCGGGCGTCGTCTTCCAGGGCGGTCCCGTCTCCCTCGACGCGGCCCTCGGGCTCGCCGTCATCCCCGGCGACGAGGGGCCGCTCGGCTGGCGCCGGGTCTTCGGCGCGATCGGCCTCGTCGACCTGGAGACCCCGCCCGAACTCCTCGGCCCCGCCCTCGGCGCGCTCCGCATCTTCGCCGGATACGCCGGCTGGGGACCCGGCCAGCTGGAGACCGAACTGACCGAGGGCGCCTGGTACGTCGTCGAGTCCGAGCCCGGCGACGTCTCCTCGCCGACCCCCGAGGCGCTCTGGCGCCAGGTCCTCCGCCGCCAGCGCGGAGAGCTGGCGATGATCGCGACCTACCCGGACGACCCGTCGCTCAACTGAGGCCCGCCGCTCCCAGTACCCTTGGGTGCCATGAGCACTCTCGAGCCCGAGCGCGGGGCAGGTACGGGGACCCTCGTCGAGCCGACGCCGCAGGTGTCCCACGGTGACGGCGACCACGAGCGCTACGCCCATTACGTCCAGAAGGACAAGATCATGGCGAGTGCCCTCGACGGCACTCCCGTCGTCGCCCTCTGCGGGAAGGTCTGGGTGCCGGGTCGCGACCCCAAGAAGTACCCCGTCTGCCCCATGTGCAAGGAGATCTACGAGTCCATGGGCTCGGGCGGCGACAAGGACAAGGGCAAGGGCGGCAAGGACGGCAAGGGGAAGTAGCCCCCTCTCCGGTCCCGTCGGGAACGGCCCCTGTCACACGCACCAGCGGTGCGTGTGACAGGGGCCGTTCCGCGTTTCCGGGCCCGCGCGGGACACCGGTCCGGGGCCCTAAGTGGTCGAGACCTCTTGTCGTGATCGCCGGGCGCGCCTAACCTCACCGCTGTTGTTGTGCAATGCGAAACGCCCGTTGCGTATGTTGCAACGCTTGCTCGGAGGGGAACCCATGAAGCTTCCTGCCCGGATCACCGCCCCCGTCGCTCTCCCGCTGGCCGCCCTCGTCCTGGCCGCCTGCGCGCCCCAGACCTCCGCACCCGCCGCCGGCGGGGACGAGAAGAGCGGCACCCTGCGCGTCTGGCTCTTCCAGGAGGTCGCCAACCAGCCCAAGGAGAAGGTCGTCGACGAAGCCGTCGCCGCCTTCGAGAAGAAGCACCCCGGCGCGGACGTCGAGGTCGAGTACATCCCCGTCGAGACCCGCGCCCAGCGCGTCAAGGCGGCCTTCAACGACCCGAAGTCCGCCCCCGACGTCATCGAGTTCGGCAACACCGACACCGCCGGCTACGTCAAGGACGGCGGACTCGCCGACGTCACCGCCGAGTTCTCCGCCTGGGACCAGGCCGCCGACAGCGACCCCACCGCCAAGCAGTCCGTCACCGTCGGCGGCAAGGTCTACGGCGCCCCGCTCTTCGTCGGCGTCCGCGCGCTCTACTACCGCACCGACGTCTTCCGCGAGCTCGGCCTCGCCGCCCCCAAGACCCAGGACGAACTCGTCGCGACCGCCCGGAAGATCCGCAAGGCGAAGCCGGAGCTGTACGGCATCGCCGTCGGCGGCGCCTACACCTACGGCGCCCTGCCCTTCGTCTGGGCCGCCGGCGGCGACCTCGCCACCGCGGACGGCTCCGGCGCCTACAAGGCCGCCCTGGACAGCGAGGCCGCCGTCAAGGGCATCGGCGCCTACACCTCGCTCCTGGCCGACGACAACTGCCCCGCCGCCACCTGCGCCCAGATGGGCGGCAACGCCACCGTCACCGCCTTCGCCGCGGGCAAGGCCGGCATGGCCATCGGCGGCGACTTCAGCCACGCCGCCGTCGAGGCCGGCCAGGTCAAGGGCAAGTACGCCGTCGTCCCGCTGCCCGGTGCCACCCCCGGCTCCATCGCCCCCGCCTTCGCCGGCGGCAACAACATCGGCGTCCTCAGGTCCACCTCGCACCGCACCCTCGCCGTGGAGCTGATGAAGAGCCTCACCGGCAAGGAGACCCAGGCCAAGCTCTTCGACGCGATGGGCTTCCTGCCCACCTTCACCGACGTCCGCACCGCCGCCGCCGAGCGCAAGCCCTTCGTGAAGCCCTTCATCGACACCCTCGCCGCCGGGGCCAAGTTCGTCCCCGCCACCGCCGCCTGGGGCCGCATCGACTCCTCGCTCGTCGTCCCCACGATGCTCCAGGAGATCGCCAGCGGCCGGAAGGACGTGAAGACCGCCGCCGGCGACGCGGCGAAGAAGATGGACGCGGCCTTCGCCGAGGCGGGCTGACCCGCATGACGCTCACCGCCCCCGCGCCGCCCGCCCCCGCGGGCACCGCGAAAGACCCCGCGCGCCGCCGCCGGAACCGTAACGGCACCTCCGCCTGGACCCCCTGGCTCTACCTCCTGCCCGCCCTCGCCGTCCTCGGCGCCCTCCTCGTCTACCCCGTCTACCAGCTCGGCCTGATCTCCTTCCTGGAGTACACCCAGGCCCAGGTCAGCGGCGGCGAACCCACCTCCTTCCAGGGCTTCGGCAACTACACCGCCCTCTTCACCGACCCGCAGTTCCGCCAGGTCCTGCTCGCCACCGTCGTCTTCGCCGCCGCGTGCGTGGCCGGCACCCTCGCCGTCGGCTGCGCCCTCGCCGTCCTGCTCACCCGGGTACGGGCGCTGCCCCGGCTCGCCCTGATGCTGGCCGCGCTCGGCGCCTGGGCGACCCCCGCCGTCACCGGCTCCACCGTCTGGGTCTTCCTCTTCGACGCCGACTTCGGACCGGTCAACCGGCTCCTCGGCCTCGGCGACTTCTCCTGGACCTACGGGCGGTACAGCGCCTTCGCGCTCGTCCTCCTCGAAGTCGTCTGGTGCTCGTTCCCCTTCGTGATGGTCACCGTCTACGCCGGGATCCGGGCCGTCCCCACCGAGGTCCTGGAGGCCGCCGCCCTCGACGGCGCCTCCCAGTGGCGGATCTGGCGCACCGTGACCGCGCCACTGCTCCGCCCGATCCTCGCCGTCGTCACCATCCAGTCCGTCATCTGGGACTTCAAGGTCTTCACCCAGATCTACGTGATGACCAACGGCGGCGGCATCGCCGGCCAGAACCTCGTCCTCAACGTCTACGCCTACCAGCAGGCCTTCGCCTCCTCCCAGTACAGCCTGGGAGCGGCGATCGGCGTCGTCATGCTCCTGCTCCTGCTCGCCGTGACCCTGGTGTACCTGCGGCTGCTGCGCCGCCAGGGGGAGGAACTGTGACCACCTTCCGGATACCCGGCGTCCGCCGCCCCGGGCGGCTGCTCGCCGAGGCGGCGGCCCTGCTCACCGCCGTCGTCGTCGCCTTCCCGCTGTACTGGATGGTCCTCTCGGCCTTCAAGCCGGCCGGCGAGATCCAGTCGACCGAGCCGAGGCCGTGGACGCTCTCGCCCTCCCTCGACTCCTTCCGCCGCGTCTTCGAGCAGCAGGACTTCGGGCGCTACTTCCTCAACAGCCTGCTGGTGGCCACCGCCGTCGTCCTCGCCTCCGCCGTCATCGCCTTCCTCGCGGCGACCGCCGTCACCCGCTTCCGCTTCAAGTTCCGCACCACCCTCCTGATCATGTTCCTGGTGGCGCAGATGGTGCCGGTCGAGGCGCTGACGATCCCGCTCTTCTTCCTCATGCGGGACGCCGGACTCCTCAACACGCTCGGCTCGCTCGTCCTGCCGCACATCGCCTTCTCGCTGCCGTTCGCGATCTGGATGCTCCGCGGCTTCGTCCGGGCCGTGCCGGAGGCCCTGGAGGAGCAGGCCCGGATCGACGGGGCGAGCCACGCCCGCTTCCTGTGGACGATCCTCTTCCCGCTGGTCCTGCCGGGGCTCGTGGCGACCAGCGTCTTCTCGTTCATCTCGACCTGGAACGACTTCCTCTTCGCCAAGTCCTTCCTCATCAGCGACACCTCGCAATCGACCCTCCCGATGGCGCTGCTGGTCTTCTTCAAGCCCGACGAGAACGACTGGGGAGGAATCATGGCCGGGTCGACCGTGATGACGATCCCGGTGCTCGTCTTCTTCGTACTCGTACAGCGCCGCCTGGTCTCCGGACTGGGCGGGGCGGTGAAGGACTGACGTGATGGCAGATACGGACCTGATCCCCGCGCCCCTGACGGCCGCCCACCCGGAGGGCCGGCTCCCGCTCGACGCGGCCACCGCCCTCGACGCCGGACCCGGCACCGAGGCCACCGCCCACTGGCTCCGCTCCGTCCTCGGCGCCGCCACCGGCCTGCCCCTGCGCGACGGCGGCGGACCCGGCGCGATCCGGCTGCGGCTCTCCCCGGAGACGGCCCGCGAGTACGGCCCCGAGGGCTACCGGCTCTCCGTGACCGGCGACGGCGTCCTGCTCGACGGCGGCGGCCCCGCCGGCCTCTTCTGGGGCGCCCAGACCCTGCGCCAGCTGCTCGGACCCGACGCGTACCGGCGGGCGCCGCTGCCCGGCCGGACCTGGCGGCTGCCGTACACCGAGGCCGCCGACCGCCCCCGCTTCGGCTGGCGCGGCCTCCTCCTCGACGTGGCCCGGCACTTCACCGCCAAGGAGGACGTGCTGCGGCTGCTCGACCTGATGGCCGCGCACAAGCTGAACGTCTTCCACTTCCACCTCACCGACGACCAGGGCTGGCGGATCGAGATCGAGCGGTACCCGCGCCTGACCGAGGTGGGGTCCTGGCGGGCCCGCTCCAAGTGGGGGCACCGGGCGTCGCCGCTGTGGAACGACACGCCGCACGGCGGCTTCTACACACAGGACGACATCCGGGAGATCGTCGCGTACGCCGCCGAGCGGCACATCACCGTCGTCCCCGAGATCGACCTCCCCGGCCACTCGCAGGCCGCCATCGCCGCGTACCCCCGGCTCGGCAACACCGACGTCGTCGACACCTCCGCCCTCACCCCCTGGGACTCCTGGGGCGTGAACCCGAACGTCCTCGCCCCCACCGAGGAGGTGCTGCGCTTCTACGAGGGCGTCTTCGAGGAGGTCCTGGAACTCTTCCCGTCGACCTTCGTGCACGTCGGCGGCGACGAGTGCCCCAAGGACCAGTGGAAGGAGTCCCCGGCCGCCCAGGCCCGCATCCAGGAGCTCGGGGTGGGCGACGAGGACGGGCTCCAGTCCTGGTTCATCCGCCACTTCGACCGCTGGCTCGCCGACCGGGGCCGCCGCCTCATCGGCTGGGACGAGATCCTGGAGGGCGGCCTCGCCGAGGGCGCCGCCGTGTCGTCCTGGCGGGGCTACGGGGGCGGGATCGCCGCCGCGGAGGCCGGGCACGACGTCGTCATGTGCCCGGAGCAGCAGGTCTACCTCGACCACCGGCAGGACGCCGGCGCGGACGAGCCCGTGCCGATCGGCTTCGTCCGCACCCTGGAGGACGTGTACCGCTTCGAGCCCGTCCCGCCCGGCCTCTCCGGGGCTGCGGCCCGTCATGTGCTGGGCACCCAGGCCAACGTGTGGACCGAGGTGATGGAGAACCGGGCCCGCGTCGACTACCAGGTCTTCCCCCGCCTCGCCGCCTTCGCCGAGGTCGCCTGGTCCGAGCTGCCCGCCCCCGCCGACCGCGACACGGCGGGCTTCCTGGGCCGCATGGAGACCCACTACCGCCGCCTCGACGCCCTCGGCGTCGCCTACCGCCCGCCGGGCGGCCCCGCACCCTGGCAGCGCCGCCCCGGACTCCTCGGCCGCCCGATCGACGGACCGCCCCCGATCGTGTGAGCCACCTCGCGTCCCGGGGTCACCCGGGAGCGGCGAAACGGGAGTTACCTTCTCTGTCAGGACGTCCCGGGGCGTCCGGGGGTGTCTGCGGACATCCCGGGCGTCCCGGGTGTCCCGGACCCCCCGGCGGAAGGGGGCGCGCGCCGCCCCTCGCTCCGGACGGCTCGGAAGATGTGCCAGAGTTGCCACGTCCGGCCTGTGAGCACGTACGGTACGCCCACACACAGGCGCGCCGTGCGCCCGCTCGCACGCGCGGCGGCCGGGCACAGTCGGGGACGGACCGGGACAACCGGGAAGGGGCAGCGGGTTGACCACGCACGCACCACAGACGGCGCAGTCCGTGACGCTGCCCGCCTCGCTCGACGAGGCCGTGGCCGCGCTCACCGCCATGCCGGCCGCCGTGCCCGTCGCCGGCGGCACCGACCTGATGGCGGCCGTCAACCGCGGCCAGCTCCGCCCCGCCGGGCTCGTCGGCCTCGGCCGCATCAACGAGATCCGCGGCTGGCAGTACCAGGACGGCCACGCCCTCCTCGGCGCCGGCCTCACCCACGCGCGCATGGGCCGCCCCGACTTCGCCGCCCTCATCCCGGCCCTCGCCGCCGCCTCCCGCGCGGCCGGGCCGCCCCAGATCCGCAACGCCGGCACCCTCGGCGGGAACGTCGTCACCGCCGCGCCCACCGGAGACTCGCTGCCCGTGCTCGCCGCGCTCGAGGCCGACCTCGTCGTCGTCGGCCCGCTCGGCAGCCGCGAGATCCCCGTCTCCCACCTCCTCGCCGGCCGCGACCTGCTCGCCCCCGGCGAGCTCGTGGCCTTCGTCCGGGTCCCGCTGCTCCACGCCCCGCAGGTCTTCGTCAAGGCCACCGGGCGCACCGGCCCGGCCCGCGCCACCGCCTCCGTCGCCGTCGTCCTCGACCCGGCCCGGCGCGGGGTCCGCTGCGCCGTCGGCGCGGTCGCCCCGATGCCGCTGCGCCCGCTGGAGGCCGAGCGCTGGATCGCCTCCCTGGTCGACTGGGACAACGACCGGGGGCTCGCCCCGGAGGCGCTGACCGCCTTCGGCGAGTACGTGGCCGCCGCCTGCATCCCCGATCCGCCGGGCGACGAGCAGCTGCCGCCCGCCGTCCTGCACCTGCGGCGCACCGTCGCCACTCTCGCCCGCCGGGCACTGGGGAGGGCCCTGTCGTGAGCACCAGCAACCACGAGCCGCACGAGACCGCGGCCCAGGCCGCGCCGGGCGGCTGGGAACCGATCCCGCAGAGCGAGGGGTACGACGAGGGCGCGACCGCCTTCGTCCACCTGCCGCCGGAGTTCATGCTGGACGGGGTGCCGCTGGAGGCCCCCGGCCACGGGTACACGCCGCCGATGATCGTGCCGCTCCAGCCGCTGCCGCAGGCGGAGCGGGCCGGCGAGGGCGTGGAGTTCTTCGCGCCGGAGCAGGGTCCCTTCACGGAGGGGCCCGAGCCGCTGCCGCACGGGTACGGCGAGGAGTCCGCCGCCGGGCCGATGGCGCGTCCGTACGTGGAGCACGACCCGCACGCGACGGCGGAGTGGCACTTCGGCGGGACGGGCCGGTGGGAGGTCCCGCCGGTGCCGGAGGCCCCGTCGCACGACTTCGAGGCCGGGCACGCCACGGAGCCGGTCGCCGAGCCGGTCGCCGAGGCACGCGTCGATGCGCCCTACGCGGAGGCGCCTTACGCGGAGGCGCCCGTCGAGGCGCCCGAGCCCGTCTCGTACCAGCAGGCGCCGCCGACCCTGCCGGGCGGCGCGCCGGCGCCGTGGGCGGTCCCCGAGGCCGCCGAGGAGCCCGCCGCCGGGCAGGCCGCGGAGTTCACGGGGGAGTTCGGCGGGGAGCACGCCGAGGAAGCCGCCGAGGGGTACGCGGGGGAGTACGCGGACGGAGCCGTCGAGGGGTACGCGGACGGAGCCGCCGGGGAGTCCGCCGGAGCGCCGGAGGCCGAGGCCCAGGCCGGGCCGGACGCCGGGTCCGAGCCCGCGTCCGAGCACGCGTCCGAGCGCGAACCGGAACCCGGGGCGACCGTCCCCATCGCGACCGCCGAGGCGGAGCCCGAGGCCGCGCCGGACGCCCCGGTGACCTCGTACACCTCCGTCGACAGCGACGAGCACCCGCACACCTCCTACGTGCTGCGGGTCAACGGCGCCGACCGGCCCGTCACGGACTCCTGGATCGGCGAGTCGCTGCTCTACGTGCTCCGCGAGCGGCTCGGCCTCGCCGGCGCCAAGGACGGCTGCTCGCAGGGCGAGTGCGGGGCGTGCAACGTCCAGGTCGACGGGCGGCTCGTCGCCTCCTGCCTCGTCCCGGCCGCCACCGCCGCCGGCTCCGAGGTGCGTACCGTCGAAGGACTCGCCGTGGACGGCGAGCCGTCCGACGTGCAGCGGGCGCTCGCCCGCTGCGGCACCGTCCAGTGCGGCTTCTGCATCCCCGGCATGTGCATGACCGTGCACGACCTGCTCGAAGGCAACCACGCCCCCACCGAGCTGGAGACCCGCCAGGCCCTCGCCGGCAACCTCTGCCGCTGCTCCGGCTACAAGGGCGTGCTCCAGGCCGTCGAGGACGTCGTCGCCGAGCGCGGGGCCGCCGCCGAGCACGCCACCGCGGGCGAGGACGACGCCTCGCCCCGCATCCCGCACCAGCACGACGGAGGCAGGGCGTGAGCAGCGACGCGACGACCGCCATTCCCACGCTCCCCTTCGCGGAGGCCGCCGGGGCCGCGCCGGAGCCCGAGACCCCCGTCCTCGGGCTCGGCGCCTCCCTCCCGCAGGCCGACGCCCGCGCCAAGGCCGAGGGCACCTTCCCGTACGCCGCCGACCTCTGGGCCGAGGGCCTGCTGTGGGCCGCGCTCCTGCGCTCCCCGCACGCCCACGCCCGGATCGTCTCCGTCGACACCTCCGCCGCCGAGGCCATGCCCGGCGTCCGGGCCGTGGTCACCGCCGCCGATGTCCCCGGCACGGCCACCTACGGGCGGCGGGTCGCCGACCGGCCGGTCTTCGCCGACGGCCTGGTCCGGCACCACGGCGAGGCCATCGCCGCCGTCGCCGCCGACCACCCCGACACCGCCCGGCTCGCCACCGCCGCCATCCTCGTCGAGTACGAGCTCCTGGAGCCCGTCACCGACCCGGAGAAGGCGTTCGCCGCCGAACCGCTCCACCCCGACGGCAACCTGATCCGGCACATCCCGCTCGCCTTCGGCGACCCCGAGGCCACCGGCGAGGTCGTCGTCGAAGGGCTCTACCGGGTCGGCCGCCAGGACCCCGCCCCCATCGGCGCCGAGGCCGGCCTCGCCGTGCCCCGCCCCGACGGCGGCGTCGAGCTCTACACCGCCTCCACCGACCCGCACACCGACCGCGACCTCGCCGCCGCCTGCTTCGGCCTCGCACCGGACCAGGTCAAGGTCGTCGTCACCGGAGTGCCCGGCGCCACCGGCGACCGCGAGGACCCCGGCTTCCAGATCCCGCTCGGCCTGCTCGCGCTGCGCACCGGCTGCCCGGTGAAGCTCACCGCCACCCGCGAGGAGTCCTTCCTCGGCCACGCCCACCGCCACCCCACCCTGCTGCGCTACCGCCACCACGCCGACGCCGAGGGCCGGCTGGTCAAGGTCGAGGCGCAGATCCTCCTCGACGCCGGCGCCTACGCCGACTCCTCCTCGGAGTCCCTGGCCGCCGCCGTCGCCTTCGCCTGCGGCCCGTACGTCGTCCCGCACGCCTTCGTCGAGGGCTGGGCGGTCCGCACCAACAACCCCCCCTCGGGCCACGTCCGGGGCGAGGGCGCGATGCAGGTGTGCGCCGCGTACGAGGCCCAGATGGACAAGCTCGCCGGCCGGATCGGCGTCGACCCCGCCGAGCTGCGCATGCGCAATGTCCTGTCCACCGGCGATCTGCTGCCCACCGGGCAGACCGTCACCTGCCCCGCCCCGGTCGCCGAACTCCTCGCAGCCGTACGGGACTTCCCGCTGCCCGCGCTGCCCAAGGACACCCCCGAGGAGGACTGGCTGCTGCCCGGCGGCCCGGAGGGCGCCGGCGAACCCGGCGCCGTCCGCCGGGGCGTCGGGTACGCGCTCGGCATGGTCCACATGCTCGGCGCCGAGGGCACCGACGAGGTCTCCACGGCCACCGTCCGGGTCCTCGACGGCGTCGCCACCGTCATCTGCGCGGCGGTCGACACCGGTTCGGGCTTCTCCACCCTCGCCCGCCAGATCGTCCAGGAGACCCTGGGCGTCGACGAGGTCCACGTCGCCCCCGTCGACACCGACCAGCCCCCGGCCGGCGCCGCCACCCACGGCCGGCACACCTGGGTCTCCGGCGGCGCCGTCGAGCGCGCCGCCAAGATGGTCCGCACCCAGCTCCTCCAGCCGCTGGCCCACAAGTTCGGCATGTCGACCGAGCTGCTCCAGATCAGCGACGGCAAGATCACCTCGTACGACGGGGTCCTCTCCACCACGGTCGCCGAGGAGATGGACGGCAAGGAGCTGTGGGCCACCGCGCAGTGCCGCCCGCACCCCACCGAGCCGCTGGACGAGTCCGGGCAGGGCGACGCCTTCGTCGGCCTCGCCTTCTGCGCCATCCGCGCGGTGGTCGACGTCGACATCGAGCTCGGCGCGGTCCGCGTCGTGGAGATGGCCGTCGCCCAGGACGTCGGCCGGATCCTCAACCCCGCCCAGCTCGCCACCCGCATCGAGGCCGGCGTCACCCAGGGCGTCGGCGCGGCCCTCACCGAGAACCTGCGCACCGCGCGCGGTCTGGTCCGCCACCCCGACCTCACCGGCTACGCCCTGCCGACCTCGCTGGACGCCCCGGACATCCGGATCGTGAAGCTCGTCGAGGAGCGGGACGTCGTCGCCCCCTTCGGGGCGAAGCCGGCGAGCGCCGTGCCCGTCGTCACCTCGCCGGCCGCGGTGGCGGCCGCGGTCCGCGCGGCGACCGGCCGCCCGGTCAACCGGCTCCCTATCCGGCCCCAGGCGGCGGTGGCCGCGACCCCGTAGGACGGAGGCCTGGGCGGGACGAGCCCGGAGGACGGAGGCCGGGGCGGGACGAGCCCGCGGGGGCGGCGGTGCGGCCCGGCGCGGTCAGTCCTCCGCGGTCTCAGCGATCTCCACCCGGGAGGTCAACTGGGAGAGCGCCAGCACGGTGCCGCGCGTCAGCAGCGCGGCGAGCAGGATCGTCCCCCACCCCTCGATGTGCATCGGCGAGACCTTCGGCGCCAGCCAGGACAGCAGCCACCAGATCAGGGCGTCCTGCGCGAACCCGATCCCCCCGAACACGGCGAGCATCGACACCGGGACGCGCCCGGAGGGCCCGACGTACACGAGCTGGGTGAGCACGACCATCACCAGCGTCGTGATCATCAGGGCGAGCACCGCGTCGACGGTCTCCCCGTCGAAGGTGATGCCGGGCAGCAGCCATCCGGCCGCGAGGACCCCTATGAGGGTGCCCAGCCTGCGTCTGAAGTGATCGTTCATGCGGCGGACTGTGACACAGGGCGCGGACCCGGTGAAAGAGGTGCGGATCAATGTGGATCAAACAGTTGGAGACCGTGGCGGGATTCGAACCCGCGTCACTCGCTTTGCAGACGAGCCCCTGAACCACTCGGGCACACGGTCGTGTCGGTGTGGCGACAAGGAAGACGTTAGGGGGCTCGGGGGAGGGCCTCAAGGGGGATCGGGGGCGCGCCACGGGACTGCAACACGGCTGTCACGCCGCGTTCACGATGAATGAATGTGATCAGTAGCGGAAGCGAATATTCGGCCAGGTGGCTTGTTCGCTACGACCTCACGTGCGGCTGGAACTCGATGCGTACGTCTGTGCGTGCCCGTGTGCATGCGTAAACTCCGGCTCCTCAGGGGCGGAGTGGGGGAAGCATGTCGTTCGAGGACGAGTGGGCCCAGGCGAAAGGCGCCGCGATGCGGCTCGACGGGGTGCCGGCCGACCAGGGGCGGTGGAGCCCCGGGGTCGACCTCTCCGTGAAGCAGGACCACCTCGGCGCGATCGGCCATGCCGCGTACGAGCTGCACGGCAGGCTGGCGAGGGACGGCAACCACGCCCGCATGGACAGCGCGGAGGCGGTGACCGCGCTGTCCGCCCACGGGTTCCGTACGGCAGCGGCTCTGGCGACCGTCCACGAGACCTGGGGCTTCCAGCTCCGCACGCTGCTGCACGCCGTCGCCCACATCTCCAACCACCTCGACCACAGCGTGGCCTCGCACGCGAAGGACGACGCGGAGATCGCCACCTCCCTCTCCGTGTCCAAGATCAGCGAGTACTTCAAGTAGGGGAGAGGGACGGCAAGACGGTGCTCACCTTCGACAACGTGCTCCAGGCCCCCCTCGGCCGGCTGAAGGACGCGGCCGACCGCTGGGCCGAGATGAAGCGCAAACTGGATGAACTGGCCGAGGACGCCCGCCTGACGATGGCCGCGCAGGCCAGGGCGGAGGACTGGCGCGGCCTGAACGCCGAGGTCACGAAGCCCTTCATCGACAAGACCACGAAGGAGTTCAGAGACGCGGCCCAGGCGGCGGACGGCATCCGCAGGATCCTGGAGGACGGCCACGGCGCCTTCAAAAGGGCCCAGGGCGAGCTGAAGAAGATCACGGAGGTCGAAGCCCCCGCCCGAGGGCTCGTGGTGAAGGCCGACGGGACCGTCGAAGCCCGCCGGCCGATCGCCGAGAACACCGCCGCCCGCCACGACCCGGCCTTCGAACCGGCCCTCCGCAAGGAGGAGGCCGAGGTGGCCGCCATGAAGCGACGGATCGACGCGATCGTGGAGAGCTGCGACGACGCCGACGTGGCCTGCGCGAACGCGCTGCGCGCCGACATCACCGGTGACGCCCACAACTTCAGCGCCCCGAAGTACACGAGCCTCGACGCCGAGGAGGCCGCCCGGGCCGCCGAACTCGCCCGGAAGGGCCGGGACCTCACCCACGCGGAGCTGGAGCGGCTCAACGAACTGCTCGCCGACAACCGGACGGCGGGGGAGTTCTCCCGGAGCTTCTACGACCGGCTCGGCACCAGGGGAGCGCTGGAGTTCTTCGGCGAGCTGGCGTCCGACACCGGAGGACAGGGCTCGACGGCACGGGACGAGGAGCGCCTGGCGGACGTCCGGGCCCTCCAGAAGAACCTGGGCCTCAACCTCGCCAACGCCACGCGCGGGGACGAGGGATGGGCCAAGGAGTGGTCCGCCGAGCTGCGCAGGCTCGGCACCGAGCGCGTCCCGCTCCCCTCACGGCCCGACGGCACCGGCCCGTACGGCTACCAGCTGCTCGGCGGGCTCCTCCGGTACGGCGACTACCACCCCAAGTTCCTCGTCCCGATCGCCGAGCACGTCACCCAGCTCCACCAGAAGGAACCCGACCTCTTCAAGCCCGACCGCACGCTGCTGGGCCCGCGCTCCGACGGCACGTACAACCCCTCCGGCACGAACGGGCACGGCTACGACCCGGTGATCCCGGTGCTGGAGGCGCTCGGCCACAGCCCGGAGGCGGCCAAGCAGTTCTTTTCGGCCGAACCCACGGCGTACGAGCGGGACGGGAGGGTGGGCGGGACGCTGGATCTGGGGAAGGACGAGGGCGGCAACGCCGTCGACAAGTACTTGGACTACTTCGCCGACGAGAAGTACGCGTCCTTCGCGGACAACAGCCCGGGGGAGGACGGCTCCGAGACCAAGGACTACATGCCCGACGCCCTGGGGCATGCCCTGGAGGCGGCGACGCTGGGGCACGCCTGGGACGATTCGAGTGCGGGGCTGAACAGGGACGCGACGACGGCCGGGATCATGTCAGCTGTCGTGGAGAAGTACAGCGACGCCGAGTTCGTCAAGAAGCACCAGTCGGCTCTGGCGGACAGCCTGGGCAATATGGGCGCGGGGTACATCGACGACCTCAGTTGGGCACTCACCGAGGGCGATGCGCATTCCGTCTACGCGCCCGCCACCGAAGGCAAGTCGTTGAGGGACGCCGCTGACATCGCAGCTCTTCACCCGGAGTTCGGGAGGGACAGCGCGACGAAGTTCCTGACTGTCCTGGGGCAGCACCCCGACGCGTACGCGTCGATGACCACGGCGGACCGCCTCTACACGGCGAGCCTGTTGGAGGCGCAGGTCGGCTCCGACGGGCGGATCGACGAGGGGCGTGCCTGTGAGGCCGCGCGAACCGGGGCCAAGGTCCAGGGCTTGCTGGACGAGTCCCGTGCGGCGCAGATCGTGGCCGAGGGGGAGAAGCTTCAGGAGGACTACGAGAAGGCGCAGGAAGAGCGCGGCGCGTGGGTGCAGTTCGGAGCCACCGCAGCCATCGCGGCGGGTGTCGCCTTCGTGCCTGCCACCGCCGCGGCGGCGGGCGCTGCCGCGATCCTCGTCCCGCTAGCGGTCGACACCGGCTCCGGCGCGATGGAGACCCTGGCGAGCGTGGTGGTCGGTGACTGGTCCGAGAAGTCCGTCGAGGAGAACAAGAAGGCCACGGAGGACAAGGTCGATGGAGAGAAGGCAGCTGTCTATCTGGACGGCCTGCACAGTGCGGAGTCCCCGGTGAAGCACTTCATCGACGTGCGCGGGGATCAGGTGAGCAGTGGATTCAGGGACGACCTCATCGGCGCCGTGGACGGCGGCTACGGAGCAGGCAATCGGTTTGCCGGGCAGTTCGGCAACGGACCGGAGACAGGGTGATCGCCATGCGGAGGACGTGGCAGGGCGCCATCTCCGTCTCCGGAATGGCCGTGTGTCTCCTCGCCACCGGCTGTGGCGAAGAACCCCCTGAGCCGGAGCGGGTCACGGCCGAGCGGCAGTGCGACGACACGCTGTCGGCGGATGCGGCGCGTGCTCTGGAGACCGTACTGCGGACGAAGACGTTCTCGCATGATCCGAAGGGTGGACTGGACCGCGTCACGGGCAAGCTGGTCGAGGACTACACGAAGCCGCGGCGGGGGACGCCCTACCGTGACCTGTGCCGGGCCGATCTTCCCCTCGGTGCGGGAACCGAGAGCGTCGACATAGGGTTCGGCTTCTACGAGGAGGACGAACTCTTTGGGGACGCCCGGCCCCGAGCACTCCACCCCTACAACATGGGCGTCGAGGCGCGGTCCGGCCCGAGGAAGGCGTACCTCTTCGTCAGGTGTGTCAGCCCCCTGCTCAAGGGGTCCGCCGAGCGTCCCGCCCGCATCCGGGGGAGGCTCGACGTCGACCGCTCCAAGCTCCCCGACACCCTCCCCATCCGCGAAGCGAACCTCACCATCCTCCACTCCACCACCCTCGCCCTCGTCCGCGAGCTCCGTTGCGAGAACGACGCCGGCCTGAGCGAGAAGCCCGTCTTCAAGGCGCTGCCCGAGTAGGGGAGGCGTAGGACCAAAGGGGGAAGCGCGCATCCGTCCCGCGACAGGGGTCATCCAGGGCTACGGCCCTTACCCTGTGGGAATGAGCGCCCTTGAACCCCGTGAGGCCGGCACCGGCGCCGGGCCCATATCCGCCGACGGCCCCGCCGACGACCTGCCCCGAGGCTCCGTCCTGGACGGGGCGCATCGCGCGCTCAGCATCGGGATCGTCTCCGTCGTGCTGCTCGTCGCGTTCGAGGCGACGGCGGTCGGGACGGCGATGCCGGTGGCGGCGCGGGAGCTGAACGGCGTGTCGGTGTACGCGTTCGCGTTCTCCGCGTACTTCACGACCAGCCTCTTCGGGATGGTCATGGCCGGGCAGTGGTCCGACCGGAACGGGCCGCTCGTGCCGCTGACGGCCGGGATGGGCGCGTTCGCGGCCGGGCTGGTGCTGTCCGGGACGGCGGGGGTGATGGGGGTGTTCATCCTCGGCCGGGCCGTGCAGGGGCTCGGCGGCGGGCTGGTGATCGTCGCGCTGTACGTGGTCGTCAGCCGGGCGTACGAGGAGCGTCTGCGGCCCGCGATCATGGCGGCCTTCGCGGCGGCCTGGGTCGTGCCGTCCGTGGTCGGGCCGCTCGCCTCCGGGACGATCACCGAGCACCTGGGGTGGCGGTGGGTCTTCGTCGGGATCCCGGCGCTGGTCGTGCTGCCGCTCGCCCTCGCGCTCCCGGCGATCCGCCGGACCGCCTCCGGGCCCGCCGACCCGTCGGCGCCGCGTGCGCCCTGGGACCGGCGCAGGATCCTGCTGGCCCTCGCGATCTCGGCGGGCGCCGGGCTCCTCCAGTACGCCGGGCAGGAGCTGCGGTGGCTGTCGCTGCTGCCGGCCGCCGTCGGCGCGGCGCTGCTCGTGCCGGCCGTGCGGGGGCTGCTGCCGCGCGGCACGGTCAGGGCGGCGCGCGGGCTGCCGGCCGTGATCCTGCTGCGGGGCGTGGCCGCCGGGTCCTTCATCGCGGCCGAGTCCTTCGTGCCGCTGATGCTCGTCACCCAGCGCGGGCTCAGCCCGACGCTCGCCGGGCTCTCGCTCGCCGCCGGAGGGCTCACCTGGGCGCTCGGATCCTGGATCCAGTCGCGGCCGTGGACGGAGCCGTACCGGGAGCGGCTGGTCGTGCTCGGCATGCTGCTCGTCGCCGTCGCGATCGCCGCCGCGCCGAGTGTGCTGCTGCCCGCCGTGCCGGTGTGGGTGGTCGCCGTCGCCTGGGGCTTCGGCTGCCTCGGCATGGGCGTGGTGATCGCCTCGACGAGCGTGCTGCTGCTGAAGCTGTCGCCGCCGGCGGAGGCCGGGGCGAACTCGGCGGCGCTCCAGATCTCCGACGGGCTCTCGAACGTGCTGCTGCTCGCGGTGGGAGGCGCGGCCTTCGCCGCGCTGGGCGGGGGCGCGGCCGGGCACGCGGTCGCCACCGCCGGCGACGCCTCGCACCCCGGTGCCTTCGCCGCCGTCTTCCTGCCGATGGCGGGGGTCGCGGCGGCGGGGGCGTGGGTGGCGACGCGGCTGCGGGGGCATGCGGCGCCTTGAGTGGTACCACTCTGACCCCATCGACTGGTACCGTTCTGGTATGGCCATGAACCTGCGTCTTCGCGACGACCAGACGGAAGCCCTCAAGCTGCGCGCCGAGCAGGAGGGCACCAGCATGCACGCCCTCCTCCTCAGGGCGGTCGACGACTATCTGTCCCGCACCGCGCAGGAGGCGATCGTGCGGCGGACGGCCATGGAGCAGGCGGCCAAGTGGCACGAGCTGATGGAGCGGCTGAAGTGAGCTGCGTCTACCTGTCCACGGAGGACGTCCTGGTCGTCGCCGAGCACGCGGTCGACGACCAGAAGGTCGTCGTCCGGGACGCGGGGCTGCTGGACTCCGCCGTGCACCGGCCGTCGGCGGCGATGTTCGGCCAGGAGGCGTATCCCGATCTCCTCACCAAGGCCGCGGCCCTGCTCCAGTCGCTCGCCGTGAACCATCCGTTCGTCGACGGGAACAAGCGGACGGCCTGGCTGTCCTGCGTCACCTTCCTCGCCATGAACGGCGTCCAGCTCCGGCCGGACATCGACGCGGCGGAGCGCCTGGTCATCGCCGTGGCGACCGGTGAGACCGACGGCGTCGAGGTCATCACGGACGGCCTGCGCGCCTTGATCGACACGGACGACCGCGGCGCGTGACACCGGCGTGAGGTGGGTCGCAAAGGGCGCCCCTCCGCACCGTTTCGATCGAGGTTCCGCCCGCCCCGCCGGTAAGGTGGCCCGGTTGTCATATCTGGACGAGCGTCTGGACGAGCGCCGAACCGTGACCGGAGATCGTGACTACCACCGCAACCTCCTCTCATCACCTCTCTCCCGCCTTCCCCGGCCGTGCTCCCTGGGGCACCGCCAACAAGCTGCGAGCCTGGCAGCAGGGCGCGATGGAGAAGTACATCCAGGAGCAGCCCCGTGACTTCCTCGCGGTCGCCACACCCGGCGCCGGCAAGACCACCTTCGCCCTGACCCTGGCGTCCTGGCTGCTGCACCACCACGTCGTGCAGCAGATCACGGTCGTCGCCCCCACCGAGCACCTGAAGAAGCAGTGGGCGGCGGCCGCGGCGCGGATAGGGATCAAGCTGGACCCGGACTACAGCGCCGGGCCACTCAGCAAGGAGTACGACGGCGTCGCCATCACGTACGCCGGCGTCGGGGTACGGCCCATGCTCCACCGCAACCGCTGCGAGCAGCGCAAGACCCTCGTCATCCTCGACGAGATCCACCACGCCGGTGACTCGAAGTCCTGGGGCGAGGCGTGCCTGGAGGCCTTCGAGCCCGCCGCGCGGCGGCTCGCCCTCACCGGCACGCCCTTCCGCTCCGACACCAACCCGATCCCCTTCGTGACGTACGAGGAGGGGAACGACGGCATCCGGCGCTCCTCCGCCGACTACACCTACGGATACGGGAACGCGCTCGGCGACGGCGTCGTCCGGCCGGTCATCTTCCTCTCCTACAGCGGCAACATGCGCTGGCGGACGAAGGCCGGCGACGAGATCGCCGCCCGGCTCGGCGAGCCGATGACCAAGGACGCGATCTCGCAGGCCTGGCGCACCGCGCTCGACCCGCGCGGCGACTGGATGCCGAACGTGCTCCGCGCCGCCGACCAGCGCCTCACCGAGGTGCGGAAGTCGATCCCGGACGCGGGCGGTCTGGTGATCGCCTCCGACCAGGACTCGGCCCGCTCCTACGCCAAGCTGATCCGCGAGATCACCGGCACCGGGGCGACCGTCGTGCTCTCCGACGAGGCCGCCGCCTCGGCCCGTATCGACGAGTTCAGCGAGAACACCGACCGCTGGATGGTCGCCGTCCGCATGGTGTCCGAGGGCGTCGACGTGCCCCGCCTCGCCGTCGGCGTGTACGCGACGACCATCTCCACGCCCCTGTTCTTCGCCCAGGCCGTCGGCCGCTTCGTGCGATCGCGCAGGCGCGGCGAGACCGCGTCCGTGTTCCTTCCCACCATCCCGAACCTCCTCGGCTTCGCCAGCGAGATGGAGGTCGAGCGCGACCACGTGCTCGACAAGCCGAAGAAGGGCGGCGAGGAGGACCCGTACGCGGAGTCCGAGAAGGAGCTCGCCGAGGCCGAGAAGCAGCAGGACGAGGACACCGGCGAGCAGGACATGCTGCCCTTCGAGGCGCTGGAGTCCGACGCCGTCTTCGACCGCGTCCTCTACAACGCCGCCGAGTTCGGCATGCAGGCGCACCCCGGCAGCGAGGAGGAGCAGGACTACCTCGGCATCCCGGGCCTGCTCGAACCCGACCAGGTGCAGCTGCTGCTGCAGAAGCGGCAGGCCCGGCAGATCGCGCACAGCCGCAAGCGGCCGGACAGCGAGGCGGACCTGCTGGAGCTTCCGGCGGAGCGGCGCCCCGTCGTTTCCCACAAGGAACTGCTCGAACTGCGCAAGCAGCTCAACACCATGGTCGGCGCCTACGTCCACCAGAGCGGCAAGCCGCACGGCGTGATCCACACCGAGCTGCGGCGGGTCTGCGGCGGGCCGCCGAGCGCGGAGGCCACCGCCGGACAGATCCGCGAGCGGATCAAGAAGGTCCAGGAGTGGGCCACCCGGATGCGGTGACCCGGGCGGCCCGGGACCCGCGCCCAGGTCATGGGAGAGGCCCGTACGACGGCGGTCGTACGGGCCTCTCCGCCGTTCCGTGCGAAGCGGTCCGGCACCGGGGCCGGCCCCCACGGACGGCCATCCGGCACCCTCCACGCTACGGGCACGACATAGCCGCATCTGTCAGCCAAAGTCCCGAGGAGGGCCGACGAAGGTCCTGAACCGTCCGCATCCGGTCGCCCGCGCCCGGATTCTGGACGAGGTCTTCCGCTGAGCGGAGCGGGTCGCTACTGTCCCGGCTCAAAAGCAATCGCCCCGTGGCAGCGCCGCCGCGGAGCGCAGCCGGTGTACCCCTTCCTGCCGGCGGCCTCTGACGTGCGTCGCCGACGGGACCGGCGCCGCGAACCCCGTGAGAGCCCGCCGTCACTCACTTTCGAAGGAGAGGGCGTCGTGACCGCGGAGACCTCCCAGACGCTCGACAGAGGACTCAGAGTCCTCAAGCTGCTCGCCGACACCGACCACGGCCTGACGGTCACCGAGTTGTCCAACAAACTCGGTGTCAACAGGACCGTGGTCTACCGTCTGCTCGCCACACTCGAACAGCACGCCCTCGTCCGCCGCGACCTCGGCGGCCGGGCCCGCGTCGGCCTGGGCGTGCTGCGCCTGGGCCGGCAGGTCCACCCGCTGGTGCGGGAGGCGGCCCTGCCCGCGCTGCGCTCGCTCGCCGAGGACATCGGCGCGACCGCGCACCTCACGCTCGTCGACGGGGCGGAGGCGCTCGCCGTCGCCGTCGTCGAGCCCACCTGGACGGACTACCACGTGGCCTACCGGGCCGGCTTCCGGCATCCGCTGGACCGGGGCGCGGCGGGCCGGGCCATCCTCGCCGCCCGCCAGGGCACCCTGATCGACCCCGGCTTCACCCTCACCCACGGCGAGCTGGAGGCCGGGGCGAGCGGTGCGGCGGCCCCGCTGGTCGGGGTGACCGGCGTGGAGGGCAGCGTCGGCGTCGTCATGCTGGCGGACGCCGTGCCGGAGCGGGTCGGCCCGCGCGTCGTGGACGCGGCCCGGGAGGTCGCGGACGCGCTGCGGTGACGACCGGGGCGCCGTACGCGGGGAGGGGGCATCCGTACCGGCACGGGTGCCCCTTCCGCCTGTCACGGGGCGGCGAGGCCCGCGCGCCTGCGCCCCGCGCCCGCCGAGCCGACCCGCCCCGCGGGCCGTGGCGTGGCCCGTCGGAGGGGCCCAGACCCCCCAGACCCCGCCCCCAGACCCCGGCATGAACGCCCCCGAAGGCCCCGGACGGCCCCGAGGGCGGTGAAACGGCGTATGAGGGCGGGGGAGGGCGTACGAAGGGCGGGGACGGCGTACGAGCGCGGGGACGGCGTACGAGTGCGGGCGCGGGGCACGGCTGCGCGGCCGGCCACCGCACGGGCCCGGCCGGCCACCGCACGGGCCCGGCCGGCCACCGCACGGGCCCGGCCCTCCTCGGTCACGGGGCGGCCCGCGCCCGTCGGTGGCCTCGGGCCAGTAGATTGGGGGCGTGCTCTCCCGTCTCTCCCGGATGCCCCGGTCCCGTGTGCTCGCGGCGTGCGCCGTGCCCGTCGTGGCGCTGGTCGCCGTGGCGGGGCTCGCGCCGCTGCCGTTCGCCATCGCCCAGCCCGGGTCCACCGCCGACGTCCTCGGGAAGGACAAGGGCCGGGAGGTCATCACGATCACCGGCGCCCCGGTCCGGCCCACCACCGGCCAGCTGCGGATGACGACCATCCTCGCCACCGGCCCCGGCACCGACGTGGACCTCGGGGACGTGGCCGACGCCTGGTTCCGCACGGACCGGGCGGTGCTGCCGCACGACTCCGTCTACCCGCCGGGGAAGTCCGACGCCGAGATCGAGAAGCGGAACCTCGGGCAGATGAAGCAGTCCCAGGACGCCGCCGCCCTCGCCGCCCTCGGCTATCTCGACCTCGACCCGAAGCAGGTGAAGGTGGATCTCCACCTCGCCGACGTCGGCGGGCCGAGCGCCGGGCTGCTCTTCGCCCTCGGCGTCGTCGACAAGCTCGACGGGGACGGCGACGGCGGCGAGCTCACCGGCGGCGAGAACATCGCCGGTACGGGCACGATCGCGCCGGACGGGAAGGTCGGCGCGGTCGGCGGCGTCTCCCTCAAGACCCAGGCCGCCGCGCGCGACGGCGCCACCGTCTTCCTCGTGCCGAAGGCCGAGTGCTCCGACGCGGAGGCCGAACTCCCCGACGGCATGCGGCTCGTGCCCGTCTCCACCCTCAGCGACGCGGTGGCGTCCCTGCGGGCCCTGGGGCAGGGGCAGGAGTCGAAGGTCCCGGCCTGCTAGCCGCCGGTTCCGGCGTCACCGACCCGGCGTCCAGGCCGCGCCAGGCGGGGAAGGCCGCCGGGGCGAGCGTCACCAGGAAGTAGAGCGCCGCGACCCCGAGCAGCGTCGCCGTCAGCCCCGCCCGCTCGACCACCAGTCCCGTCACCAGACCGCCCAGCGGCGTCGCCATCAGGACCCCGGCCGTACTGGCGCCGGCCACCCGGCTGCGCAGCCCCTCCGGCACCCGCTCGTACATCACCGTCGACAGGATCGGGTTGAGCACCCCGGCGCCGAGTCCCGCCGTCACCGCCACCACGAGGAGCGGCGCCACCGTCCCCGTCAGCGCCGCCACCACGAACAGCGGGGCGCCGGTGAGGACGAAGCCGACCGTGAAGACCCCCCGGCGCGGGAAGCGGTGCCCCACCGCCCCGTAGAGCAGCGCCCCGGTGAGCGCGCAGCCCGCGAAGACGGCGACCAGCAGGCCCTGCGCGGCGGGCCCGCCCAGGTTCTCCCTGGCGTGCAGCGGCAGCAGCACCGAACTCCAGCTCAGCGCGAGCCCGTTGGTGAGCATGACCATCAGCGTGATGCCGAGCATCAGCCGGTCCCCGAAGAGGTACGCGTACCCCTCCCGCAGGTCCGCGCGGTACCGCGCGGCGGAGAGCGGCGGCCCGTCCCGGCGCGGCGCGGCGGCGGCGAACCGGCGCAGTCCGGCGGCCGTGAGCACGGCCGAGACACCGAAGGTGGCCGCGTCGAGGAGGAGCACCGTGTCCGCGCCGACCGTCGCCACCAGCACGCCGCCGAGCGCCGCGCCGCCCATCCGCGCTCCGCGCGACACCGCGTCGTACAGGCTCGCGGCCCGGGACAGCGGCGTCCCGGCCCGCTCGGCGAGGTCGGGCAGCAGGACGTGTCTGGCGGTCTCGCCGGGGGCGTGGAAGAGCCCGGTGATCCCCATGAGCACGCACAGCATCCCGTACGGGAGGAGCCCGGAGTGGTGCAGCACCGGGATCGCGGCGAGGGCGAGCCCGCACACCACGTCGGAGGCGACGCCGACCCGCCGCCGCCCGATCCGGTCGACGACCGGTCCGCCGGCGATCGCGGACAGCACGACCGGGAGGGCGGCGCAGAAGGCGACGAATCCTGCCTTGCCGGGGGAGCCCGTGGTCTCCAGGGCGAACCACGGCACGCCGATGAGGGTGAGCGAATTGCCCGCGATCGAGATCGCGTTGGCGGTCAGGACGGTGAACAGGGGCCTCCTGTCCCGCTCCTCGGACTTCCCGCGCTCCCGGGCGCTCACGCGGCGACGGCCTTCCGGTGGGCCTCGGCGGCGGTCGTCCGGTGCGGGAGGAGGTGGATGTCGGCGTGCATGGTCGCGCGGTCCCTTCCGTGGGTGGTGGGCGTGGCGGGTCCCGCGAGGGTGCGGGCGGGTCGTCGCACCCTCACGGGACCCCGCCCCACGGCCCCCTCAGTCCTCGCGCTGCGGAAACGCGTGCAGGTGGAGCCGTACGCGTGCGGCGTCCGGCGCCTCGGCCCCGGGGGCGTCGCGGTACTCGTCGATGAGGGCGTGCAGCCGTGCCGAGAGCTCCCGCAGGGCGGCCGGCGGCAGCCGGACGGCGAAGTCGCTCATGTCCGCCGCGCCGGACCAGGCGTCGTCCCAGTCGTGGCGGGTCGCGATCCAGGTGGACAGTTCCCGGGTGTGGCTGGAGGCCACCTCGTGCAGCAGGAGGTCGGCGGCGCCCCGTACCTCGGGGTCCGGGTCGCGGTAGAGGGATTCGTCCCAGCTGATGCCCTCCTGGACCGCCTTCCACCAGCGCTCCCGGCCCTTGCCTCGGGCCGGGTCGTCCTCGACGAAGCCGTGCGCGGCGAGCTGGCGCAGGTGGTAGCTGGTGGCCCCGCTGGACTCGCCGAGGCGTTCGGCGAGCCCGGACGCGGTGGCGGGCCCGGACTGGCGCAGGAGGCGCAGCATCCGGATGCGCAGGGGATGGGCGAGCCCGCGCAGGGAGCGAGGGTCGAGCACGCGGGTCTCGTGCTTCCTCGGCGCCTTCCGCGGGGCCTTCTCAGGCTCGGGCATGCGCCGAGCGTAGACATGCAAAGAAGGCGTTGCAAGGGTTTCTTTGCAACGCCTTCTTTGCGTCAGGGGGAGGGGGTCACTCCGTCTCGCCCTCCGCCGCCTGCTCCACCAGCGGGATGATCCGCAGCGGCACCGCGTTCTCCATCACGATCGCCGTCGACGCCCGCACGATCCCCTCGAAGGCCACCACCTTGTCGATCACCCGCTGGAGGTCCGCGTTCGACCGGGCCACCAGCCGGCACAGCATGTCCCCGTGGCCGGTCGTCGTGTGCAGCTCCAGCACCTCCGGCACCGTCGCCAGGTGCTCCCGCACGTCCGCGCCCTGGCCCTGCTTGATCTCCAGCGTCGCGAAGGCCGTCACCGGATATCCGAGCGCCGCCGGGTCCACCTGCGGGCCGAAACCGCGGACCACCCCGCTCGCCTGGAGCCGGTCGAGCCGCGCCTGGACGGTGCCCCGGGCCACCCCCAGCCGCCGCGACGCCTCCAGGACCCCGATCCGCGGTTCCCGCGCCAGGAGCACGATCAGCCGCCCGTCCAGATGATCGATCGCCACAGCACCCTCCGAATGGTCACGATGTACAAGTCGCCCGGCCATACTCGCTGGTCGCTGTACAGATTGCCCACCCCTGAGGCGAACTATTGCGCACCTTGCGGGTCGGCGGGACCCTCTTCCCATGACTGAGACCCTTGACCACACCCCTTCCACCGCGCGTGAGGCCGACCCCTTCCCGGTGAAGGGCATGGACGCGGTCGTCTTCGCCGTCGGCAACGCCAAGCAGGCCGCGCACTACTACTCCACGGCCTTCGGCATGAAGCTGGTCGCCTACTCCGGACCGGAGAACGGCAGCCGCGAGACCGCCAGTTACGTCCTCACCAACGGCAACGCCCGTTTCGTGTTCACCTCCGTCATCAAGGCGACCACCGACTGGGGCCGGTTCCTCGACGAGCACGTCGCCGAGCACGGCGACGGCGTCATCGACCTCGCCATCGAGGTCCCCGACGCCCGCGCCGCCTACGCCCACGCCGTCGCGCAGGGCGCCACCGGCCTCGTCGAGCCGTACGAGCTGAAGGACGAGCACGGCACCGTCGTCCTCGCCGCCATCGCCACGTACGGCAAGACCCGCCACACCCTGGTCGAGCGCTCCGGCTACACCGGCCCGTACCTCCCCGGCTACACCGCCGCCGCCCCGATGGTCGAGCCGCCGGCCAAGCGCACCTTCCAGGCGATCGACCACTGCGTCGGCAACGTCGAGCTCGGGAAGATGAACGAGTGGGTGGCGTTCTACAACGACGTCATGGGCTTCACCAACATGAAGGAGTTCGTCGGCGACGACATCGCCACCGAGTACTCCGCCCTCATGTCGAAGGTCGTCGCGGACGGCACCAAGAAGGTGAAGTTCCCGATCAACGAGCCGGCGATCGCGAAGAAGAAGTCGCAGATCGACGAGTACCTGGAGTTCTACAACGGCCCGGGCGTCCAGCACATCGCCCTCGCCACCAACGACATCGTCGCCACCGTGCGCGCGATGCGCGCCGCCGGCGTCGAGTTCCTGTCCGTCCCGGACGCCTACTACGACACCCTCGGCGAGTGGGTCGGCGACACCCGGGTGCCGATCGACGAGCTGCGCGAGCTGAAGATCCTCGCCGACCGCGACGAGGACGGCTACCTGCTCCAGATCTTCACCAAGCCGGTCCAGGACCGTCCGACCGTCTTCTTCGAGATGATCGAGCGCCACGGCTCCATGGGCTTCGGCAAGGGCAACTTCAAGGCGCTCTTCGAGGCCATCGAGCGCGAGCAGGACAAGCGCGGCAACCTTTAGGACCCGTCCGGCAGTTCCCGTCGGTCCGGCCGGGGCGCCTGAGCAGCTCCGCCGCAAGGGCGCCCCGGCCGCACGCCGATCGCACGCCCCGGCCCGATCCGGCGCCGATAGTCCGACAGGTCGCGGAACCGGCCTCCGCGTCCGGGACGGGGCACGGGGCCCGTCCCGGACGCGAGGTCAACCCGCCTTCCTCTCCCCGGCCCCCGCCTTCCCCGTCTCCGCTCCCGCCTTCTCCCTCTCCGCTTCCGCCTTCCGCTCCGCCGCCGCCCGCTCCGCGGCCCTCCGTCCCAGCTCCTCCTCCGACAGCGCGTCCTCCGGGACCGCGTCCGGATCCGGCGCGCCCAGCCGCGCGAGCGCCGCCTCCGCCCGGGGCGCGTGCAGCGGCGAGAAGGACGGGTGGATCCGCAGCGCCTCCTCCAGGTGCCGCCGGGCCGCCCCCGTCCGCCCGAGCGCCCGCTCGATCTCACCCAGGTGGTACGTGTACGAGGCGCTGCGCAGCCCCTCGTCGGTGGCCCGCCGGGCGTACGGCAGCGCCTCCTCCGGCTCGCCCGCCCGGTACAGCGCCCAGCCCAGCGCGTCCGCCACCGCCACCGACCGGTGGCCCCGTGCCCACGCGGCCTTCAGCCGGGCCACCGCCACCGCCGGATCGCCGTGGTCGGCGTCGAGCAGCCCCAGCACGACCTCGGTCGACGGCGAGGCCCAGCTCCCGCCCCGCAGGCGCGCGTACGCCGCCCCCGCGTCCCCGCTCAGGCCCAGCGCCTCGGCCAGCTCCCCGGACTCCAGGACGTACTCCGGCAGCGGCTGCCGGGCCAGCGCGTCCCGCCAGTCCCGCTGCGCCTCGTCGGTCCGCCCCAGCGCCGCCAGCGCCCGCGCCCGGCCCGCCAGCGCCGGCGCGTGGTCCCGGACGAACCGCAGCGCCGTCCCGTACCGCTCCAGCGCCTCGGCCGGCTCCCCGCGCTCCCACGCGAACTGCCCGAGCCGGGTGTGCGCCGCCGCCCGCTCCGCGTCCGTCGCCGCCAGTGCCGCCGCGTCCAGGGCCGTGGCGTCGGCGTCCTCCCGCCACCCCCGGTCCCGGTGGACCTGAGCCGCCCGGCCCCGGACCACCGACCCGCCGCGCAGCTCCTCCAGCCGCTCCATCGCCTTCCGGGCCGCCGGATAGTCCCCGAGGCCGTTGTACGCGTCGATGAGCAGCGGATACGTGTTCCACCGCCGCGGCGAGGCCTTTCTGACGCGCTCGCCCCACTCCTTCGCGCCCTTCCAGTCCCCGCGCGCCCCCGCGAGAACCCCGAGCCCCAGCTGCGCGTCCACGTTCCCCCGTCCCGCCGGCAGTTCCGCCAGCGACCGGTTCAGCGCCCGCTCGGCCCGCGGCAGGTCCCGCGCGTCCCCGAGCCGGGTGCCCCGCTCCGTATAGGCCGCGCCCAGCACCGCCCAGGAAGGCGCGTCGTCCGGGTGCCTCCTCAGCCACCTCTCCCGCTCCCCGATCAGCGCCACGAGGTCCGGCAGCGCCGCCGGCGCCCCCGCGTGCGCCGCGCTCGCCGCCCGCTCGGCCGGCCCCGGAGGCCGCGGCGCGTCCCGGTCCAGGAACTCCGGCAGGTACAGCAGCGCCGTCGCCGCGAGCACCGCCCCCACCCCGGAGGCGAGCACCACCCGCGACACGTTCTGGCTCTTCATGGGGCTCATGCGCCTCACTGTGCGCCCGGCCGTGCTCGTACGAAGAGCACACCGGCCGCCCGCCCCGGCGGGTTCACACCGTTGGCCCCGAGTGCCAGGCTGGGAGCATGGACGATCTTCAGACGCTCCACGCGGCACTCCGCGCCGGGCTCCCCGCCGACGCCGTCCTCACCGACCCGGACGTGACGGCCTCCTACACCCACGACATGGCGAGCTTCTGCGACGCGGGCACCCCCGCGGTCGTCGTGCTGCCGCGCACCGTCGAACAGGTCCAGCACGTCATGCGGACCGCGACCGGGCACCGCGTCCCGGTCGTGCCGCAGGGCGCCCGCACCGGACTGTCCGGGGGCGCCAACGCCTCCGAGGGCTGCGTCGTGCTCTCCCTCGTCAAGATGGACCGCATCCTGGAGATCGACCCGGTCGACCGCGTCGCCGTCGTCGAACCGGGCGTGGTCAACGCCGTGCTGTCCCGCGCCGTCGAGGAACACGGCCTGTACTACCCGCCGGACCCCTCCAGCTGGGAGTCCTGCACCATCGGCGGCAACATCGGCACCGCCTCCGGCGGGCTGTGCTGCGTCAAGTACGGCGTCACCGCCGAGTACGTCCTCGGCCTGGAGGTCGTGCTCGCCGACGGGCGGCTCCTCACCACCGGGCGGCGCACCGCCAAGGGCGTCGCCGGATACGACCTCACCCGGCTGTTCGTCGGCTCCGAGGGCAGCCTCGGCATCGTCGTCAAGGCGATCCTCGCGCTCAAGCCGCGCCCGCCCGCCCAGCTCGTCCTCGCCGCCGAGTTCCCCTCCACGGACGCCGCCTGCGCCGCCGTCTGCGCGATCATGGAGCGCGGCCACACCCCGTCCCTCCTCGAACTCATGGACCGCACCACCGTCCAGGCCGTCAACCGGACGGCGAGGATGGGCCTCCCGGAGACCACCGAGGCGCTGCTGCTGTGCGCCTTCGACACGCCCGACCCGACCGCCGACCTCACCGCCGTCGGCGACATCTGCGCGGCCGCCGGCGCCACCGAGGTCGTCCCCGCCGCGGACGCCGCCGAGTCCGAACTCCTCCTCCAGGCCCGCCGGCTCTCCCTCACCGCCCTGGAGACCCTCAGGCCCGCCACGATGATCGACGACGTCTGCGTCCCCCGCACCCGGCTCGCCGAGATGCTCGCCGGGACCACCGCCATCGCCGAGAAGTACGCCCTCACCATCGGCGTCTGCGCCCACGCGGGCGACGGCAACACCCACCCCGTCGTCTGCTTCGACCACACCGACGAGGACGAGTCCCGGCGCGCCCGCGAGTCCTTCGACGCGATCATGGCGCTCGGCCTCTCCCTCGGCGGCACCATCACCGGCGAACACGGCGTCGGCGTCCTGAAGAAGGAGTGGCTGGCCCGCGAGCTCGGGCCGGTCGGACTCGGGATCCAGCGGGAGATCAAGCGCGTCTTCGACCCGCTGGGCCTGCTCAACCCGGGCAAGCTCTTCTGAGCCCACCGGTACCGGCTCACAGCTCGCCGTCGTGCGACTCGTCCGACGGCCACGGGTCGCGCAGCCACAGGTCGTCGCCGACCACCGTGGTCGCCAGCAGCTCGGCCAGCCCGTCGTCGATGCCCAGACGCTCCGACTCCGTGCCCGGCGGCACCGTCCGCAGGGTCCGCTCCAGCCAGGCGGACACCTGCGCCGACGGTGCCTCCAGGAGCGCGTCCCCGTCGGGGGAGGAGAGGGCCATCAGGACGACGCTGCGCCCGTCGACCTTGGTCGGCCAGATCCGCACGTCCCCGTGGCCGCAGGCCCGGAAGACTCCCTCGACGAGGAGTTCACGGGCGAAGGTCCAGTTCACCGGGTGGTCGGAGCCGATGTGGAAGGTCATGTGCACGGCGTACGGGTCGTCCGTGCGGTAGGCCAGCCGGGCCGGCACCGGGACCGAGCGCTCGGGGGACAGGACCAGCTTCAGCTCCAGCTCGCGCTCGACGGTGGTGGGCTCGGTGTTGTTCCGCATGGCTGCTGCCTCTCGGGTGGGGGCCCCGGACGGGCCTTCACCTGGAGAGAGCGCGGTTCCCGAGGTTCATTACGCGACTTCGGGAAGTTTTTTCGGGAAGTTTTTTCCGGCCCCGCCGAAGCCCCGACCACGCCTCCTGTCCGGCCCCCGGCCCGAAGCCCCGCCCGCCCCTCCTGTCCGGCTCCCGCCGAAGCCCCTCCCACCCCCCGTCAGGTCCCCCGCCCCCGATCTGCGGGCCCGAACCTCACGTGGAGTGAGGGATTCCGTCCCGTGTCGCCCGAAGGCGGCCTTTCTCGCGGGCTCTTTCTTCCCTCGGCGGCGTTCTTCGTTACTGTGCCTCCTTAGTGTGGTGACGGAACGTTGTGACTGAACGGAGTCGGGGCAGTGGCTACTCCTCCCGGAGGCGGCGGCGAGGTACCGCAGGCGGGGTACTACCCCGATCCGTCGATCCCCGGATACATCCGGTACTGGAACGGCGGCTCCTGGGTGCCCGGCACGAGCCGGCCCGCCCCGAAGGACGGCGAGGGCGCACCGGTCCCGCCCGCCCAGGCCGCGCCGGCCGGGCCGGTCCTCGCCCCGAGCCCCGCCCCGGCCCCGGTACCGGCGCCGTCCCCCGAACCCGCCCCGGCCGCCGCGCCCGCCGCCGTCGAGGAGACCGGACCGCACTTCTTCGACGAGGAACCCCCCGTACGGGAACCGGCCACCGCCTGGCGCGCCGACGCCGCCCGGCAGTCCGCCCCCGCGTCCGGACAGGCGCCCCACGCGGCCGCCTGGGGCACGCCCCAGCCCGCCGCGCCCGCGCCCGCCGCCGAGCCGGCGCCCGTGCCCGCCGTACCCGACCCGAGGGCCCCGGTCGATTGGCCGGCCGCCCCCGCGCAGGCCGAGGCGCCCGCCGCCGACCCCCGGCTCGCGAGCGCCCCCGCGCGCCTCGGCGGCATGCCGGTCACCCCGGCGCCCGCGCCCGTCCACGAGGCGCCGGCCCCGGCCCCCGTCCACGATGCCCCCGCCCCGGCGCCCGCGCCCGTACGACCCCAGCCCCAACCCCAGCCCCATCCGCACCCGCAGCCCTACGCGCACCCCCAGCCGGCCCCGGCCCCGGCTCCCGTTCCCGCCCCGGCCCCCGCGCCAGCCCCGGCCCCCGCGCCCACCCCCTCCTGGGCCCAGCCGCAGCAGCCCGCCGCCCCGGAGCAGCACGGACAGCAGCCGCAGCAGCAGGGACAGCAGGCGCAGCAGCCGGTCGTGCCGTGGAAGCCGCCGGTCGAGGACCCCTTCCTCCAGGCCGTCCGCGAGCAGTCGTCCGCGCCCCCGGCCGGACTCGGCCGCCGGCTCCTCGCCCGGCTGGTCGACACCCTCCTCCTCGGCGCGATGGCGGTCGGCGCGGGCTTCCCCTTCGTCACCGCCGCGCTGGACCACATCCAGGAGAAGATCGACGCGGCCAAGCGGTCCGGCGTCACCGTCCAGGTCTGGCTGGTCGACGGCACCACCTCGGTCCAGTTCGGCATCGCGCTCGGTCTGCTGCTCGTCCTGGGCGTGCTCTACGAGGCGCTGCCCACGGCCAAGTGGGGCCGCACGCTCGGCAAGAAGCTGTGCGGGATCCAGGTCAGGGACATCGAGGCGCACGAGCCGCCGACCTTCGGCCGGTCGCTGCGCCGCTGGTTCCTGTACACCTTCCTGGGCCTGCTCGTGATCGGCGTCCTCAACGTGCTCTGGTGCGTCTTCGACCGCCCGTGGCGCCAGTGCTGGCACGACAAGGCGGCCGGCACCTTCGTCGCCCGGGCCTGACGCCGACCTGTCGGGGGATCAGGTCCCCCGAACGGGGGCCCAGCCGTTGCGGGCCCCCGGTGGCCGGGATGCGATGCCCCCATGAGCACCGACCAGCCGCCGCCCGGCCCGCCCCCCGACGACGACCCGTTCAGCAAGCGGCCCCAGGACCCGCCGCCGGGGGCCCCGCCGCCGGGCTCGCCGCCCCCGGGCTCGCCGCCGCCGGGGAGCCCGTACGACTCCCCGTACCCGCCCCCGCCCCCGTACGGCGGCCACGGCGGGGGCTACGGCGGCACCGACCCGCTCTCCGGGATGCCGCCGCTCGCCGAGACCGGGCGCCGGATCCTCGCCCGGCTCATCGACTGGGTGATCGTCGCGGTGCCGCTGGCGATCATCGGCATCCCGTTCGACATCTACGACCGGGCCACCCGGGACGGCACCGACTTCCAGGACGCCGTGACCGGGGGCAGCTCGCTCGTCTTCCAGCTGCTCACGATCGTCGCCTTCGTCGCCTACGACACCGTGCTCACGGCGCAGAACGGGCAGACCCTCGGCAAGCGGCTGATGAAGCTGCGCGTGGCCATGCTCAATGACGGCTCCACGCCCCCGATGAGCCAGTCGCTGCTGCGCGCCGTCGTGCTCTGGCTGCCCGCGCTGGTCTGCTGCGCCTGCCTGTGGCCGCTGCTCATCCTGATCCTGATCCTGGTCGACAAGCCCTACAAGCAGGGTCTGCACGACAAGGCGGCGAAGACGGTGGTCGTCACGGTGGCGCGGTAGCCGCCGGCGGACGGACGGTCCCTCACGCTCCGGTCCGGGTATCGGCTCGCGCGCCCACCTGCGCGGCCGGTACCCGGACCGCGTCGTTCCCCGGGCTCGCGCCGGGGGTGTCGGAGGTCTTGACGGGCCGCGCCGCTCCCGGCATCGTCACCGCCACGAGAACGCCGAGCAGCAGTCCGGCGAGACAGGCCGCGGCGATGCCGGGCGGCCCCGTGGCGCCGGTCAGGAGCAGGAGCGCGGCGGTCGCGAGGACCACGACGGCCGAACCGTAGGCGTACTGCGCTGCGTTCGGACGCTGCATGACGGATACCGCCCCTCCGGACTCCCGGTCGACTCTACGACGCTCGATGCCCGGGTGGAACGACGGGTAAGCGTGACCTGACCCACGGTGTCGGAGCACGGGGGGCGCACGGGTCGCACGGACGGGTGCGGAGCGGGCGGGACGACTCCGGAGCACCCGAACTTTCCCTTTCTTTACTCGACTTGACCGTCCGCATACCGGATTCCGACACCCGCATAGTGCACTTGGTGTGTGCAAGTCAAGATCTGTCTTTTCTCGGCTCCCTCCGGTCGAATGTCGTCACTTGTGACGCGCGCCCTGTCGGACGGGACACCCCACCTCCTGGTCCCGAGGCGTGGGCGCCGGGGAGGAACGACACCAAGTGACCAACAGACGACGGGCGATTCGGGCGTCCGCAGTCGTCGTGGCGCTCGCGGCCACCGCCGCCACCGCCTCGACCTTCGGCACCGCCTGGGCGAACGACAACGGCAGGGTCTCCGCGGCGGACGTCCGCCACGACCCGGCCCCGGGGCACGACCACGGCCACGGTCCGGACAGGACCACGGTCGACCACGACCTCGACGGTCCCTTCAGCAAGCAGCAGGCGCAGCAGCGCAAGGCCGCCCTGGAGCAGGTCCTGAAGGGCGACGCCAAGGTCGAGAACCGCGGCGGTTCCAAGGTCGTCAAGCTCGACGCGAAGAAGTACGTCGAGCTCGGCCGCGAGAAGACCGACAAGATCTTCACCATCCTGGTCGAGTTCGGCGACCAGGTGGACACCACCACCCTCGTCGACCGCAAGGACGACGACACGGACGAGCTGAAGCCGAAGTTCGGCGGCACGCCCGGCCCGCTGCACAACCAGATAGCCAAGCCGGACCGCAAGAAGGACAACTCGACGGCCTGGCAGGCGGACTACAACCAGAAGCACTTCCAGGACCTGTACTTCGGCACCGGCAAGGACAAGAAGACCGGTCAGCAGAAGCAGTCCCTGAAGACCTACTACGAGCGCACCTCGTCCGGCCGCTACTCGGTCGACGGCACGGTCTCCGACTGGGTCAAGGTCCCGTACAACGAGGCCCGTTACGGCTCCAACTACTGCGGCCAGACCAACTGCGCCAACGTGTGGGACACCGTGCGCGACGGCGTCGACGCCTGGGTCGCCGACCAGAAGGCCAAGGGCAGGACCGACGCCCAGATCAAGGCCGACATGGCCGCCTACGACCAGTGGGACCGCTACGACTTCGACGCCGACGGCAACTTCAACGAGGCCGACGGCTACATCGACCACTTCCAGATCGTTCACGCGGGCGAGGACGAGTCGGCCGGCGGCGGTGCCCAGGCGACCGACGCCCTGTGGGCCCACCGCTGGTACGCCTACGGCACCAGCGCGGGCAAGACCGGCCCGGCGAACAACAAGGCCGGCGGCACCCCGATCGGCGACACCGGCATCTGGGTCGGCGACTACACGATGCAGCCCGAGAACGGCGGCCTCGGCGTCTTCGCCCACGAGTACGGCCACGACCTCGGCCTGCCGGACCTGTACGACACCGCGGGCGGCGAGAACTCGACCGGCTTCTGGTCGCTGATGTCCTCCGGCTCCTGGCTGGGCCTGGGCAAGGACTCCATCGGCGACATGCCGGGCGACATGAACTCCTGGGACAAGCTCCAGCTCGGCTGGCTCAACTACACCAAGGTGAGCAACGAGCAGCGCGCGTCCAAGTCCACCCACAAGCTGGGCGTCTCGGAGTACAACACCAAGAACCCGCAGGCGCTCCTCGTCGAGCTGCCGAAGAAGGCCGTCACCACCGACATCGTCGCCCCCGCCGAGGGCGCGACCCAGTGGTGGTCCGGCATGGGCGACGACCTCAAGAACACCCTCACCCGCCCGGTCGACCTGACCGGCAAGTCGTCCGCCACCCTGTCCTACAAGGGCTGGTACGACATCGAGGCCGAGTACGACTACCTCTACACCGAGGTGTCGACGGACGGCGGCGCCAACTGGACCGCCCTGGACGGCACGGCCGACGGCAAGCCGATCGACCGTGACGCGGCCGGCACCCCGGCGCTGTCCAGCGTCTCCGGCGGCCACAAGTCGCTCTCCTTCGACCTCTCGTCCTACGCGGGCAAGAAGTTCGACCTCCGCTTCCGCTACCAGACGGACGGCGGCCTGGCGCTCAAGGGCTTCGCGGCCGACGCCATCACGCTGACCGCCGACGGTGCCACCGTCTTCTCCGACAACGCGGAGAACGGTGACAACGGCTGGACGGCCAAGGGCTTCACGCGGATGGGCAAGGGCTTCACGAAGGAGTACGAGCAGTACTACATCGCGGAGAACCGCCAGTACGTCTCGTACGACGCCACCCTGAAGGTCGGCCCGTACAACTTCGGCTTCGCCGGTGACAAGGCGAGCTGGGTCGAGCACTACCCGTACCAGAACGGTCTGCTCATCTGGAAGTGGGACCTGTCCCAGAAGGACAACAACACCTCCGCCCACCCGGGTGAGGGCCTGATCCTCCCGATCGACGCCCACCCGACGCCGCTGAAGTACAACGACGGCACCCTGATGCGCAACCGCGTCCAGGCGTACGACTCGACCTTCGGAACGTACCGGACGGACTCTTTCCGTCTGCACAAGGCCGACGTCCCGACCTGGGTCCGCTCGCAGCCGGGCAACCCGGTCTTCGACGACCGCAAGGGCACGTACTGGTACCCGGAGACCGAGCGCGCCGGCGTGAAGGTCACTGACACCAACACGAAGATCCAGGTCGTCAAGGAGCCGGCGAACGGCCAGACGGTCACGGTCCAGGTGGGCCCGTCGACGCGTTGATCGACTAGCGTTTCGGCAAAATAGCAGGTAAAAGCATGATCGGCCGTCGCCCTCTAGCGGGCGGCGGCCGATCGTGTTTAGGTGCAGCTGACCGGGTCCTCACGGACTCCTTATTGACAGTCGGCTCACGGGGGAGTGGTTCCGCATGCCTGGTGGAGGGTTCTGCAAGTTGCCGGGAGGCAGCGTGGTGGTCGCGATAGGGCTGCCCAGTCCGGCCGGCGACGGCGCGAACGTACGCTTCCTCGTCCACGCCGCGAACCGCGCCAGGGCCCTGACCAGGCTCCGAAACCTGGGCCTGCGGTCGGTTTACCTGCGGGGGAACGCCGAGCCGCCCACGCCGGACGAGATCACGGCCGTCCTGCACCACCCGGACGGACTGCTGTGGAGATCCGCGCCGGGCGCCGCACAGGAGCTGTGGCACCCGGCCAGAACCCTGCCGAGGGCTCCCGCCGCCTGACGGGCCCCTCCGACTAACCCACGACGGGGACTCCGGAGAGTTCCACCCCGGCCTCGCGGAGCTCCACGAGGGCCCGCTCGGTCGTCCCGCGGGCGACCCCGGCCGTCAGGTCGAGCAGGACGCGGGTGCGGAAGCCCTCGCGGGCCGCGTCCAGGGCGGTGGCCCGGACGCAGTGGTCGGTGGCGATGCCCACCACGTCGACCTCGGTGACGTCCCGCTCGCGCAGCCACCGCGCCAGCGTCTGCCCGTTCTCGTCCTGCCCCTCGAAGCCGCTGTACGCGGCGTCGTAGGCGCCCTTGTCGAAGACGGCCTGCACCGCGCCGCAGGCGACGGCGGGGGCGAAGTTCGGGTGGAAGCCGACGCCCTCGGTGCCGGCGACGCAGTGCCGCGGCCAGGAGCTGACGTAGTCCGGGTCCTGGCCGTCCGGGGCGAAGTGGGCCCCCGGGTCGATGTGGTGGTCCCGGGTCGCGACGACGTGCCGGTAGGCGGCGCCCGCCGCCTCGCCCACGAGCTCGGTGATGGCGGCGGCGACGTCCGCGCCGCCCGTCACCGCGAGGCTGCCGCCCTCGCAGAAGTCGTTCTGTACGTCCACGACGATCAGTGCGCGGTGCATGGAGGGTGTCCTCGGGTGGTCGGATGGGATGGGACGAGCCTAGAGACTTCCCCTCCGGATGGGGAGGGGAACGCCTCCACGCCCTGCCGGGTCTCTCCCGGGCTCTGTCTAGAGGTACTCCGTCGGGAGCACCGGCTCGCCGCGCGAGAGCTGGATCGCCGACATCGGCAGACCGGTGCGGGCCGCGATGTGGCGGGCGCGGGCGGCCTCCAGGGGCTCCCGGGCGACCACCTCGCCGCCCTTGACCAGCTCGACCAGGAGCTGGTCGGCGGCGAGCCCGTCGGGGACCGGGCCGGTGCCGATCACCTCGGCCGCGGCGACGCCGTCGGCGTCCTTGCGGCGCGCGGCCCACTTGCGGCCGCCGACGGACGCCTTGCCGCCCAGCGACTTCTTGGCGACCGGGACCAGCGGGGCCCGGGGGTCGGCCGAGGCGGCCCGGGCGACCAGCTTGTAGACCATGGAGCAGGTGGGGTGGCCGCTGCCGGTGACGAGCTGGGTGCCCACCCCGTACGCGTCGACCGGTGCGGCGGCCAGCGAGGCGATGGCGTACTCGTCGAGGTCGGAGGTGACCACGATGCGGGTGTCCCGGGCGCCGAGCTCGTCGAGCTGGGCCCGGACCCGGTGGGCGACGAGCAGGAGGTCGCCGGAGTCGATGCGGACGGCGCCGAGCTCGGGCCCGGCGATCTCGACGGCGGTGCGGACGGCCTCCGCCACGTCGTAGGTGTCGACGAGGAGGGTGGTGCCCCGGCCGAGGCTGTCGACCTGGGCCCGGAAGGCGTCCCGCTCGCTGTCGTGGAGCAGGGTGAAGGCGTGCGCGGAGGTGCCGACGGTCGGGATGCCGTAGCGGAAGCCCGCGGCGAGGTCCGAGGTGGAGTCGAAGCCGCCGACGTAGGCGGCGCGGGAGGCGGCGACGGCGGCCAGCTCGTGGGTGCGGCGGGCGCCCATCTCGATCAGGCGCCGCCCGCCGGCCGCCGCCGACATCCGGGAGGCGGCCGCGGCGATGGCCGAGTCGTGGTTGAGGATCGAGAGGATCACCGTCTCCAGGAGCACGCACTCGGCGAAGGAGCCCTCGACGCGCAGCACGGGCGAGCCGGGGAAGTACACCTCCCCCTCGGGGTAGCCCCAGATGTCGCCGGAGAAGCGGTAGCCGGCGAGCCATTCGAGGGTCGGCTCGTCGACGATCGACCGCTCGCGCAGGAAGCCGAGGACGGCCGGGTCGAATCGGAAGTTCTCGACGGCGTCCAGCACCCGGCCGACGCCGGCGAGGACGCCGTACCGCCGTCCCTCCGGCAGCCTCCGGGTGAAGACCTCGAAGACGGAGCGCCGGTCGGCGGTGCCGGCCCGGAGGGCCGCCTGGAGCATGGTGAGCTCGTACTGGTCGGTGAAGAGCGCGGTCGACGGCACGTCCACCGGGAGCCCAAGGTCCGCAGCGTTCATGCCGACGATGCTAGCGCAGTATTCGTCAGTTTGACGAATACTGCGCCGGGCGACCTCTCCGCGGTGGCCCGTTTGTGCGACGGGGGGGCCCGGGTGGCAGCATGGGACGAGTGAGCATCGCGCCTATCGAGATCGAACGGACCGAGTCGGCCGAGGAGGTCTCCGCGGTCGTCGAGCCCGACGTCCCCTGGGTCACCCTCGTGCACAACGACCCGGTGAACCTGATGAGCTATGTCACCTACGTCTTCCAGTCGTATTTCGGTTATTCGAAGGACAAGGCGCACAAGCTGATGCTCGACGTGCACCACAAGGGCCGCGCGGTGGTCTCCAGCGGCACCCGCGAGGAGATGGAACGGGACGTGCAGGCGATGCACGGCTACGGACTGTGGGCGACCCTCACCCAGGACCGCGGCTGATGGCCGGCCACTTCGAGGCCGTCCCGGGCGGCGGAGCGGCCGTCGCCCTCGACGAGGTCGAGGTCTCCATCCTGCGCTCCCTCTCCGTCCAGCTCCTGGAGCTGATCGGGCCGGGCGACGAACCCGAGGCGGACGCCGACCCGCTCGCCGCGCTCTTCGCCGAGGGCCCCAGCGAACCCCCGTCCGATCCGGCCCTGCGCCGGCTCTTCCCCGACGCGTACGGGGACGACACCGAGGAGCTGCGGGCCGCCGCGGCCGACTTCCGCCGCTTCACCGAGAACGACCTGCGGGCCCGCAAGCGGGAGGACGCCCTCGCGGTGGTCCGCGCCTTGGACGGGCTGAGCAGCGAGGGGCCGGAGGACTCCGCCCTCCTGAAGCTGACCCCGGACGAGTCGCGGGCCTGGCTCGGCACGCTGAACGACCTGCGGCTGACCATCGCCACCCGGCTCGACATCACCGAGGACGAGGAGAGCGAGCGGCTCTACCGGCTGCCGGACAGCGATCCGCGCAAGCCGATGGTGATGGCGTACCTCTGGCTCGGGGCGCTCCAGGAGTCACTGGTCGAGACGCTGATGTCCTGACAGGTGCCCGTCACCGGGTGTTCGCTCAGCGGACGCTCAAATCCGGATAACGAACTCGTTATCTGAGCGAACACCTTGCCGTCTTGTATCCCTCTTGTCCGTATTTTTTTGTGGTGCGCGCCACACCCAACTCCGTCGATCACCGCCCGGCCCGTGATAAATCTTCACGACCACTCGGGCACGCCACCCCTGTTCCCGAGGGCGCCCCAGCCGGCTGACCGCCGGTGGCACTCCATCCATATCCGGGGGGATCAGGACCTGATCCGCAGCAGACGCACTCGATGTCGCGCGGATCAGCATGGAGAAAGGCGCACCACCATGACCTCAGTGCAGGTCGACAAGCAGCACGACGGCACCGACGGGGCCGTGGACGGCGGCGAGGGCTACCAGCGTGGCCTCGGCGCCCGCCAGATCCAGATGATCGCCATCGGCGGCGCGATCGGCACCGGGCTCTTCCTCGGCGCCGGCAAGGCCATCCACAAGGCCGGCCCCAGCCTCATCCTGGCGTACGCGATCGCCGGTCTGGTCATCTTCTTCATCATGCGGGCCCTGGGCGAACTGCTCATGTACCGACCGGTGTCGGGCTCCTTCGCGGAGTACGCCCGCGAGTTCGTCGGCCCCTTCGCCGGCTTCGTCACGGGCTGGACGTACTGGCTCTTCTGGGTCGTCACCGGCATCACCGAGGTCACCGCCGCGGCCACCTACATGACGTACTGGTGGGACATCCCGCAATGGATCTCCGCCCTCGTCTTCACCGTGATCCTCTACGGCGCCAACCTGATCTCCGTGAAGCTCTTCGGCGAGCTGGAGTTCTGGTTCTCCATGGTCAAGGTCACCGCCATCATCGGCATGATCCTGATCTGCGCCGGCATCCTCACCGTCGGCTTCTCCGACGCCGGTGACACCGCCACGGTGGCCCACCTCTGGAACCAGGGCGGCTTCTTCCCCAACGGCGTCGGCTCCACGCTGATGACCCTGCAGATCGTGATGTTCGCCTTCCTCGCCGTCGAGCTCGTCGGCGTCACCGCGGGCGAGTCCAAGGACCCGAAGACCGTCCTGCCCAAGGCCATCAACACCGTGCCGTGGCGCATCGCCGTCTTCTACGTCGGCGCCCTGATCATGATCCTGTCGGTCGTCCCCTGGACCGAGTTCCAGCCGGGCGTCTCCCCGTTCGTCGCCGCCTTCGAGAAGATGGGCCTCGGCGTCGGCGCCGCCATCGTCAACTTCGTCGTGCTGACGGCCGCGCTCTCCTCCTGCAACTCCGGCATGTACTCCACCGGCCGCATGCTGCGCGACCTCGCGCTCAACGGCCAGGGCCCGAAGGTCTTCACCCGGCTCACCAAGGGCGGCACCCCGCTCCTCGGCCTGACCTTCTCCGCCGCGCTCATGCTCGTCGGCGTCTGGATCAACTACGTCGCCCCGGGCAAGGCCTTCGAGTACGTGGTCTCCTTCGCGACCATCTCCGGCATGTGGGCCTGGATCATGATCCTCGTCAGCCAGATCCGCTACCGCCGCAAGTGCGACCGGGGCGAGCTGCCCGAGTCCACCTTCAAGGCCCCCGGCGCCCCCTGGACGAGCTGGTTCGCGCTGCTCTTCATCGGCATGGTCATCGTGATGATGGGCATCGACGAGGGCGCCCGCGTCTCGCTCTACTGCGCCCCCGTCTGGGGACTGATCCTCACCGTGTCCTACCTGGTGCTCAAGGCCCGCAACCCCGAGGGCGCCGCCTTCGTCAAGCGCTCCTGACCAGCACCGTCTCGGCATCCGGGCCGTTCCGTACCATCCCTCGGTACGGGGCGGCCCGTCTGCTTATCCTGTCGGCATGCTGACCATCACCCGGGACCTGTACGACCGGATCGTGGAACACTCCCGCGCGGACCACCCCGACGAGGCCTGCGGCGTCGTCGCGGGGCCGGTCGGCTCGGGCCGCCCCGAGCGCTTCATCCCGATGCTCAACGCCGCCCGCTCGCCCACCTTCTACGAGTTCGACTCCGCCGACCTCCTCAAGCTCTACCGCGAGATGGACGACCGGGACGAGGAGCCCGTGATCATCTACCACTCGCACACGGCGACCGAGGCGTACCCCTCCCGCACCGACATCACCTACGCCAACGAGCCCGGCGCCCACTACGTGCTCGTCTCCACCGCCGACACCGACGCCGCCGGACCCTTCCAGTTCCGCTCCTACACGATCGTCGAGGGCGTCGTGACCGAGGAGGACGTCAAGGTCGTCGAGGCGTACGAGTAGTCTGGCCCCGACCTTCAGGGCGGCAGGAACCAGGAAGCCGGTGCGAATCCGGCGCGGTCCCGCCACTGTGACCACACCCCGTGTGGAAGCCAGGAACTGACCTGCCGCCTTCTCACCACCGATCGGGGACGTGGAAATCCCCGGAGGAGGCCCTTCGCCATGACCAGGCGCCCCCGGCTGCTCGCCGCCACCGCCCTGCTGCCCCTGCTCGCCGCCTGCGCCGGCCCCGCGAGCAGCGAGGACGCCGCGAAGCCCGCCCCCGGCTTCCCGTACACCGTCACCAACTGCGGCGAGACCACCACCTTCCAGGCCCCGCCGAAGCGCGCGGTCACCATGAACCAGCACGTCACCGAGATCCTCCTCGCCCTCGGCCTGGAGAAGTCCCTCGCCGGCACCGCCTACCTCGACGACGCGATCCTCCCCGCCTACAAGCGGGCGTACGACTCCGTCCCCGTGCTGTCGAAGGAGTACCCCTCCAAGGAGGCGCTGCTCGCCGCGAACCCCGACTTCGTCTACGGCGGTTACGCCTCCGCCTTCGACGCCAAGGACGGCCGCGGCCGCGACGACCTGGGCAGGGCCGGCATCACCACCCGCCTCAACAGCGAGTCCTGCCCCGCCGGCACCCCCTCCGTCGACGACCTCTACCGCGAGGTCACCGAGGTCGGCCGCACCTTCGGCGTCCCCGACCGGGCCGAGAAGTGGAACAAGGAGGCCCGCGCCACCGTCGCCGCCACCGAGAAGCGCCTCGGCGACCTCGACCCCGTCTCCGTCTTCGTCTACGACAGCGGCGACAAGACCGCCTTCACCGCCGGCGGCAAGGGCATCGGCAACGAGCTCATCAGCCGGGCCGGCGGCCGCAACGTCTTCGCCGACCTCCCCAAGGCCTTCGGCGACGCCGCCTGGGAGCAGGTCGTCGCCCGCAAGCCCGAGGTCATCGTCATCTACGACTACGGCTCCACCACCGTCGAGCAGAAGAAGAAGCGCCTCCTCGACGACCCCGCCCTCAAGGACGTCCCCGCGGTCAAGAACCGCCGCTTCGCCGTCCTCCCGCTCTCCGACACCGTCCTCGGCGTCCGCGTCCCGGCCGCCGTCGACAAGCTCGCCGCCCAGCTCCACCCGGCCGCCGGCCGATGACCGCCGTCGCCGCCGCCCCGGCCCCTCCGGCGGCGGCGACGCCCGGCCGGGGCCGGTACGCCCTCGTCGTCGCCGGGCTGCTCGCCGCCCTCGCCGCCGCCGTGCTCGGCTCCCTCGCGCTCGGCTCCGTACGGATCCCGCCCGGCCAGGTGCTCGAAGCCCTCACCGGGAACGCGGCCCCCTCCCCGTACCGCACCATCGTGCTCGACGTCCGGCTGCCCCGGGTGGTCCTCGGGATCGTGGTCGGCGCCGGGCTCGCGGTCGTCGGGACCGTCCTCCAGGCCCTCGTCCGCAACCGGCTCGCCGACCCCTTCCTGCTCGGGATCTCCTCCGGGGCCTCCACCGGCGCCGTCCTCGTCCTGGTCCTCGGCATCGGCGGCGGGCTCACCACCACCCTCGCCCTGCCCGCCGGGGCCTTCGCCGGCTCCCTCGTCGCCCTCGTCCTCGTCTACGCGCTGGCCCGCCGCGGCTCCACCATGACCGGCCCCCGGCTCGTCCTCGCCGGCGTCGCCGTCTCGTACATCCTCACCGCCCTCACCACCCTCGTCCTGGTCGCCGCCGCCCGCCCCGAGCACTTCCAGGAAGCCCTCTACTGGTCCTTCGGCGGCCTCGGCTCCGCCCGCTGGGACACCCTCGTGCTGCCCACCGTCGTCCTGATCCTCGGCACCGGCGTCCTGCTCGCCCTCGCCCGCCCGCTCGACCTGCTCCTCACCGGCGACGAGGGCGCCACCGTCCTCGGCCTCGACACCGGCCGCTTCCGCGCCGCCGTCTTCCTCCTCGCCTCCCTCGTCACCGCCGTGATGGTCGCCGCCAGCGGCGCCGTCGGCTTCATCGGCCTGATGGTCCCGCACGCCGCCCGCCTCCTCGTCGGAGCGCCGCACCGCCGGCTGCTGCCCGTCGCCGCGCTCGGCGGCGCCGTCGCCCTCGTCGTCGCCGACCTCGGCGCCCGCACCGTCGCCGCCCCCCAGGACATCCCCGTCGGCGTCCTCACCGCCCTCACCGGCGGCCCGCTCTTCCTCTGGCTGATGCGCCGACGTCCCGAAGGAGCCGCCCTGTGACCGGACTGCGCATCGAGGGCCTCTCGTACGAGCACCGGCTCCGCGACGCCCACCTCACCGCCCGCCCCGGCGAGACCGTCGGCCTCATCGGCCCCAACGGCAGCGGCAAGACCACCCTCCTGCGCTGCGTCTACGGCACCCTCGCCCCCACCGCGGGCCGCGCCCTGCTCGACGGCGCCGACCTGCGCGCCCTCGGCCCCAAGGCCCGCGCCCGCCGGGTGGCCACCGTCCCGCAGGACACCACCCTCGAATTCGAGGTCACCGTCCGCGAACTCGTCACCCTCGGCCGCTCCCCGCACAAGCGGTTCTGGGAGGGCGACACCGCCGACGACGCCGCCCGCACCGACGCCGCCCTCGCCCGCGTCGGCCTCACCGCGCTCGCCGACCGCGCCTACCCGACGCTCTCCGGCGGCGAGCGCCAGCGCGCCCTGGTCGCCCGCGCTCTCGTCCAGGAGCCCCGGCTCCTCGTCCTCGACGAACCGACGAACCACCTCGACATCCGCCACCAGATGGACGTCCTCGCCCTCGTCCGCACCCTGGGCACCACCAACCTCCTGGCGCTCCACGACCTCAACCTCGCCGCCGCCCACTGCGACCGGATCTACGTCCTCGAAGCCGGCCGGGTGGTCACCGGCGGAACCCCCGAGGAGGTCCTCACCCCCGAACTCCTCGCGGCCGTCTACGGTGTGGAAGCCGAGGTCGTCCCGCACCCCAGGACCGGCACCCCGACCGTCCTCTACATGCCCAGCCAGGCGGTCGGTCCGGCCCTCGGTCAGAAAACATCCAGCATCTGAGATCACATTCCGAAACCCGGACCGGGAATCGATACGATGACCGCATGGTTTCCCACGACGTGAGCGAAGAGACTCCGGGCAGCACCCTGCTCGTGGCACGCCTGCACGTCGACCTGTGCCGCCTCGCCAGCGCGATCTGTCCGTCCCGCGCTGCGCTCTGAGCGACCGGCCGAGCGCACCTCACGCACGACCCCCCTCCGCGCGGGGGCCCCAGCAGCGCGCCCACCACGTCACTTCCGACAGGAGCCCACGCCATGGCCATCGAGGTCCGCATCCCGACCATCCTCCGCACCTACACCGACGGCGAGAAGGCCGTCGCGGGCAGCGGCGCGACCCTCGCCGAGCTCTTCGCCGACCTGGAGACCCGCCACGCGGGCATCGAGGCCCGCATCGTGGACGGCGGCAAGCTCCGCCGCTTCGTCAACGTCTACCTGAACGACGAGGACGTCCGCTTCCTCGACGGCATCGACACCAAGCTGGCCGACGGCGACAGCGTCACGATCCTGCCGGCCGTCGCCGGCGGCATGGTCTGATCCACATGCGCTACGACTCCTCGCTGGCGGCGGTCGGCAACACGCCGCTCGTCCGCCTCCCCCGGCTCTCGCCCTCGGACGACGTCCGGATCTGGGCGAAGCTGGAGGACCGCAACCCGACCGGCTCGGTCAAGGACCGCCCCGCGCTCCACATGATCGAGCAGGCGGAGAAGGACGGCCGCCTCACCCCCGGCTGCACCATCCTGGAGCCGACCAGCGGCAACACCGGCATCTCGCTCGCCATGGCCGCCAGGCTCAAGGGCTACCGCATCGTCTGCGTCATGCCCGAGAACACCAGCGAGGAGCGCCGGCAGCTGCTCACCATGTGGGGCGCGGAGATCATCTCGTCCCCCGCGGCCGGCGGCTCGAACACGGCGGTGCGCGTCGCCAAGGAGCTCGCCGCCGAGAACCCGGCCTGGGTGATGCTCTACCAGTACGGCAACCCGCACAACGCGGGCGCCCACTACGCCACCACGGGCCCGGAGATCCTCGCCGACCTGCCGTCGATCACCCACTTCGTGGCCGGCCTCGGCACCACCGGCACCCTGATGGGCGTCGGCCGGTACCTCCGGGAGCACAAGCCCGACGTCAAGATCGTCGCCGCCGAGCCGCGCTACGACGACCTCGTCTACGGGCTCCGCAACCTCGACGAGGGCTTCGTCCCGGAGCTGTACGACGCCTCCGTCCTCACCACCCGCTTCTCCGTCGGCTCCGCCGACGCCGTCACCCGCACCCGCGAACTCCTCCAGCAGGAGGGCATCTTCGCGGGCGTCTCCACCGGCGCGGCCCTCCACGCGGCCATCGGCGTCGGCAACAAGGCCCTCAAGGCCGGCGAGACCGCCGACATCGCCTTCCTCGTGGCCGACGGCGGCTGGAAGTACCTGTCCACCGGCCTCTACACGGCCGCCACGACCGAAGAGGCGATCGCGGCCGTCCAGGGCCAGCTCTGGGCGTAGCCCCGCGCCGCCGCTAGTGCGCGAGATGGCGGACCTGGTCCCACACGACCGGGTCCGCCTCCCCGACCCTCCGCCGGAAGTCGCCCACCGGCACGTCCCGCAACTCGTCGGTCTCCAGGAAGCTCGGCCGCCCCCGCGCGTCACCCACCGCCCCGGGCGGCAGCGCGATCACCCCGGCCCGCTCGTCGTGGTACCTGCTGGTGATCTTCGCGACCAGCGCACGCTCCCCGCGCACCGACAGCACCAGACACGGCCGGTCCTTCGACCCCGGGCCGTCCTCGAAGGGCACCTCCGCCCACCAGATCTCCCCGGCCCGCGGCGCCCGCGCCCCCTTCCCGCGCCCCGCCGGCCGGCCCGGCGGACGGGTCCGCCCCGGAGGCCGCGTCCGCCCCGAGGGCCGCGTCGGACCCTGCGCCCGGGTCCACCGACCGGCGACCGCCACCACCAGCGCGATCACCACGACCGCGACCAGCGCGGGCCACCACGACGTGTCCATACCCCATGACGTTACCGGCGCCCGGGTCACCGCGCCGCCGCGCCCCGCCGTCCATCCGAACCGGTGACAGAGCCCGTGAGTTGCCCCACAACGGGACGCCACGAAGGAGCGACCGGCCCCTGTGCGCCTTACGCTCGTCTGACCGCACGGCCTCCCCCTCCCCTTTGCGTGCCTGACCGCACCCGTCCACGGAGGTTCACGCTCCTATGAAGCTCACCGTCGTCGGCTGCTCCGGGTCGTTCCCGTCCGCGGAATCGGCCTGTTCGAGCTACCTCGTCGAGGCCGACGGCTTCCGGCTGCTCCTCGACATGGGCAACGGCGCCCTCGGCGAGCTGCAGCGCCACATCGGCCTGTACGACCTGGACGCGATCTTCCTCAGCCACCTCCACGCGGACCACTGCATCGACATGTGCGGCTATTTCGTCGCCCGCTACTACCGGCACGAGGGGGGCCGCTGCGACGCGCTCCCCGTGTACGCCCCCGAGGGCGCCGAGCAGCGCCTGACCACGGCGTACGCCGACACCCCCTCGCCGAGCTCGATGAGCGAGGTCTTCGACTTCCGCACCCTGGGGTCGCGCACCTTCGAGCTGGGCCCGTTCACGATCCGCACCGAGAAGGTGTGCCATCCGGTGGAGGCGTACGGCATCCGGGTCGAGCACGGCGGCCGGTCGCTGGCCTACTCCGGCGACACCGGTGTCTGCGACGCCCTGCACGACCTCGCCGACGGGGTGGACCTCTTCCTCTGCGAGGCGTCCTTCACCCACGGCAAGGAGGACATCCCGGAGCTCCACCTCAACGGCCGGGAGGCCGGCGCCCACGCGACCCGGGCCCGGGTGGGCCGCCTCGTCCTCACCCACATCCCCCCGTGGACGGACGGCGAGCGGAACCTGGCGGACGCCCGCGCGGTGTACGAGGGCCCGGCGGAGCTGGCGAAGGCGGGCGCGGTCTACGAGGTCTGAGCACCGGCACGGACACGCGCGGACGTACGGACACGGGGAAGGCCCCGGAACCCTTCGGGGGTTCCGGGGCCTTCGCCTCGTACGGGGGAGGGGCTCACGCCTTGGTGAGGTCCTCGATCTCCTCCTCGGGCTCGCGGCCCGGGGTGGTGAGGTTGAACTTGGTGATCGCGAAGCGGAAGACCACGTAGTAGATCGCCGCGAAGACGAGACCGATCGGGATGATCAGCCACGGCTTGGTCGCCAGGTTCCAGTTGAGCAGGTAGTCGATGCCGCCGGCCGAGAAGGTGAAGCCGGCGTGGACCCCGAAGGCCCAGGTGACGGCCATCGAGACGGCGGTCAGGACCGCGTGCACCGCGTACAGGACCGGCGCGATGAACATGAACGTGAACTCGATCGGCTCGGTGATGCCGGTGACGAAGGAGGTCAGCGCGAGGGAGACCATCATGCCCATCACGGCCTTGCGACGCTCGGGGCGGGCGGCGTGCGCGATGGCGATGGCGGCGGCCGGGAGGCCGAACATCATGATCGGGAAGAAGCCCGACATGAAGATTCCGGCGCTCGGGTCACCGGCGAAGAAGCGGTTGAGGTCACCGTGGACGACCTTGCCGGCGGCGTCGGTGAAGTCACCGATCTGGAACCAGGAGACGGTGTTCACGAACTGGTGCATGCCGACCGGGATCAGCGCGCGGTTGATGAGGCCGAAGAGGCCGGCACCGGCGGCGCCGAGGCCCGTCATCCACTCGCCGAAGCTGGAGATGCCGTTGCCGATGGGCTCCCAGATCAGGCCGAAGACGACGCCGACGAGGGTGCCGACGAAGGCCATGATGATCGGGACGAGACGGCGGCCGTTGAAGAAGCCGAGCCAGTCGACCAGCTTGGTGCGGTGGTACTTCTGCCAGATGACCGCGGAGATCAGACCCATGAGGATGCCGCCGAGGACACCCGGGTTGTTGTACTTCGCGGCGATGTCCTCGCCGGGCTGGATGACGGCCTCGGCGACCGGGAACGCCTTCAGCACGTTGCTGTAGACCAGGAAGCCGACCAGGGCGGCCAGGGCGGTGGAGCCGTCCGCCTTCTTGGCGAAGCCGATGGCGACGCCGATGCAGAAGAGCAGGGGCAGGTTGTCGAAGACCGCGCCACCGGCAGTGGCGAAGACCGACGCGACCTTGTCCCAGCCGAGCCCGTCCTTACCGAAGACGTCAGGCTGGCCGAGACGGAGCAAGATACCCGCGGCCGGCAGCACGGCGATCGGCAGCTGCAGGCTGCGACCGACCTTCTGCAGGCCCTGGAACAGGCCGGATCCGCGCTTCTTCGCGGGAGCGGCGGCCTGGGCGGTGGCCGTACTCATCAACTTCCTCCAGTAGGCAAGGCGCCGCCAGAGGACAGTGAAAAGGGGGTGACGGCGGCGTCTCGGGAACGCGGTGGTCTGGACCGCGTGGTCTACACCAATGAGTGGTGTAGACCAGTTGTAGCACGTGAGACTTAGATAAGGAACCTGCGAATTTTTCTCCGCCGGGCATAGTGATGAACGCGTGACCAAAGGCCCCAGGACCGCGAGGTCCTGGGGCCTTTGCGCACCTCCGCCCAGGGTCCGAAAGCCCCGGAACGGACGGTTCTACTTCGTGTTGTCCCGCTCCATCTCCTCCTGCACCTCCTCGGGCTCGCGGCCCGGGGTGGGGAGGTTGAACCTGGTGATCGCGAAGCGGAAGATCACGTAGTACACGACCGCGAAGGCGAGACCGATCGGGATGATCAGCCACGGCTTGGTCGCCAGGTTCCAGTTGATGACGTAGTCGATCAGACCCGCCGAGAAGCTGAAGCCGTCCTTCACGCCCAGCGCCCACGTCACGCCCATCGACACACCCGTCAGCACCGCGTGGATGGCGTACAGCACCGGGGCGATGAAGAGGAACGAGTACTCCAGCGGCTCCGTGATGCCCGTGACGAACGAGGTCAGCGCCACCGACAGCATCAGACCGCCGACCTCCTTGCGGCGGTTCGGGCGCGCGCAGTGGGTGATCGCCAGGGCCGCGGCCGGCAGGGCGAACATCATGATCGGGAAGAAGCCCGTCAGGAACTGGCCCGCCTCCGGGTCGCCCGCGAGGAACATGCTGATGTCACCGTGGACCACCGTGCCGTCCGGCTTCGTGTACGAACCGAACTGGAACCAGATGGGCACGTTCAGGAACTGGTGCAGGCCGATCACGAGCAGCGCGCGGTTCGCCACGCCGAAGATGCCCGAACCCCAGGCCCCGAGCCCGACCAGCCAGTCGCTGAAGCTCTCCAGGGCGTCGCCGATCGGCGGCCAGATCCACAGGCAGAGCGCGGCGAAGAGGATGCCGACGAAGGACATGATGATCGGGACGAGCCGGCGGCCGTTGAAGAAGCCCAGCCAGTCGACCAGCTTGGTGCGGTGGTACCGCTGCCACAGATAGGCGGTCAGCAGGCCCATGATGATGCCGCCGAAGACACCCGGGTTCTGGTACGTGTACCCCGCGAAGGAGTCGTCCGCGCCGAGGCAGCCGCCGCCGATGTCCGCCGTCCCCGTCGGGCAGTCCTTCGGGAACTGGCGGAGCACCGTGTAGTAGACGAGGAAGCCGACCACCGCGGCGAGGGCGGTCGAGCCGTCCGACTTCTTCGCCATGCCGATCGCGACACCGATGCAGAACAGCAGCGGCAGGCCGAGGCTGCCGTCGAGCAGCGCGCCGCCCGCGCCGGCCATCACCTTGGCGACGTTGTCCCAGCCGAGACCGTCGGCGCCGAAGACGTCCGGCTGGCCGAGCCGGTTGATGATGCCCGCGGCGGGGAGCACGGCGATGGGGAGCTGGAGGCTGCGGCCCATCTTCTGCAGGCCCTGGAAGAAACCTCCCCACGAGATCCTCTTCCGGCCCGCTGCTGCGCTGTCCGTACTCATCGGCGACCTCCCTGTCCCGGAACATCCCGGGGCCGCGTCTCGTTGCACACTGGTGTAGACCACTTGCGGTAGGCTCCGGGAGCCCGCTGAGGGCAAGCCGCCGGTGATCGTCATCATTCGGCAGAACGGCGGCATGCGCTCGCGAAGTTGGGCCAACCGTGGGTTACCGTGACGAAGCGGACCGTCGGTGCGCCGAGATTCGCGTGTCCCGCGAACAGAACGGACAGGGAGAAAGACATGGCCAGCAAGGCTGAGAAGATCGTCGCCGGCCTCGGCGGCATCGACAACATCGAAGAGGTCGAGGGCTGCATCACCCGCCTGCGCACCGAGGTCAAGGACGCCGGACTCGTCGACGAAGCCGCGCTCAAGGCCGCCGGCGCCCACGGCGTCGTGAAGATGGGCACCGCCATCCAGGTCGTCATCGGCACCGACGCGGACCCGATCGCCGCCGAGATCGAAGACCTGATGTGAGCAGCTGACACCAGCTGACGAGGGCCCGTTCCGGCAGGGGAACGGGCCCTCGTGCGTACCCGGCCACCGGACCCCCGCGCGAACCCGGCGACCGGCCGGGACTCCGTACGGATGGGGCTAGGCTCGTCCCATGTCTCGCATCGACGGCCGTACCCCCGAACAGCTCCGCCCCGTCACCATCGAACGCGGCTGGAGCAAGCACGCCGAGGGCTCCGTCCTCGTCTCCTTCGGCGACACCAAGGTCTTCTGCACCGCCTCCGTCACCGAAGGCGTCCCCCGCTGGCGCAAGGGCAGCGGCGAGGGCTGGGTCACCGGCGAGTACTCCATGCTCCCCCGCTCCACCAACACCCGGGGCGACCGCGAGTCCGTCCGCGGCAAGATCGGCGGCCGCACCCACGAGATCTCACGGCTCATCGGCCGCTCCCTCCGCGCCGTCATCGACTACAAGGCGCTCGGCGAGAACACCATCGTCCTCGACTGCGACGTCCTCCAGGCCGACGGCGGCACCCGCACCGCCGCCATCACCGGCGCCTACGTCGCCCTCGCCGACGCCGTCGCCTGGGCCCAGGGCAAGAAGCTGGTCAAGGCCGGCCGCAAGCCGCTGACCGGCACCGTCTCCGCCGTCTCCGTCGGCATCGTCGGCGGCGTCCCCCTCCTCGACCTCTGCTACGAGGAGGACGTCCGCGCCGACACCGACATGAACGTCGTCTGCACCGGCGACGGACGCTTCGTCGAGGTCCAGGGCACCGCCGAGGCCGAGCCCTTCGACCGCGCCGAGCTCAACGCCCTCCTCGACCTCGCCGCCGCCGGCTGCGCCGACCTGGCCGACCTCCAGCGCAAGGCGCTCGACGCCACGCTCTGAGCACACCACTGAGGGAGATCCCCTAGGGGAAACCCCTGAGCAACTGCCCTCCCCGGGGGTGCGTCCTTTACGGCGAAGGGCACACGGCCGTACCGTGCGCCCCGTCGACACGTACGCAACCCGGGGAGGACCCGAAAGTGAAGCGCCGCCGCACCATAACGCTCGCCGTCGCCACGGCGGCAGCCGTGACGACCTTCGCCCTGACCGGCTGCGACGCCATCGACAAGGCGATGGACTGCGTCACGACCGCCGACGCCATCGCCACCTCGGTGGGCAAGCTCCAGGACGCCGTGTCCAACGCCTCCAACGACGTCACGCAGATCGAGGAGTCCCTCAACTCCATCTCCACGGAGCTGGGCGACCTCAAGAACACGACGGACAACGCCGATCTGTCCAAGGCCGTCGAGGACCTCAACAAGGGCGTCGAGACCGTCCGCGACGCGGTGAAGAACGGCGACGCCACCCCCGACATCACCCCGATCACCAGCGCCGCGACCGAGCTGGGGAAGGTCTGCAGCCCGGGATAATCGGGGGCATGACCCGACAGCGCCTGATCCTCGCCACCCGCAACGCGGGCAAGATCACCGAACTCCACGCGATCCTCGCCGACGCGGGCCTCGACCTCGACCTCGTCGGCGCGGACGCGTACCCGGACATCCCCGACGTCAAGGAGACGGGCGTCACCTTCGCGGAGAACGCCCTCCTCAAGGCCCACGCCCTCGCCCGGGCGACGGGCCTGCCGGCCGTGGCCGACGACTCCGGCCTCTGCGTCGACGTCCTGAACGGCGCCCCCGGCATCTTCTCGGCGCGCTGGTCCGGCACCCACGGCGACGACAAGGCCAATCTGGACCTGCTCCTGGCCCAGCTCTCCGACATCGCGGACGAGCACCGCGCGGCCCACTTCGCCTGCGCGGCGGCCCTGGCCCTGCCCGACGGCACGGAGCGCGTGGTGGAGGGCCGGATGGAGGGAACCCTCCGCCACCGGCCGGTCGGCACCAACGGCTTCGGCTACGACCCGATCCTCCAGCCCACCGGCCACGAGGTGACCTGCGCGGAACTGACCCCGGCGCAGAAGAACGCCATCAGCCACCGGGGCAAGGCGTTCAGAGAGCTGGCCCCGGTGGTCCGGGAGCTGCTGGGCTGAGAGTGCGGCCGGGGGGACTCGAACCCCCACGGGTGTTAACCCACTGGGACCTAAACCCAGCGTGACTGCCAATTCCACCACGGCCGCCCGTGTGCGCCCGGCCATGCTATCGGCCGGGCGCACCGCCCAGAAGGGCGTGGCGCGGACAACCGCGCCTCAGACGCCCAGGTCGCGGATGATCTTGGCGACGTGGCCGGTGGCCTTGACGTTGTAGAAGGCGTGCGCGACCTTGCCGTCCTCGTCGACGACGACCGTGGAGCGGATGACGCCCGTGACGACCTTGCCGTAGAGCTTCTTCTCGCCGAAGGCGCCGTAGGACTCCAGGACCTCCTTGGACGGGTCGCCGACCAGGGTGACCTTCAGGTTCTCCTTCTCGCGGAACTTCGCGAGCTTCTCCGGCTTGTCGGGGGAGACGCCGATGACGTCGTAGCCCGCGGCGGCCAGGACGTCGAGGTTGTCGGTGAAGTCGCACGCCTGCTTGGTGCAGCCCGGGGTGAGGGCGGCGGGGTAGAAGTAGACGATGACCTTGCGGCCCTTGTGGTCCGCGAGGGAGACCTCGTTGCCGTCCGCGTCGGGCAGGGTGAAGGCGGGGGCGGTGTCGCCGGGCTGCAGTCGCTCGCTCATGGCTTGCTCTCCTCGGGAATGTTCGCGTACGCGATGAGAGCCTAATGGGGGTCGGGGACAGCCTCCCGGCGACGGAACTGACAGACTGTCCATCAACGACCGGATCACGACTACGGAGGCAGCGCGGTGTCGGACGCCAGGACCCCTGCGCAGATCGAGGCGGACATCGTCCGCCGGCGCGACCAGCTCGCCGTCACGCTCGACGAGATCGGCATTCGGGTGCATCCGAAGACGATCATCGGGGACGCCAAGGCCAAGGTGGCCTCGACCGTGGACGAGACCGCCGGACGGGCGTTCGTCGCCGTCAACCGGGTCGTCTCCGACGTGAAGGCACGTTTCACCGACGAGGACGGCGCCCCGCGCCTGGAGCGCGTCGTCCCGGTGGCCCTCGTGGCCGTCGCGGTCGTCGGGCTGCTGCTGACGTCCTCCCGGCGGCACAAGGGCTGAGCCCGGCCGGTAGGTTCGTCACGTGAGCGAGAACACGCACGACAAGCTGCCCATCCGGATGCTCCACGACCGGGTCCTGGTCCGCACCGACACCCCGGAGGGGGAGCGGCGCTCCGGCGGCGGGATCCTCATCCCGGCGACCGCCGCGGTCGGCCGGCGCCTGGCGTGGGCCGAGGTGGTCGCGGTCGGACAGAACGTCCGGACCGTCGAGATCGGCGACCGCGTGCTGTACGACCCCGAGGACCGGGCCGAGGTGGAGGTGCGGGGCGTCGCCTACGTACTGATGCGGGAGCGGGATCTGCACGCGGTGGCGGCCGACCGCTTCCAGAGCGCGGACTCGACGGGTCTGTACCTGTAGCTCTCCGGCACGCGCGGAGACCCGCGAAGGCCCTGGTGACCGGTGTCACCAGGGCCTTCGCCCGTTCCTTGCTAGGCTGGGGGGACCCCGACGAGACGCGCCGTACCGGGTAGGGCAAAGACGACGCACTCCTGTTGTTCCGTCTCGCGGAGGTGTCGTCATGGCCTGGGTTCTTCTGATCGTCGCGGGTCTGCTCGAGGTCGGCTGGTCGATCGGGATGAAGTACACCGAGGGCTTCACCCGTCTGTGGCCCAGCGTCTTCACCGGCGCCGGGATCGTCGCCTCGATGCTGCTGCTGTCGCAGGCCGCCAAGACCCTCCCCATCGGTACCGCCTACGGCGTCTGGGTCGGCATCGGCGCGGCCGGTGCGGCGGTGCTCGGCATGGTGGTGCTGGGCGAGCCGGCGACCGCCGCCCGGATCTTCTTCGTCGTCCTGCTGCTCGTCGCGGTGGTCGGCCTCAAGGCGACCTCCGGGCACTGAGGCACCGGCGAGCCCGCCACGGTCCGGGAGGGACGGCCCGGCGCTCGCGCCTCCCCGGCCTGGCCGGCTTCGCTCCGGGCCCCGCCTCGCCCGCCCCGTACCGGCCCTCGTCGTCCTCCTCGCCGTCTTCCCTGTCGTCGTCCCCGCCGTCCTCCGGCCCGTCCGGGACCGGGGGTACCTCGGGGAGGCCGGCGCCCGGCATCAGGTGCAGGTCGAAGTCGCGTACGGGGGCGTCCGCGAGGGCCTCGCGGGTGAAGCGGGCCCAGATCTCGGCCGGCGGGCCGCCGCCGTTGACCCGGGGGAGGCCCAGGGCGCCGTAGAGGGGCTCCTGACGGCCGGTCTCCGGGTCCTGGCCCATCAGGGCGACGACGGTGGCGAGTTCGGGGGTGTAGCCGGCGAACCAGGCCGCCTTGTCGTCCTCCGCCGTGCCGGTCTTGCCGGCCGCCGGGCGTCCGGCGGCCAGCGCGGCCGTTCCCGTACCGGCCTCGACGACGCTCCGCAGCACGGCGGTCGTGGTGTCGGCGGCCTCCCGTCCGACCGCCTGCCGGGGCTCCGCGGAGGGCAGCGGCAGCGGCTCCCCGTCGCGGCTGATCGCGGCGACCAGGGTGTGGTCGCCGCGCCGGCCGTGCGCCGCGAGCGTCGCGTACGCCTGCGCCATGTCGAGGACGCTCGCGGTGGCCGGTCCGAGGGCGATGGAGGGGGAGGCGGTGAGGTCGGGGGTGGTGCCCGGCAGGCCCAGCGCGACGGCGGTGCGGCGCACGTGCGCGGGGCCGACGTCGACGGCCATCTGGGCGTAGACGGCGTTCACGGAGAGGTCGGTGGCGGTGCCGACCGGGATCTCGCCGTAGCTCTCGCCGTCCTCGTTGGCGGGGTCGTACGGGGCGCCGGTCCAGCCCACGACGGGGCGTCGGTCGGTGCCGTCGTAGAGCGTGTACGGGGTGATCGGCTCGCCGTACTGGGTCCGCGCGCCGCTCTGCACGGCGGCGGTGAGGACGAAGGGCTTGAAGGTGGAGCCGACCTGGTAGTCGCGGCGGGTCGCGTTGTTGACGTACTGCTCGGTGTAGTCGACGCCGCCGTAGAGGGCGACGACGCGGCCGGTGGCCGGCTCGACGGCGGCGGCTCCGGCGCGCACGTACCGGTCGGTGGGGTGCGTGGCCGGGTCGAGGCGGTGGGTGACGCGGCCCTCGACGGCCCGGACGAGCGCGGCCTGGCGGTCGGGGTCGAGGGTGGTGACGATCCGGAAGCCGCCGCCCGCGAGGGTCTTCTCGTCCACGATCCCGCGGCCGGTCAGGTACTCCTCGACGGCCTGCACGACGTAGCCGCGCTGTCCGGAGAGGCCGTCGGCCGGGCGGGCGGTCCGCGGGTCGGGGAAGCGGAGCGCGGCGCGCTCGCCGGGGGTGAGCCAGCCCTCGCCGACCATGCCGTCGAGGACGTAGGCCCAGCGGGCGAGGACGGCGGGGCGGTTCTCGGGGTGGGTGGTGACGTCGTAGGCGCTGGGGGCCTTGAGGAGGGCGGCGAGGTAGGCGCCCTCGGCCGGGGTGAGGCGTTCGACGTCCTTGCCGTAGTAGGCGTGGGCGGCGGCCTGGACGCCGTACGCGTTGCGGCCGAAGTAGCTGGTGTTGAGGTAGCCCTGGAGGATCTCGTCCTTGGTCTTCTCGCGCTCCAGCTTGATCGCGATGAAGAACTCCTTGGCCTTGCGGGTGAGCGTCTGCTCCTGCCCCAGGTAGTAGTTCTTGACGTACTGCTGGGTGATGGTGGAGCCGGACTGGCGGCCCTTGCCGGTGACGGTGTTCCAGGCCGCGCGGACCATGGCCTTGGGGTCGACCGCGCGCGAGGTGTGGAAGTCGCGGTCCTCCGCGGCGAGGACGGCCTGCCGGACGGGGAGCGGGATCCGGTCGAGGCGGACGTTCTCGCGGTTGACCTCGCCGTCACGCGCGAGGACGGTGCCGTCGCGGTAGAGGTACAGGTTGGACTGGGCGAGGGCGGCGGCGTTGGCGGCCGGGATGGACACCAGCAGGTACCCGGCGACGAAGGCTCCGGCGAGCAGCACTCCGCCGAGGAGGAACAGTCCGACGGCGGCGCGCAGCAGGCGGCGGGGGAGCGGGGCCCTGGGGCGCCGGCGGGCGTCGGCGCGGGGCGGGGGTGCGGGGAGGGTGGGGTCCCTGGGCTCCCAGCCCGGATCCGGAGGTGGCGCGGCGGAGGAGGAACGCACGGAAGGGGACATGGCATCACATAGTGCACACAAAGCGGGCAAAACTCCCGAAGGTGGTGGGTGACCGTCGAGAAATAGCCGGGAAAGGTGCGGGGGCGGGGGGCCGGGAGGGCCGCCGCGGAGGTGCCCGGGTGAGTCCGGGGGCGGGGTCCGGGAGGGTGTGGGGAGCGGCTCGGGGGCGGGCCCGGGAAGGCGTGGGGAGCGGTTCGGGCGGGCCCGGGAAAGCGGGAGGAGCGGTCCGGGCGGGCCCGGGAAGGCAGGGGGAGCGGTCCGGGGGATCGCGTACGGCCGCCGGGAAAACCGCTCGCCGCGGTGTGTCCCGGACCACTAGGGTCGTGCGCTTCGTCCGTTTTCCGCATGCCCTTCGAAGGGAAGCACCATGCTGCGGCTGTACGCGACCGTGGCCGCGGGCGGCTTCCGGCGGTACTCCACCTACCGGGTGGCGACGCTGGCGGGCCTCTTCACCAACACGGTCTTCGGTTTCGTCTTCTCGTACACCTACATCGCGCTGTGGGCCGAACGCCCCCAGCTCGGTGGCTACTCCATGTCCGACGCCCTCGCCTACGTATGGATCGGGCAGGCCCTCCTCACCGTCTGCGGCCTCATGGGAGGCGGCTTCGAGGAGGAGCTGATCGAACGCATCAGGACCGGCGACATCGCCGTCGACCTCTACCGGCCCGCCGACCTCCAGGGCTGGTGGTGCGCGGCCAACGCGGGCCGATCCGCGTACCAGTTGCTCGGTCGCGGCGCGGGCCCCCTCGTCATCGGCGCGCTCGCCTTCGGGTTCACCCTTCCGGACGGTCCCGCCGGCTGGGCCGCCTTCCTGCTCGCCGTGGCCCTCGGCTCGCTCGTCTCCTTCGCGCTCTGGTACCTCGTCGCGATGAGCGCGTTCTGGCTGCTCGACGGCCAGGGCGTGGTCCAGGTCGCCTGGCTGACCGGCCTCTTCTTCTCCGGGATGCTCCTCCCGCTCAACGTCTTCCCCGGCGCGCTCGGCGAGATCGCCCGCGCCCTGCCGTGGGCCGCCCTGCTCCAGGTCCCGGCCGACGTCTACCTCGGCCGCTACGAGGGCGGCGCGGGCCTCCTGCGCGCGTACGGCTTCCAGCTCGGCTGGCTCGCGCTGCTCCTGACCGCGGGCCGCGCGGCCCAGGCGGCGGCGACCCGGAAGGTGGTGGTCCAGGGTGGCTGAGTCACTGCTGACCAGGGAGTTCCCGCACGACACGGCCTTCGGTACTCCGACCGGCCCCGGGGGCCGCGCCGGCGACGCCCTGCGCACGTACCGGATGGTCGCCGGCATGTGGATCCGCTCCACCATGACCTACCGCGCCTCCTTCGCCCTGACCCTCGTGACCTCCTTCTGCGTCACCTTCTTCGACTTCGTCGTCATCCTGCTGATGTTCGGGCAGGTCCGGGGGCTCGGCGGCTTCTCCTTCGCCGAGGTCGCCTTCCTGTACGGCACCACCGGCACCGCCTTCGGGATCGCCGACCTCACCCTGGGCTCGCTCCAGCGGATGGGGCGCCGGATCCGGGACGGTTCGCTCGACGTGTTCCTGCTGCGTCCGGCGCCGCTGCTCGCGCAGGTCGCGGCGGACAAGTTCGCCCTGCGCCGGCTCGGCCGGGTGCTCCAGGGGCTGATGGTGCTCGTGTGGAGCCTGGTGCTGCTGCGCGACGAGGTCGCCTGGTCCTGGGCGAAGGCGCTGATGGTCCCCGGGATGGTGGCCTGCGGGGCGGTGATCTTCATGGCGGTGATGGTGCTGGGCGCCTCGGCGATCTTCTGGCTCCAGGACGGGGCCGAGGTCACCAACTCCTTCACGTACGGCGGCAACACGCTGCTCCAGTACCCGCCCACGATCTTCGCGCAGGACCTCGTGAAGGGCGTGGTGTTCGTGATCCCGCTGGCCTTCGTGAACTGGCTGCCCGCCCTGTACGTCCTCGGCCGCCCCGCCCCCGCCGGAGTACCGTCCTGGACGGCCTTCGCCTCCCCGCTCGTCGCCCTCGCCTGCTGCGGTGTCGCGGGCCTGGCGTGGCGGGCGGGCGTCCGTTCCTACCGATCGACAGGAAGCTGACCGCGCATGTCCACCACGTCACCCACGACCCTCGCGCCGGGCATGCCCCTCATCGCACTCGACGGCCTGGAGAAGACCTTCACCGTCCGCCGCAGAGCGGGCCTGCTGCGCCGGGAGCGGCGGGAGGTCCGTGCCGTCGACGGCATCTCGTTCACCGTGGACCGCGGCGAGATGGTCGGCTACATCGGCCCGAACGGCGCGGGGAAGTCCACCACCATCAAGATGCTCACCGGCATCCTCACCCCCAGCGGCGGCCGCCTCCGCGTCGCCGGCATCGACCCCGCCCGGGACCGCACCCGCCTGGCCCGCCGCATCGGCGTCGTCTTCGGCCAGCGCACCACCCTCTGGTGGGACCTGCCGCTGCGCGACTCGTACCGGCTCACCCACCGCATGTACCGGATCCCCGACGACCGCTACCGCGAGAACCTGGCGCGGTGCGTCGAGCTCCTCGACCTCGGCGACCTCCTCGACGTGCCCGTGCGCCAGCTCTCCCTCGGCCAGCGGATGCGCGGCGACATCGCCGCCGCCCTCCTCCACGACCCGGAGGTGCTCTACCTGGACGAGCCGACCATCGGCCTCGACGTCGTCTCGAAGTCCCGGGTCCGCTCCTTCCTCCGCGAGCTCAACGCGGAGCGCGGCACCACCGTCCTCCTCACCACCCACGACCTCACCGACATCGAACAGCTCTGCTCACGGGTGATGGTCATCGACCACGGACGGCTGATGTACGACGGCGACCTCGCCGGTCTGCACGAGGCCGGCGACGGCGAACGGCTGCTCGTGGTCGACCTCGCGCGCGAGCTGCCGCCGATCGACTCCGTGCCCGGCGCCCGCTTCGTACGGGCCGACGGGCCCCGCCAGTACCTCGCCTTCCCCGCCTCCGCCTCCGCCGCCCCGCTGGTGGCCGCGGTCGCGGAGTCGTACCCGCTGGTGGACCTCTCGGTGCGGGAACCGGACATCGAGTCCGTGATCGCGAAGATGTACGGGGGAACTCGCGAGGATCGCCGGGAGTCCCTGATGTAGGCCCTTCACCGAGGCGGGCAGGGAGGTCGGGCTGACATGGTGGGATTCTCGTACACGGCGGCGGACGAGGAGAAGAGCAGAGGCGTCCGCAGGATGAAGGCCCTGGCGACAGGGCTCCTCGCGCTGGTCGCGGCGGTCTACGCCCTCGCGACCTGGGCGAAGAGCGCGGGAGCCGGCCCCTGGGCGGGGTACGTGGCCGCGGCGGCCGAGGCCGGCATGGTCGGCGCGCTCGCGGACTGGTTCGCCGTCACGGCCCTCTTCCGGCACCCGCTCGGCCTCCCCATCCCGCACACCGCGATCATCCCGACGAAGAAGGACCAGCTCGGGGCCTCGCTCGGCTCCTTCGTCGGCGAGAACTTCCTCTCCGCGGACGTCGTACGGGGCCGGCTGCGCGCCCTCGGCGTGGCCCGGCGCCTGGGCGCCTGGCTGGCGGAACCCGCCCACGCGGACCGGGTGACGGCCGAGGCGGCGACGGCCCTGCGCGGCGCGCTGACCGTGCTGCGGGACGCGGACGTGCAGGCCGTGGTCGGCGAGGCGATCACCCGCCGCGCCGACCAGGCCGAGGTCGCCCCCGGCCTCGGCAAGACCCTGGACCGCATGGTCACGGAGGGCGCCCACCACCGGGCGGTCGATCTCGTCTGCGCCCGCGCCCACGACTGGCTCGTCACCCACGGCGACTCGGTGATGGACGCGGTCCAGGGCGGCGCGCCCGGCTGGACCCCCCGCTTCGTGGACCGCAAGGTCGGCGAGCGCGTCTACAAGGAGCTGCTCCGCTTCGTCACCGAGATGCGCGACATGCCCGCGCACCCCGCCCGGGGCGCCATCGACCGCTTCCTCACGGACTACGCGGGCGACCTCCAGTCCGACACGGAGACCCGCGCCCGCGTGGAACGCCTCAAGTCCGACCTCCTGGCCCGCCCGGAGATCCAGGACATCATCGCCTCCGCGTGGGCGTCGGTCCGCGCCCTGATCCTCGCGGCCGCCGAGGACGACCAGAGCCAGCTCCGCCTCCGCGCCCGCGCCTCCCTGATCTCCCTCGGCAAGCGCCTCGCCTCCGACCCCCGCCTCCAGGCGAAGGTCGACGGCTGGCTGGAGGCGGCCACGACGTACGTGGTCACCACCTACCGCGCCGAGATCACCTCCCTGATCACCGACACGGTCGCCGGCTGGGACGCCGACCAGACCTCGAAGAAGATCGAGGCCAACATCGGCCGCGACCTCCAGTTCATCCGCATCAACGGCACGGTGGTGGGCGCGCTGGCCGGCCTGACGATCTACACCATCAGCCACGCCTTGGGCGGCTGACGGCGACGCCGGCCCCGCGCTGGGCGGCTGACGGGGGTCGGCCACGTCCTGGGCGGCTGGCGGCGACGTCGGCCAGGCGCTGGGCGGCTGAGGGCGGCCCCGGCCCCGCGCCGGGCGGCTGACGGGGGTCGGGTACGGGCTCCGCCCCGCTCAGCCCTTGTCGCGGGTGACGGCCCACGCGGTGGCCGCCATCCCTCCGGCGACGGAGAACACCGCGGGCCAGGCCCCGACCTTCTTGGCCAGCGGATGCGACCCCCCGAACGCCGCCACATAGGCGGCCGACAGCCCCACGGCCACCTTCGCCCCGCCCACCCGCTGCCACTCCCGAGCCGCCACCCCACCAGCCACCGCCAGCACCACCCCACCGAGCGGCCGCTTCTTGGTCCACCGCGCGACGGCGTACCCGCCGACGAGTCCGGCGGCGGCCACGGCGGGAGAGGGGAGGGTGGGCATGGGGGCACCTCGTGTTCGGATCGACGTCTCTGCCCGAAGCCTAACGAGGTGCCGCACCCGCACGTCAGGCGAGCAGCTGGGCGAAGAACCCGATCGAAGGATCCTCCGGGGTGCCCACGAGCAGCGCGCGGTCCAGCAGGGTGTTGTTGTGCTCGCAGCTCGTCTCGGGGAGCATCACGCAGGCGTGGCACGCCGCGAGGTTGGTGCCCGCGGTCCCCGACGCCTCGGACTCGACGCAGAGGGGGTCGGAGGAACACCACGCGGATCGGTGCACGGCCCCGCGGACGGCGTCGGCGAGTCGGGCGGGCTCGCCCTGGGCGACGAGCCCGCCGAGGCTGCCGGCCGAGTCGCTCGTCGCCGTGTAGACGAGGATCCCCGCCATGCCCTCGTCTGCGTACAGACGCTCGCGCAGCGCGGCTGCCGGGTATCCGGCGTCCAGGCTCCACTGGGTGATGAGGACGTGGGCCAGGGTGTGCAGCAGGATCATCCGCGGTCCGGCCGGCGAGGGAGGGGCCAGGTCGGGCTCCGTCGCCCGCTGCCGCAACAGCCGTTCGTGCGCCGCGCGGATCCGCTCCGCGCGGGCGAACACGGGCGCCGAGCCGGCCCACTCCTCCAGCCGCTCCTCGTCCAGGCGGAGGAAGACACCCTCGCCGCGGACCTCCATCGCGGGCAGCCAGGACAGGGACGAGGCGGAGAGCGCGGCCTCCTTGCCCTCGGTGGTCGAGTCGGGGTCGGCGAGTCGGGTGAACGCCTTGAGCGCCCGGACCTCGCGGAGCTTCTTCACCAGCATCGGACCCGTGACCCCGAGGGGGATCAGGGGTGCCGGATCGCCCAGCGGACTCTCGCAGACGAACTGCTCCTTGTGGGATCGCTCGCGCTCGTCGTTGCCCGCGCGGAGTCGCTCGTACTCCTTGTGACGCAGTGCGAGATAGCGCCGGTCGAAGGAGGGTGTCCCGTCGCCTTCCGGATCCTCCTCCCGCTCGGCGGCGAGGAGAGCCATGACCTCGTCGACGGGGACCGGCGGCTTGTTCTTGAAGACGAAGTTGAGGCACATCTCCACGGCGTCCCGACCGTCGAGCTCGCGGAGCTGCGCCCAGTGCTCGTCGAGCGGGTCCGCCCGTCCGTCGCTCCACGGGGGGATGGAGAGGGCCGACTTCAGGACGGGCTGCCACACCGAGGAGGAACCGCGCTGGAGCGTGCGGGCCGAGAGCCGGCAGGGGTCCGCGGGGACGGACGTCCCGAGCCAGGGGCGTGTCCCGCGACACCGGAGCCCCAGGTCCCTCAGGGCGTTCCTGCGGAAGGAGCCCTCCATGGAGACCTCCGGCACCCCGCAGGTGCACGACACGATGATGGAGCGGAGCGAGGAGCTGCGTCCGGAGGAACGCAGCGTGAGGGTGCCGCCGCACTGCCCCGCCGTGGACGTCCCGCCCGCCGACGACCGATGCACCCAGTGCCAGTACGGGAACTCGTCGAGGTGCCCCGCCTCACAGGCGATCACGAAGCGGGAGGGGACGAGGTCGGCCCCGCAGGCCCCGCACTCGCTGCGCCCGGGCGGCGGGTTGAACTGGTGCCACCGCCGCAGCTCGCCGCACTCGGGACAGGAGTGCATGATCGGGAACCGGCGGACCCGGACCCCGTCCTTGCTGGTGTCCTCGGATGCGGGCGGCAGCCGGAAGTAGTCCACCTCGAGGAGTCGGGCCAGCCGCCGCTCGCTGATGCGCGGGGACTCGTCCGACCGCCATTGCTCGTCGGCGCCGTCGAGTCCGGAGACGACGAAGGACTCGTGGTCGACCGCGATCAGGGAGCCGACGCCGTACGTGGTGATCATCTGGGCGCGGCGGACCGCGCCCCGTCGGGGCAGGCTCGGGGCGGGCGCGCCGTTCGCGCCGGTTCGGCGGCGACGCGCGGGGGGCGGGGTCATCGGGATGCCTCCAGGAACAGGGCGGACTCGGCGTCGACGTCGCGCAGGCTCCACAGTGTGGGCCACGCCTCGGCGTCCTCGGACTCGTCGTCGTACGACACCAGCAGCGACGGCCTCCGGTCGCCCCGCCGGGGTTCGAAGAGCAGGCCGCCGTGGACGTCGGCCTCGTCGCACCACCAGTCGACGAACTCGTCGAAGGCGTGTGACACCGCCTCCAGCTCCGGAGGCGGCGTGCCGTCCTCCGTGGGGACGGCGGCGGTGACACGGTCGCGAAGGATCTTCTTCACGTCGTCACGGAGCCGTTCCGCGTACGAGGCGACCTTTCCGGCGGCGTCGTTGTCCCGAGCCTCGGGAATCAGGATGCGTGCCAGGGTGACGACGACGGCGTGGAGGCCGCGCTCGCGGGCGCGCGCGGAGAACGGGGTGACGGACGTGGACTCCACCTCGCGGTACAGGGCCGAGTGGAAGTGGAGGAAGTTCTCGTAGTGCGAGCGGTCGCGGGACCGGGTGGCGTTGAGCATGACGGCGACCAGACCGGGATGGGCGCGCCCGACGCGGCTGGTCGCCTGGATGTACTCCGCGGTGGTCTGCGGCTGGCCCATCACGGCCATCAGTCCGAGTCGGTCCACGTCCACGCCCACCGCGATCATGTTGGTGGCGAGGAGGACGTCCACCGTGTCCTCGTCGGGCAACCGCTTCTCGATGCCCTTGAGTCGGGCGGGGATGTCGCTCGCGTCGACCCGGCTGGTGAGCTCGGAGTAGTTGGCGGTGGACCGGACCTCCACCCCTTCCCGTTCGGCGAGCAGCTCCAGATAGTCCACGACGTCGTCGTGGACCTGGAGTTCGGCCGCGGACAGGAGTCGGAGGCTGTTGAAGTAGCCGACCAGGCTCCAGTAGGCGTCGCGGACCTCCTCGCTCGTCCGTGCCTGCTTCGCCCGGTGCATCAGGGTCGCGTAGGTGCGGATGAGGAGGGTCGACTGACTCGTGCCGGGGGCCAGCAGACCCACGTAGCGGCGGCTCGCCTTCTCCTCCCGAGGCGTCTCGACCGCGAACCAGGAGTCCCGGGAGTCCAGGCCGGCCGGCGGGAACTGGCGCACGTCGCGCGCGAAGAGGCTGCGCCCCTGGTCGACCGCGCGGCGGATGGTCGCCGTGGAGGCGATCACCTTGGGGCGGCCGGCGAGGGCGTCGACCGCGGTCTCGTAGAGGCCGGTGAGGGTCCCCAACGGTCCGGAGATGAGGTGGAGTTCGTCCTGCACGACGAGTTCGGGCGCCGGGGTGGCGTCCGTCGGGTCGTCCAGGTTGAAGAGCGCCGCGGTGGCCGGTCGCCACGGCATCGAGGCGAACTTGTCGACGGTGGCGATGACGAGGGTGGGGCGGGCGTCGTAGACGGCCTCGTCGACCAGGTGGACCGGCAGGCCGTCCGCGAAGTCGCAGTCCTCACCGGGGCAGCGCACACGCATCCGCCGGGCGTCGCGGTCCACCTCGTAGGCCAGCGCGTCCAGCCTGGTCCCGCACCAGGGACAGGCGTGCAGTTGGACGGGGTTCTCGGTGGCGAGCCGCCGACCGAGGTCACGGCGGAGCTCCCCCAGCTTCTCCTCGGCCTTCTCCAGGGTGTTGGGCGTCGCCGACCGGCCGACCCACATCCCGATGGAGAACTCCTCGGTGCCCAGCTCCGAGGGGAGGTCCCGGCGCATCCGTTCCATCGCGCACAGCAGGATCGCGGCCCGCTCGAACTGCTGGAGCGTGAGCAGGCGCAGGGTGTAGCGCATGAGGACGGTCACACCTCCGCCGTCGGCTCCCTTCCGGATGCGGCGGAGGAACGCCGTGAAGGCGATCAGGCCGAGATACGCCTCGGTCTTGCCGCCGCCGGTGGGGAACCAGAGCAGGTCGGCGATCTCGCGGTCAGCGTGCTTCGGGTCGTCGATGCCGGACAGGCAGAGGAGGACGAACGCGATCTGGAAGGGGCGCCAGCGGCCGGCCGCCGGGTCCGGTGCGCCGTCCCTGCCCGCCTTGACCCATGCGCTCCGGGCCCGCTGATCGGCCATGGCCCTATTGGCGAGTCGGAAGGCCCGCATCAGTTCCGGCTTCCCCGGGTCGGCGAGGAGGGCGATGCCCGCGCGGATCCTCAGCAGGGCCTCGCCACAGCTGTCCACCTGACCGGACGCGGACCGCGCGTGCGGGGTGTCCGCGAGGAGGCGCGCCTCGGACCGCTTGCGTGCGATCCACTGCTCGTAGCCGTCGGCGAGCGCGTGCAGCGCGTCCAGGATCTCGGAGTCCGAGCCCTCGGCGAGACCGAGCATGGACAAAGCCGAGCTGTCGATCTCCGGGTTGGAGTCGGCGAGCAGCACCTCGACGGCGGGTACGAACTCGCTGCGGACCTCGCTCACGGCGGCCTTCCTGGCATCCGTGATCCCGACCGGCGGCGCGCTCCAGTCCCAGTCGGCGGCGCACCCGTGCCCGACGGCGAAGGTCGGGGCATGGCGGTGCAGCAGGCGGCTGGTGGCCACCTCGTCGTCGTGGGACGTGTGCGGGGAGGGACGCTCGACGAAGGCGCCGGAACCGTTCGAGGCCCGGACCGTGAGCCCGCACTGGAAGAGGGAGGCGGCGTCCTGCAGATCGTGTTCGCCGACCCGCAGGGTGTTGACCAGGGTGACGGTGACGGTGACCGTGCCGGTGGCCGCGTGGCGCCGACGGACGTTGACCCGCAGGGCGGCGCCGTGCCCCAGGTCCACCTCGATCCTCGGCTGAGGTGTCGTGACGTCGACGGTGGTGTCGGGCAGGGTCAGTTCCCTGCGGCGCCACTGCTCCCGCTGGTCGGAGGTGGTGCGGGCCTCGGCCCGGCGGGCGGGGACGGGGCGCCCCTCCGCGTCGGTGGGCTCGTAGACGGAGGCCCGGGCGGCGACGACGACCGAGGCGCTCTCGTCGGCATCGACGGCGAAGGTGAGCCCCATGGACGAGGGGCGTCGGGAACCGGAGAAACCGGTGTCGTCCGTGGCGGCGGGTTCGTCGCCGTCCCCGCGGGAGATCAACGGCGCGTCGTCGGGACTGTTCTGCTCCTGCTCCGCGGCGCGGAGCCGGTCCGCCGCCGCGGGGTCCGCCGACCGCGGATAGAGAACGCCCACGACGTACCGGTCGATCGGCGCGTCCCGCACGAGGACCTCGTCCCGGTCCTCGGGCGTCGCGTCGGGGGCCGGACCGAGGAGCTCACGGCGCAGCCCGACCAGCAGCTCCTCGTCCCGGACCCGGTAGTGCTCGGCGTGCCGGCCTGCCACGTGCGTCATGCGTTCCTCTCCTCGTCGCTCTCCTCGAACCCGGCGCCGACGTCGGCCCGTCGGAACCGTCCGAGGCCGGTGAGCCGGGGGGCGATCCAGACACCGCGGTCGCCCAGTCCCGCGTTGGCCCCGGCCGCGACGCTGCCGGTCACGGTCTCCAGGGCGTCCACGCGTATCCCGCGGATCTCGTCCGGCCACCAGGGGTCCCTGGTCCGGTTCACCTTCTGCACCAGGAACAGGTCCTCGCGGAACCGTTCGGAGACCTCTCCGATCTCCCGGCCGTCGTGCACGAGCACGTACGGGGGGCTCTGATCCTCGCCGAGCGGCACGTCGTGGCGCTTCCGCAGCAGCACCGCGTCACCCGGGGCGACCCGTTCCAGAAGGTGGGCCTGGACCGTGACGGCCTCGTCCCCGTGGCCACCTGGGCGTTCGCGGTCGACGTCGCCGGCCTCGGCGACGATCCCGAACCGGTCGAACGTCCGCCAACCCCCGACGTACCTGCGCCCCGACCTCCCGGCGCCCGCCCTGCGCAGGATCGGCAGCTCGGGCACGGCGACGTGATGGAGATCCTGGCGGGCCCTGGTCATCGCCACGTAGAGGGCGCGTGCCTCGGCGGGGAGGTCCACTTCGTCCTGGCGCTGCTTGCGGAGCTCGCCGACGGACGGCGGGGCGAGCACGATCACGCGGTCGAACTCGAGTCCCTTGGACCGGTGCACGGTGGAGACGACCAGCCGCTCCGTCTCGGGGTCGGCGGCCTCGTCGGGGAAGCGGCCGTCGGCCACGGCGCGGCGCAGACGCTCCAGGTCGAGCACGTTCCTCCCGGAACCACGTGCGGCGCGGCGCAGTACGGACCACAACGCGCCCGGATTCGGTTCGTGGGGAAGGGGGATCTCGGCGAGCAGCGCGCGGAAACGGTCCTCGGTGAGACTGTTGGCCTCGGTGCCGCGGAGCAGTTCGGCGACCCAGTGGGGGACGGGTCGGTCCTCCAGAGGACGTCGCAGTCGGTGGGGGACACCGTTGCCGTGGAGGAGCTCCGACACCGCGAGCGCCTGCCGGTTGTCGCGGGTGAGGATCGCGCACGTGTCGATCGCGCCGCGCAGTGTCCGCAACGTCAAGGGGTCGGTCAGGTCGGCCAGTGTGTTCGCCGGCTCCAGAAGCAGTTCGCGCAACTCCTCGTACACTTCGGCCGCCTCGTCCGGGTCGGTGAGCTCCTGGAGGCGGCGGCCGAGGTGCAGCGCGGTCCGTGCCTCGGGCGTGGCGGCCCTGAAGTTCCGGGTGAGGTGGAGCTCCACCAGCTCGTCCGGGTACGAACCGCGCAGCCAGTCGAAGAAGCGGCCGGTCTCGTCCGCCCGTTCGACGGGGTCCGCGATCTGGAAGCCGTACACGCTCTGGGCGGCGTCACCCACCACGGTGAATCCGCAGCTGTCCTGGTACCGGTCGAGGAGCGTTTCCACGAGGTCACGACGCGCCCCCACGAGATCCTGCACCTCGTCGACCACCACGTGCGCGGGGGGCACGGCGTCGCCCGCCTCCAGCGCCCCTTTCTCGATCGCCTGTGCCGCGGCCACGATCCGCTCGTCGAAGCCGACGTCGCCCCAGGCGCCGTCCGGGTGGGCCTGCCGCAGGACGCCGTACGCCCAGGCGTCGAAGGTCTGGGCCCGCACGCGTCGTGCGCGTTCCCCGTGCCGGGCGATCCGCTCCCGCAGCTCCCGCGCCGCTGCCCGGGAGAACGTCAGCACGAGGATCTCGGACGCCTCCAGCGCCTCCTCCGGGTCCTCGTGTCCGCACAGCGCGTCGAGTCGACGCACCAGGGTGTGCGTCTTGCCCGCGCCCGCGCCGGCGGTGACGAGCACCCGGGCGTCCCAGGGCTGCTCGACCACGGCCCGCTGCTCGTCGGTGAGCGGCGGACTGTCGAGGTAGGTGTCGGTCACGCGGGGCTCCAGAGGTGCTCGAACTGGTTGAAGGCGAGCTGGGTGTCGAAGTTCTCGATGTTGTCGCTGACGTTCAGGATCAGGCAGGTGTCCTTGCCGCCGTTCCGCGGCCCGCGCAGACCGCGGCCGATCATCTGCTGGTAGACGTTCGTGCTGTAGACCGGGCGGGCCACCACCACCACGCGAGTGGCGGGAGCGTCGAACCCCTGGGTGAGCACACCGTAGTTGGTGAGGACACGGACGCGACCGGTCCGGAAGTCCTCGATGCGGCGTCGACGGTCCTGAGGGCTGGTGGTCGCGTCCACGGCGGCGGACGGCACCCCTCGATCGTTCAGCAGGGCCGCCACGTACTTGGCGTGGTCCACCGAGGTGGCGAAGAGCAGGGTCGGCCAGTTCTCGGGGAGGGCGGCGACCTCGTCGACGATGCGACGGCTTCGCGCGTGGTCGTCGGCGAGCCGCTGCTCGGCGGCGCGCGTGAGCATCGACATGCGTTCGGCCTGCGCCTTCTCCTCCCTGGTCAGCTCGATCCGGCCACCCTCGAGGGTGCGGTGCTCGACCTGCGCGAGCATTCCCCAGTCCTGCAGGTCCCGGTAGGGGTCGCCGGAGGGGAAGACACCCTCGTCGAGGCGCTTGTTGCCGAAGCGCCCCACCAGACGCCGGGTCTCCTCCTCGTTGGTGTTGCGGTAGGGGGTGGCGGTGAGGCCCAGCAGGTGCCGCCTGGTCTCGTACTGGGTGAGGCCCAGCTGCCCGAGGATCGCGGTGTAACGCTTGGAGACGGCGGTGTGCGCCTCGTCCACGATCACCAGGGCGGCCTCTCGCAGCCACGCGTACGCGTCGGTCTCCAGGCAGCGTTCCAGCTTGGCGTCGGTGGCGACGACGAGGTGCGGATGGTCGTCCACGTCCCCGACCTCGTTGCTGCTCCAGAGTCGGCTGATGACGAGCGGTCGCTCCGCGCCCACCTTGCTCCACACGAACTTCCAGCTCTGCACCGCCTGCTCGCACAGCTCCTCGGTCTGGGCGATCCACAGCAGGGGACCGCTCAGGTCGCCCACCTGCTTGACCCATCGGATGACGGCCTCCGCGGTGACCCGCGTCTTGCCCGCCCCGGTGGGCAGCGACAGCATCGCGCGTTGCGGGGCGAGCCGGTCGAGGAGACCGCTGATGTTCCTGACCAGGTCCTCCTGGTAGTCGTGGAGTCGCGGGAAGTCCCGCGGGCCCTCCACCGTCTCGGACGCCGGCGGCGCAGGGGTACGGGACCCCGCGAACGTCACGGGGAGCCGCAGGTCCGACACGAAGGCGACGGCCGCCGACGAACCGCCGTACGCGACCGGAGCGTTCGGGAAGCGGGCCTGGATGTCCCGTGCGTGCTGCTGGAGGACTCCGTCGCCGTGCGCGTTGAACGCCATCTGCGCGATGCGGTGGCCGGAGGGTTCGGTCTCCCCGGTCTCCTGGGTCTCGGCCTCCAGCAGGCCCTCCGGCAGCCCGGCGCGCAGCGCGTCCGCGCCGACCAGCAGCTCGATCTTGGTGACGACGTCGTCGGCCTCGCGCACGGCCTTGATCGCCGACCGCACGGCGCTGTCGCGAGCCATGCGGTCCTGAAGCTGCAGGACCGCCCGGCAGCCGGCCGCGCCGAGCCCCAGCTCCAGCTCCCGGTCGATCAGCAGCAGCATCGGCTCGGGGTCGAGCGGGACGAGGATCTTCACGGTGGAGCCCGTGCGCACCGCGTCGAGGGGCTGAGGCCTGGTGCCGTTCGGGGTACGGGTCAGCTCCTCGAGCTCGCTGCACCGCTGCACGAGGCTGTTCCTGTTCGCGGTGCTCAACTGCTGGCGCAGGCCGGGGAAGAGCTCGACGAGCGGCACCGGGTCGCCCTCGAGGACCTCCCGGGTCTCCTTGCTGATGACGTCGGCGAAGCGGAGCATGCCCCACTTCTCGACCAGCAGGTCGGCGTCCTCGGGCGTGGCGACGAGCAGAGCGGGCAGTTGCTCGGCCCGCAACGCCCGGTACTCGGCGGCGCCGACCGCGACGGTGATCTCCTCGTCGGGGCGGTTCCCCCAGACGTCGCCGATCCGGCAGCGTGTGAGGGTGTCCTCGGGAAAGTCCGCGCCGAACCGGGTCAGCATCACGTACGTGCCGCCCACGACACTGTCGTCCTCGCTGCGCGCCAGCTCGGCGAGGAGTGCCTCCCACCGGTCCGCCGGGACGTCGTCGACGGTCGTGGCCAGATGGAGCTTCCGGGCCTTCTCCGGCGAGATGTCCGCCACGGGGAGCATGTCCCGGTAAGCGGCCAGTTGGGGACCGACTGCCTCCGGGAGGAGCTTGAGTCCCTGAGAGGTGGCGACGCGGCCGTACTTCCTGAGCAGCCAGCGGACGGGGGAGGCGACGGCCTGCCGGGTGCTCGTCTGCGCACCGATCTGCAGGGTCCAGTTGTCGACCACGGACTCGTCGGGCAGGGCCTTCAGGAAGGCGGCGCGCGACTCCTCCGACAGGTCCCTGAAGAAGTGCAGCGGGCCGCCGACGGCGGATCCCTCCAGCCTCATGCGGGTGAGCGAGGGGCGGGGGGCGTGGGTCGCCAGCGTGCGCAGATAGGCGGAGTGCACGGCCTGCCGGTACTCCTCGAACCACTCCTCGCCCTCCGGTCGCACCGACGCGGAGGGGCGTTCCCGCAGACCGAGCTCGGGGAAGAAGGACAGGTCGTCGGAGTGGAAACGGGTGTCGACGGCGATGCCGGGGTCCCGTTCGGCGGTGACGACCGTGCCGGGGAGCATGCAGTTCCGCACGGGGCGGAACCGTCCGTCAGCGGTCCGCACGTGCAGCGTCTCGCGCGGGTTCGGCACCTTCTCCAGGAGGGTGTGGGCGAGGCGTCGTCCTCCGGCGCGGCGGAAGAGGTCCCAGAACCGTTCCCACTCGGCGTCGCCGTAGCCGTCGAAGCCCTGGTCGAGGACGCTGACGAACCGGCCCTCGGCATGGGCCTCGCGGATGCCCAGAACGTTGAGGGCGTGCGCGAGGGACGGGTCCCGGGCGATCGCGCCGACCACGTAGACGAGGGACTCGGGCAGGCCTCCCTCGTCGGCGCGCCGGAAGACCCGCCCGGCCACGGGAGCCACGAGGCCGTGCTCCTCGGTGAGGACGATCCGCGCCCTGCGCGCCTCTTCCGCGGAGGGCGACCTGTGCTCGACCATGTCGGTGAGGATGCGGATGGCCACGGCCGACGCCTCGGCCGTGCCGGACGCCACCAGCGCCTCCAGCCACGTGCGGACGTCGGTGCGCTGGTGTCCGGCGGCGCCGAGGATGTGCTCGACCTTTCCCCCACGCAGGACGTCGACCTCGGCGGAGGGGTGCAGCCAGTCCGACGGGCGGTCCGGGCACTCGTGCCACATCCGGAGCCATCGGTGGAGACGGTCCTTGTCGAGCCGGGGGTGCACGCGGAGCTCGTTCGGCGCACGCAGGACGCCCTCCTGATCGGGGAGCGACGGACCCACGGCGGCGCGGGCCCAGATCTCCCTGGTCAGGAACTCGTCCGCCCAGCTGATGGCCTCCTTCACACGCCCGGGGAGCAGCGGGAGGTAGGCGGCGGGGTCCTCGGCCGGAGCGAGCCGGGGGAGCGAGTCGACCACGAGTGCGGCCGACACCTTGATCATCTCCTCGTTGAAGGCGGAGGAGTCGAGAAGGTTCTGGCGGTCCTCGTTCGTCTTCCAGGCGCCGTTCAGGACGCCGCTGAGGGACATCTCGTACTTCGTGGGGAAGAACGACCAGAAGCGTCCGCGGCCGCGTGATCTGGGGGACGCGTACAGACCGGTGGTCGCGTCCTTCTCCAGTGCCGGTACGGCCCAGGCGAGGTCGAGCGTGAGACGGTCGTGCAGTTCACCGGCGTCGGCGCGCGCGGCGGGACCGGGTTCGTGCGTGGCGGAGAAGACCCTCCAGCGGTCGGCCGTCGTCGGCCTGCCCGTTCGCTCCTCGTACACCGTGTGCAGGTCGCCGGACTGTTCGGCCGTCAGCACGCGACGGACGACGGGGCGCGGTCGTCGGTCCTCCAGGACGACCTTCGCCACGTGCGGGGACAGGAGCTGGAAGCCGAGCGGGAACTCCTCGCGGGAGGCGGCGCTCGTCCGGCCACCGTGCATGTCCTGGGCCAACCGGTCCGCCGCGCCCCGCAGCAGGGGCAGACGAACCACCGTGGTGGCCCACCGGAGGAGTTCGTCGAGCACCGGATCCTGGGCGCGCTCGGCGGTCGCGTCGAGGGGTCGGGCCATGCGCAGCACCGGCGCCTCGAACGCCGTGCCGAGGTGGGCCTGGACCCCGGGGACGGAGCGGATGCGCTCGTACGCCCACTCGCGATCGAAGCCGAAGGAACCGGTGGAGCTGAAGAACTGCGGGGTGTCGGTCACGACCAGTACCGACTTCACGCCCACGCCGAAGCGCCCGATCTGGCCGCCGCGCTTGCGCGACATGCTCATCCGCAGGATCGTCTCCGCTCCCTCCGGGGAGACGGCCGTGCCCTCGTTGGCGCAGTAGAGATGGGTGTCGGTGAGCACGACCTGGACGGTTCCGCCCGGGTGGGCCGCGATCTCGTCGGCCGCGTTCTGCACGAGTTCGAAGAGCTGGCGGTCGCCGTACCCGCCCTGCGTGATGCGTCGCTCGCTGTTCGCGTGCTCCGGGATGAGGCCGGGGTCGACCTCGTAGGTCTGGAGGACGCGGGCGGACTGGTCGAGAACGGTGCGGACGACCGGCGAGTCGGTTTCAGGCATGTCTCTGCGGCTCCTGGAGTCGAGGAAGGAGGAGATGGAGGCCGCGGCGGGCCGGCCCGGCCCAAGGGCCCGGGGTGTACCCGGTGCCTTGCACCAGGCCGGCGCGCCGCGCGGTGCCGGGAAGGGCGCGGTCAGCCTTCATCGTGGTCGTCGTCGAACAGGTCGCGGTAGCCCTTGGCGTCGAGGCCCAGCCCGTGCAGCTCGTCCAGGTGACAGAAGAGGTCGTACGTCAGCCCGTACGAGCCGACGACGCGCTTCCGGGCAGCCTGGTCGGAGGCCACGAGGAATTCCTGGCGCAGCGACTCCATCTCCCGTCCGGACTCCTGAATTCCGCACAGCGGGGAGTCGCTCTCGAACGACGGCCCCGATTCCCCCCGGTAATTACCCACCAGTATCCTCTCGTCTTCGGTTGATAACGCCACGCGATGTGGCGCTGTGCAAAGAAATGGAGGCACACCGAAATGGCCCGACATGGGGTGCACCTAATTCCTCTCCGGCATTGATTTCGACCCGCTCAGGGTAGAGGTTGCCTGCCTGGCGGTGTCAACCGCCCGAAAAGGTCTTGTGGGTTCTTGGCGGCGCGTGCTAGTGGATCGGAAGAAATGCCTGAGGGTAGAGCTCTCCCCCGATCGCTCATATTTCCGATAGAGCGAGATCCTTTTGGGTCACCCTGCATCTTCCCGTGGCTCGACGCTCGTGTCAACGGTTATGGGCGGACCTGAAGGAGGAGATCGTGGGTGGCGAAAAGGGAGGCCTGGTTTCATCGGCGCCGAGTGGCTGGAATTCTCCGTTGCCAAATGCTGGCAAAGGGGACATCTGCCTATTCTTCTGCCTTATTCGGACTGGAGGGTGGCACGGGGTCGACCGGTGGGATGTCAAGCACTGTTTGACGATCTTGGACCTGTCAAATTAACCTCTTCGGCAGTTGTAGGGACACGGTCGACGAACGGGTGGTTGCATGGAGACAGGCGAGGACTTCGGGCCGTGGTTGGCCCGGCAGCTCAAGCTCGCGGGCAGGACGCAGGCCGAGCTGGCGGAGGAGTTGGGGTTGACGCGCGCCGCGGTGTCCGCGTGGATCACCAAGAGATCCGTACCGCGCCCGACGGTCATGTCCGAGATCGCCAAGGCGCTCGGCACCGACATCGGAACCGTCCACAGCCGCACCACCGACACGCAGGCCGGCCTCCCCGTCACCTGGTACCACCGGCCCGGCTACCAGGACGGTGGTCGGGACGGCGGCAACGCCGCCGCCTTCGCCTTCGACGCGGACGTCCAGGTCCTGGCCCGCGAGACCTGCCAGAACAGTCTCGACGAGCGCCTGACCGAGAACGGCCGCCCCGTCAGAGTGCGATACACCATCCACGAGCTCACCGGCGAGATGCTGGACGCCTTCCGGCAGGCGATCCTCTGGGACGAGCTCCAGCCCCACTACGAAGCCGTGTCGGCGTCTGCCTCCCACCAGAAGGTCGGCAGGGTCGTCCACGCCGGCGTGCAGGACATGTTCGAGAAGGGGCGGCTCGTCCTCCTCCGGGTGGACGACTACAACGCGTCCGGACTCGTCGGCGACGACTACGACAACGGCAAGTTCGCCGCCGTCGTCAGACGCCAGCTGGAGAGCCTCAAGTCGGACCGTGGTGCCGGCGGCTCCTTCGGCCTCGGCAAGGCCACACTCTGGGCGACCAGCGCCCTGGGCATGGTGCTGATCAACTCCACGCTCTCCTCCCCCCACGAAGGCCGGACCGAGCGGCGTGTCATCGGACGGCTGGAGCTGCCGTGGCGCTCCGTCGACGGCGGCACGTACGCGGGCCCCGCCTGGCTGGGCCGCCCCGACCCGGACAGCCCCGGGGCGCAGGTGACCCGCTCCTGGTGGGCCGACGAGGAGACGGTCGAACGTCTCCACCTCACCCGTGACAGCGAGGAACCGGGCACCTCCTTCCTCATCGTCGGCGCGCACGACGTGGCCAGCCTCGACGAGGGCCAGGCCGACCGTGCCACCGAGGACGAGACGGCCACCGACGACGGGACCCGCGACATCGGTTCCATGCACCGACGCCTCGTCCGGGCGCTGGAACGCGACTTCTGGGCGGCCATGACCGCCGGAGGCAGTCGCCTCCCCCTGCTCGAGACCTCCGTCCGCACCCTGCGCAACGGGCAGGTCGTCATCGAGGAGGAGAAGGTCGACCCCTCGGAGGCCCAGCCCGCCCGCACCCGTGCGCTGCGCGCCTTCTACGAAGGGACGACCGTCGACCGGCTGACCGAGGCCGGCCAGGTGGCCCTGCGGACGGTCCCGCTCAGGCTGCCTCGCGGTGGAGGTCTCGGTGGCACCCTCGGCACCCATCAGGCCGTGCTCCTGGTGACCGACGCCTCGGACCGGGACGGAGTCCCCAAGCAGGTCCACTCGCTGCGGGGCAACCGGATGACGATCAAGAGGTCCGGTGTGTTCGGCCTCCCCCTCGGCGCCAACAACTTCCAGGCGGTGCTCCTCGCCGGGACCGCGGCAGGCGACACCGCCCCCTTCGCCGAGGAGGCCGAGGAATTCCTCAGGGCCGCCGAACCGCCCGAGCACGACCGGTGGGGGCAGACCGAGGAGCTCACCCTCCGGTGGTCGCACACGGCGCACCACCGGATCGCCCGCCTCACCACCGAGATCAACGCAGCGGTGAAGGAACTGGTCTCCGGGCCCAAGCGCTCCGGCGACGAGGGCGGTGCGAAGCTGCGGAAGGCCCTCACCGTGCCCACCGGCCGGAGAGCGGCGGTGAAACGACCGGCCGGTCCCGGCCTCCCGGAGCTCGACGGCCTGGAGGCGTCGATCGGCCCGGACGGCGAGTGGCGGATCACCGCGGAGGTCAAGCTGCCCCGCGCCGACGAACTGCCCACCATGACCCCGGTCGTGCTGCTCGACGTGAGATCGGGCAGTCGACCCCGACTGGACTGGTCGGAGCTCGTCGCCGTGGACGGATGCGCCGTCGAGGACGACGTACTGCGCTTCACACCCGGTGCCCGACGTGCCGTCTTCAGCGGATCCACCGACGTCACCAGTCACCCCGTCCGCACCACGCTCACGCGGCTCGTGCTCGAACTGCGCGCCGGCAAGGGGGAGTGAGGCATGAAGTTCTACCCGTACAAGCGGCTCAACCGCCCGATCACCCTCCGGGTGACCTCGGCCTCCTTGAAACTCCCCGACAACACCAGGGACCACCTGGACACCTCGGCCTTCTCCGTCCCGCAGCGGACGGTGGCCCTGGGCGTGGCGCAGTACGACGACTGGGTCTCCGCCAGGATCGGGATCTCGGCCACGCTGCCTCCCGGCTCGGTGGCCGACGACGCCCCGTGGAGCGATCTGCGGGTCCTGGCCGTGCTCACCGACGGGGAGACGAACGTGCGCACCGTCGTCGACCTCCGGCAGGACGCACCGGGGAGCAAGGAATGGTCCGGCGCCGTCGAACTGATCCGGGACGAGCACGTGGGCCGCGCGACGCTCTCCGCCCAGGCCGTCGCCACCGTCGACGACGTACGGGGCCGGTCGATCGCGGAGACCGACGACGACTGGACCGTGGACGTCACCGCCGACGAACCCCTCGGTGGGCTGCGCCTCGACGTGAAGCAGCTCGGCTTCGCCAAGAGCTCCCGCACCTGGCTGCACGCCTACTCCGACGTCCCCTGGATCGTGGACGCCTCCGGCAGGGTCCCCGCGGTGCTGGTCAACACCGACATCGAAGGGTTCTCCGACCTGCTCGACGCGGAGAGCGGCGGCATCGAGAACAAGGTCCACGAGCTGCTGGTCTCGCAGATGTCCACCGACGTGTGGACCGCCGTCTTCCACAGTGCCGTGGGCGACCTCGAGATCGAGCCCGACGGCTCGCCGGTCTTCCCCACCGACTGGCGTGGCGAGGTGCTCCGCGAGATGCTCCCCGACGTGATGCCGGGCGTCCACGTGGAGGAGGCCCTCCGACGCGTCCACCGTCGGCGCACCGGCGACGCCGGGTGGGTCGAACTCCAGACCCGAGTCCATTACGCGGCCGTGCGACGCGCCGGTGCGAGCAAGGCCCTCTCCCAGGCGCTGCGCGCGCTCCAGCAGCTGAACCGAGGCGACAAGGCATGATCGAGAAGCCCTACCACCTCCCCGTGCGCCTCGGCCTGCTGTCGGCGGCCGCGGCCGAACCCTTCCTCACCGAGGACCTGCTCCAGGGTGTCCAGGGCCACGCCGGCGTCGACCTGGACAAGGTCGTCGACGCTCAGGCCGACGACGATCCCCGTTGGGAGGTCGAACCGCTGAGGGACCTCGTCGAGGACGCCATGCACGCGTTCCACGACAACCGCACCCAGGCGGACGCCTGGTTGGCGCCGCGACTCCATGCCGCGCTCCGTCTCAACCGGCGCGAGGCCGCCGACCGGAGGCTGTGGAGCCACTTCGCGCTGGCCGTGGCGCCGGACTACGTGGCCTGGCGACACCTCTCGCAGACGACCTCGAGGATCACCCCGGAGAGGTTCCGCGGTTCGCTCGACCGACAGTGCTTCTCGCGGCTGTGGTGGGCGGCGGAGATGTTCCGGAACGGCGGCGACTACACCCCGGTCGTGGCCGCCTGCGGCAACCAGGACCTGATCCACTCGGCTCTCCGCAGGGAGCTGATCGACCATCGCCCGACCGCGCAGGCGCTCGTCCAGGTCATGGAGCGGGGTGTCGCCGCCACGGGTCGTGAGATCGAGGGGCTCATGACGGCGATCAACGCCGCCGCCGCGACCGTGGTCTACGACGCGTTCGCCCCCGACCTGCCCCGCGACCCCGACGCCCTGGCCGCCTGGATCGCCGAGGCGGGGAACGCGGCGTCCGTGCCGAGGCACACCCTGCCGGACGGGCCCGACGAGGAACCCGTCCCGCGCGCCTCCGTGGAGGTCCTCACGGACTACTTCGTCGACCTGTTCGAGACGGCCCCGATCCGCGGGCGGGAGCCCCGCGGCTGAGTCGGGCGGGTCACCTGCCGGTGAGCGGGTGACCCTTCAGGCCCTTGTGGTCCAGTGCCTCCACCGGGACGGCGGAGGCCGGCCGGGTCCTCAACCGCTCGGCCGCCTCCTCCAACCGTTCTTCCCTCCCGTCCCCGTCCAGGTCGGGTTCGAGGACGTGCTGCAGCACGTGGAGCGCCAACAGGGGCGGGACCGCGTTACCGATCTGCTGTGCCACGTCCTTGCCCTTCCAGGGGTACGCGGCGGGGAAGGTCTGCAGCACGCCCGCCTCGGCGTTCGTGAAACGACCGAGACCGCCCGGGAGGTCCACGTTCGTACCCTTGTGGACCAGACGGTTCCGGGACACCTTCCCCGTGATGGTGGCCGAGGGGGTGTCATGGTCGCGACGCCCCCGGGCGTCCGGATCGCCGCCGGTGCCGTAGTTCGAGACGACGGTGAACTCACCTCGCTCGGGGAACGCGCCCGCGGCCTCGCGCAGAGCCGTCTCCATGGAGATCCAGCCCTTGCTCGGGGTCTTCGGGGTCTTCTCCGCCGGATCCGGGGTGTCCCGCGGGGGCAGGGGCAGCTGCTCGCCGTCCTCCCCGAGCACACCGCCGTCGCGCCCTCCCGGGCGGTAGCGCTCGTGGGTCGCCTCCAGATCGGCGAGCGTTCCGGGGCCGAGCCTCGCCATCAACACGGCACGGCGCCGGGTCTGCGGGACCCCGAACGCCTCCGTGTGCAGGTACTGCGTGTTCGTGCGGTACCCGAGAGTCGTGAGAACACGGGCGTACTCCTCCCACACCCGCATCACCGCCGGGACCTGCTCCAGCACCACGGCCTCATAGGGGCGCGAGCCGGGCCGCAGGCTCCGCTCGATCACCCACCACAGGGGCTGCAGGACCAGGCCCGTCCGGGGGTCGCCCAGCTCCTCGAGCCGCTTGCGCGCCTTGTCGAGTTCGCCGTTCAGATCGCCGTACGCCTTGAGCAGCGCGGTGAGGTCGGCGTCGGGCAGTCGGACGTCCTGAGGGTTCTTCAGCTTCTTGAAGAAGTCCTTGGTCTCCCGCGGGGTGTGGCCCAGGCCCGCCAGTCGGCTCCGCATGGTCTTGCGCAGGCCGGTCCGGGCCTTCTCGATCCGCTGCTTCTCGACCCTGACCTCTTCGGCCAGGACCTCGTTGAGCCGGAGCTTCTCGTAGATCTTCCGCCAGGTGCGGAAGGCGCCCTTCCAGGCGTCGAGGCGGTCTTCGTCGCTGCGAACGGCGCGCGCGGTGCGCACGGCCTCGTGCAGTGTATGGATGTGCTCCGTCACGTCGTGCAAGGACCTGCGGCCGGCGCCGTTCCCGGCGACCGTGAAGGTCTGGCACGGCGGACCGCCCGTGAGCACGTCGGCGTGCGGGAAGAAGGCCGCGCGGTAGCGGCGGACATCGCCGTGGAAGGTGTCCATCCCGGCGTGATTGCGGGTGATGACGGCGTCGTCGTCCCACTCGATGCCCGTGGCCCGGTAGCCCAGGGCCTCGGCCGCCACGTCCAGTCCACCGGGCCCTGCGAACAGGTCCAGGATGCGGAGGTCCGCAGGTGGTGTGTGCTGGTTGTGGGCGTGGCTCATGTGCCGGAATTCTAGAACAGAAAAAGATAGCACCGGTCCCTCACGAAGAGGGGGAGCGCAGGGCCTCCGCCAGGGCGACGCCGAGTGCCCGCGCCACCGGCGGGGGAGTGGAATGGCCGATCTGTCGGTACCGCGACGTCTTGCGTCCGGTGACGCGCCACTCCGGCGGGAACGACTGGAGCAGGGCTGCCTGATCCACCGTGATCTTCACCATCAGGGCGGGATCCGTCGAGCGCGGCCACGCGTACTCCGGTCCCGGGACGTCGTCGGCGAGCGAACCCGCGTTCACCCCCATCCGTGCCCACGCGCGCTTGGTGCCCGACGGCCCCAGGTCCGCGCCGCCCCGGTTCTCGGACCCACCGACCAGAGTGGGTGCCGGCGCTGTGGCCTGCGCGGCCCATTCCTCGGCTTCGGCCCAACCCCGTGACCTCATCGACGGGAGCAGCACGTGTCCCACCGGGACGTGATCAGTGACCGTTGGAGCCGGCGGGGCGAATCCGGAGAACCACGGTTCCTTGATCGCCACCAGCACGCCGACCCTACGCTCCTGCGGTACGCCGAAGTCTGCGGCGTTCAGGACGAACCAGCGAGAACGGTAGCCGAGATGACTCAGCTCGGCCTCGATGAAGGATCGTATCGACGCGTAGGCGGGGGAATCGACCAGTGCGGGCAGGTTCTCCAGCAGCAGGGCCCTCGGCTGGACGGCATGCAGCAGGTAGACCGTGGCCTCGAGGAGCCGCAGTTCCTTGTCGGCGTCGGCCCGGCCCCGCGCGGCCGATGCCTTCACCCGGGGAAGCCCCGCCGAAAGGAGATCGACGTCCAGGGACTCCGGGTGCTCGTCGGGCAGGAAGTCGACCAGGTCCTGACGGACCACGTTCCAGTGCGGTCGGTTGGCGAGGATCGTCTCGCACGCCTGGGAGCCGTGGTCGAGCAGCAGCGACGGTGCCCAGCCGGCGGCCTCCAGCCCGGAGGCGAGGCCGCCCGCACCGGAGCAGACGTCCACGAAACGGAGCAGCTCACTCATTCCTGCCCCGCTCCTCCTGCGCCGCGATCCCGGCCCCGGGAAGCGCCCGCCTTCTCTCGGCCACGGCCGCCCGCACCGTCGCCGCGACCTCCTCCGGGGCCTCGTGCTCCCAGAAGCGGAGCACTTCCCATCCGGCCGCTGTGAGGTGCGCGGTCGTCTCCAGGTCGCGGGCCATGTTGCGGTCGAGCTTCTGTCGCCACCATTCCGCGTTCGCCTTCGGACGCGTGGCGTGCTCGGGGCAGCCGTGCCAGAAGCAGCCGTCGATCAGTACGGCCACCTTCACCGAGGTGAAGGCCACGTCGATCCGGCGCCGGGCCATGCCGGGGACCGGGTACTCGACGCGGTAGCGCAGCCCGGCCGCGTGGAGGAGACGGCGTACCGCGAGCTCGGCGGCCGTGTCCTTGCTGGCCTGCCTGCTCATGCGGGCCGAGACGCCGGGGGAGGAGGGGGTGGCTTCGGGCACACCGGCATTCTGCCGGCGGCCCCGCGGGCTCATTCCGCCCCGTGGCACTCCCCGTAGGCCCGCCCCGAGTCGCACCAGCAGGTGGCCGTGCGGAGAGGGGGCCAGGGGGTGGCTCGGGCTCGGGCGGCGAGGGTGGTGGCGTACTGGGGGAGGAGGTCGGCGTTCGCGGGGGAGGAGGACTCCGAGGCGGCGAAGGCCTCGTAGGAGGGGACGGTGGCGCGGACGATGCCGAGGTTGGGGGTGCCGGCCGCGGAGAGTTCGCGGAGGGAGGCCTCGATGTCCGTCAGGTGGGCGCGGTGGGTGGGGTACTCCGTCTCCAGCTCCGGGTAGGCGGCGAGGAGCTCGTCCAGTTCGCCGGAGGGCCAGTGGAGGACCGCCACCGGGAAGGGGCGGGAGAGGGCCGTGCGGTAGGTGCCCAGTTCGGAGCGGAGGCGGGCGATCTCGGCCTGGAGCTCGGCGGGGTCGGAGGAGCCGAGGGACCACAGGCGCTTCGGGTCGTGGAGTTCGTCCAGGGGGATCGTGCCGGGGTGGAGGCGGTCCGCCAGGGTGTCCCAGTCGTCGTGGTCGAGGGCCAGCATGCGGCGGACGCGGTGCCGGGTCGCGAGGAGCGAGCGGGTCGCGTGGGGGAGCTCCGTGCCGGGGGCGAGGAGGTGGGTCGCCGCCTCGGTCAGCGTGGCCTCCGCCGTCTGCAGTTCGTCGTGGGCCTCCAGCGTCTCCGCCACGATCTCCCACGGGGCCGCGTCCGTCGGGCGGGCGCGGCGGACGCCGTCGATGACGGCTCTCGCCTCGGCCTCGTGCCCGTACTCCCACAGGTTCGACGCCTTCAGCGCGCGGATCAGGTGCGGGTCCGCCGGCTCGCCGGACAGCAGGTCGTCGTAGAGGGCGGTCGCCCCCGGCCGGTCGTCCGCCAGCTCCAGGTGGGCCGCGGCCCGGAGCACCAGCGGCTCCCGGTCCCCGGGGTACTGCGCGGCGGTGCGCAGCAGGCGCTCGGCTTCGGCGGTGTGGGCGGCAGGCGTGTCGGGGCGCATGTCTTCACCGTACTGCTGTACGCCCCTGGAGAGTTGGCGCGGCAGCGCCTATCGTGCGCGGCGTGCGGGACAGGAGACGCGGGGGGCGGGAGCGGGTGCCGGTCGTCGTCCAGGCGCGCTCGGGGCGCCGTGGGCTCGCCCGCGTGCTCTGGATCGCCGCCGAGACCGTCGTCACCTGCGGTGTTCTCATCCTTCTGCTCGTCGTCCACCAGCTGTGGTGGACCAATCAGCAGGCCCGTGCCGAGGCCGGCGCGGAGGTGGCCGCGCTGGAGCGGGAGTGGGACATCTCTCCCCCCGGGGGCGGGGAGGGGGCGGATTCCCCCGAGGACGGGCCCCAGGCCGACCCCGGCCCCGGCCCCGAGCCCGCGGCCGAGTCGTCCGTCGTGCCGGGCGCCCCGGTCGGCGGGCCCGCGTCCGGGAGTCCGTCCCCCGGGCGTACGAGGCCTCCGGCGCGCCCCGCGGCGCCGTCCGCCGTCCCGCCGCCCTCCGGCGCGACCTTCGCCGTGCTGCGCATCCCGCGGATCGGGCTGACGGTGCCGGTCGCCCGGGGGATCTCCAAGAGCAAGGTGCTGGACAGGGGGTACGTGGGCCACTATCCCGGCACCGCCGCCCCCGGGCGGCCCGGGAACGTCGCGCTCGCCGGGCACCGGAACACGCACGGCGAACCGTTCCGGTACGTCAACCGGCTGCGGAAGGGGGACGAGATCGTCCTGCGGACCCGGGAGGGCACGTACACCTACCGCGTCGACCAGATCCTGCCGGTCACCTCGCCGCGCGACACGGGCGTCATCCAGCCCGTGCCCCGGTCGATCGTCAAGCCCTCGTACGGGTACTCCAGGGCCGGGTCCTACCTCACCCTCACCACCTGCACGCCGGAGTTCACCTCCCGCCACCGGCTCATCGTCTGGGCGACCCTGCGACGGTGAGGGCCGCTCCCGCCAGGGCGAGGACCGCCGAGGCCGCGACGGCCGCGTCGGGGCCCGACCCGGACAGGGCGAGCATCAGCGCCACGCCGGCGGCCGAACCGATGTACCGGGCCGTGTTGTTCGCGCCCGAGCCCATCGCCGCCCGCTCCGGGGGCACCGAGTCGACCGCGAGCCGGGGCAGCGCCGCGTTCAGCAGGCCGCTGCCCGCGCCCGCCGTCACGAGCCCCGCGATCAGCCGCGGCCAGGGGAGGGCGGGGGAGTCGAGGGCGCCGAGGAGGAGCAGGACGCCCGCCGCCGACAGGACGAAGCCGAGGGCCAGCTGGTACGGGGCCGAGAGCCGGCCCGCGAGCCGCCGTGCCTGGAGCGCCACCGCGAACGCCGTGCCCGACCAGAGGACGAACAGCCACGCCGCCGCCAGGGGCGCCATGCCCGTGCCTCGCTGGACCAGGGCCGGGACCACGCTGAACAGGCCGATCACCGCCAGGCCCGTGAACAGCGCGCCCACCGCCGACACCCGGAAGTCCGGCCGCCGCAGCAGCGCCAGGTCGATCATCGGCCGCGCCACCCGGCGCTCCACCCGGAGGAAGAGGGCCGTCAGCGCGGCCGACGCCAGGAACAGCACGCCGATCACCGGACGCAGCCACCCGTCCCGGCCCAGCGTCAGGGCGGTCAGCAGCGCGCCGAGGGCCAGGGCGAGGGTGGTCGCCCCGAGCAGGTCGGGGCGCCGGCCGCCGCCCGTGGCGCGGTCCGCCGGACGGGCGAGGGTACGGGTCCCCACCGCCGCCGTCAGCACGGCCGCCGCGCCGAGTGCCACGTACGCGAGCCGCCAGTCCACCGGCCCGAGCGCTCCCGCGAGCAGCGGGCCCAGCGCGATCCCGCCGCTGACCGCCGCGCCCCAGACTCCGGTGGCCCGGATCCGGTCGCGGCCCGAGGGGTACGCGTCGGCCAGCAGGCCCAGGCTCCCGGCGAGGATCGCCGCGCTCGCCGCGCCCTGCGCGATCCGCGCCGCCGTGAAGAGCGCCGTCGAGCCGGCGAAGGCCCCGAGCGCGGTCGTCACGCCGAGTGCGAGCGTGCCGAGCAGGAAGACCCGGCGCCGGCCGTGCGCGTCGGCCAGCGCGCCCGCGACCAGGAGCAGCGCGGCGAGGCCGAGCGGGGTGCCGTTGAGCAGCCAGGCCTGTGCCGAGGGCGGCGTCCCGAACGCCTCCGCCATCGCCGGGAGGGTGAGCATCGGCGCGGTGTAGTTCATCAGCGCGAGGGTGGTGGCGAGGGCGGTGACGGCGAGGGTGGCCGGACCGGGGGAGCGGGTCGGGCCGGGGGAGCGATCCGGCCCGGGGGAGCGATCCGGCTTGGGGGAGTGATTCGGACCGGGGGAGCGATCCGGACCGGGGGAGCGGGCCGGGTCGCCGGGAGCGGGGGCGGCGGCGTGCCCGGGCGGGTCGGGGCGGGGTTCGCGGTGGGGCTGCGGCTGGGCTGTGCGCATGGGGGCCTCCGCCCGATCGGTGCGTCAAGGCGTCGTCGGTTCAGTCAATGAACCATTACTCTACCCCTTGAGTTCGTTCAATGAACCGATGCTTCACCAGATAGGTTCGGTCACTGAACCGAACTTTTGGGTACGCTGGTCGGCATGGCCCTCGGCAAGGACTACGCCCAGCAGCAGTGCTCCATCGCCCGCGCCCTGGAGGTCGTCGGCGAGCGCTGGACGCTGCTCGTCGTGCGCGACGCCTTCTACGGCGTCCGCCGGTACAGCGACTTCCTGGCCCACCTCGGCGCCCCCCGCGCCGTCCTGGCCGCCCGCCTCCAGGCCCTCGTCGACGCCGGTGTCCTCGACCGGCGCCGCTACCAGGACTCCCCGCCCCGCGACGAGTACGTCCTCACCGAGCGCGGCCTCGCCCTCTGGCCCGTCCTGCGGGCCCTCGGAGCCTGGGGCAGGACCGAGATCCCCGGCACCGTCCCCATGCGCCACTTCCACCACGCCGAGTGCGGCACCGAACTGGGTCCGTACGGCGAGTGCCCGGCCTGCCGCCTCCCCGTGGCCCCCGCCGACGTCGAGATGCGGCCCGGCGCCGGGCTCGACCCGGACCCCGCCGACCCGGTCGGCCGCGCCCTCCTCGCCCCCCGCCGCCTCCTCGTCCCCCTGGAGCCGGCCGCTTCCTGAGGAGGGCCGGGAACTCTCCCGCACGGCCGTTCGTCCTACCCGGCAGACAGTGAAGTCCGGGGAACGGGGGGCGTGATGAGCGGGAGTCTGGTCCCGCGCCGAGTCGCGCCCCCCGCCCTCCTCCACGCCTTCGCCTCCTCCCTCGCCTTCCTCCTGCCGTTCCTCCTCGCGCTCGCGGCCGCCGGGGCGTTCCTCTCCGACGGCTCCGTCGGCGCGGGCGTCGTCCTCGCCGCCTCCGCCGTCGTCGCCGCCCTCGTCGGCGCCCGTACGGCTCCGGCCGTGCCCCCCACCCTCGTCCGCACCGCGCTGCGCGACCGGGCCCGCCGTACGGCCTTCCTCCCGCAGCGCGACCCCGACGCGGCCGGCCGCAGCCGGCCCAGGGCGCCGGGACGCTCCCTCCCGACGGCCGCGTAGGGGTCCGCGCACACCGCACCCGACGACCCCTTCGCGCGGTCCGTCATGCCGAGACACCCCATCCCCGGCACGACGAACCCCGGAGGGTTCCCTTGTCCCTGCCCTTGTCGCCCCTGTCTCCGCCCTTCTCCGCGCCCCTCCTCCCCGCATCCCCGTCCCCGCTCCCGCTCCCGCCCCCGTCCCAGCCCCTCGCCTTCTCCGTCTTCCCGACGTCCGTCCTCGACGCCTTCGCCGCCCTCGTCGAGCGGCTCGCCGAGCTGCTCCAGCCCCTCGCCGACGGTGCCTCGACCGCCGCCGCGGTCGTGCTGCTCACCGCCCTGGTCCGGCTGGCCGTCCACCCGCTCTCCCGCGCCTCCGTCCGGGGGCAGCAGGCCCGGGTCCGGATCGCGCCGCGGGTGGCCGCGCTGCGGGAGAAGCACAAGCGGCGGCCGGAGCGGCTCCAGCGGGCGATCCTGGAGCTGCACGCCGAGGAGAAGGTCTCGCCGTTCGCCGGGATCCTGCCGGGCCTGCTCCAGGTGCCCGCCTTCCTCCTCCTGTACGCGCTCTTCTCCTCCGGCGACCGGATGGCCGGGCACAGCCTCCTCGCCGCCCCGCTGGACGCGCGGTGGGCCGGCGCCCTCGCCGACGGGGGGCCCTTCGGGCCGGCCGGGCTCGTGTACCTCGCCCTCTTCGGGGTGACCCTCGCCGTCGCCGCGTACCAGTACCGCAGGACCCGCGGGGAGACGGCGGGGGCGGCGGGGGTGGAGGGCGCCCCGGCGGCGCTGGGCCGGATCCTTCCGCTGCTGTCCTTCGGCACCGTCGTGACCGTCGCCGTCGTCCCGCTGGCGGTCGGGCTCTACCTCGCCACCAGCACCACCTGGTCCGTCGTCGAGCGGGCCCTACTCATGCGTAAGGGTCCGCAGGCTGAACGGGGTCTTGCGGGCTGAACGGGAACCTTGGAGGATCGGACGATCCTCCGATGGCCGCACTCCATCGGCCGGGGCACCGAAGGGCCTCCCCCCGGGCCCACCTCGACCACAGGGAGAAGACCATGAAGCTGCTGCGAGTCGGCCCGCCGGGCGCCGAGCGTCCCGCCCTCCTCGACGGGGACGGGACCCTCCGTGACCTGTCCTCCTTCGCCGACGACGTCGACGGCCGGCTGCTCTCGGACACCGCCACGCTCGACCGGATCCGCGCCGCCGCCGAGGCCGGGGTGCTCCCCGCGTACGGCGGCTCCGGCGACGCCACCGGGCTGCGCGTCGGCCCGCCGGTCGGCCGGATCGGCAAGGTCGTGTGCATCGGGCTGAACTACCACGGCCACGCGGCCGAGACCGGGCAGGCCACCCCGGCCGAGCCGGTCGTCTTCCTCAAGGCCGCCGACACCGTCGTCGGCCCGGACGACACCGTCCTCGTGCCGCGCGGCTCGGTGAAGACCGACTGGGAGGTCGAGCTGGCGATCGTCATCGGCCGGACCGCCCGCTACCTGGAGACCGACGAGGAGGCCCTGGCGCACGTCGCCGGGTACGCGCTCGCGCACGACGTCTCCGAGCGGGAGTTCCAGATCGAGCGCGGCGGCACCTGGGACAAGGGCAAGAACTGCGAGACCTTCAACCCGCTCGGGCCCTGGCTGGTGACCGCCGACGAGGTGCCCGACCCGCAGGACCTCACCCTGCGCCTGTGGGTCAACGGCGAGCTGAAGCAGGAGGGCCACACCTCCGACCAGATCTTCCCGGTCGCCGAGGTCGTCCGGTACGTGAGCCGGTTCATGACGCTGTACCCCGGCGACATCATCAACACCGGCACGCCCGCCGGTGTCGCCATGGGTCAGCCGGACCCCAAGCCGTACCTCCGCGCCGGTGACGTCGTCGAGCTGGAGATCGAGGGCCTCGGCCGTCAGCGCCAGGAGCTGAAGAGCGCCTGACCCCCGGCCCGGCGACGGGCTGCGCCGGCGGGCGACGACGGCCGGCGCCGAATCTGGCGGCACCCCGCGTGGGGTGCCGCCATTTTCGTCCTTTTTTATGCATATTGCGGCGTATGGAACCTGTGAAGAACGGACGCGCCCCCCGCCGCGGAACACGTCTCGCCCTCTCCGCCGCGACGGCGGTGCTCGCCTCCGGCGCCCTCGTCGGCGGACTCGCCGGCACCGGCGCCGCCGATCCGCTGCCCGGCGGGCTCGGCCCCTGCCTGCCGGGCAAGTGCCCGCCCACGTATCCCGACCTCAACAACGGCGAGGTCGTGTGGCGCGACAACGCCGTCAACGTCTTCGTCGGCGGCGACTTCCTCGTCCGCGAGGCCGCCGCGGAGGCCGAGGGCAAGGTCGTCGTCCTCGGCGGCTTCGACCAGGCCAAGCGCGCGGGCGTCTCCCAGGTCTACAACGTCGGCATCGCCGGCGGCGGGTCGCGGGTCGTCCCCGACAACGGGACCGCGTTCCTCAGTGTGGGCGGGAACATCACCGTCGCCGCCGGGCAGAGCCTCCTCACCGAGGAGGGCTCGGTCACCGGCAGGACGCTGTACGCGGGCACCGCCACCGGCACCGTCTCCCCGGCGCCCGTCAAGGACGCGGCCGCCGTCGCCCCGTACACCGCCCTGCGCGACGAGCTGACCGCCGCGAGCCGGTGCTACGCGTACGTCGACGGGGCCTCCCGCACCGCCACCGGAACGGCCGTCAACAAGGGCTACGAGACCCTCTTCACCGGTGACGGCACCTCCGCGCTCCAGGTCTTCAACGTCGACTTCGACCTGGAGTCGGGGCCCGGCGGGCAGCAGGGCATCCGCTTCGAGGGGATCCCCGCGAACGCGACCGTCCTCGTCAACGTCCTCGGCGGCGACCGGACCGTCGACACCTACATCGACGGCCTCCCGGGGCTCCGCGACCGGCTGCTGTGGAACTTCCCCGACGCGACCCGGGTCACGTTCGAGGGCACCGCGCAGTTCGCGGGCAGCGTCCTCGTCGGCAACCAGGCCAGCACCGCCACCATCACCATGCCGGGCATGAACGGCCGCTTCTTCACCACCGGCGACCTGACCCACGCCTCCGAGCCGGGCGGGGGAGGCGGCCAGGAGATCCACAACTACCCGTTCGACGGCGACCTGCCGTCCTGCGACGAGGACCCGACCCCGACCCCGACGGAGACCACGCCCACCCCGACCGAGCCGACCCCCACGGAGACCACTCCGACTCCCACCGAGCCGACCCCCACGGAGACCACGCCCACCCCGACGGAGCCCACCCCCACGGAGCCGACCCCGACGGAGTCCACCCCGACTCCCACCGAGCCGACCCCCACCGAGACCACGCCCACGCCGACCGAGCCCGTCCCCAGCCCGACCGACTCCGCCGACGGCGGGGTCACGGACGGCGGGGTCACGGACGGCGGCTCCGACGGCGGTGACTCGGGCGGCTGGACCAGCGGCGGCGGGTCCGACGCCGGTGGCTCCGACGCCGGCTCCGACGGAGGCTACGGCGACGACACCGGCGGCCACCACGGCCCGGACGGCGGGGGCGAGCTCCCCGAGACCGGCGCCGGCACCGGGAAGATCGTCATGGGCGCGACGGCGGCCGCGCTCGCCCTCGGCGGCGGCGTCCTCGTCGCCGTCAGCCGCCGGCGCCGTCGGGCGCGGTGGTCGGCCTGACAGTGACGCCCTCGCGGGCCGAGCGCCGCGCCGCCTCCAGTACGTCCAGGGCGGCGGCCGCCTCGTGCGCGGTGACCGGGTTCGGTCCGGTGCCGCGCACGGCGGCGGCGACGGCCGCGTAGTACGCCGGGTAGTCCCCCGGCACCGACGCGACCGGCGTCCCGCCGCCGGTCAGCGGGGACTCCCCGGAGCCGATCCGGCCCCACAGCCCCTCGGGCTCCACGCCCCAGGCCGCGCCGGGGCCGGGCCGCAGCCCCTCGCGCAGTGCCGCCTCCTGCGGGTCGAGGCCGTACGTGACGAAGCCGGCCCGCTGCCCGAGCACCCGGAAGCGGGGCCCCAGCTGGGCGGCTGTGGCGCTCATGTACAGGTGGGAGCGGACGCCGCCGGCGTGGGTGATCGCGACGAAGGTGTCGTCGTCGGCCTCCGCGCCCGGCCGGCGCACGTCCGACTCGGCGTAGACGGACACGGCGGGGCCGAAGAGGACCAGGGCCTGGTCGACGACGTGGCTGCCGAGGTCGTACAGCAGACCGCCGATCTCCTCCGGGGCGCCGGACTCGCGCCAGCCGCCCTTGGGGCGCGGCCGCCACCGCTCGAAGCGGGACTCGAAGCGCTGGACCTCGCCCAGTTCGCCCTCGTCCAGGAGGCGGCGGAGGGTGAGGAAGTCGCTGTCCCAGCGCCGGTTCTGGAAGACGGAGAGCAGCAGCCCCCGCTCCTCCGCGAGCCGCGCCAGGGCGCGGGCCTCGGCGGCGGTCGCCGCGAGCGGCTTGTCGACGACGACGGGCAGCCCGGCCTTCAGGGCGGCCTCGGCGATCGGGACGTGGGTCTTGTTCGGGGAGGCGACCACGACGAGGTCGAGCTCCGGGCCGCCCTGCGCCCACAGCTCCTCCGGGCGGGCGAGGACCTGGACGCCCGGGTGGGCCGCCCGCGCCTCCGCGGCGCGCTCGGGGTTGCCGGTGGTGACGGCGGCGAGCGTCAGGTCGGGGGAGGCGGCGATCAGCGGGGCGTGGAAGACGGAGCCCGCCAGGCCGTAGCCGACGAGGCCGACGCGGAGGGGGCGGGGGGTGGTGAGGGGCGTCATGGACAGCACTTAAGCAACGCTGTTGCCGAAGTGCAAGCAGGAGGCAGAATGAGCCGGTGACGGTGATGACGAGGGACCCCGGCGGCGGCGCGAACCTGTCGGCGCTGCGCGGCCACAACACGGCGCTCGTGCTGGACCTGCTGCGTACGGCGGGCGAGGAGGGCATCAGCCGCCTCGAACTGGCCGAGCGCACCGGCCTCACCCCCCAGGCCGTCAGCAAGATCACCGCCCGGCTGCGCGCTCGGGGCCTGGCCGCAGAGGCCGGCCACCGCGCCTCGACCGGCGGCAAGCCCCGTACCGTCCTGCGCCTGGTCCCCGCCGCCGGGTACGCCGTCGGCGCCCACCTCGACCGCGACGGCCTCGCCCTCGCCCTCACCGACCTCACCGGCGCCCCCGTGGCCCTCCGCCACCGCCCACTGGCCCTGGCCGCCGGCCCGGAACCGGTCCTCGCCGCCGTGGAGGAGGAGCTCCGCACCCTCCTCGCGGAGGCGGGCCTCCCGCTCCCCCCGCCGCCGGGTCACGCGTCCGCCGCCGTCCCCTCGGTCGGGTCCGCCGCCCTCCCCGAGGTGGCGTCGGGTGCCGCGGGGCTCGGGTCGGGGGTGCTCGGGTCGGGGGTGCTCGGGGTCGGAGTGGCGATGCCGGGGCCGCTGGACCACCGCGGCGGGGTGCCGGGGCGGGTCACGGGGGCCGCGTCGTGGGACGGGCATCCGGTGCGCGACGTGCTGGGCGCGCGGCTCGGACTGCCCGTCACGCTCGACAAGGACACCAACGCCGCCGCCCTCGGACTCGCCGTCCGGCCGGGCGCGCCCCGCTCCTTCGCCTACGTCCACCTCGGTACGGGGCTCGGCGCCGGCCTCGTCGTCGGCGGCGTCCCGCTGCGCGGCGAGCGGACCGGGGCGGGTGAGCTCGGCCACCAGACCGTGCAGCTCGACGGGGACCCGTGCGCCTGCGGCGCGCGCGGCTGCCTGGAGGTGCTCTGCCTCGCGGCGGTGGCCCGGGGGGACCTGCCCGGGGCGGCGCGGATCCTCGGCACCGGCGCCGCCAATCTGGTCCGGCTCCTCGACATCGACCGGGTCCTGCTCGGCGGCCGGGTGGTCCGCTCCGCGCCCGGGGTCTTCGCGGACGGCGTGACCGCGGTGCTCGCCGGCCTCCGTCTCCCGACCCCGGTCGAGGTCGTGGCCGCCCCGCACACCATGGCCCTCGGTGCGGCCCACCTCGTCCTGGCCCCCGTCTTCGGTCTGGCGCCGCATCCGGCCGACGTCCCGGCCCCCTGACCTCCTGACCGGGGATTTCGGGAGCGGGAGCGGCCGTTCATAGGAATGTCGGACCATACGCTGATCGGGCGGATCCGGCGGGCGGTCGGGGGGCACGGCGGTGTCGTCGCCGGTTCCGGACCGACGGGTGTGGCAGCGTCGCGGGCGTCCCGTACGTCCGCGAGCAGCAAAGGCACCCGCACATGGCACCCGCCCCCCGGCCCCTGCGCAGCGCCGCCGCGGCCGTCACCCTGCCCCTGGCACTCGGCCTCGCCCTGCCGGCCGGGCCCGCCTCCGCCTCGGCCGCTCCGGCCCCTGCCCCCGCCCCTGCTCCGCGCTGCGGCAGCGCCTCCGCCGCCGGGTTCCCGCTCGACACCAAGATCCACGACGGTCCCGCCGACTACCCCGCCGGAGGAGCGTTCCGGGCGTGGGAGCTGGAGGTACGGAACACCACCGAAGGGGACTGCGCCGGGGTGCATCCGGTGCTCGTGCTCGCCGACGAGGGGCGGGTGCTGCGGCCCGAGCAGATCCGGCTGGAGTTCTACGACGGGGAGGCGGAGGCCTGGCGGCCGGTCGTGTTCGAGGCGACCGAGGAGGCGGAGAGCGTCGGCGCGTTCACCGGGTTCGGCGGCTTCTCGGTGCCCGCCGGACGGACCGTCACCGTGCCGGTCAGGCTGGCGTTCCGGGACGACGTCGCTCCCGAGGAGGTCGTCGTCAACGCCGCGCTCGTCCAGCGCCGGGGCGCCGACGGCGACTGGGTCGGCCGCTCCGACGACTACCGCCTCACCATCGGACCGCCCGACCCGGCCGAACCCGCGCCCCCCTCCGCCCCGGCCGACCCCGCGACCCCCGCACCCAGACCCACCCCCGTCCCCACCTCCGCACCCACGTCCGCACCCACCCCCACTCCCGACGGATCCACGCCCGCGACCCCACCGCCCCCCGCCGGCCTGCCCCCCGGGACCGGCACCCAGCCGCGCCCCGAACTCGCCCACACGGGCGCGGAGGAGGAGGCCGCCCGCCTGGCCCCCTGGGCCGCGGCCCTCGCCCTCGCGGGCGCCCTCCTGGCCCGCGCCGGCCACCGCCTGAGAAGAGCCCCCCGAAGCTGACGGCCGGCTCCCGGACCCGCCGACCCTGACGGCCGGCTCCCGGACCCGCCGACCCTGACGGCCGGCTCCCGGACCGACCGGATCCCGGACCTGACAGAAGCCGCTCGGACCTGACAGACGCCCTCCGCCCCGAAGCCACACCCGAAGCCGCCCCCGACCCTGCTCCGACCCCACCCGCGACCCGCCCCCGACCCCGCCCCCGACCGACCCCTGCCCCGCCCCCCGACCCCGAACCCGCCGGGACACCGGCCGTACACCTTCCCGTTCACCCCCGTCTGCGACGATCCCCGGATGAGCCAGCAGCACCGCATCCCGAGCGCCCCCGGCACCCCCGGCACCCCCGGCACCCCGGGCACCCCGAGCACCCCGGGCACCCCGAGCGCCCCGGGCACCCCGAGCGCCCCCGGCGCCCCCCGCGCTCACGGCGTGCCGAGCACCCCCGGCGCCCCCGTCCGCTCCGGCGTCCCGGAGCACGGCCGGGTGCCCAAGTACTACGCCGTGAAGGCGCGACTCGCCGTCCTCGTGGACGGGTTGGGGGAGGGCGACGCGCTGCCTACCGAGCGCGACCTCGCCGTCCGGTACGAGGTCTCCCGCGAGACCGTCCGGCAGGCGCTGCGCGAACTCCTCCTGGAGGGCAGGCTGCGCCGGCAGGGGCGCGGCACGGTCGTGGCGGGGCCCAAGCTCGAACAGCCGCTCTCCCTCGCCAGCTACACCGAGGGCGTCCGCCGCCAGGGCCGCCGCCCCGGCCGCAGCATCGTCTCCCTGGACCGCTTCCCCTGCCCCGAGGCGCTCGCGCCCGAGGTCGGCGTCGAACCCGGCGCGTCCGTCTGGCACATGGAGCGGGTGCTGCTCGCCGACGACGAGCGGGTCGGTCTGGAGAGCACGTACGTCTCCGAGGCCCGCGCCCCGCGCCTCGACACCGAGTTCGACCCCGACTCCTCCTTCTACGCCTATCTCCGCGACCGCCTCGGCATCTCCTTCGGCGACGCGGACGAGCGGATCGAGACCGTGCTCGCCACCCCGCGCGAGGCGCTGCTCATCGGCACCCCGCCGGCGCTGCCGATGCTCCTGCTGCACCGCGTCTCCCGCGACGAGCGGGGGCGGCCCCTGGAGCGGGTCCGCACCCTCTACCGCGGCGACCGCTTCAGCTTCACCGCCCACCTCGGCCGCCAGGAATAGCCCGTATCGGCCCGATCACGAAAGCCGCGCACATCACGAGAAGATAACGGGTCTAGGCCAAGTTTGTTGGCCCGTTCACCGTCCCGACGTCCGCGCGACCCGCCCGGGTCACCCGCCGCCCCGACCGTGGACGGCATGAAGGTGATCGTCGTAGGAGCCGGCGTGGTGGGCACCATGCACGCCTGGCAGGCAGTGGAACGCGGCCACGAGGTCGTACACATCGAGCGCGAGGCCGAGGCGCGCGGAGCCTCCCTGAGGAACTTCGGCCAGATCTGGGTCAGCGGCAGGGCGGGCGGCGAGGAGCTCGACACCGCCCTGCGCGCCCGTGAGCTGTGGGAGGGGATCGGCGCCCGCGTCCCCCGCCTCGGCTTCCGGGCGATCGGCTCCCTCACCCCCGTCCGGGGCGCGCTGGAGCTGGCCGTCGCCGAGGCGGCCGTCGCCCGCGCGGACGCCCCCGCCCGCGGCTACAAGCTGCTCACCCCCGAGGAGGCCCGGGCGGTCAACCCCGCCCTGCGCGGCGCCTTCGACGCGGCCCTCTGGTGCGAGCGGGACGCCGCCGTCGAGCCGCGCACCGCGCAGCTCGCGCTCCGCGAGGCCCTCCTCGCCACCGGCCGCTACACCTTCCTCCCGAACCGCGAGGTCCGCGAGGTCGTCGGCGAGCACGCCGTCCGCGACGACCACGGCGACCTGCACAGCGGCGACGCCGTCGTCCTGTGCACCGGAGCCTGGCTCTCCGGCCTGGTCCGCGAGGTCGCGGGACCGGTCCCCGTCCGCCGCGTCCGCCTCCAGATGATGCAGACCGCCCCGCTCGGCGAACCGCTGACGACCTCCGTCGCCGACGCCGACTCCTTCCGCTACTACCCCGCCTACGCCTCCGGGGCGCTCGACGCGCTGAACGAGGGCCAGGCGCAGGACCCCACCGCCGCCGCGCACCGGATGCAGCTGCTCATGGTGCAGCGCCTCGACGGCGGACTGACCATCGGCGACACCCACGAGTACGAGCACCCCTTCGCCTTCGACACCGTCGAGGACCCCTACGAGCACCTGGTCCGCGTCGTCGAGTCCCTGCTCGGCCGCCCCCTCCCGGCGATCCGCCGCCGCTGGGCCGGCGTGTACGCGCAGTGCGTGGACACCACCCGGGTGGTCCACCGCCAGCGGGTGAGGGACGGGGTCTGGCTCGTGACCGGACCCGGCGGGCGCGGCATGACCTGCTCGCCCGCCATCGCCGAGACGACCGCGAACGAACTGGGCTGGTGACACACATGACCGCGCAGAACACCCTCGACCTGATCGTCCTCGACATGGCCGGTACGACCGTCGCCGACGACGGCCTCGTCGAAGCCGCCTTCACGACCGCCGCCGAACGCCTCGGCGAGGACCCCGCGGCGATGATCGGCCATGTCCGCGCCACCATGGGCGAGTCCAAGATCACCGTCTTCCGCCACCTCTTCGGCGGCGACGAGGACCGCGCCCGGCGCGCCAATCTCGCCTTCGAGCAGGCCTACGGCGAACTCGTCGACGGCGGCCGGATCGCCCCGCTCCCCGGCGCCGCGGAGACCGTCGCCGCCCTCCGCGAGCAGGGCCGCACCGTCGTCCTCACCACCGGCTTCGCCCGGGTCACCCAGGACGCCATCCTCGACGCCCTCGGCTGGCGGGACCTCGCCGACCTCACCCTCTGCCCGGCCGACGCCGGCGGCCGCGGCCGCCCGTACCCGGACATGGTCCTCACCGCCTTCCTCCGCACCGCCGCCGTCGACGACGTACGCCGGTCCGTCGTCGCCGGCGACACCTCGTACGACATGCTCAGCGGCGCCCGGGCCGGCGCCGGGCTCGTCGCCGGCGTCCTCACCGGCGCCCACGGGGAGCCCGCCCTCCGGGAGAGCGGCGCCACCCACGTCCTCGCGTCCATCGCCGGACTCCCGGCGGCGATACGGGAGTACGAGTCGTGACCAGCGGCATCCGCTTCGACGGCGTCTCCGTCGCGTACGGCGACACCACCGTCCTCGACACGCTCACCCTCACCGTCGAACCCGGCGAGGTGATGGCCCTCCTCGGCCCGTCCGGCTCCGGCAAGACCACGGCCCTGCGCACCGTCGCCGGCTTCGTCCGCCCCTCCGCGGGCCGCGTGCACATCGGCGACCGCGACGTCACCGACCTCCCGCCGTACCGGCGGGGCATCGGCATGGTCGTCCAGCAGTACGCCCTCTTCCCGCACCTGCGGGTCCGGGAGAACGTGGCCTTCGGGCTCAAGGCGCGCAAGCACCCCAAGGCCGAGATCCCCGGCCGGGTCGCCGAGGCGCTGGAGATGACCGGGATGGCGGCGTACGCCGAGCGGCACCCCCGCGAACTCTCCGGCGGACAGCAGCAGCGCGTCGCCATCGCCCGCGCCCTCGCCATCCGCCCCGACGTCCTCCTCCTCGACGAGCCGCTCTCCGCGCTCGACGCCCAGCTCCGCTCCGGCATGCTCGCCGAGCTCGCCCGGCTCCACCGCGAACTCCCCGACGTCTCCGTCCTGTACGTCACCCACGACCAGGTCGAGGCGCTGACCCTCGCGGACCGGATCGCCGTCATGGACAGGGCCCGGCTCCAGGACTGCGGCACCCCGCAGGAGCTGTACCGCAGGCCGCGCACCGAGTTCACCGCCTCCTTCGTCGGCAACGCCAACCTGCTGCCGGTCCGGGTCGGCGCCGACGGCGTCGACTTCGCGGGCACCGGCCTGAAGGTCCCGGTCGGCGACGCCGCCGCCGGAGCCGCCGCCACCCTCTGCGTCCGCCCCCACCTCATCGGCCTCGGCGAGGGACCCAACGCCCTGCGCGGCCGGATCGCCGAGGTCCAGTGGCGGGGCGCCACCCACCGGCTGTACGTCGACGTCGACGGGCACCGCGTGAAGGCGGACGTGCGGGAGCTGCGGGACACCCCGCCGCTGGGCTCGGAGGTCGTGCTGCACTTCGCGCCCGAGGACGCGGTGCTGCTGGCGGCGGGGGTGAACGATGGCTAGCGCCGAGGCCGCCGCGCCGCCGGTCGTCACGGCCGCCGGCCCGCCCCGGAGCCGTACCGTCCCCGCCTGGGTCTGGGCCCTGCCCCCCGTCGCCGTCCTCGGGCTCGTCTTCCTCTACCCGCTCGGGCTCGTCGTCCAGGAGTCGCTCGCGCCCGGCGCCTACGCCGAGGTGTTCTCCTCCGCCTCCTTCCGGGACGCGCTCCTCACCACCGTGTGGCTCGCGGTCGGCGCCACCGTCGGCTGCCTCGTCCTCGGCTTCGTCCTGGCGCTGATCGTCGCCTTCGTGCCCTTCCCCGGGGCGAAGGCGGTCTCCCGCTTCATCGACGTCTTCCTCTCCTTCCCCTCCTTCCTCATCACCCTCGCCCTGCTCTTCGTCTACGGCACGGTCGGCATGGCCAACGGACTGTGGACGGGGGCGACGGGGGCCGCCGAGGGGCCGTTCCACTTCCTCACCACCCCGTGGGGCGTGCTCCTCGCCGAGATCACGTACTTCACGCCCTTCGTGATGCGGCCGCTGCTCGCCGCCTTCTCCCAACTGGACACCGCCCAGCTGGAGGTGGCGTCCTCGCTCGGCGCCCGGCCCGCGCGGATCGTGCGGAAGGTGATCCTGCCCGAGGCGCTGCCCGCGCTCGCGGCCGGCGGCAGCCTCGTCCTCGTCATGTGCCTCAACGAGTTCGGGATCGTGCTCTTCACCGGAGCCAAGGGCGTCACCACCCTCCCGATGCTCGTCTACTCCAAGGCCATCCTCGAATCCGACTACGCCGCCGCCTGCGTCGTCGCGGTCGTCAACGTCGCGATCTCCGTCGGCCTCTACGCCGTCTACCGGGTGGTGAGCCGCCGTGCTGGTGCATAGCCGCAGGGGCCGGGCCGCCTCCTGGCTCGTCTTCGCCGTCCTCTTCGTCCCGCTCTTCGCCGTCCCCCTCCTCGTCATCGTCGCCGCGTCCTTCTCCACCCACTGGTCCGGCGCCTTCCCCTCGGGGCCGACCGCCGAGCACTACTCGGCCGCCGTCCGCGGCGAGTCGCTCCAGGCCCTGACGACCAGCCTCGTCACCGCCGTCGCCGCCAGCCTCCTCGCCCTCACCCTCGGCACCTGGGCCGCGCTCGCCGCCGCCTCGCTGCGCGGCCGGGGCCGCCGGCTCCTCGACGGCCTCTTCGTGCTGCCGCTCGCCGTGCCGTCGGTGGTCGTCGGCCTCGCCGTCCTGGTGGCCTTCTCCCGGCCGCCGCTGCTCCTCAACGGCACCCGCTGGATCGTGATCCTGGCCCACACCGTCCTGGTCACGGCCTTCGCCCACCAGTCGGTCTCGGCGGCGATCCGCCGCCTCGACCCGATGTACGAGCAGGCGGCGGCCGGACTCGGCGCCCGCCCCTCGTACGTCCTGTTCCGGGTCAAGCTGCCCCTGCTGCTGCCCTCGCTGAGCGCCGCCGCCGGGCTCTGCTTCGCCCTGTCCATGGGGGAGCTGAGCGCCACGATGATGCTCTACCCGCCGGACTGGATGCCGCTGCCGGTGCTGGTCTTCACGGCCACCGACCGCGGATCCCTCTTCACCGGATCGGCGCTGGCCGTGGTCCTCATGGCCGCCACCCTGCTGGTCCTGCTCGCCGTCTCCCGTATCCGCACCAAGGCTTCCTACCGCTAAGCCCTCACAGCCAGGAGAGAACGACGTTATGCGCACGTACGCCAAGCCGGTCGCCGCCGTCACCGGCGCCCTCGCCCTCGCCGCCACCCTCACCGCCTGCGGCGGCTCCTCCGCCGCCTCCGACGAGAAGGTCGTCACCGTCTACAGCGCCGACGGCCTCAAGGGCGAGAAGGGCGACGGCTGGTACGACAAGGTCTTCGCCGACTTCGAGAAGGAGACCGGCATCAAGGTGAAGTACGTGGAGGGCGGCTCCGGGGAGATGGTCCAGCGGGCCCTCCGCGAGAAGTCCAACACGCAGGCCGACGTCATCGTCACCCTCCCGCCCTTCATCCAGCAGGCCGGCTCCAAGGGCCTCCTCCAGAAGTACACCCCGAAGGGCGCGGACCAGGTCGACGGCGGCGACAAGGCCGCCGACGGCTCCTGGACCTCCGTCGTCAACAACTACTTCGGCTTCATCCACAACAAGAAGGAGCTGCCCGAGGCCCCCGGCACCTGGGAGGCGCTGCTCGACGGGAAGTTCGAGAACAAGCTCCAGTACTCCACCCCCGGCGTCGCCGGCGACGGCACCGCCGTCCTCATCAAGGCCATGCACGACTTCGGCGGCCAGGCACCCGCCATGGAGTACCTGAAGAAGCTCCAGGCCAACAACGTCGGCCCGTCCTCCTCCACCTCCAAGCTCGCCCCCAAGGTCGACAAGGGCGAACTCCTCGTCGCCAACGGCGACGTGCAGATGAACTTCGCCCAGGCCAAGTCCATGCCGAACCTCGCCATCTGGTTCCCGGCCAAGGAGGGCGGCAGGCCCACCACCTTCGCCCTGCCCTACGCGGCCGGCCTCGTCGACAAGGCCCCGCACACCGAGAACGGCAAGAAGCTCCTCGACTTCATGCTGAGCGAGGGCGCCCAGCGCGAGGTCAGCGCCGTCGGCGGCGGCTTCCCCGCCCGCAAGGACGTCAAGCCCACCGACGCCAACGCCATCGAGCTGGCCGAGCTGATCGACGGCGTCGAGATCTTCGAGCCGGACTGGGCGGACATCGACAAGAACCTCGCCGCCTACGTGGACGCGTGGAAGTCCGCGACCGGCAGCTGAGAGTTCACCGCACGGACCCTCGACCCCCTCCAAGGGTCGCGGAAAGATAACGGGTACGGACCGACGCCCCTGAGAAATCAGGGGCGTCGGCACGCCCTCACCCCCTTCCACGGAGGACTCCGACATGCCGATCCCCGGCATCTCCCGCCGTACCGTGCTCGCCGTCGCGGGCGCCGGCACCGCCCTCGCCGCCACCGGCCTCGCGACCGCCCCCGCCGCCCACGCCGCCGCGCCCCCGACGCTCCCGAACGGCACCAGCCAGGACAAGGTCCTCGTCGTCGGCATGGACGGCCTGCGCCACGACCGCATCGACGCGGCGAACGCCCCCACCCTCAAGTCCCTGATGGCGAACGGCACCTACGGCCGCTCCCTGCTCTACGCCAACCCGATGGCCGCCACCTCCTCGGGCCCCGGCTGGTCGACCGTCTCCACCGGCGTCTGGCCCGACAAGCACGGCGTCAAGGACAACAGCTTCGCCGGCAAGAACTACGGCCGGTACCCCGGCTTCCTCGCCCGCCTCCACCAGATCCGGCCCCAGCTCTCCCTCTTCGCCGCCGTCGACTGGCCCGAGCTCGACACCCACGGCACGGTCACCCCCGGCGCCGACGCCAAGCTCGTCTACAACAACAACTACGCCGTGAACGACGCCGTGATCACCGACCTCACCGAGCAGGTGCTCCGCGGCCAGAACCCCGACGTCCTCTTCGTCTACTTCGGCGAGACGGACGAGATCGGACACAACCACGGCGCCGCCAGCCAGAAGTACCTCGACGCCATCGCCGTCCAGGACGGCTACCTCGGCCGCCTCCTCGCCGCGATCCAGGCCCGGCCCACCCGCGCCTCCGAGCGCTGGACCGTCATCGTCACCACCGACCACGGCCACACCGACGGCGGCGGCCACGGCGGCTCCGCGATCGAGGAGCGCCGCACCTTCGTCCTCGCCCAGGGCCCCGGCATCGCCGCCGGCGCCCGCCCCATCGACACCCGGCTCGTCGACGTCGCCCCCACCGTCTTCCGCCAGCTCGGCATCGTCCCCGACCCGTCCTGGGGCCTCGACGGCAAGCCGATCCAGGACCGCACCGGCGACCCCTTCGACACCCTCCAGTCCTCGCTCGCCGGCCGCGTCGACGAGACCGGCATCCCCGCCGGCGTCCTCGGCTTCACCCGCACCCCGCCCAGCGGCTGGTCCGTCATCGACAACGCCATGGGCACCGGCGGCGTGACCGAGTGGCGCGGCTGGTCCTTCGCCACCGACGAGTTCTGGTCCCGCTCCCAGCGCGACCAGTGGCGCGAGCTCAACGTCCGCGCCCGGGGCGTCTTCGCCGTCGCCGACTCCGACGAGTGGGCCGACAAGTCCTTCTCGGGGACCTACGACTCCACGCTGGTCACCCCCGCGTACACGGTCTCCGGCGCCTCGAACGTCACCCTCGGCTTCACCACCCTCTACCGCCAGGAGGGCTCGCAGACCGCGCAGATCCTGGCCTCCTTCAACGGCGGCACCCCCACCGTCGTGAAGAGCTACACCGCCGACGTCCTGTCGCAGGCCCAGACGGTCACCGTCCCGGTCCCCGCCGGCGCCTCCACCGTCGGCTTCCGCTTCCGGTACACCGGGTCCAACAACTGGTACTGGACGATCGACGGGGTCACCGTGACCACTTCCTGACCCCGGGCCCTCCCCGCCCACGCACGCGGGGGCGGGCCCTGCCCGAGCGAGCGGGGAGGGCCTACGCTGGGGGCGTCGCCACAGCGCTGTCGCGTCGCCCCCAGCACACCGCACGTCCCACGCCCGTACGGCAGGAGTCCCGCACCCATGGCAGAGCGCAAGCCGATCGAATCCTGGCTCACCGACATGGACGGCGTCCTCATCCACGAGGGCGTCCCGATCCCCGGCGCCGACGCGTTCATCACGAAGCTGCGGGAGACCGGGAAGCCGTTCCTGGTCCTCACCAACAACTCGATCTACACCGCCCGCGACCTGCACGCCCGCCTCCGCCGCATGGGCCTCGACGTCCCCGTCGAGAACATCTGGACCTCGGCGCTCGCGACCGCCAAGTTCCTCGACGACCAGCGCCCCGGTGGCACCGCGTACGTCATCGGCGAGGCCGGCCTCACCACCGCCCTCCACGACATCGGCTACGTCCTCACCGACCACGAGCCCGACTACGTGGTCCTCGGCGAGACCCGGACGTACTCCTTCGAGGCCATGACCAAGGCCGTCCGCCTCATCAACAACGGCGCCCGCTTCATCTGCACCAACCCCGACGAGACCGGCCCCTCACTGGAGGGCCCGCTCCCCGCCACCGGCTCCGTCGCCGCCCTCATCACCAAGGCCACCGGCAAGGAGCCGTACTTCGCGGGCAAGCCCAACCCGCTGATGATGCGCACCGGCCTCAACGCGATCGGCGCCCACTCCGAGTCCAGCGCGATGATCGGCGACCGGATGGACACCGACATCCTCGCGGGCCTGGAGGCGGGCATGCAGACCTTCCTCGTGCTGACGGGCCTGACCACGGAGGCGGAGATCGACCGCTTCCCGTTCCGCCCCTCCAAGATCGTGAAGTCGATCGCGGACATCGTCGACCGCGTCTGATTCCGTCCCCGCCGTCCCCTGCGGATGCGGAGAGCGGCGAACCGGGTGACCCTGCCAGTACCAGGAGGTCACCATGCGTTCAGGCTCCATCGCTCTCCGTGCCGCCGGGGCGGCACTGATTCTGGTGCTCGCGCCCGCGGCGGGCACCGCCCTCGCCCGCGACGGCGTCGAGGCCGGCGTCACCCCGGCCACCGCCGCTCCCGGCGCGGACGTCGACATCCGCGTCAAGGGCTGCAAGGGCACCACCGGCGCCGCCAGGTCCCAGGCGTTCGTCGCCGACGCCGAGCTCACCGGCCGCGACGGCGGCCGCGCCCTCTTCGGCGGAGCCACCGTCCGGACCGGCCTGCGGGACGGCACCTACCAGATCTCCGTCACCTGCGACGGACACGACCACCCCGACGCCAGCACGCTCAGGATCGAGCACCACCGGGAACCGACCCACCGCCCGACGCCGGTCACCCCGGTCGCCCCGGTCCGCGCGGGCGGCGGCGGCACCGCCGCCTTCGCCGCCCCGGCCGCCCCCGGCGTCGCCCAGACGGCGAGCGGGGACGGCCTCGGCACCCCCTACACCCTGCTGGGCCTCGGCATGGCCGCCGTGGCCGCCGTGGCCGTGGCCTTCCGAAGCTCCCGCCGCCGGGACCAGGAGGGGGCGGCGCCCTCGGGATCGGGCGAAGGCCCGGCCTAGCCGTGGCCGCGTCGAGCCGCCCGGTCGCCGGGGTGGCCTGGGCGGTCCTGCTCCTCGGACTCTGGCTCTGGGGCCGCGACGCCGCCTGGGGCCCGGGCGGGAGCTCGGCCCCGACGCACGGCGACATCGCGGCCGTCGGGCGCCCGCCGGGTGTGGACCTCCCGTCCTCCCGGGAGCCGATGTCCGGCACGGCCGGACCGAGCCGCGTCCAGCTCCCCGCCCTCGGCGTCGACGCCCCCGTCGTCCCCCGGGGCCTCGACTCCACCGGGGCGGTGGACCCGCCCCCGTACGAGCAGCCGCACACCGTCGGCTGGTACGCCCCCGGCACCGCGCCCGGCGCCCGGGGCCCCGCCCTCCTGGTCGGCCACGTCGACACCGAGACCCGCCCCGCCGTCTTCTACGCCCTCAGCGCCGCCCGCCCCGGCGAGACCGTCCGCGTCACCCGGACGGACGGATCCGTCGCCGTCTTCACGATCGACGACGTCCGCGTGGTCGAGCGCGACGCCTTCGACCCCCGGGCGGTCTACGGCCCCCGCGACCCCGGCCGCGCCGAGCTCCGCCTCATCACGTGCGGCGGCACCTTCGACCGCGCCACCGGCGCCTACACGGCGAACGTCGTCGTCTCGGCGTACCTGACGGGAGCGGAGTAGCCCCAAGGGCCCGAGGCCCGGACGGCGGACCAGGGTCGCCGATTCAGGACCGCGGGTCGGAGTCGCCGGTCAGGGGCGCGGATCAGGACCGGCCGGGCGGGCCGCGACGGGAGGACCTGGCTCCGGCCGGCGGGCCGCGTCCCACGGCCCGCCGGCCGGGCCGGTCCTCGACCGCGGGCTCACGGGCCGCGGGAGGAGCCCGGAACCGCCGCGGGAGGCAGGAGTTCCGCACACTGTAGAGGGCCGTGCCGCGCACGGCCCAGAGCGCTGCCGTGTCACGACGGTCACGCCTCCGACACGCCGCACGAGTACGCGCCGGAACTGGCCCGCAACACACGGTAGTTGCCCGATGGCAGCAAGAAGGCCCCTCGCTCTCGCGAGGGGCCTTCTTGTGTCGGTGCGCCGCCAGGGACTCGAACCCCGGACCCGCTGATTAAGAGTCAGCTGCTCTAACCAACTGAGCTAGCGGCGCCTGCTGACAGGGATAACTCTACCCGACGTCCGGGGGTGCTCCCGACCAACACTGCCCGCCTCCGGCCTGTCAGATGGTCATATTGAGCCTTTGATCCGTCAAAATGCGTTTTGTCCAGACAGTTGAGAAACTGGCGCCCGAAGCGAGGCCCAGAAGATCTTGACGAGTGTGGAGGGGAATCGCATGAGTGTGCTGGTCTTCGAGGAAGTCGAACCCGCGCCCGACTGCGGCTGCCCGGGCTGCGCCCGGCACCGCCGCGACCTAGCGCTGGGCCTGCCGGTCCGCGCGGGCGGCCACCCGGCGGCGCACGGCGCCCGCCGGGTCCTGGTCCTGGTGACGGCGGCGGGTGCGGTGCTCGGCGGGGGAGGGGTGAGCGGCGCCGTCACGGCGCCGGTGCCCGCGCTCCCGGCCGACCCGGGCATTCCGGGTATTCCGGTGGTCCCGGCGGGTGTCGTGGACGCCGGGGGTGGGGCCCGGGACGGCGACACCCCGCAGGGCGGCCCCGCCCCGCTGCACGGCCGGCCGACCCCGCAGGCCGACGGCGGGCCCACCCCGGGCGCCGTCCCGACGACCAGTCAGATCTCGACCGACACGCTGCGGAGGACCACCCGCACAGAGATCATCAACCGGGCCAGGACGTGGGTCTCGGCGCAGGTGCCGTACTCGATGGAGAAGTACTGGTCGGACGGCTACCGCCAGGACTGCTCCGGCTACATCTCCATGGCCTGGAACCTGAGCAGCAACGAGTGGACGGGGAGCCTCGACCGCTTCGCCGTCCGCATCGACCGGGCCGCGCTCCAGCCCGGCGACATCCTGCTCTTCCACAACCCGGCCGACCCGAACCGCGGCTCCCACGTGACGATCTTCGGCGGCTGGACGGACCACACCCGCGACTCGTACCTCGCGTACGAGCAGACCGAGCCGCGCACCCGGAGGCAGGCCACGCCCCTGGCGTACTGGGAGAACTCCGACCGGTACGTGGCCTATCGCTACAAGGGCCTGGTCGGCGGCACCGGCGCGGGCGGCGGCGCGGCGGCGCCCGGCGGCTCCGCCTACCCGGGCGGGGCGCGCTTCGGCCCCGGCGCGGACAACGCGTACGTCACCGAGCTCGGGCGGATGCTGATCGAGCGCGGCGGCAAGCGCTACTACACGCGGGGGCCCGGTCCGAAGTGGGGCGAGGCCGACCGCAGGGCCACCCAGGCGTTCCAGCGCGCGCAGGGCTGGAAGGGCAAGGAGGCCGACGGGCTGCCGGGCCCGTACACCTGGAAGCTCCTCGTGTCGGGCGGGGGCCGGGACATCGGCGGTTCGAGTGGTTCGAGCGGTCCGAGCACAGATGCGAAGGGGTTCCCCGGGCGTGGCTCCTTCCGTCCGGGCCAATCCAACGCATATGTGGAGAAGCTGGGCGAACAACTGGTGAAGCGGGGCTTCGGCAAGCACTACCTGTCGGGACCCGGTCCGCGCTGGACGGAGGCGGACCGCCGCAACGTCGAGGCGTTCCAGCGGGCACAGGGCTGGCGCGGCGCGGCGGCCGACGGCTACCCGGGCCCGGAGACCTGGCGGCGATTGTTCCGATGACCCCGAGACAAGAGGTGGACCTCGAATGACGGCAGCGACCCCGAACGACTCCGGCGCGGCAGCCTCGCGCGACGCGGCCAGAACCGCCCGCCGCCTCACCGACGGCAGTCTCCCCCGCCGCGCGGCGCCGGGCGCGGCGCCCCCGCCCGCCCCGCCGCTCGGGGCGTCGGCCGTCTCGGTACGCCCCGGCACCCACCCGGTCCCGACCCCCGCCGACCCGCCGGCCGACCTGCCCCTGCCCCAGGCCGACCCGTCCCTGGCCCCGCGCGAGGCGACCGCCGCCCCCACCCCCGCCCGGACCCCGGGCGAGCCGGGACCGGACGCCCCGGCGACCCCGACCCCGACCCCGACCCCGACGCCGATCCCGACCCCCGGCGCGCCGGCCGGCGAACCGCGCCGCACGGCGGCGGCCGCCACATCGCCCCTCGCCGAGACGGACCCCGCCCCGGCACCCCGTCCGGACCGGACCGTGACCGGCTCCCCGACCTCCGGCTCCCCGACCTCCGGCTCCCCGACCTCCGGCGCCCCGGCCCCCGGCGGGCCGGTCGCGCGGGCGTCGGAGGAGCAGCGCCCGTCGGGAGAGCAGCGCCCGTCGGGGGAGCCGCACCCGTCCACGGCGGTCGCCGGTGCGACGGCGCTCGCCGGGGCGAGCCCGGCCGTGACCGGTCGTACGCAGGACGGGGCCCGTTCCGTCCCGGCCGAGGCCGGTGCCCTCGCCCCGAGGCCGACGGTGGCCGGTGCTTCGGCCGGCGCGGCCCTGGAGCCGCGCCCGGTGACGGCACCGGTCACGCCCTCCGGCGCACCGGCCGCCCGCGCGCCGGAGGTGTCGCGCCCGGCGGCGAGCGCGACGGCCGCCGGCCGGGCACCCGTGGCAGCGCCCCCCACGACCCCCACACCCCCCAAGACCTCCACCACCCCCACCACCCCCACCACCCCCGCGTCCCCCACCACCCCCACGACCACCGGCAGCTCCGATCTGTCGGTGGCCGCCGGGCGCGGGGTGTTCAAGGCGGAGCGGGACGTGCTCGACTACGGGCGGATCACCGGAGGCCGGGTGGCGTCCGTGGCGGTGCCGGTCGCCGCCGTGGGGCGGTTGCCGCGCCGGAAGAACGTGATCGGGGCGGAGACCACCGGGTCCATCCCCGTCCACCTGCTCTTCCGCGACGGCGGCACGGCCGGCGCGCCGACGACGACGGCCGCCGCCGAGGACGACGGCGGTCCGGACACCGTCGCGATGCCGGCGCCCGCGGGCCGGGGCGGCCCGAAGGCCGTCATCCCGAGGCCCGCCACCCAGCAGGCGCCGCCGCGCCCCGCGTCCGCGCGGCCCGCGCCGACGGCCGACCCCGGGCTCGTGGAGCGCGCCGCGGCGGTGCTGCCGGGGTGGGTCGGCGTGGCCGGCGGGCTGCTCGCGCTCGCGGGGTGCGCGGCGGTCGTGTGGTGGACGGGCGCCGTGCCCGCCGACCTCGAACGGATGCTGGGGCTGCCGCTGCGCCCGTACCACGGCGTCCACCTCGCCCAGTGGGGGCTGCTCGCGCTCGGCGTGCTGGCGCTGCTGTTCGCGGTGGGCGGTCTGGGCCGCGGCCGGGTCGGGTACGCGTGGGTGCTGACGCTGTTCGGCGAGTACCGCGGCACCGTCCGCCGTACCGGCCTGGTGTGGGCGAGCCCGCTGCTGCTCCGCCGCCGGGTGGACGTCCGGCTGCGGCACTGGCGCAGCGAGCCGCTGCCGGCGGTGGACGCGAAGGGGACGGCGCTGGACGTGACGGTCCTCGTGGTGTGGCGGGTCCGGGACACGGTCCGCGCGGCGCTCGGGATCGACGGGCACGAGGACTACCTGCGCGAGCAGGTGGAGGCGGCGATGGCCCGGGTGCTGTCGCAGCTGCCGGCGGACGCGTTCCACGAGGACGCGCCGACGCTGCGGGACGCGGAGGCGGTCGGCGAGGCGCTGACGAGGGTGCTGTCGGCGGAGTGCGCGCCGGTCGGTCTCGACGTCTTCTCGGCGCAGCCGACGCGGATCGAGTACGCCCCGGAGGTCGCGGAGGCGATGCGCCGGCGCCGGATCGCGGCGATCGACGCGAAGCACCGGGACAGCGTGCTGACGTCGTTGGTGGACGCGGTGGACGACGTGGTCCACCGGCTGACCAGTCGTGGTCTCGTGGAGCTGGACGACTACGAGCGCAAGGCGCTGGTGAAGGACCTGACGGTGGCGTTCTACACGGGCCGGGGCGGACCGGGCGAGGGAGCCTGACGGCCGGTACGGGTCTTCGGCGCGAGGGCGGTCGGGTCTTCCCGGCCGCCCTCGCCGTTGGTATGGACATGTTCAACTTACGTCCCTACCTTGGTACTTGGTCTAGACCTAGAACGGATCCTTCCGCACCACCCCGCACGCGTGCAGCACGGCCCACGGGCATCACAGAACTCCCCCACGTTCTCCCTGGAGCGACAGCATGCGCAAAAAGACAGGGCTGGCCGCCGTGGCCCTCGGCGTCACGGCCGCCTCCCTCTTCGCCACCAGCACCGCGAACAGCCACGGCTACACCGACTCACCGATCAGCCGTCAGAAGCTCTGTGCCAACGGCACCGTGACGAACTGCGGCAACATCCAGTGGGAGCCGCAGTCCGTGGAAGGCCTCAAGGGCTTCCCGGGCGCCGGACCCGCCGACGGCACGATCTGTGCCGGCGGCAACTCCCAGTTCGCCCAGCTGGACGACCCGCGCGGCGGCGCCTGGCCGGCGACCCGGGTCACGGCCGGCCAGAGCTACACCTTCCGCTGGCAGTTCACGGCCCGCCACCGCACCACGGACTTCCGCTACTACATCACCAAGAACGGCTGGAACCCGAACAGCAAGCTCACCCGGGCCCAGCTCGACCCCCAGCCGTTCCTCACCGTCCCGTACAACAGCCAGCAGCCGCCGGCGACCCTCTCGCACTCCGGGACCATCCCGGCGGGCAAGACGGGCAAGCACGTGATCCTGGCGGTGTGGACGGTCGCGGACACCGCGAACGCCTTCTACGCCTGCTCGGACGTTCAGTTCTGACGCACTGTCAGTTAAGGTCCGTGGCCATGACGGCCACGACACGGGCAGGCGCGGACACCGTCGCGGAGCTGATACGGCGCCGCTGGGGCGACCACCGGACGGGGCTGAGGGACGAGCACCACACCCTCAGCCACCACCGGGCCGCCGCGGGCGCCGCCGCCCGGGCCGCCCTGCTCGTGGACCTGATGCCACCCCGGCCGGGGGGCGAGCCGCACCTCGGCCTGCTGCTCGACAACACGCCGGAGTACCCGCTCTGGCTCGGCGCGGCGGCCCTCGCGGGGGCCGCCGTCGCCGGCGTCAACCCCACCCGGCGCGGCGCCGAACTCGCCCGGGACATCACCCACACCGCCTGCCGGGTCCTCGTCACCCAGCGCGCCCACCTGCCGCTTCTCGACGGCCTGCCGCTGCCCGGTGTCCGCATCCTCGTCACCGACACGGAGGCGTACGAGGAACTGCTCGCGCCCTACGCGGAGGCCCGCCCCGGCGACGCCGTCCTCGGCCCCGTCGGCCCCGGCACCCGCTACCTCCTCACCTTCACCTCCGGCTCCACCGGCGCGCCCAAGGCCGCGCTCCGCAGCCAGGGCGCGGTCGCGTCGGCCGGTGCCTCCCTGGCCCGCGCCTTCTCCGTCGGCCCGGACGACACCCACTACATCTGCATGCCGATGTTCCACGGCAACGCCGTCATCGCCGACTGGGCGCCCGCCCTCGCCGCCGGCGCCGGGATCGCGCTGCGCGCCCGCTTCTCCGCCTCCCGCTTCCTCGCCGACGTCCGCCGCTTCGACGCCACCTACTTCACCTACGTCGGCCGGGCCGTCCAGTACCTCCTCGCCACCCCGCCGGGCCCCCACGACCGCGAGCACCGCCTCCGCCTCGGCTTCGGCACCGAGGCCGGCGCCGTCGACGCGGCCCGCTTCCGCGAGCGCTTCGGCGTGCCGCTGGTCGAGGGGTACGGCTCCTCCGAGGGCGGCGCGTCGATCCAGCGCACCCCCGACACGCCGTCCGGCGCCGTCGGCCGCGCCGCCCCGGACGACGACCTGGCCGTCGTCGACCCCGACACGCTCCGCGTCCGCCCGCCCGCCCGGTTCTCGCCCGCCGGCCGGCTCCTCAACGCCGACGAGGCCATCGGCGAACTCGTCAACCGGGGCGGCACCGGCACCTTCGAGGGCTACTGGCGCAACCCGGACGCCGAGGCCGCCCGCCGGCGCGGCGGCTGGTACTGGACCGGCGACCTCTTCTACCGGGACGAGGCCGGCTTCCTCTACTTCGCCGGCCGCACCGACGACCGGCTCCGCGTCGACAGCGAGAACCTCGCCGCCGCGATGATCGAGGCGATCCTGTCCCGCTGGGACCGGGCGGCCGGCGTCGCCGTCTACGCGGTCCCCGACCCGGTCGCCGGCGACCAGGTCATGGCCGCCCTGGCCCTCCGCCCCGGCACGGCCTTCGACCCGGACGCCTTCGCCGCCTTCCTCGCCGCCCAGCCCGACCTGGGCACGAAGATGCCGCCGCGCTTCGTCCGCGTCACCCCCGCGCTCCCCCTCACCGCCACCAACAAGATCCACCGCGTGGGCCTCCGCCGCGCCTCCTTCCTCTGCGACGACCCCGTCTGGTGGCGCCCCGCCCCCACCTCCCCGTACGAACCCCTCACCGCCCGCGCCCTCGCCGCCCTCCGCGCCGAGTACGCCCGCCACGGCCGCGCACCGGCCTGACCCCTGAGGCAGAACCCAGGGGCGGACCCCGGGGCGGACCCCAGGGGCAATCCCCGGGGGCGGGCCCCGGGGGGTAGGGCCGGCCCCACCCCCGCGCACCCTCCCGCCCCATGGTCCGGGCGCACGGTGCCGCCTACGGTGGGCGGTCATGGAACATCGTGACGCCCCGCGGGCGCTCCTCCGGCGGCCCCCGCGCCACCCCTTCGGCACCTGGCCGTGGCGGAGCGCCGCGTACCTGTCGACCGGGGTCGTCGGCGGGGTCCTCGCCTGCGCCGCCCTCCTCGTGCTGCTGCTCACCTCACTGCTCCTCGTCGGGATCCCGCTGCTGCTCGCCGGCGGGGTCGCGCTCGGCGGTGTCGAACGGCTGCGGCTGCGGCTCGTCGACCGGGTGCCCGCCCCGGACCCGCACCGGGTGCCGGCCGCCCCGGGACTCGGCGCCTGGGCGCGGACCCGGGCGGGGGAGCGGGCGACCTGGCGGGAGCTGGCGTACGCGCTCCTCCTCGCCACCGTCCTGTGGATCCTCGACGCGCTCGTGCTGGCCGTCGCCGTCGGCGCGCCGGCCGGTCTGCTCGCCGGGCCGGTGCTGCTGGCGGTCGACGGGGAGGAGACCAAGCTCCTCAAGACCGTGCTGGTGACCTCCTACCCGGCCGCCTTCACCGGCGCGGCCGTCGGGCTGCTCGCCCTCCTCGTCCTCGGCCACCCGCTCAGCCTGTACGCGGCCGGGCGCGGCGCGCTGGCCCGGGCGCTGCTCACGCCCGGGGAGCGGGACGGGCTCGGCGAGGTCATCGCCTCCCGGGCCCGGCTCGTGGACGCCTTCGAGGCGGAGCGCCGCCGCATCGAGCGAGACCTGCACGACGGCGCCCAGCACCGGCTCGTCGCGCTCAGCATGACCCTGGGCCTGGCCCGGCTCGACGCCCCGCCGGACGGCCCGCTGGCCGGGCGGCTCGCGCGGGCGCAGGAGGAGGCCGGGCAGGTCCTGGCGGAGCTGCGCGAGCTGATCCACGGGATCCATCCGCAGGTCCTCGCCGACTACGGCCTCGGCCCCGCCCTCGCCGACGCCGCCGACCGGAGCGCCGTCCCCGTCGACACGGACCTCGACGGCCTGCCCCGGCTGCCGACCGCCGTCGAGAGCGCCGCGTACTTCACCGGCCGTGAGGCGCTCGCCAACGTCGACCGGCACAGCGGGGCCTCCCGTGTCCGCCTGACCGGCCGGCACGACGGCCGCGTCCTCGTCCTCACCGTCGAGGACGACGGCCGGGGCGGCGCCGACCCGGCCGGGGGTTCCGGGCTCACGGGGCTCGCCGACCGGCTCGCCGTCCTCGATGGCACACTGACGATCACCAGCCCGCCGGGCGGGCCGACGGTCCTACGAGTGGAGATCCCGTGCCGCGTCAGCTCCGCGTCGTCCTCGCCGAGGACGGCGTCCTCCTCCGCGAGGGGCTGATCGGGCTCCTGGCCCGGTTCGGCCACGAGGTGGTCGCCGCCGTCGGCGACGCGGAGGAACTGCGCGCGGCGGTCGCCGCCCACGACCCGGACGTGGTCCTCACCGACGTGCGGATGCCGCCCGGCTTCCAGGACGAGGGGCTGCGGGCCGCCGTCGCGCTGCGCGCCGAGCGCCCCGCCCTGCCGGTCCTCGTCCTCAGCCAGTACGTGCAGCGGGACTACGCCTCGGACCTCCTCGACTCGGGCGACGGCACCGGGGTCGGCTACCTCCTCAAGGACCGGGTCGGGCAGGTGGAGGAGTTCGTGGACGCCCTGGACCGGGTCGCCGCCGGCGGCACGGTCGTCGACCCGGAGGTCGTACGGCAGCTGCTGCGCCGCCGCCGCGACCCGCTGGCCGCGCTGACCCCGCGCGAGCGGGAGGTCCTGGCGCTGGTCGCGGAGGGGCACTCCAACGGCGAGGTGGCCCGCAGGCTCGTCGTCACCGAGGCCGCCGTCGGCAAGCACATCGGCAACATCCTGGCCAAGCTGGACCTGCCGCCGGCCGAGGACACCCATCGCCGGGTCCTCGCCGTCCTCGCCTATCTCCAGGCGTGACGGGGCGCCGCGGGGACGGCCGGCGCGTCCGGCGCGTCCGGCGTGACGGGCGCACGAAGAAGGCCCCCCGCTTTCGCGAGGGGCCTTCTTCCGTCGGTGCGCCGCCAGGGACTCGAACCCCGGACCCGCTGATTAAGAGTCAGCTGCTCTAACCAACTGAGCTAGCGGCGCCTGCTGACAGAGAAAATACTACCCGGTCCCGGCGGGTGCTGGTGACCACCCCGCCGGGACCCCGCCGCGCCGGGTCGCCGCGACTCTCCGTACGCCTCAGATCGCCAGTGACAGCACCACCGGCGCCGCCCGGCGGTTCAGCGTGTCGGCGGCCGAGCGCAGCCGGTGGGCGTGCTCGATCGGGAGCGAGAGGGCCAGGCAGCCCACGGCGGAGCCGGCCGTCAGCGGGACGGCCGCGCAGACCGTGCCGACGGCGTACTCCTGGAGGTCGAGGACCGGGACGGTCGGGGGCTGGCTGTCCAGCTTGGAGAAGAGCACCTTCTCGTTGGTGATCGTGCGGGAGGTGAGCCGGGCGATCTTGTGCCGGGAGAGGTGGTCGCGCCGCCCGTTGAGGTCGAGCTGGGTGAGCAGGCACTTGCCGACCGCGCTGGCGTGGGCCGCGGAGCGGAAGTCGACCCACTCGTGGACCTTGGGGGTGCGCGGGCCGTCCGCGAACTGGGTGATCTTCACCTCGCCGTCGATGTACCGGCTGATGTAGACCGCGGCGCCGACGGAGTCGCGCAGTTCGGTGAGGGTCTCCTGGAGCTTGGCCTCCAGTGCCTCCCGGCGCGTGGAGCCGGAGCCGAGGAGGACCAGCGAGTCCCCGATGACGTACGCGCCGTCGGAGACCTGCTCGACGTATCCCTCGCGGCGGAGCATGAGGAGCAGGGGCGACAGGTGGGCGACGGGCAGTCCGGCCTCGCGCGCGATCTGCGTGTCCGCCACCCCGCCGCCGTGGCGCGAGACGGTCTCCAGGACGCGCAGCGCGTATTGCACCGAATGGAACGGCGCGGTGGGCTCGGGCTTCAGCGCCACGGTTTCCCCCTACCAGGTTGTGACCGCAAGCTTCTGTACCACGATAGCCGCCAAGGGCCGTTTGCGGGGCGGCTGTTGGCGAGAAACATACGGAGGATCCGGGCCCTGTGCAGGGATCGACCCCTCTGGCATATGACATGGGCATGAATGAGTGGAAGATTCTCAGGTCAGGGGAGTGCGGACCCGTGCTCGCGCGCGTGTTCGGCTCCCGTTGCATCCCGGATTCTCCGGGTCGGGGCGGACCCGGATCCCGCCGTTCCGATGGCTGGAATGTGACTCCGGTCACCCGTCCCGCCCCGTTCGCCCCGGAATAAGGGCCACCGCACCCCTGTTGCCGCTCCGGTGGAGATACCCGAGCGGAGAGAGGACCGGACGGTGAGCGAGACCGGCACCCAGGCAGACGCAGGCGCGGCGGACGGCACCGGCGCCGACGCCGTACGAGGAACGGCCCTGGGCAGTGCTCCCGTGCCGCTCTCCGTACTGGACCTGGTGACGGTCGGCAGCGGCTCGACCGCGAGCAGGTCGCTCGCCACCAGCGTGGAGCTCAGCCGGCTCGCCGAGCGGCGCGGCTACCACCGGCACTGGGTGGCCGAGCACCACTCCATGCCCGGGGTCGCCTCCTCCTCCCCGGCCGTGATCCTCGCCCACCTCGCCGCCCACACCCGCCGTGTCCGGCTCGGCTCCGGCGGCGTGATGCTCCCCAACCACGCCCCGCTGGTGATCGCCGAGCAGTTCGGCACCCTGGAGGCGCTCGCCCCGGGCCGGATCGACCTCGGCCTCGGCCGCGCCCCCGGCACCGACGGCGCCACCGCCGCCGCCCTGCGGCGCACGGACAGGCTGAACGAAGGGGCCGACGACTTCCCCGAGCAGCTCTCGGAGCTGACCCGCTTCCTGGACGACGACTTCCCGGACGCCCATCCCTACTCCCGGATCCACGCCGTGCCCGGCCCGGTGCAGGGTCCGAAGGGCCGGCCGCCGATCTGGCTGCTCGGGTCCTCCGGCTTCAGCGCCCGGCTCGCCGGACTGCTCGGGCTGCCCTTCGCCTTCGCCCACCACTTCTCGGCCCGCAACACCGTCCCCGCCCTGGACCTCTACCGGGAGTCCTTCCGCCCGTCCGCCGTGCTCGACGCCCCCTACGCCCTGATCGGCGTCGGCGCGCTCGCCGCCGAGGACGAGAAGGAGGCGTACCGCCAGGTGCTCACCGGCGCGCTGTCGATGCTGCGGCTGCGCACCGGCCGGCCCGGGCTCGTCCCGACGCCCGAGGAGGCGGAGGCGTACGACTTCTCCCCGGCGGAGCGCGAGTTCGCCGACGGCTGGCTGGCGAACGTCGTCCACGGCACCCCGGACGCGGTCCGGTCGGGTCTGGACGATCTCCGGAAGCGGACCGGCGCCGACGAGCTGATGCTGACCGCCAACGCGCACGGCGGGGAGGCTCGGCTGAGGAGCTACGAACTGATCGCGGACGCCTACGGGTTGCCCGAGCTCGACTGAATCCGGAATTCCGGTGGAGCACTGGTTCACCGTAGAACCATCCCGCCGGCTCCCCTAAAGGAACCTTAAACCGCTCGTCACCGATGGTGGCGGGCGGTCCTTTTTTGTGCTGCACGCCCCTGACGAGGGCTTTCCCTCTCGAATTGGTCTAGTCCTCAATCTGGTTCAGACCATTGACGCGCCGTTCACGCGGGGGCTATCACTGCTCCAACTCCTTGTACGGCACCACCAGTACCCCCCCCATCGGAGGACGCTCGTGCACCCCCGTAAGTCATTGATCGCCGCGCTGCTCAGCTCGGCCCTCGCGGCCGGCGCCCTCGCCGCCACCGCGGGTCTCGGCTCCGCCCAGGCCGCCGACGCCTCGACCACCGCCTCCCCCGGCGGCGTGCGCATCGCGTACTACGACCAGTGGAGCGTGTACGGCAACGCGTTCTACCCGAAGCACCTCGACACGCGGGGTATCGCGAGCCAGCTGGACATCATCAACTACTCGTTCGGCAACATCCACCCGACGAACCTCACCTGTTTCATGGCCAACAAGGCCGCGGGTGACGACAACAACCCGAACGCGGGCGACGGCGCGGGCGACTCCTACGCCGACTACCAGAAGTCCTTCTCCGCGGCCGACTCCGTCGACGGCGTCGCCGACAAGTGGGACCAGCCGATCGTGGGCGTCTTCAACCAGTTCAAGGAGCTGAAGGCGAAGTACCCCCACCTGAAGATCAACATCTCGCTGGGCGGCTGGACCTACTCCAAGTACTTCCACGACGCGGCGAAGACCGACGCGAGCCGCAAGAAGCTCGTCTCCTCCTGCATCGACCAGTACCTCAAGGGCAACCTGCCCGTCGAGGGCGGCTTCGGCGGCGCGGGCACGGCGGCCGGCATCTTCGACGGCATCGACATCGACTGGGAGTACCCGGGCTCCTCCGGCGGCCACCTGGGCAACCACTACGGCCCCGAGGACAAGCAGAACTTCACGCTGCTCCTCGCCGAGTTCCGCAAGCAGCTCGACGAGTACGGCGCGGCCAACGGCGGCAAGAAGTACATGCTGACCGCCGCCATGCCGGCCGGCCAGGACAAGATCAAGTACATCGAGACCGACAAGATCGGCCAGTACTTGGACTACGCCAACATCATGACGTACGACATGCACGGCGCCTGGGACGGCGACGGGCCGACGTACCACCAGTCGCCGCTCTACTCCGGTGCGACCGACCCGACCGACCCGATCGCCCCGGGCACCGAGAAGTACTCGATCGACAACGCGATCGACTCCTGGATCGACGGCAAGCCCGCCTACGGCATCGCCGGCGGCTTCCCCGCCGAGAAGCTGACCCTGGGCTACGAGTTCTACTACCGCGGCTGGAAGGGCGTGCCCGCCGGCTCCGCCAACGGCCTCGCGCAGACCGCCACCGGTGGCTCCGGCGCCCGCCCGCTCTCCCAGCAGGCCGGCATCGCCCACTACAAGGAGCTCGGCGGCATCGTCGACAACGCGGCGACCACCTTCTGGGACGACCAGGCCAAGTCCGCGTACTTCTACAAGGACGGCGAGTTCTTCACCGGCCTGAACCAGAAGGCCATCCAGGAGCGCGTGAACTACGGCAAGCAGCGCGGTCTCGGCGGCGCGATGATGTACTCGCTCCTCGGCCTGGACAACAACGCCACCCTGCTGACCCAGATCAACGCGGCGCTCGGCGGCACCACGACCCCGCCCACCACGCCGCCCACGACCCCGCCGACCACGCCGCCCACGACCCCGCCGACCACGCCGCCGACCACCCCGCCGGCCGGCTGCGGCTCGCTCGCGGCCTACGTCGCCGGCACGGTCTACAACTCGGGCAACGAGGTCTCCCACAACGGCCGCAAGTACAAGGCCAAGTGGTGGACGCAGAACGAGACCCCCGGCTCGACCGGCGAGTGGGGCGTCTGGCAGGACCTCGGCGCCTGCTGAGCCTGACCCCGCACCACCCCTCATGAACCACTGCCCCCGCCCGGAATGTCCCTCCGGCCGGGGGCAGTTCCATGCCCCCGCGCGGCGGCCTCAGACCCGCAGCGGCGTCGTGCCCTCCAGCATCGCGGCGATGCGGTCCGGGGCCACCGCCCGCGAGTACAGCCAGCCCTGCCCGGTGTCGCAGCCGATCCGCCGCAGCCGCGCCGCCTGCCCGGACGTCTCCACGCACTCGGCGGTGACGGTGAGGCCCAGCCGGTGGGCGAGCTGCACCAGCGCCTCCACGATCAGCTCGTCCGCAGGGTTGGCGTGCTCCTCGTCCTGGAAGCCGCGCACGAAGGAGCCGTCCAGCTTGAGGACGGAGACCGGCAGCCGGCTCAGATAGGCCAGGTTCGAGTAGCCGGTGCCGAAGTCGTCGATGGCGATCCGCACGCCCATGTCGCTCAGCGCCTGGAGCGCCTGGAGCGGCCGGCCCGCCGAACCCATCACCGCCGACTCGGTCAGCTCCAGCTGGAGCAGGTGCGGGGCGAGCCCCGTCTCGGCGAGGATCCCCGCCACGTCCGCCACCAGGTCGGAGTCCCACACCTGGCGGACCGCCACGTTCACGCTGACGAAGAGCGGCCGCTCGCGCGGATGGTCCTTCTGCCACTGCCGGGCCTGCTCGCACGCGGTCCGCAGCACCCACCGCCCGAGCTCGACGATCGACCCGTCCTCCTCGGCGATCCCGACGAACCGATTCGGCGGAAGCACCCCGAACTGCGGGTGGTTCCAGCGCACCAGCGCCTCCACCCCGCGCACCGCACCGCCCGCGAGGTCGACCAGCGGCTGGTACTCCAGGGCGAACTCCCCGCGCTCCACCGCGGGACGCAGCGTGGAGGAGAGCGCCTGCCGCGTCATCCGGTGGGCGTTGCGCTCCGGGTCGAAGAGCGTCCACCGCGCCTTGCCGTCCGCCTTCGCCCAGTACAGCGTGGTGTCGGCGGCCTGCATCAGCCCGGTGGCGGTGGTGCCGACGGCCGTGCGCTCCACGACGCCGATCGACGCCGAGACCGAGAGCCGCTGCCCGCCCAGGTCGAAGGGCCGCTCCAGCGCGTTCAGCACCGAGCGGGCCAGCTCGGCGAGTTGGTCGGTCCCGCTGGAGTCCTCCACGAGGAGGGCGAACTCGTCGCCGCCGAGCCGCGCCACCAGATGACCCCCGCTGCGGGTGTACCCGGCGCTGTCCGCGCACTCGGTGAGCCGTCCGGCGACGGCGGCGAGCAGCCGGTCGCCGACCCGGTGCCCCAGGGTGTCGTTGACCGCCTTGAACCCGTCGAGATCCAGGTAGCAGAGACCGATCCGCCCTGTTCTGCCATACCCGTGCGACTGATACGACAGATACGGATCATGTGACCGGTACGGCTCCGGGGCACCGGCCGGTTCGAGCGGTCCGCCCGCTTCCGTCGCCGCCTCGGCGCTCTCCGCCGCCGCCGTCTCCAGCGCGGCCGACAGACGCTCGAAGAAGAGCGTCCGGTTGGGCAGCCGGGTCACCGGGTCGTGCATCTGGAGATGCCGCAGCCGGGCCTGGAGCTCCCGCCGGTCGCTGATGTCCGCGACCGAGAGCAGCACACGCCCGGCGTCGGGCACCGGGGCGACGGTGACCTCGGCCCACAGCCTGCGTCCGTCCGGATGCTTGAGCCGGCGGGTGCAGCGGAAGCGGGAGCGCCGGCCGCGCAGCACCTCGCGGTAGGCGTGCCAGGTGCGTCCGTCGGAGGCGAGGTCCACGAGGTCGGCGGCGGCCTGTTCGCGCAGCGCGGCGCTGTCCGTGCCGAGGAGGGAGCCGAGGGAGTCGTTGGCGGCGACGACCAGGCCGTCCCGGTCCACGAGGGCCATGGCGAGCTGGGAGGTGCGGAAGGCGGCCCGGTAGTCGCGGAGTTCACGCTCCGTGAGTGCCGGGCGGGCCGGCGGGAAGCCGGGCGGCTCTGGGTGTACCGGTCCTTCGGGGGTTCCGCTCACCGCTCGCTCCCGTGGTGAAGGGGGGCCGTTCACATGTGGTCGGAATGGTCGGCCTGGGACAAGTCTGCCGATCATAGAGCCAGCCCGGGGGGCCGTTCCAGCTCCGGGGCGGGCGGCCGGGGCCCCGAGCGGTGTCAGGGCGGCCGCCCACGGCCACCCCCTCGACCGTTTCCGTCCGGGTCTGACCTGCGGCGGCGACAGGATGACCGAATGTGACTGTCCGTGAGCTGAAGTGCGCCCGTCTCGCGTCCACTCCGCGCCGCGCTCTCACCCGACCGGGGCAGCGGAAACATGCGAAACGCCGCGAACCATCACAAGGTGGTGGAGGTGTCCCGCACTCGCGAACCGGAGGTCCACGTGGAGGGTCAGCAGCCACCCGAGGGAGTGGAGCGCTCCCGGCTGCGCGCCGGAGCCGCCTCGTTCACCGCGCTCGTCGCGCTCGCGGCGACCGGCCTGGTCGCCGGCCCCGCCGTGGCCGCGCCGTCGGCCGGACCCTGCGCCCTGCCCCGTACAGCCGCCCATCACTCGCTCGGCCTCTCCAGCTGGAACGGCTCCTATCCGCGCCCCGAGCGCTCGCTCGACGCGGTGATGATCTTCCTGTCGTTCCCGGACGCCGCCCCGCTGACCACGCCCGAGGAGCTGACCGCCGACCACTTCCCGGCGACCACCGACTTCTTCCGGCGCGCCTCCTACGGGCGGTTCGACCTGCGCCCGCACGCCCGGGCCGACTGGACGCCCATGCCCCGCCCGTCCACCGCCTACGACATACGGCGCGACTGGGCTTCCGCGGACCGGGCCGCCTACCTGCGGGACGCGCTCGCCGCCGCCGACGACTCCGTCGACTTCTCCCGGTACGACATCGTCTACCTGGTGGCCGACCCGGACGCGCCCGGCGTGGACTCGGACGCCACCAAGGTCGTCAACCTGGAGCGCCCGCTGGAGGCCGACGGGACGAAGATCCGGCGGGTCGTCACGGTCTTCGAGCGGCACCCACCGGACCGGAACGTCCTCGCCCACGAGACCGGCCACGTCTTCGACCTGCCCGACCTCTACCGCCGGCCCGCCGACGGCAAGGGCGACTGGGACACCCACGTGGGCGACTGGGACGTCATGGGCAGCCAGTTCGGGCTCGCCCCCGACCCCTTCGGCTGGCACAAGTGGAAGCTGGGCTGGCTCGACCCCTCCCAGGTCACCTGCGTCCAGGGCGGCGAGCCCCGCATGGTCGGCCTGGAGGCGGTCTCCGCCGCGCCGGTGGCCCCCGGCGCGCGCGGCACCCGGCTCGCGGTCGTCCGCACCGGCCCGGACAGCGTCCTCGCGATCGAGGCCCGGGAGGCGAGCGGCAACGACGCCGACACCTGCACCGAGGGCGTCCTCGTCTACCGGGTGCGGGCCGGCGCGGCCTCCGGCGACGGCCCGGTCGAGGTCGTGGACGCCCACCCGGCCACCGAGGCGTGCTGGGAGCGGTCGGTGTACCCGCCGCTCGCCGACGCGCCGATGGAGGTGGGGGAGACGCTGACCGTGCCCGGCACGGACGTCCGCGTCGAGGTCGCCGACCGCAGCGCCTCCGGCGTCTGGACGGTGAAGATCACCCCGCCCGCCCCGGAGTGACCGCGCGACCGGCATCCGACGGACCCGGCCGGACATGCGGAAAGGCCCCTCGCTCTCGCGAGGGGCCTTTCCGTGTCGGTGCGCCGCCAGGGACTCGAACCCCGGACCCGCTGATTAAGAGTCAGCTGCTCTAACCAACTGAGCTAGCGGCGCCTGCTGACGTCGTAGACATTAGCACCCTGAGCGGCGGGAGCGAAAATCGATACCCGCACGTCGGGCGCGGAAACCACCCGGGCGGCCCGCACACAGGCCCACAGCATCACCTCGGGCCCCGGCAGCCACGGGCTCCGCGTGTCGGGGGCGACCAGCCAGCGCGGCTCGGCGCCGCCCTTCCCGGCCGGGACCAGCGGCGGCACGGTCACCGCGTCGCCCGTGCCGTGACAGAGCGGCCGGGGCACCGCGTCGCCCCACTCCTCCCAGTCGAGCAGCGCGGGCAGCCGCTGGGCCGTCCCCGGCGCGGCGAAGAGCAGCATCCGGCCCCGGTGCGCGGCCACCGGGCCCGAGCCCGGGCCCTCCTCCCACAGCCGGTCCAGCATCCGCCGCCCGAAGACCGGGTCCACGCCGACCACGTCGAAGGCCGTCCCGCACGGCAGCACCGCCGGCGCCTCCGGCCGGGCCTCCCAGCGCGCGAGCGCCGCCCCGGGCTCCCCGCCCGCCGCCGAGGCCAGCCAGGCGGCGCCGTCCGAGGTCACCCGGGCGGTCTGGTGCCGGTCCTCGTCCCCCGCCCGCAGGAAGCGGAAGACGTCGTACGGGGTGGTCTCGTCGCGCAGCCAGGTCGTCGTCGTCATACGACAGGTCTACCGTCGGTGACGAAGCGCACGCCGAGAGTTCCCGAAACGCGGACAGGGCGGGCGGCGGAGGAGTATCGTGCGCCCCGCATATGCCGAACGCGTGTTCCGCCCCGGGTCGCCAGTCCGCCCCGGGTCGTCGGTCCGTCCAGCGTCGTCGGTCCGTCCTGGACCGCCCGTCCGCCCCGGACCGTCAGTCCTCCGCGGGGCGCCCGTCCGTACGGATCAGGTCCCGCCCGAACTCGATCATCTTCCGCGCGTAGTCCTCGGTCCAGGCCGCCCGCTCGGCCACGTCCGCCGCCGTCAGCCGGTCGAACCGCTTCGGATCGGCGAGCTGCGCCGCCGCCACGGCCTGGAACTCGATCGCCCGGTCCGTCGCCGCCCGGAACGCCAGGGTCAGCTCCGTCGCCCGGGACAGCAGCTCCTTGGGGTCCTCGATCGACTCCAGGTCGAAGAAGTGCTCCGGGTCGGCGGTCGCCTCGGCAGGCTCGAAGATCAGCGGCGCCGGTCGCAGCCGTCGCTGTCCGCTCCGCTCCGCGGATTCCGCCATGCTCTGCTCCTTCTCCCGCACCCACATGCCCCGGAAACCCGGACCACCCCCCATTGTCCCGGTTCCCGCAAGACCGCCCGCGGGCGTCAACGCCCCAGGCCGCGCAGCAGCATGCGGAGCCCGCCGAGGAACTCCTCGTCGGCGCCGACCCCGCCGGCGTCCCGGGCGGTCGCCGTCAGGAGCGGGTACCGGTCGCCGGGCAGCGCCGCGATCGTCCGGGTGCCCGGGCCGGCGAGCGGTCCGCGGTGCTCCAGCTGGATCGCCCCGCTCACGTACGCGTGCAGGGCCCGCAGGGCGACCACCCGCCGGGGTCCTGCGATCCCGGCCTCGGTGAGGATCGCGAGCACGGTCTCCGACCAGCGCAGCCCGCCGGAGGCGCGGTGGCGGTGGGCGAGGGTGAGCGGGACGGCCTCCGGGTGGCGGGCGACGGCGTCGCGCAGCCGGACGGCCATGGCCTCGACCCGTTCGGGCCAGGGCGCGTCGCCGGACGGAGGGGTGGTGTCCAGGCCGTCGAGGATCCGGTCGACCACCAGCCGCTCCAGCTCGTCGCGGTCGCTCACGTACCGGTAGAGCGCCATCGGGCTCATGCCGAGTTCCTTGGCGGCGGTACGCATGGAGAGCGCGGGCAGTCCGTCGCGGTCGACGACGGCGAGCGCGGCGGCGGCGAGCCGGTCGGGGGTGAGGGAGCGGGGTCGTGGCATGGCGCTTGACAGCGTACGCCCTACGCCTAACCTCGTAGGTGTACGCCGTACACCTACGGGCTCTCCCGCGGAAGGTGATCCATGCGCACGCCCTCGAACCCCACCCGTACCCCGGTCCGTCCCGGTCCCCGCCCTCGGCTCCGGCCGGGCGACTCCGTCCCCGTCCGCACGCTCACGCCGGTCTCCGGTCCGCCGCTGGCCGTGCCGGATCCCGGCAGCGCCGTCCACGTCCAGTTCCGGCGTTTCGCGGGCTGCCCCGTCTGCAACCTCCACCTCCGCTCGGTCGCCCGGCGTCACGCCGAGATCGAACGGGCGGGGATCCGGGAGGTGGTCCTCTTCCACTCGCCCGCCGAGGAACTGCGCGAGCACGTCGCCCACCTGCCCTTCGCCGTCGTCGCGGACCCCGGCAAGGCGCTGTACGCGGAGTTCGGCGTCGAGGCCCACCGCCGGGCCCTGCTCGACCCGCGGGGCTGGCCGGGGATCGTCCGCGGCGTCCTGGCGGGCACCGCCGACCTGCTCCGGGGCCGGGGCCGGCTCCCCGCCGCCTCCCAGCCCGGCGGCCGCATCGGCCTCCCCGCGGACTTCCTCATCACCCCGGGCGGCCGGATCGCCGCCGTGAAGTACGGCGAGCACATCGACGACCAGTGGTCGGTCGACGAACTCCTCGCCCACGCGGCCGAACCCGGACCGCCGCTCACCGGGTGAACCCGGAGCCGCGCGGCGACCGCGCGGCTCCGGGTCCGTCGGGGACGGTCAGGGCCGGGCCGGGCGGGTCAGGGACGGCGGGTCGAGGTCCGGGTGCGGCGGGTCGGAAACCGGTCGGGTCCGGGGCCTGTCGGTCAGGGCGTCCAGGCGACGCGGTGTTCGGCGAGGTGGGAGAGGACCGCGTGGTTGGCCTCCCAGCCGTCCGGGAACTTCACGGTGACGCCGAGCTGGACCGGCTCCGTCGACGGGTGCTCGTCGAGGAGGTCGGTGACGCCGGCCCGGCAGACGACGACGCAGGCGTGGCGGTGGCGGGAGGCCAGGACGCAGAGGCGGCCGGTCTCCAGGTGGAAGGCGGTGGCGTCGGGGCGGCCCGACAGGGGGTGGAGGACGACGGTGACGTCGTACTCGCGGCCCTGGAGCCGGTTGGCCGTGTCGACCGTCACCCCCGACACGCCCAGCGCCGCGAGGGCCGCCCGGACGGCCGCCGCCTGGTCGCGGTGGGCGGTCCCCACCGCGATCCGCTCGGCGGTCAGCGGCACCGGCGTGTCGGAACGCTCGCTGACCGCCGCGCCGCCCCGGTCCAGGAGCCGGCGCACCACCAGGGCGACCGCGTGCACGGCCTCCGGGTCGGTGCGCGGGGTGTGCCGGGCGGGCAGTTCGAGCAGTCCCCAGCCGGACTCGGCGGCCTCGTCCAGGACCCGGTCCGGGGCGGAGCCGTCCGAGGGCGCGCCGAAGGCGAGCCGCCGGTCGCCGGGACCGGTCCCCGAGCGGAACGGCGTGTACGGGTAGAACGCGTCCGACACCAGCGGCGCCGCCGACGCGGGCAACCGCCAGGACACCGGCAGCCGGTGCTGCGGCAGCTCCGGGTTGTGCGCGAGGAGCGTCGACACCGCCGACGCCGACGGGTCGTACGACAGCCCCGCCCACTGGTCGGCGCCCACCACCGAGAACGGGTCCAGCTGCCCCGGGTCGCCCACGAACAGGGCCCGCTCGAAGAGCCCCGCCACGGCGAGCAGCGCGTCCGAGCGCATCTGGTACGCCTCGTCCACGATCGCGTGCGCCCACGGCTCCACGTTCTTCACGTGCGCCCACTTGGCGGCCGTCGAGACGACCACCGGCAGCCCGGCGAGGTCCCCGGCCTTCGCCGACTTCCGTACGCCGTCGAGCGCGTCGAGCGCCTTGTCGTACGGGTCCCCGTCGCTGGAGTGCAGCCGGCCCACCTCGAGCTCGGGCTCCTTCTCCGCGAGCCGCAGCACCAGGTCGTCCACCTGCGCGTTGGTCTGCGCCACCACCATCAGCGGGCGCCCCGCGGCGGCCAGTTCGAGCGCGGCCCGCACCACGAGCGTCGACTTGCCGGCGCCCGGCGGGGAGTCGACGACGACACCCCGGGCCCGCCCGTGCAGGGTGCTCTCCAGGATCTCCGCCGTCGCCTTCGCGGCGGCCGCGGCGGGGTCGAGCACGGTGGGGTCGTACACGGTCACAGCAGGTCCTCGGGGGTCACGGCGTCGGGCAGCTCGGCGGTGTCGGCGTGGCGCGGCGGGCCGCCGTGGGTCCACGGCGTCTCCTCCGGGTCGGGCAGCTTCGGCCCGACCCGCGTGTCGTGCTCGAAGAGCGTCCAGGCGATCCGCTCGCCCTTCTCCGGCACCGTGCCCTCCGCGGGCTCCTTCGCCCGGCCCATCTTGTCCAGCAGCCGCAGCACCAGCGAACCGTCCTCCTCGCGGGCGACGAACTGGGCCGACTGCGGCTTCCCGCCGAGCGAGCGGTACACCTTCACGCCCCCGTCGAGATGCGGCCGGTCCTCCGTGCGGACCGTCAGCAGCGGGCGCGGCGCGGGCCGCTTCGACTCCGTCCACGCCATGACGACCTCGGTGACCTCCCCGGTGAACGCCTCGCCCGCCAGCCGCCGCCCGGCCAGCACCAGCGGATCGTCCAGGGCCTCCTGGGCGTCCAGCTGCCCCTGCGCCTGCTCGCGCGCGGCGAGCTTCGCGGCGGCGGTCACGGCGTCGTCGCGGCGAGGCTGCGGCGGTTCCCCGGCCGCGATCCGGTCCCGGTGCGCGGTGAAGGACCAGCGGTCCCGGGTCCACCGGTCCGTGACCCGCGCCCCCTCGGGCAGCTCCCGCAGCAGGCCGAGCGCCCGCCAGGTCGCCTCCCAGGCCGGCTTCAGCTGCGACGCGACCAGCCGGCGGACCTCCCGCTCGGCCCGGTGCAGCGCGGCGAGGGCCACGTCCGCGGTCTCGCCGTCCTCGGCGGCCCCGACCGCCTGCCGGGCCCGGTCGTAGGCCTCGATCGCGGGCGCCAGCAGATGGTTGTCGAAGGCCGGGTCGGTCGCGGGTCCCGCCGGCGGGCACAGCAGCTGACCCTTCGCGTCCCGCCCCAGCTCGGCCCGGTACGCCGCCTCGGCGCCCGGTTCCCCGTCGTCCGGGTCGATCCAGGCGAGCAGCGCCCCGAGGTGCTGGTCCTCCAGGGAGGACTGGCCGGTCGCCCAGTGCCGGTTGAGCAGGTCGGTCGCCGCGAGCAGCAGCGAGGAGCCCGGCACCCGGGCCCGCTCGCCGTAGTGGGTCAGCCAGCGTCCGAGCAGCGGCACGCGCGCGGGTGCCGGATACGGCGTGTCGGGGTCCTGCTCGGCGGTCCGCCGGAACCGCGTCGACCGTCCCAGGAGCCGTACGTACTCGATCCCGGCCCGGCTCGGGACGATCAGCTGCGGCGCGTCCAGACAGAGCTCGACCTGCACCTTCTCGCCGGTGGCGGAGTCCTTCCGCTCCACCGGCTCGACGGCGTCCGCGTACCCGTCGACGTACGGCAGCACCTCCTCGGCCAGCTCGGCGAGGAACGCGAACCGCAGCTCCCGGTCCCGGGGCTGCGGCACCACGAGGAGCCGCGGCTCCTCAGGGTCGGTGCCGACCAGGGCCCCGAGCGGGGCGCCCGCCTCGCCGGCGGTGGTCAGCGGCACGAGCACGAGAGGCCGCCCGGAGAGGTGCCGGTGCCGGACGGTCGCGAGCGGCTGCGCCCGCCCCGCCTCCACGGCCTCCATCCGGGCCAGGTGCGCGATCAGCGACATGGGGCGGCCTCCGCCTCGTCCAGGGCCTCCTGCCGCAGCGCGCGCGCCCGGCGCAGCGCCGCCACCGCCGGGTCCTCCGGATCGCCGTGCTCGCCCCGCGCGGCGCCGAGGACCGCCCCGACCGTGGTCAGCCCGCCCAGCTCGCCCCGCACCGAACGCCCCAGGGTCTGCACCGCGTCCGCCGCCCGCGCCCGCGACCGGCAGTGGAAGCCCATCTCGCAGGCGGCCAGGCACTCCGGCGCGTACGCGTGCGGGACCGCCTCCACGGCCGCCGCCAGCTCCTCCGCCGAACAGCCGCGCACGTCGAAGCTCAGCCCTTCCGGCAGGGCCCCGGCGATCTCCTCGATCCGGGTCAGCCGCTCCAGCTGCCGTCGGGTGACCGCCCGCTGCTTGCGCACGTCCACCACGGAGCCCGTCGGCAGGTTCGAGAAGTCCTTGGGGCAGACCAGCAGCACGGAACGGCCGACCTCGGCGCCCTCGGTGAGCGCCGCCACCCGCTCCAGGGCCAGCACGTACACCGCCGCCTGCCGGGCCGCCGCCCCCACCTTCGCGGCGTCCGCGGCCCCGTCCACCATCGGGAAGGACTTGATCTCCACGACCGTCCACCGCCCGGCCGGGTCCACCACGACGGCGTCCGGCTCCAGGTGCACCGGCGAGCCGGCCACCTCCAGGGTCAGCAGCGGATGGTCGAGCAGCGTCCACCCGTCGGCAGCGGTCGCCTCGCGCAGCGCGAGCGCCGTGCGCGCGGTCCGCCCCTCGGGCCCGGACGCCGACAGGTCCGGTACGGAGACGGTGCCCGGGTCCTCCACGCCGAAGAGGCGCAGCAGCTCCCGCCCGCCGTCGGCCTTCACCTTCGCCTCGAAGCTGTTGCCCCGCACGATCGCGAACTGCGACTGGCCGAACGGCGCCGGCGAACCGAGCCGCGACGCGAGCGCCCCCTTGTCCACCCCGGCGCCGTCGAGCAGCGCGCGGCGCCTGCACCCCGGATTCGCGGCCAGCGCGGCCAGCGCCCGCGCGTCCAGCGGGCGCGGCGGAACCGCCGGCCCGCGCAGCTCGGCGAGTCTCTCCCGCGTCCTGCGCCGGCTCGCCGGGGTCGGCACGGGGTCCGTCGTCTGCGGCGGCCGTGACCCGCCGTCGTCCAGGGATGCGCTCACCCGCGGAAGTCTCGCATCCGCCACTGACAACGCGGGCGTGTTCCGGCCCGGGGACACCGGGAGTTCGTGCCGGATCCACCTGCGCGATGATGGAGGGACCCTCCGGAGGGGCCCCCGACGGAAGGCACCCGTTCCCCGTTTCCGCGCACATTCTGGAGAGCCCCGCCCATGGCACCGCGCATCCTGCTCGCCCGACACGGCCAGACCGAGTGGTCGCTCCTCGGACGCCACACCGGCAGGACCGACATCCCGCTGCTCGACCAGGGCCGGCGCGGCGCCAAGCTGCTCGGCGAGCGTCTGCACCGGGGCCCCTGGCAGGGCCTGCCCGGCGTCGAGGTGCGCACCAGCCCGCTGGTCCGCGCGAGCGAGACCTGCGACCTCGCCGGCTTCGGCGACCGCGCCGAGCCCTGGGACGCCCTCATGGAGTGGGACTACGGCGCCTACGAGGGCCTGACCCCGGCCCAGATCCAGGAGCTGCGCCCGGGCTGGCTGATCTGGCGGGACGCCGTCCCGGAGGGCGAGTCGCTGGCCCAGCTCTCCGCCCGCGCCGACGAGGTCGTGGAGTGGGCCCGCTCGGCCGACCGGGACGTCCTGGTCTTCGCCCACGGCCACATCCTCCGCTCCATCGGCGCCCGCTGGCTCGGCGAGGACGTCTCCTTCGCCTCCCGCGTCCGCCTCGACCCGACGAGCCTCTCGGTCCTCGGCTGGGCGTACGGCGCCCCGGCGATCGAGCGCTGGAACGACACGGGCCACCTGGAGGGCTGACCCGGGATCCGGGATCCGGGACCGGATCCCGGGACATCGGATCCAGAGCATCTGGATCCGGGATATCGGATCCAGAACATTGGATCCAAAACAGCGGATCCGGGATATCGGATCCAGGACATTGGATCCGATATCCACGCCCCCTCGCGCCGCCGCCCCCCCCTCACGCCCCCGTGAGGATCAGCCGCGTCTCCGCCAGCAGCCCCCTGATCCGCGCCGACGCGATCCCGTCCATCGAGTCCGCCACCCGCCGCGCCTCCGCCTCGGCCTCGTCGCGGCGGCCGGCGCGGGCGAGGTTGCCGGCGAGCTGGGCGCGGTAGAGCGCGAGGTTGCGGGCGAAGCGGGGGTGCTGGAGGACGGTGGCCCGGTAGGAGTGGCGGGCGGCGCGGCTCCAGTCCCCGAGCGCGGACCAGCAGTGGGCCTCCAGGGCCTCCAGTTCCGGCTCGCCGAAGAAGGACATCCACTCGGGGTCCTGGTCGGCGTGGCCGCGGCCGAAGTGCTCGTGGGCGCGGCCGAGGCACGCCTCGGCGGAGGAGCGGTCGCCGAGCCCGGCCCAGGCGGCGGCCTCGCGCAGCGAGAGCAGGGCGAGCAGCCGGGGCGAGTCGAGCGGGTGCGCGGCCCGCGTTCCGGCCTGCGCGGCGCGGACGGCCTCGCGGTAGCGGCCGGTGTCGCGGGCGAGGAAGGAGGTGTTGCAGAAGGCGTGCGCCTCCAGGGCCGCGTTGCCGGAGACCCGGGCGGTGGCGAGGGCCTCGGCGTAGTGGGAGCGGGCGTCCTCGTGGCGGCCCGAGTCGTGGGCGAGCCAGCCCACGGAGAGCGACAGCTCGCCTGCGCCGGCGAGCAGCCGGTCCTCGGTGGAGCGGCGGGCCGCGGTGCCCTGGTCGAGCAGGGCATAGGCCGTGCGGAGCGGCTGGGCCGCGCATTTGTAGAGCCCGTCGGCGCCGTGCCGGTCGTCGAGCAGGCGGATGCGCCGTACGGCGTCCTCGACGGCGAGGACCTCGGCCTCGCCGATGCGGTGGGGCCCGCGGGGGCTGGGGATCGCGGCGGCGGTGGAGCCGAGTCCCCAGGAGGCGGCCGCCAGGGTGGCGGTGCCGCTCGTCATGAATGCGCGACGCAGCACGTCGCTCTCCTCATCGTTCCGGGTCGGGAGGACGGGGGGCCCCGAGGCCCCGGCCGGGGCGGCCTGCCGTCGGCCGCGTACCGCCTCCCGCGCAGAGAAACCCAGGTCGGCGAGGGTCAGCCCGGGGAACATGTGCAGGAAGACCCGCTCGTACGCGTAGTTCGGGCAGCGGATCTCGCCCGCTTCCACGCGACCGATGTAGCGGGCGTCGCACGCGACCTGTTCACCGATCTCGCGCGCCGCCCGGCGGACCATGGCGGCGAACTCCGCGGGGGAGTGCGGTCCGCGGAGCCGTCGGAAGGCGAGATTGGGAACTGCCCGTGACATGGCCATGGCCGAGCCCTCTCCTGGTGCTGCCGGGTGTTCCGGCGGCAAGAACGTACCTGCTGTGACCGGATGCCTACGCAGAGTTTGGCTACAAATCGGATATCTCGCCTGCGATCTGCCATGAACTGCCATCCTTTGCGGCGGCGTGCCGCCGTAGCCGTTGACGCGCACGGGCGTTGAACCGTATGGGAGAGACGGAACGTGTCTCCTCCGGGAAGCGAGGAGGGGTCCATGTCCGAGAACGCCGCGCCTTTCGAGACGACCGCGACACCCAGGACGACCGTGCCGACCGCCACGACCGCCACGACCGCGACCACCGCGCCGACCCCGTCGGTGCGGGCCACGGCGGTCGTCCCGACCGTGACGACCGCGCCGCTCGTGACCGTCGCCGGGGCCGACGAGCCCTGCGACCTGGTGACCGTGCCCGCCCGGCAGGGTCTGGAGGCCGTCGACATCCTCCGCCGCCGCGGTGTCCCCGCCGTCGGCCCCGTGCTCCACGACGGCGCCTGCGACACCCTCGGCTTCCTCGTCCCGCCCGGCACCGCCGCCGCCTGGGACCTCCCCGGCAGTGCCTGCACCCGCACCTCCGGCCGCGGGCTGCGCCTTCCCGAGCTCCCCGCACTGCCCGAGCCCGCGGGCGACGCCCCCCGCCCGGCCGGCTGGCTGCTGCCCCCCGGCGACACCGACCCGGTCACCGACCCCGCCGACCTGCGCCGTGCCCTCGGCGAGGCGGCCCGCCTCATCGAGGCGGCCGACGGCTGTCACTGAGCGGAACCTCCCGGCCGACCGGCCGATAATGGACGGATGGCCAGGAACAAGCAGCGCGAGCGGGCGGCGGCCGACGCCGTCTCCGAGACCGTCGACGGCGGGCTCGCCGAACTGATACCCGACCGCGACCGCCCCCGGGCCTGGACGCTGCTCCTCGACGGCGCCCCGCAGTCCCACGTGGACCTCGACGACCCCGCCGCGCTCACCTTCGAGTACCAGCGGCGCCTCGGCCACGTCGCCGACCTCGCCGCCCCGCCCGGCCGCCCCCTCCAGGCCGTGCACCTCGGCGGCGGCGCCTTCACCCTCGCCCGGTACGTCGCCGCGACCCGGCCGCGCTCCACCCAGCAGGTCGTCGAGATCGACGAACCCCTCGTCCGCCTCGTCCGCGGTGCCCTGCCGCTCGACCCCGGCGCCCGGATCCGGGTCCGCGCCATGGACGCCCGCGCCGGACTCGCCAAGGTCCCGGACGGCTGGGCCGACCTGATCATCGCCGACGTCTTCCGGGGCGCCCGCACCCCCGCCCACCTCACCAGCACCGAGTTCCTCGACGAGGTGCGGCGCGCGCTGCGGCCCGGCGGGACGTACGCCGCCAACCTCGCCGACGGGCCGCCGCTCGCCCACCTCCGCGGCCAGATCGCCACCGCCGCGGGCGTCTTCCCCGAGCTGGCCCTGATCGCCGACCCGACCGTGCTCCGCGGCCGCCGCTTCGGCAACGCTGTCCTGGTCGCCTCCGACCGGCCGCTCCCCGTCGCCGAGCTGACCCGCAGGGTCGCCACCGACCCGCACCCCGGCCGGGTCGAACACGGCCGCCCCCTCGCCGACTTCACCGGCGGCGCCGTCCCGGTCACCGACGCGACGGCGAAGAGCTCCCCCGCGCCCCCGCCGTCCGCCTTCCGCTGACCCCGGGGGCCGGACGGGCCCGGCGGCCCGTCAGACCGCGCGCTCCTCGATCTGCACGCGGGGCGCCGAGTCGTGCCAGAGGCAGAACACCGACAGCTCCCGGTCGTCCCGGGTGAAGGTCACCCGGATCCAGGTCGTCTGCTTCCACACCTGCATCTGCCAGCCCGAGGCCGGGATCGCCGAGACCAGTTCGGCCGAGCTCTCGCCCAGGTCGAAGGTGACCCGCCCGCCGTCCACCGGATAGCTCTTCACCCCCGAGGAGGCCCCGGCCGGGGCCGGCGGGACCGTGGTCGGCGCGGGCGTGGTCCGCGACGCGGTGGGCGGCGGTGTCGTCGGCGGAGTGGTGGCGGCCGGGTCCGGGCCGGTCGGCGCGGGCGCGGACGGCGTGGGCGTGGTGGCCGGGGGAGTCGTCGCGGGGCTGCGGGTCGAGGACGTCACGGGGTCGCCGATCGCGGTCTCGGCCGGGACCGGGACGGCCGGGGTGCCGACGGGCAGCGGCAGGGCGCGCGGCGGGTCGTAGACCGTGCCGGACAGCACCGTGTGCACCCCCCACCAGGAGAGCGTGACCGCCGCGCCGGTGGCGAGCGACCAGGCCAGGGCGTGAACGAGTCCTCTTCGCATCCGGGCCATACTGCACCACGCCCGGTCGGCGCGGACCAGAAGGTACGGGGTGACCGGGGTGTCGCCCGAATGGCGTACGGTGCCGCCCATGGCAAGTGTGCTCGTGGTCGAGGACGACCAGTTCGTGCGCTCCGCCCTCATCCGGCAGCTGACGGAAGCCTCCTACACCGTACGGAGCGTCGGCACCGCCCTGGAGGCGCTGCGCGAGGTCGCCCATTTCCGCTTCGACGTGGTCGTCCTGGACCTCGGTCTGCCCGACCTGGACGGGTCCGAGGCGCTGAAGATGCTGCGCGGCATCACCGACGTACCGGTGATCATCGCGACGGCCCGGGACGACGAGGCGGAGATCGTCCGGCTGCTGCACGCCGGCGCCGACGACTACCTCGTCAAGCCGTTCTCCGTCGAGCACCTCACCGCCCGGATGGCCGCGGTGCTGCGCCGCGCCCGGGCCGTCTCCGGGGAGCCCGCGCCGACCACCGAGATCCGGGTCGGCGGGCTCGCCATCGACCCGCTGCGCCGCCAGGCCGAACTCGACGGCGTCCCGCTCGACCTGACCCGGCGCGAGTTCGACCTGCTCGCCTTCCTCGCCGGCCGGCCCGGTGTGGTCGTCCCGCGCAAGGAACTGCTCGCCGAGGTGTGGCAGCAGTCCTACGGGGACGACCAGACCATCGACGTGCACCTGTCGTGGCTGCGGCGGAAGCTGGGCGAGACCGCCGCCCGGCCCCGCTACCTCCACACCCTGCGCGGCGTCGGCGTGAAGCTGGAGCCGCCGCGGGAGCACCAGCCGTGAGACGGGAGCGCCGGCCGTGAGATGGGCCCTCGTCAAGGTGTCGCTCGCCGTCACCGCCATGGTCGTCATCGCCTTCGCCGTACCGCTCGGCCTCGTCGTCAAGGAGATGGCCCGCGACCGGGCCTTCTCCAACGCCGAGCGGCGCGGCGCCGGACTCGCCCCGGTCCTCGCGATCACCACCGACCGGGCGGAGCTGGAGAAGGCCGTCGCCACCACCGAGGACGGCGCCGCCGGCCGGCTCGCCGTGCACGTCCCGCCCGCCGGCGCGGACGGCCAGGCCCTGGAGATCGGCACCCGCAGGGCCGGCGTCGACGAGCTGGCCGCCACCCGCACCCTCGGCCGGGCCTCCATCGCCGAGGTCCCCGGCGGCTACGCCCTGCTCCAGCCCACCGCGCTCAGCTCCGGTCAGGTCGCGGTGGTCGAACTCTTCGTCCCCGAGGGCGAGGTGACGAACGGCGTCGCCACCGCCTGGCTCGTCCTCGCCGGGGTCGGCGTCGCCCTGATCGTCGGCTCGCTCGCCGTCGCCGACCGGCTCGGCGTCCGCATGGTCCGCCCCGCCCAGCGCCTCGCGGGCGCCGCCCACGAGCTGGGCGAGGGCCGGCTCGGCGTCCGGGTCGCCGAGGAGGGACCGCCCGAACTCAAGTCGGCCGCCGTCGCCTTCAACTCGATGGCCGACCAGGTCGTGCAGCTCCTCGCCAACGAGCGCGAGCTCGCCGCCGACCTGTCCCACCGGCTCCGCACCCCGCTCACCGTGCTCCGCCTCAACGCCGCCTCGCTCGGCTCCGGGCCCGCCGCCGACCAGACCCGGGCCGCCGTCGAGCAGCTGGAGCGGGAGGTCGACACCATCATCCGCACCGCCCGCGAGGCCAAGCCGCAGACCACCCCGCCGACCGGCCCGGGAGCGGGCTGCGACGCCGCCGAAGTGGTGCGCGAGCGGATGGAGTTCTGGTCGGCCCTGGCCGAGGACGAGGGGCGGCTCGTCCGGCTCGCCGGGGTGGAGCGCCCGGTACGGATCCCGGTGGCGCGCCCCGAACTCGTCGCCGCTCTCGACGCCCTGCTCGGCAACGTCTTCCGGCACACCCCGGAGGGCACCGCCTTCTCCGTCGACGTCCACAACGGCGACGACGCGGTCATCGTCCTCGTGTCGGACGCCGGCCCCGGCATCGCCGACCCGGACGCGGCGCTCGCCCGCGGCAACAGCGGCACCCGGGCGGGCTCCACCGGCCTCGGCCTCGACATCGTGCGCCGCATGGCCGAGTCCACCGGCGGCGACGTCCGGATCGGGCACTCGGTCCTCGGCGGCACCGAGGTCCGCATCTGGATCGGGCTCGGCGCACACCGCCCCGGCGGCTCGGAGGGGCGCCGCTCGCACCGTCCGGCCCGCCGCCGCAAGGCCGGGCGGCGCTGAACCTTTCGTGGTTCCGATGTCCCCCTTAAGCGGACCCTAAGAATCCCGACGAGGCCTCCCCGTACGGCATTTGTCCGCGTCCGGGGAGCTAGCGTGCTTCCGGACCCCCCACCCCGGGCACCACGGAGGCAGCACGCATGGGCAGCAACGGCGGGACAGCGCACCGGCGCCGGACGAGCGGCCGCACCGAGGCAGTCGGCGCGGTCGTCGCCGCCGCGGCCGCCGGGGGCACGGTCCTCCAGCAGCCGCCGGCCTTCACGAAGGCGCTCGCCGCCCACCGGTAGAGCCACCCCTCTCCCCCCACACCGCGTGCCCCGGCCCGGAGCCACCCCACCCCCGGCCGGGGCACGCTTCCGTGCGCGGTCAGGCGCCCCGGGAGGTCTTCCACTCCTCCGCGTAGTCGTCGAAGATCGCCCGCAGGTGGTGGCCGATCTTCAGGTAGTCGAGGTCGTCCAGGTTGGCCAGGGAGACCCGTACGGACCACTCGGGGCCGTCGAAGCCGCCGCCGTTGAGCAGGACGACGCCGGTGTGCTCGGCGAGCCGGAACAGCGGGTCGACGGGCTCGTACTCCTTCTCCAGGAAGTCGGCGAAGTCCTCGCCGTGGACGCGCTCGGCCTCCGCGAGGAGGTCCAGCTCGATGTAGTAGCCGGCCCGCTTGTCGTCGTCGGCGATCTTCATCTGGGCGCCTTCGAGGAGCAGGTCCAGCCGCTGGTTCACGATCGCCCGCAGCCGCTCCTTGTACGCCTGCCCCTCGGGGAGCATGTCGAAGAGCGAGAAGAGCGTCATCATGACCTGCTGCGGCAGCGACAGGCCGGCGGTGTGGTTGAGGGCGACCTGCCGCGAGTCCGCGACCAGCCGGTCGATGAACCGGATCTTCTCCGGCTCCAGGGACAGCGTCCCGTACCGCTTGTCCAGCCGCTCCTTCTCGGCGGCCGGCAGGTCGGCGATCATGCGGTCGATGACGTTGTCGTCGTTGAGGCCGATGACGCCGAGCCGCCAGCCCGTGGCGCCGTAGTGCTTCGAGTACGAGTAGACGAGCAGGGTGTTGTGCGGGAGGTCGGCGGCGATCGAGCGGAAGCCGGGGACGAAGGTGCCGTAGACGTCGTCGGTGACGATCACCAGGTTCGGGTTCTTCTCGGCGACGATCTCCTTGAGCTGGTTCGCGACCCGCTGACTGAGCGCCAGGGACGGCGGGTTGGAGGGGTTGACCAGGCAGAGCAGCTTGATCGAGGGGTCCTCCAGCTTGGCGACCTCCTCCGTCGGGTAGCGCCACTCGCGGACGCCGGTCTCGGTGAAGAGGGAGGCGTTGACGTGGACGACGTCGAACTCGTACGTGTCGAGCTCGGGGATCTCGATGTACGGGGTGAAGACCGGCACCATCAGGGCGATCCGGTCGCCCTTCCTCAGGATCCCGTTCTTCATCAGGGAGTCGAAGACGTAGCACATGGCGGCGGTGCCGCCCTCGGTGGCGAAGTAGGAGACGTTCCCGGCGGGCGGCCGGCCGTCGAACATCTCGTCGTCGACGTAGCCGCGGACGACCTGTTCGGTGTGGGTGAGGATCCGGTCCGGCACCGGGTAGTTGTCGCCGATCGAGCTGTCGGTGAGCTCGTGGACGAAGGCGTCCTTGTCGAAGCCGAAGCGCTCGACGGCGTACTCGACCGACTTCTGGAGCAGCTCGATGCCGGGCAGGTCGGGGTGCTGCCGTACGAAGGTGTCGAAGCGGGCGCCGGAGCCCATGAGTTCGGGCATGCCGCCGAGGTCGTCGGCGGTCCAGACCCGGCGGGACTCGGAGAGCGCGAAGTAGCCGAGGGCGTGGAAGGCCTCGCGGGGGCTGGTCGCGGTCCAGTTCGGGTTGCCGCGGCCCGCGTTGAGCATCTGGACCGAGGACTTGTCCTTCTGTCCGGGCTGGTCGGCCTGGGCGTGCCGGGCGATGGTGATGAACTTGTCCTTCAGCTCGAACGGCGAGAGCTGGGCGAAGGACTTGATCTCCTCGCGGGTGAAGCTGGTCCTGGGCATGGTGTGTCCTTAGGTGCGGCGGTCAGTGGTTGAGGATGACGATCACGGCGCCCCAGATGGTCAGCAGCACGTTGCCCACCGCATAGGGGATCGTGTAGCCGAGCGTGGGGATCTGCGACCTGGACTGCTCGTTGATCGCGCCGATCGCCGCGGTCGTGGTCTGGCCGCCGGCCAGGACGCCCATCAGGATCGGGAAGCGGATCTTCTGGACGTAGTGGCCGACGGCGAAGCCGACGACCAGCGGGATCAGGGTGGCGACCGCGCCCCACAGGAGCAGCCCCCAGCCGGCCGTGGACAGGCCGCTGGTGAAGCTCGGGCCCGCGTTGATGCCGACCACGGCGACGAAGGCGCACAGCCCGAAGGTGTCCATGAACCACTGGGCGCCCGGCGGCACGTTCCCGTACGTCGGGTACTTGCCGCGGATCCAGCCGAAGACCAGGCCCATGATCAGCGCGCCGCCGGAGGTCGACAGCGAGATCGGCACCCCGGAGACGGTGAGCGCCGGGATGCCGACGCAGCCGCCGAGGAAGACGCCGAGGCCGACCCAGAGCATGTCGGTGGCGAAGGAGGTCGGCACGGGCTTGCCGATCGCCCCGCCCGCCGGGTCCACCAGCCGCTTCGGGCCGGTGAGGACCACGGTGTCGCCGCGCTCCAGCTTCGTGGACAGGCGGTAGGGGAACTCGGCGCCGGAGCGGTAGATCCGGTCGATGTAGACCCCGACCATGAAGGGCTCGCGGCGCAGCTCGGCGACCGTCTTGCCGAGCTGCGCCTTGTCGGAGGCGACGACGTGCAGCGTCTCCGTCTCGTAGCCGAGGAGTTCGACGTCGTCGGTCTCGGGGCCGATGTGGGTGCGGGCGTCGAAGTCGACGAGGGAGCCGCGCAGGGCGGAGACGGCGACGGTGTCGCCCTCGCGGAGCACGGTGGCCTGGTCGTGGGGGAGGACCGTGCCGTCGCGCCGCACCCGGGTGAGGTAGATGCGGTGGCCGAGGGCCTTCTGCTGGTTCTCGAAGTCGTCGATCGTGCGGCCCACGAGGTCGGGCCGCGTGATCGTGTACGCGCGGAGCACGACCTCGTAGTAGCCCTCGGCGAGGTCCGGGTTGTCACCGGGGGCGTCCAGCTCCTTGGCGAGCTGCGCGGACTCGGCGGCGAGGTCCCGCTTGTAGAGGCGGGGCAGGATGTTGGCGAGGAGGATGGCGCAGAGGATCGTGCCGAGCGGGTAGGTGACCGCGTACCCGATGGCGACCAGGTTCTCCTCGGTCTTCATCTGGTCGGCGGAGAGCCCCGGCAGGTTGCCGATGGCGTCCTGGGCGACGCCGATGACGGCGGACTGGGTGAGGGCGCCGCCGAGCAGGCCGGCGGAGAGCCCGGGGCCGTACCCGAGCATCACGGCGAAGCCCCAGGAGACCAGCAGGCCGGTGACGCAGACGATGACGGCGTTGACGACCTGCGGCAGCCCGTCCTTCTTGAGGCCGCGGAAGAACTGGGGGCCGACCTTGTAGCCGAGGGCGAAGAGGAAGAGGGTGAAGAAGAGGTTCTTCACCGTCGCGTCGATGGTGATCTTGAACTGGGCGCCGAGCAGCAGGCCCGCGACGAGGCAGCCGGTGACGGCGCCGAGCGCGATCGCCCTGTAGCGGAGCTTCCCGATGAGGAAGCCGAGGGCGACGGTGATGAAGACCAGCAGCTCGGGGTGGGGCTGGAAGATGTTCCGGTTCAGGAAGTCGATCATGGGTGGGGCGCCGCCTCTCAGGCTCCGAGGATGCCGACCAGGAGGGGACCGGTCAGGGGGAGCAGGAAGTTGGAGAGGGTGTACGTGACCGTGTAGCCGAGCATCGGTACGGAGCTCTGCGCGACCTGGGTGATGGAGGTGATCGCCGGTGTCGAGCACTGCTGGCCCGCGATGGCGCCGATCAGCAGCGGACTCTCGATCTTCAGCAGTTTGCGGCCGACGATCAGCGAGATCGTCGCCGGGACGAGGACCATGGCGATGCCCGCGAACGGCAGCAGCGCCCCGTACTCCTTGAGCAGCGGCCCCGCCTGCGGGCCGGAGACCAGACCGGTGCAGGCGATGAAGATGGCCAGGCCCATGTCCTTGAGCGTGGTGGCGGCCTGCGGCGGGAAGGCGCCGAAGGTCTGGGTGCGGGAGCGGAACCAGCCGAAGAGCAGACCGGAGATGAGGCAGCCGCCGCCGGTGCCCAGGGACATGGGGACGTCGCCGAACTTCACCACGACCTGGCCGAGGAGCGAGCCGCAGGCGATGCCGAGGCCCAGGTAGATGAAGTCGGTGGCGTCGTTCCTGACGATCGCGCCGACCTTGGAGGCCAGCCTGCCGAGCGAGGAGCGGGCGCCCACCAGGGTGAGCACGTCACCGCGGTGGACGACGGTCTCCGGTGTGGCGGGCAGGTGGGATTCGTTGCGGAGCACGTCGGTGACGTAGACGCCGCCGGAGGCGATCTCCGGGTGCTCGGTGGTCAGCTGGTCCAGGGACTTGCCGTCCGCCGTCCTGTCGGTGAGGGAGACCTGCTGGGTGGCGAGCGGGGTGTCGAGGCCGGGGACGGCCGGGGTCTCGGGGCCGATCTGCCGGCCCGCCTCGATGATGTTGGCGCGCCGGCCGACGGCGAGCACGAGATCGGAGAGGGTCAGCTCGAAGTCGGGCGGGGGAGGGGTGAGGATCCTGCTGCCCCGCTTCACCGCCTCGACGGTGACCCGGTTGCCGAACCGCCGCTCCAGGTCTGCCACCCGGGCGCCGTCGGCGAGGGTGACGAGGAAGGTGCGGCCGACCATGCCGGGCAGCGCCTCGCGCTCGTCCGCCTCCAGTGCGCCGCCGGAGCCCCGCAGCTTCTCCCACAGCTCGCGGGAGGCGTCGCGGAGGTTGATCCGCAGCAGCATCGGCATGATCTGGCTGGTGTAGATCACGATGGTGATCAGACCGAAGAGGTAGCAGACCGTGTACGCGGTGGCCACGTGGCCCTGGTACTGGGTGATCTGCTCCTGCGTCAGGTCGGAGAGCTTGCCGATGGCCTCGGTGGCCGTGCCGACGACGGCGGACTCGGTGGCGGCGCCGGCCAGGATGCCGGCGGCGGTGCCGACGTCCAGGTCGAACGCCTTGGCGAGGCCGAGGGCGATGCCGACGACGCAGACGACCTCGATCAGGCAGAGGGCGAAGAAGCGCAGGCTCTTCCGGTTGAGGTTGGCGAAGAACTGGGGACCGGCCAGATAGCCGAGCGAGAAGATGAAGAGCGCGAAGAAGATCGTCTTGACGTCGTCGGAGACGGTCACCTTCGCCCAGGCGCCCATGAGCAGCGAGACGATCAGCGTCCCGCAGATGCCGCCGAGGGTGATGGGGCCGACCCGGAGCTTGCCGACGAGGTATCCCGCGGCGAGGCAGAGGAAGAGGGCGAGTTCGGGATGGTCGCGCAGGACTCCCATCCGGCCTCACCCCGCCCACATGAGGAGCAAACCGTTCATTAGCGACATAAGGGGACGCTAACAGCGGAAGATCACCGAAGGCGGACCGCCACACCCGTCCGGGTGAACGCCCCCGGCCCCCCGGCGCCCGGCCCCTGCTTCCTCGCCCGCTCGCCCCCCTCACCCGCTGACCTGCTCGCCCCTCACCCCTTCACCCCTTCACCGCACCCCGCATCACCCCGCCCACGATCTGCCGCCCGAAGAGCGCGAGCACGACGAGCAGCGGCAGCGTCCCGAGCAGCGCTCCCGCCATCACCACCGAGGTGTCCGGCACATAGCCCCGCCCCAGACCGGTCAGCGCGACCTGCACCGTCGGATTGCCCGTCTGCGTCAGCGCGAGGACCGGCCAGAAGAAGTCGTTCCACGCCGCCACGAACGACAGCATCCCCAGCACCGCCATCGCCGGCCGCGCCGCCGGCAGCACCAGGTGCCACACCACCCGCAGCGTCCCCGCCCCGTCCATCCGCGCCGCCTCCAGGAGTTCCGGCGGCAGCGCGCCCAGCAGGTGCTGGCGCATGTAGAAGACGCCGAAGGCCGAGACCAGCGAGGGCAGCACCACCGCCTGGAGCTGGTCCGTCCAGCCCAGCCGGGCGATCAGCAGATAGAGCGGGACGACACCGAGCTGCGGCGGCACCAGCAGCGTCGCCCCCACCAGCAGCAGCAGCGGTCCCCGGAAGCGGAACCGCAGCCGGGCGAAGGTGAAACCGGCCAGCGTGGAGAAGAGCACCGTCCCGGTCGCCACCGCCCCCGCCACGATCGCGGTGTTGGCGAGCGCCTCGCCCATCCCGCCCTCGCCCCAGGCCACCGACAGGTTCCGTCCCAGGTTCCGCCCGAACCAGAACGGCGGCGGGCTCTCCGCCAGCCGCCCGCTCGTCCGGGAGGCGGCCACCGCCGTCCACAGCAGCGGGAGGACGGACACCGCCGTGAACAGGACGAGCAGCAGATACGTCCCCCACCCGCCCCGCTCGTACGACTCCGGGCCCGCCCGCCCCGTCACCGCCGCACGCCCTTCCCGCGGACCAGCCGCACCACCCCGAGGACCACCACCAGGATCAGCAGCATCGCCCAGGCGATCGCCGCCGCCCGCCCCAGATGCAGGTTCACCCAGCCCTGCTCGTACAGGTAGAGACCCAGCGTCTGGTACTGGTGGTCCGCCCCGCCCGACGCGCCCGCCCCGCTGCTGAAGAGCAGCGGCTCGCCGAAGAGCTGCACGGCCCCGATCGTCGACACCAGACCCGTGAAGACCAGTGCCGGCCGCAGCCCCGGCAGCGTCACGTGCCAGAACCGTCGCCCGCGCGAGGCCCCGTCCAGCGCCGCCGCCTCGTACAGCTCGTGCGGGATCGTCTGCATCGCCGCCAGATAGATCAGCGCGTTGTAGCCGGTCCAGCGCCAGATCACGATCGACGCCACCGCGAACTTCGACGCCCACGGCCCGTTCTGCCAGTCCACCGGATCCAGCCCGACCACACCGAGCGCCCAGTTCACCATCCCCTGGTCGCGCCCGTAGAAGAGCGCGAAGACGAGCGTCGCCGCCGCCACCGAGGTCGCGTACGGGGCCAGCGCCGCCACCCGGAAGAAGAGCCGCCCGCGCAGCCGCGCGTCCAGCAGGTGCGCGGCGCCCAGCGCGAGCAGCAGCTGCGGCACGGTCGCGAGCACCCCGATCACGACCGTGTTCGCCAGCGCGTTCCAGAAGAAGTCGTCGGAGAGCAGCCGCGCGTAGTTGTGCAGGCCCACCCACTCCCGGGCCTCCGGCGCCGTCAGCTCCACCCGGAAGAGGGAGGTCCACGCCGTCGCCACCAGCGGGAACAGCCCGAACGCCGCGAACAGCAGGAAGAAGGGGGCGACCAGCACGTACGGCGCCGCCCGCGACCGCAGCCGGCCCAGCCGCTCCCGCCGTGCCCGGCCCGCCGGTGCCACCGGCGCGAGCGCCCGCTCCACCACGTCCTCGGCCGTCCCGCTCACCGCATCACGTCCTCGCTCGCCCGCACCGCCTCGGCCACCCGCCCCTCACCGGTCCAGAGCGTTGTCGATGGCCTTCATCGCCGCCCGCCACGCCGACTCCGGCGACCGGCCCGTCTGGTCGACCTGGAGCATCCCGGTGTCGGACAGGATCTGGTTCACCAGGCCGTCCTTCGGCCCGACCGGCGCCACCGGCACCCCCATGGCCGCCGCCGAGTAGATCCGGCCCACCGGCGCGTCGCCGAAGTACGGATGCCGGGCGCCTCGCACCTGCGGCAGACCGAACGCGGCCTCGGCGCTCGGGAAGCTGCCGCGCCGCTCGAAGAGCACCGCCTGCTGCTCCGGCGCGGTCAGCCAGGCCGCCAGCTCCGCCGCCTCCCCGACGTGTCTCCCGGCCGCCGGGACGACCAGGAAGGAGCCGCCCCAGTTCCCCGGCCGGGGCGCCTTCGCGACGTCCCACTTCCCCTCGCCGTCCGGGCCGCCCTTGTCCTGGATGTAGCCGAGCATCCACGCGGGGCAGGCGATCGAGGCGAACCGCCCGTGCGCGAAGCCCTGGTCCCAGTCGGGGGTGAACTGCTGGAGCCTGGCCGTCAGCCCGTGCTCCGCGAACTGGGCGCCGAGGTCCCAGGCGGCCCGTACGGCCGGGTTGACCGCCACCACCAGCCGTCCCTCGGCGTCGTAGTAGCGCAGCCTCGCCCCCGAGATCACGGCCGCCATCACCCCGGACGCGGAGTCGGTGAACGCCACGCCCTCGGGCGCCCGCCCGGCGAACCGGCGGCCCGTCTCCAGGTACCTGCGCCAGTCCCCGGCCCACAGCCGGCCCACCTCCTCCCGGTCGGTGGGCAGCCCGGCGGCGGCGAAGTGGTCCTTGCGGTAGCAGACGGCGAGCGGCCCGATGTCGGTGCCGAGCCCCAGCACCCGCCCGTCCTCCGTCCGGGCCTGCGCCCACTTCCACGGCAGGAAGGCGCTCTCCTCCACCCCGGGCGCGTGCGCCAGGTCGACGAGCCGCCCGGCCTGGGTGTCGACGACCTCCGCGATGTTGCCGACCTCGACGGCCTGGACGTCGGCGAGGCCGGCGCCGGCCGTGAGGTGGGTGAGCAGCTGCGGGTAGTAGACGTCGGCGCGGGCGAGGGAGGTCTGCCGGATCGCGATGTCCGGGTGGAGCCGCATGTACGTGTCGTAGAGCCCGGCCTCCTTGAGGCCGAAGGTGCCGTAGACGCCGACGGTCAGTGTCACCGGGCGCCCCGAGCCGTCCACGGCCCCGTCCGAGCCGGCCGCCGGGGGCACCGGGGGATCGGTGGCGCAGCCGCCGAGCAGCGCGGCGGCGATCAGCAGGGCGAGGGCCCGCCGGCGGTGCCCCCGTGGTCGTGTCGCGGTCCTCCACCCCATGGACCCCGACCGTAGGCGGCGGGGGCGGGGCGGCCCGCGGGGCGGCGCCGGGGGCGGGGCGGTCCTCACCCGTTCGGCGGATCGGCCGGAGGGGGTCGTCGAACGTCTTCGACGGGTTCCGCGTCTTGACCGTGTTCTGACGGCGACCAGATAGTGGGAGCGCTCCCACTATCTGATCTCGCGACGGGATACCCATGCGCAGACCACGACTCCTCGCCGGGCTCGCGGGGCTGGCCCTCACGGCCGGGCTCCTCGCGGGCGCCCTGCCGGCCGGCGCCGCCGAGCCGGCCCCCTCGTCCGCCCCCGCCCGGGCCGCCGCCTCCTCGTACACCTGGAAGAACGTCCGGATCGACGGCGGCGGCTTCGTCCCCGGGCTGGTCTTCAACCGGACCGAGAAGAACCTCCTCTACGCCCGCACCGACATCGGCGGCGCCTACCGCTGGGACCAGGCCGGCTCCGCCTGGGTCCCGCTCCTCGACCACATCGGCTGGGACGACTGGGGCCACACCGGCGTCGTCTCCCTCGCCTCCGACTCCGCCGACCCGGACCGGGTGTACGCCGCCGTCGGCACGTACACCAATGACTGGGACCCCGGCTCGGGCGCCGTCCTGCGCTCCGCCGACCGGGGCGCCACCTGGCAGCGCGCCGACCTCCCCTTCAAGCTCGGCGGCAACATGCCCGGCCGGGGCATGGGCGAACGCCTCGCCGTCGACCCGCACAGGAACAGCGTGCTCTACCTCGGCGCCCCCAGCGGCAACGGCCTGTGGCGCTCCACCGACTCCGGCGCCACCTGGGCGAAGGTCACCTCCTTCACCAACCCCGGGGATCACCGGCAGGACCCCACCGACACCAGCGGCTACAACTCCGACGAGCAGGGCATCGTCTGGGTCACCTTCGACGAGTCCACCGGCAGCGGGACCGGCGCCGCGGCCACCGCCACGAAGACGATCTACGTCGGCGTCGGCGACAAGGAGAACGCCGTCTACCGCTCCACCGACGCGGGCGCCACCTGGACCCGCCTGGCCGGCCAGCCCACCGGGTACCTCGCCCACAAGGGCGTCCTCGACGCGCGGAACGGCCACCTCTACCTCGCGTACAGCGACACCGCCGGCCCGTACGACGGCGGCAAGGGCCGGGTCTGGCGGTACACGACGGCCACCGGCGAGTGGAAGGACATCAGTCCCGTCGCCGAGGCCGACACCTACCACGGCTTCAGCGGTCTCACCCTCGACCGGCAGCGCCCCGGCACGGTCATGGTCTCCGCCTACAGCTCCTGGTGGCCCGACACCCAGATCTTCCGCTCCACCGACTCCGGCACCACCTGGACCAGGGCCTGGGACTACTCCTCGTACCCGGACCGGACCGACCGCTACACGATGGACGTCTCCTCCGTGCCCTGGCTGACCTGGGGCGGCGCCCCCACCCCGCCCGAGCGGACCCCCAAGCTCGGCTGGATGACCGAGGCGCTGGAGATCGACCCCTTCGACTCGGACCGCATGCTGTACGGCACCGGCGCCACGGTCTACGGCACCACCGAACTCACGAAGTGGGACAGGGACGCGACGTTCACCATCCGGCCGATGGTGAAGGGCCTGGAGGAGACCGCCGTCCTCGACCTCGTCTCACCGCCCTCCGGCGCCCCGCTGATCAGCGCCCTCGGCGACGTCGGCGGCTTCCGCCACACCGACCTCGGCGCCGTCCCGCCGATGATGTTCACCTCCCCGAACTTCACCTCCACCACCAGCCTCGACTACGCCGAGACGGCCCCGGACACGCTGGTCCGCTCCGGCCACCTCGACGGCGGGCCCCGGATCGCCTTCTCCACCGACAACGGCGCCCACTGGTTCCCGGGACAGGAGCCCGCCGGTGTCACCGGCGGCGGCACCGTCGCCGCGGCCGCCGACGGCGGCCGCTTCGTCTGGAGCCCCGAAGGCACCGCCGGCGTCCACACCGCCACCGGCCACGGCACCTCGTGGACCGCCGCCGCCGGCATCCCGGCCGGCGCCACCGTCGAGTCCGACCGGGTCGACCCGAAGACCTTCTACGGCTTCGCGGACGGCACCTTCTACGCCTCCACCGACGGCGGCCTCACCTTCACCGCCAGGGCCACCGGCCTGCCCGCCGAGGGCAACGTCCGCTTCAAGGCCGTCCCCGGGAGGAAGGGCGACATCTGGCTCGCCGGCGGCGCCCCCGACGCCGCGTACGGCCTGTGGCACTCCACCGACGGCGGCGCCACCTTCACCCGTCTCCCCGGTGTCGACCAGGCCGACGCCATCGGCTTCGGCAAGGCCGCCCCGGACGCCGGCTACCCCGCGCTCTACTCCAGCGCGAAGATCGGCGGCGTCCGGGGCATCTTCCGCTCCACCGACGCCGGCGCCACCTGGGTCCGGGTCAACGACGACGCCCACCAGTGGGGCTGGACCGGCGCCACCATCACCGGCGACCCGCGCGTCTACGGCCGGGTGTACGTCGCCACCAACGGACGCGGCATCCTCTACGGCGACACGAGCGAGACCGGCGGCGGCGACGGGGGAGGCGACGGCGGCACCGACCCGGGCACCCCGCCCGCGGGCGGCTGCGAGGTCGCGTACAGGATCGTCAACCAGTGGCAGGGCGGCTTCCAGGCCGACGTCACCGTGACCAACACCTCCACCACCGCCTGGAACGGCTGGAGTCTCGGCTGGACCTTCGCCGCGGGGCAGACCGTCGGCCAGGCGTGGAACGCCACCGCCGGCCAGACCGGCACCGCCGTCACCGCGAGGAACGCCGGCTGGAACGGCACCGTGGCACCCGGCGGCTCCGCCTCCTTCGGCTTCACGGGCGGCTGGACCGGCACCAACCCCGCACCCGCGGCCTTCACCCTCGGAGGCGCCCGCTGCTCCTCCGGCTGACCGAGTCCGCACCCCTCCGCTCCTGACGGGCACGCGAACGCCCTTGGCCGGCAACGGGTACGCGAGAACGACCGAGGCCCCGGTTCTTCCGAACCGGGGCCTCGACCATCAGGGTGAGTAACGGGACTCGAACCCGCGACATCCTGGACCACAACCAGGTGCTCTACCAGCTGAGCTATACCCACCACGACCGGCGGTTTTCCCGAAGGTTTCCCCGACCGGCCGAGAAGAAGTCTACAGGGTTCCGAGGGGTGCTCGCGCACACGTTTTCCCCGGGTGCGCGAGCGGGTTCCCCGGACGGCGGTTACTCCGCCGGGACGACGTGCCGGGCCGCGATCTCCTTCGCGGTCTCCGAGTCGGGACCGGGCTGCGGGACGAAGACCGCCTCCCGGTAGTAGCGCAGCTCGGCGATGGACTCGCGGATGTCGGCGAGCGCCCGGTGGTTGCCGTTCTTCTCCGGACTGTTGAAGTACGCCCTCGGGTACCAGCGGCGCGCCAGTTCCTTGACCGAGGACACATCGACGATCCGGTAGTGCAGGTGGTTCTCCAGGGCGGGCATGTCCCGGGCGAGGAAGCCGCGGTCGGTGGAGACCGAGTTCCCGCACAGCGGAGCCTTGCCGGGCTCCTTCACGTGCTCCCGGATGTACGCCAGCACCTGCGCCTCCGCGTCGGCCAGCGTGGTGCCGCCGGCCAGCGCGTCGAGCAGGCCGGAGCTCGTGTGCATCTGGCGCACGATCTCCGGCATGGTCTCCAGGGCACGGTCCGGAGGGCGGATCACGATGTCCACGCCTTCGCCGAGCACGTTCAGTTCCGAGTCGGTGACCAGCGCGGCCACCTCGATGAGTGCGTCGTCCGTCAGCGAGAGCCCGGTCATCTCGCAGTCGATCCACACCATGCGATCGTTCATGCGTCCTACCTTAGGCGCGAAGTGCGGGGGCGCGATCCCGGTGGGGGACCGCCGGACAGGCCGGCGGGCGCCCGGGGGAGGTGCCCCCGGACGCCCGCCGGTACCGCGTCACGCCGCTTGTGGCGGCGCAGTCCTCGTCGCCGCTACGGCGCGCTCCGCTGGCCCGGGAGCGCCGCCCGGCCCGACGAGTAGGCGTCGCCCTGCGGCTTGCCCGGCTCCAGGTGGCCGCCGGGGCGGCGGATTCCGGCCGACACCTGCGCGGGCACCGCCGACTCCAGCACCGCCGTCGCCGGCTCGCTCTGCGGCCGCCGGGCCCGGTACGCCGCCCGGTAGGCGGCCGGCGAGGAGCCGAGCTGCCGCCGGAAGTGGCCGCGCAGCGCCACCGGCGAGCGGAAGCCGCAGCGCCCCGCGACCTCGTCCACCGAGTAGTCGGAGGTCTCCAGGAGCCGCTGCGCCTGGAGCACCCGCTGGGTGATCAGCCACTGGAGCGGCGCGGAACCGGTCAGCGAGCGGAAACGGCGGTCGAAGGTCCGCCGTGACATGTACGCACGGGCCGCCAGGGTCTCCACGTCGAACTGCTCGTGGAGGTGCTCCAGCGCCCAGGCCACGACCTCGGCGAGCGGGTCGGAGCCGATCTCCTCGGGTAAAGACCTGTCGAGGTAGCGCTCCTGACCGCCGCTGCGCCGCGGCGGGACGACCAGCCGGCGCGCCAGCGCGCCGGCGGCCTCGGTGCCGTGGTCGGTCCGCACGATGTGCAGGCAGAGATCGATTCCGGCCGCGGTGCCGGCGGAGGTGAGCACGTCGCCGTCGTCGACGAAGAGCTCCCGCGGGTCCACGTGGACCGACGGGTAGCGCTTGGCGAGCGTCGGCGCGTACATCCAGTGCGTGGTCGCCGGGCGGCCGTCGAGCAGGCCGGCCGCGGCGAGGACGAACGCCCCGGTGCACAGGCCGACGATCCTGGCCCCTTCCTCGTGCGCCCTGCGGAGGGCCTCCAGGGCCTCCGGCGGCGGCGGCGAGGTGATCGAGCGCCAGGCGGGGACGACGACCGTCCCGGCGCGGCCGATCGCCTCCAGGCCGTACGGCGCGGTGAGTTCGAGCCCGCCGGTGGTCCGCAGAGGACCCTCCTCGCCGGCGCAGACGAGCAGCCGGTAGCGGGGCACCCCGGCGTCCTGCCGGTCGATGCCGAACACGGAGAGCGGGATGGAACTCTCGAAGATGGGGCCGCCGCTGAACAGCAGCACCGCGACGACTTCGCGACGGCGTCGCCCGGACAGCTTCCGTGCGACCTCCGGTGCGGCGGAGTCCTGGCTCATGGCGCTAAGCCCCCCTCGGTGTTGGCGTCTCCCTGGTCGTGTCGCTGTGCCACGTTTCCCCTCGGTTTTGCACGAGACCCCAGTCTTCGGTACCCATGATCGAATCTACTGCGTCCCGTGGCGCCGGCGTGACAACTTCTCCATCCGGCAGATTGTCGACAAGGCCACTTGGCGTGAAGCGATCGATCGCCGGGTGATCGGCCGGAGAGATCCCCGGACGGGCCCCGGTCCGGCGAAGTAGCCGCAAGCGGGGGGTGCGGCCCTCTGGTGCAGGGCTTTCCCCGGTGAGCGGCGGAGGGTTGGCGTACCGTTTCGGCAAGGACGCGCCAGGAACTTCAAGTTGGCTGAAAACGTATGGGATCGGCTGTGCGAACCTGTCAACTCGACGGGGGTCCGCGGCCGTCCGCGGCCCTCTGCGGCCGCCCGTTCAGCCCCGGCGGCGTCCCCCCGACCCACCGGCCCCGCCCGCGGATCCCTCGGTGCGCAGCCCCCGCTCCGCCCGGCGCAGCAGCAGCCGGCAGGCGGCCGTCACGGAGGCGAGCCCGAGCGCGGCCCCGCCCGCGCCGCCCAGCGAGGTCCCGAAGGCGACGAGCACCAGCGGGACGAGGGCGCAGCAGAAGACCGCCCAGCGGACCACGTCCCCGGCCGGGTCCCCGAACCCGCCGCCGGTCGTCCCCGGATCCGCCGCCGTGTCCGCCCAGGGCCCCGACGGCCCGCCCGTCTCCGGGGCGACCGGCGCCGAGGGGCCCGGCACGCCGGTCCGCCGGCGGGAGCGGACGGAGGGGGCGGGCACGGTCGAGGCGGGGGTGGACGGTGCGGGCACGGGCGGTCTCCCTGCGGCGGTGATCCGGACCTGTGGGGAACGAGGAACGGAAGGTTCCGGTCACTCTGAGCGACGCCCGTTCGGCCCTCGGGGCCGCGGCCGGAGGACGCCTGTAGGGCACATCCGGCATTGCCAGATGGTGAACCCTTCGTGCATCCTCCGGAGGACACCGAGCGCGCCGAGCCGCGCACGAGCGGTCAGCACGCCGGGAGTGGCACGGCGGGCCCTGGGCAGGAGAGGAGTGTCGCCGTACCCTTGGGGGTATGGGCTTGGGAAGATGATTCCCGGACACAGCTCCGCCGCCACCCGTTGTTCCGCTCCCCTCCACCGTCCCTTCCCACGAGGACTGCTTTAGCCGAGACACCGATGGCCGGTCACGAATTCCCCGAACCCGCGGACCGCAAGCGCGTCGCCGACTCCACGGTGGACCCCCTCGCGGTCGAACAGCCACGCCACGCCTGCGACCCGGCCTTCCGGCACGGTGTCGTCGTGGGCTTCGACGGCTCCATGTCCAGCGAGCGCGCCCTGGCGTACGCCATCGGCATGGCCCGGCGCTCCGGCTCCGGCCTGATCATCGTGCATGTCGCGAACCGGCTCCCCACCACGGTCTGGGCGGGGTGCGAGCCGCCGGTCTTCGTCGACGTCCCCGACCACCGCACCGAGGTGCTGGGCCTTGAGCTGGCCTGCGCGGACCACCTCTCCGAGGTGCCGTGGATCCTGGTCGAGCGCGGCGGGGACATCTGCCACGAGCTGGAGGAGGTCGGCCGCGAGTACTCGGCCGACGCGATCGTGGTCGGATCGACGCACGGCATCGTCGGACGGATCTTCGGCTCGGTGGCCGGCCGGCTCGCGCGGCGCGCGCAGCGGCCCGTGATCGTCATCCCGTAGCGGCGCCCGGACCCCGCCCGTCCCGCCTGACTCTCCCTCAACTCCCTTGCCCCGGCGATATTTTCTGCCCGCCTCAGGTGATTTGTGTGCTTGTGAAGGGTAGTTAAGGAGGACCGGAACACAGCAGCTCAAGCGGCATCACCGCTCGTTCGAAGGGAGCCCGTCGTGAACAAGGACGTCGCGTCGGGGAACGGCACCAGCACCCTCGGAAACCTCGCACTCGGACTGACCCTCCTGGCCTTCGGCCTGGGCGGCACCGGTCTGATCGACAACGTCGCGGCAGCCGATGCCGCGGGCCTCGCCACCTGGGTCGGCGGCGTGGCGCTCTTCCTGGTCGGCCTGCTCGCCCTGCGCGCGGGCGACACCGGCGACGGCACGGCCTTCGCGGCGCTCGGCGCCTTCTGGTTCACCTGGGGGACCGGAGCGGCCGGCGGGGCCTCGGCGGACGCCGCCGGCCTCTTCCTGCTCCTGTGGGCGCTCCTGGCGCTCACGCTGACGCTGGCCGCCTCCGGCGGCGGGGTCCTCGGGCAGGGCGTGTACGGGCTCCTCTTCGTCGCGCTGCTGCTCTCGGGCATCGCCGCGCTGGCGGGCAGCGAGGGCCTCGGCAAGGCGGGCGGCTGGGTGGCCGCACTGGCCGGCCTCGCGGCCTGGTACGGCGCCACGGCGGCGGTGGCCGGCTGGCCGACCGCCCTGGGGCGGTCGAGCCGCAGCAGCACGGCGGCCGCGGCGTAACCCCGCGGGGCCCGGCGAGTGGGCCGGGCCTCCGGAAGAGCAGGCGGACCGCGCCTGGAGAGAAGAACGGCCCCTCGCGCTCCTGGGAAGCGCGAGGGGCCGTTCCTCGTGTCCGGTCGGCTCCGCCGGGGGACAGGCCCGGCGTACGGCTCCGGGGGACAGGCCCGGGGCCGTGGTGCGCTCGGCGGGTGACAGGTCCCGCCGGGCGACTACTCGACCGTGACGGACTTGGCCAGGTTGCGCGGCTTGTCGATGTCGCGGCCCATGGCGAGGGCGGTGTGGTAGGCGAAGAGCTGGAGCGGGATGCCCATGAGGATCGGGTCGAGCTCGTCCTCGTTCTTCGGGACCACGATGGTGTGGTCGGCCTTCGCCTGCGGCTGGTGCGCGACGGCGAGGATGCGGCCGGAGCGGGCCTTGATCTCCTCCAGGGCGGCGCGGTTCTTCTCCAGCAGGTCGTCGTCGGGGACGATCGCGACCGTCGGCAGGGCGGGCTCGATGAGGGCGAGCGGGCCGTGCTTGAGCTCGGAGGCCGGGTACGCCTCGGCGTGGATGTAGGAGATCTCCTTCAGCTTGAGGGAGGCCTCCAGGGCGACCGGGTAGCCCCGGACGCGGCCGATGAACATCATCGACTGGGCGCCGGCGTACTCGGCGGCGATCCGCTTGATCTCGTCCTCGGTCTTGAGGATCTCCTCGATCTGCGCGGGGAGCCTGCGCAGGCCCTCGATGATCCGCTTGCCGTCGGTGACGGAGAGGTCGCGGATGCGGCCGAGGTGGAGGGCGAGGAGCGCGAAGGCGGTGACCGTGTTGGTGAAGCACTTGGTGGAGACGACGCAGACCTCGGGGCCGGCGTGGACGTAGACGCCGCCGTCGGCCTCGCGGGCGATGGCGGAGCCGACCACGTTGACCACGCCGAGGACGCGGGCGCCCTTGCGCTTGAGCTCCTGGACGGCGGCCAGCACGTCGTAGGTCTCGCCGGACTGGGAGACGGCGATGTACAGCGTGTCGGGGTCCACGACCGGGTTGCGGTAGCGGAACTCGGAGGCCGGCTCGGCGTCGGCCGGGATGCGGGCCATGCCCTCGATGAGGGAGGCGCCGATCATGCCGGCGTGGTACGAGGTGCCGCAGCCGAGGATCTTGATGCGGCGGATGGTGCGGGCCTCGCGCGGGTCGAGGTTGAGGCCGCCGAGGTGCACGGTGGAGAAGCGGTCGTCGATCCGGCCGCGCAGCACGCGGTCGACCGCGTCGGGCTGCTCGGAGATCTCCTTGTGCATGTACGTGTCGTGGCCGCCCATGTCGTAGGAGGCGGCCTCCCACTCGACGGTCTCCGGGGTCGCCGTGGTGGAGGCGCCGGCGACGGTGTAGGTGCGGAAGTCGTCGGCCTTCAGGGTGGCCATCTCGCCGTCGTCGAGGGTGACGACCTGGCGGGTGTGGGCGATGAGCGCGGCCACGTCGGAGGCGACCAGCATCTCCTTCTCGCCGATGCCGAGGATGACCGGGGAGCCGTTGCGGGCGACGACGATGCGGTCGTTGAAGTCGGCGTGCATCACGGCGATGCCGTAGGTGCCCTCGATGACCTTGAGCGCGTCGCGGACCTTGTCCTCCAGGGACTCGGCCTGGGAGCGGGCGATGAGGTGGGTGATGACCTCGGTGTCCGTCTCGGAGGCGAAGACGACGCCGTCGGCCTCCAGCTTGGCGCGGAGCTCCTGGGCGTTGTCGACGATGCCGTTGTGGACGACCGCGACCTTGTTCTCGGGGTCCAGGTGGGGGTGCGAGTTGTGGTCGCTCGGGGCGCCGTGGGTGGCCCAGCGGGTGTGCGCGATGCCGGTGGTGCCGGAGAAGCGCTTGGGGACGCGGGCTTCCAGGTCACGGACCCGGCCCTTGGCCTTGACCATCTTCAGCGCCGCGCTCTTCGGGCTGTTGATGACGAGGCCGGCGGAGTCGTAGCCGCGGTACTCCAGGCGGGCCAGGCCCTCCAGGAGCAGCGGCGCCACGTCGCGCTTACCGATGTAACCGACAATTCCGCACATAAAGGAAACCCCTCCGGTTGGTGAAAGACGGTGCTGTCCCGTCGTGGAGACGGCGGCCGGACTAGCCGTAGACGATCCGGCGCAGCTGCCGGAGCGAGAGCTCCGGCGGTGCGACGGCCCGGTGCGGCAGCTCGCCGGCGATCCGTTCGAAGATCTCCGCGTTCACCGCACCGCCGGACTGCAGTTCGCGGTGGCGGCGGCGGACGAACTCCTCGGTCGTCTCGTCGAAGTACGCCAGCACGTCGAGCACCACCCGGGCGGCCTCACCACGCTGGAGCGCGGTGCTCCGGACCAGATGGTCGATGAGGTCGTCATGGGACGGGCGGCGTTCGAGCACCCATGAATACTGAGGGGTACTCCGCGCTTCCCGCAAGAATCCTGCCCGAAATCGGGCAGGGACCGCATGATCATCGGTCTTGACGCGGGTGTTGGTCCAGACCTTGACCCCGTGTGCGGGCGACGGTACCCATGGTCACCCACCCGCTCACCGGAAGGGGACCCCCGTGCGACGGCGTCTGCTCGCCCCCGCGCTCCTGCTGCTCGCCACCGCGCTCGGCTGTACGGAGGCGGGCACGGCCGCCCCCGCGCCGGGGCCGGCCGCCCTCCCCGCCGCCGAGCCCGACGTCCGCCCGCTCGGCCGGATCATCCCGCTCCCCGCCTCCGTCGAGCCTGGCGGCGCCCCGTACACCCTCACCGCCGCCACCCGGATCGGCGTCCCCGCCGGGGCCCCCGCGGTCCGTGCCGTCGCCGAGCGGCTGGCCGGCCTGCTCCGCCCCGCCACCGGCTTCCGCCTCCCGGTCGTCACCGACCCGGCCGCGGACCTCGTCCTCCGCCTCGACCCGTCGGCCGGCGCCCTCGGCGACGAGGGGTACGCGCTCCGCTCCGCCCCCGGCCGGCTCACCCTCACGGCCCGCACCCCCGCCGGCCTCTTCCGCGGCGTCCAGACCGTCCGCCAGCAGCTCCCGGCCGCCATCGAGCGCACCACCGTCCAGCGCCGCGCCTGGAGGATCGCCGGCGGCACCGTCACCGACACCCCGCGCTTCCCCTACCGGGGCGCCATGCTGGACGTCGCCCGCCACTTCTTCACGGTCGAGGAGGTGAAGGCGTACATCGACCGCATCGCCCTCTACAAGTACAACGTCCTCCACCTCCACCTCACCGACGACCAGGGGTGGCGCATCGCGATCCGCTCCCGCCCGGAGCTCACCTCGACCGGCGCCGCCACCGAGGTCGGCGGCGGGCCCGGGGGCTTCTACACCCAGGAGCAGTACAAGGAGATCGTGCGGTACGCCGCCGCGGCGCACATCGAGGTGGTCCCCGAGATCGACATGCCCGGGCACACCCACGCGGCCCTCGTCTCCTACCCCGAGCTGAACTGCGACGGGCGGCGGCCGGAGCCGTACACCGGCATCGAGGTCGGCTTCTCCACCCTCTGCGCGGAGAAGGAGGTCACGTACGCGTTCGCCGAGGACGTCCTACGCGAGATCGCCGCCCTCACCCCCGGCCGGTACGTCCACATCGGCGGCGACGAGGCGAAGTCCACCAGCCCCGCCGACTACCGCACCCTCATGGACCGCGTCCAGCCGCTGGTCACCCGGCACGGCAAGCAGGTCATGGCCTGGCACCAGCTCACCGGCGACGCCACCCCCGTGCCGGGCGCCCTGATCCAGTACTGGGGCCTCGACCGCACCCCGGCGGAGGAGAAGGAGGAGGTCGCCCGGGCGGCGAGGGCCGGCGCCGGCATCGTCGTCTCGCCCGCCGACCGCGCCTACCTCGACATGAAGTACGACGCCGACACCCCGCTCGGCCTCAAGTGGGCCGGCACCGTCTCCGTCCGCAGGGCGTACGACTGGGACCCGGGCACCCATCTCCCCGGCGTCCCGGAGAGCGCCGTCCGCGGCGTCGAGGCCCCGCTGTGGACCGAGACCCTGTCCACCCCGGAGCAGCTCGACACGATGGCCTTCCCCCGCCTCCCGGGCCTCGCCGAACTCGGCTGGTCCCCGGCGGCCGGCCGCGACTGGGACACGTACCGGATCCGGCTCGGCGAACAGGCCCACCGCTTCGACGCGCTGGGCATCGGCTGGTACCGGTCCCCGGAGGTGCCGTGGCCGGCCCGGTAGTCACCCCGCGAGCGCCGTCGCCGCCGGCGAGACGTACGCGTCGAGGGGCGCCCAGCCGGGGGCGGTGGGGAGGCGGGTCCCGGGCCAGCCGCGGGCGTAGGAGGGCGGGGTGCGGCCGGCGCGGACGACGACCGCGAACGGCATGGCGCGGGCCGCGGCGGCCAGGCCCGCCTCGGTGATGCTGCCGTCGTGGCCGTCGTGCCGGCGGGAGGAGCAGCCGGTGTAGTAGCCGATCGGGACGTACTCGCGGCCGGTGACCAGGCAGGGCGGGCGGACCCCGAGACCGTGCAGGGCGGTCGCGACGCCGGTGAACTGCGTCCGTACGGAACGGCTGTGGCCGACGGGCCCGATGAGGACGGCGTACTGCACGGCCAGATGGGCGGCGAGCAGGGCGGCGAGCAGGCCGGTGGCGAGGCGGCGGCGGGCCGACCTGCGGGCCGCCGCCCACAGGAGGAGCGCGCACTCGGCGGCGGGGAGGGCGAGCAGCGCGTAGGCGGGCAGCAGGAAGCGGGGGGCCGCGTACCCGAGGGTGAAGAGGTACGGCGCCGCGAGCGAGGCCGCCGTCACCGTCGCGAGGAGCACGGGCGCGAGGCGGCCGGCCCGGCGCGCGGCGACCAGTCCGCCGAGGACGGCGCACGGCAGCAGGAACCACCAGAGCGCCGTCCACGGATGCGTCCACGCGATGTCGCACGGCCGGCACAGGGTGCGCCCGGCGAGCGCCCGCACATGGTCGTCGACCGTGAAGTACCAGCCCATCGAGCCCTGGATCTCGCCGGCCCGACGCAGCCGCGCGGCGAGCCCGCCGTAGGAGGTGTAGGCCTCCACCACCCAGGGCGCCGCGCCGAGGAGCAGTCCGCCGCTGATCGCGGCCGGGACGCGGGGGCGGCGCCAGGCGGGGACCGGCAGCGCGGCGGCGAGCAGCGGCAGCGCGAGCCAGAGGCCGTCGGCGGGCCGCAGCAGGGTGACGGCGGCGACGGCCGCGCCGAGTCCGGCGAGGGCCCGCCGGTCGCGGGCCGCGCGCGGCAGCAGGCCGACGGCCACCAGGGCGCCGAAGGCGCACCACAGATTGGGCATCACGCGCGGGCCGTAGAAGAGGGTGACCCACAGCCCGGCGAAGAGGGCGCCCGCGACGGCGAGCACCCGGACGGGCAGCAGCGGGCGCCAGACCCGCAGCGCGCCGAGGAGCGCCGCCCCGGAGAGCACCGCCAGACAGACGCGGATCGCGGTGGTGGACGCGGTGAACGCGGCGACGGGGGCGACGAGATAGGTGACGCCCCGGGCCCGGGGGGCGCTGAAGAACGCGGGCGGGGCGTTGCCGCCGACCTGGCTGACGTACACGGCCTCGTCCCAGCCGAGCCCCGTCCCCGGGACGGCGAGGGCGAGCTGGGCGAGGGTGAAGACGGCCGCGACGGCGGCCAGGAGCCATCCTCCGCTCCGCACCCGCGCGGGGGGCGGGGGGTGCGGACCGGTTCTCGCCTCGGAGGTGGTCACCCCGTCAACCCTGCGGTGGACGGCGGTCGGGCACGCGGCGCCGCGCCGCGCTGCGGGGGCGCCGCCCTCGTCAGGAGTAGCGCGGGTCACACCGTGCGGGCGGGGTCGGCCGCTATTGATAAGAACAAGGTTAGGCTAACCTACCTTCGAATTGCCCGGCCGAACCCGGCACGTACCGAAAGCGACTTCGCCATGCCCAGCAACGCCCGAGCCACCTCCCTCACCCGCCGCGGCATCCTCGCCGCGGGCGGCGCCCTCGGGCTCGGCGCCGTGCTCGCCGCCTGCGGCGACGGCGACAAGACGAAGGACTCCGGTGCCTCTTCGTCCGCTTCCGCCAAGTCCGGCTCCTGGGAGTTCAAGGACGACCGCGGCCAGACCGTGAAGACCAAGACGGTCCCGAAGAACATCGTCGCCTTCACCGGCATGGCCGCCGCCCTCAAGGACTTCGGCGTCGAGGTCGCGGGCGTCTTCGGCCCGACCTACGTCGAGGACCCGAAGACCAAGGAGCGCAAGCCCGACGTCCAGGCCGGCGACCTCGACATCGCCAAGGTGAAGGTCATCGGCAACGTCTGGGGCGAGTTCAACATCGAGGAGTACCTCAAGCTCCAGCCCGAGGTCCTCATCACCGACATGTGGGAGAAGGACGCCCTCTGGTACGTGCCGGAGGAGCAGAAGGCCAAGATCCTCAAGATCGCCCCGAGCGTCGCCCTGTGGGCCTCCGGCAAGTCGATGCCGTCCGTCCTCCAGCGCCACGCCGACCTGGCCGCCTCGCTCGGCGCCGACGTGAACAGCGAGCAGGTCAAGAAGGACAAGGCCCGCTTCGAGGCCGCCGCCGAGCGGCTGCGCAAGGTCGCCCAGGGCAAGAAGGACATCAAGGTCCTCATCGGCTCCGGCGCCCCGGACACCTTCTACGTCTCCACCCCGGTCCGCCCGACCGACACCCTCTTCTTCCAGGAGCTGGGCCTCAACATCATTGTCCCGAAGAAGCTCGACCCCTCGGGCTGGTTCGAGCTCCTCAGCTGGGAGAACGTCGACGCCTACAAGGCCGACGTGATCCTGCTCGACAACCGCACCGGCACCCTCCAGCCGGAGCAGCTGAAGGCCAAGCCGACCTGGGCCGCGCTGCCCGCCGTCAAGGCCGGCCAGGTCTTCCCGCGTGTGACCGAGCCCGTCTACTCCTACGCCAAGTGCGCCCCGCTCCTGGAGGACCTGGCGACCGCCCTGGAGAACGCGAAGAAGGTGTCCTGACCCGATGACGAACGCCGAGACCGCCCCGTTCCAGTTCTTCTCCCTCCAGGTCGACCGGACGCGGCGGCTCGGCCCGTCGCTGGTCCGCGTCACCTTCGTGGGGGACGCCCTCAAGGGCTTCGCCGCCGGCGGGCGCGACCAGTCGCTCTCGCTCTTCCTGCCGCACCCCGGCCAGGACGCCCCGGTCCTCCCGCCGCTCGACGACCCGGACATGTACGCGATCCTCGGCGCCTGGCGGGCCATGCCCGACGACGTCCGGGCCGTGATGCGCTCGTACACCGTCCGCGAGCAGCGCACGGAGCCGGTGGACGAGGTGGACATCGACTTCGCCGTGCACGAGGACGGCGGGCCCGCCTGCCGCTGGGCGCAGCACGCGAAGGCCGGTGACCGGGTGGTCGTGCTCGGTCCGGCGGTCGCCGACAACACCGCCGTCCGCTTCCGGCTGCCGGAGGGCGCCGACTCGGTGCTGATCTGGGCGGACGAGACGGCGCTGCCCGCCGCGTCCGCGATCCTGGAGTGGCTGCCGGCGGAGACCCGTGCCCGGGTCTTCCTCGAAGTGCCGTACTCCGGCGACCGGACGGAGCTCGCGACGCGGGCGGACGCCTCCGTCACCTGGCTGATCCGGGAGGAGGGCGCGCCGTCCGGCCTGGAGGCGATCGCGGGTGCGGAGCTGCCCGGCGAGTCGCCCTACGTGTGGATCGCGGGCGAGTCCGGTGCGGTGAAGGCGCTGCGGCGGCACTTCGTGCGCGAGCGCGGTGTCGACCGGCGCCGGGTGACCTTCGTGGGCTACTGGCGCAAGGGCCTCTCGGAGGACGCCCTGCGCGAGGTGCCGGACGAGACGACGGCGGACGCGGCGCAGGACGAGGCGAACGTCCGCGCGGAGTAGTCCATTTCACACCGGCGGCCCCCCAACCTTCACAGGGTGGGGGGCCGTTGGCGTGAAACATTAGGTTAGGCTAACCTCACTTCCGCATCCCCGGTCGTGTACTCCCGCGTCCTCATCCCCGAAAGGGCCCCCACATGCGTGCGCACCTGCTCAACGACACGACGGCGGAGAGCTACCGACGCTCCGTCACCGAAGGAGTCGAGCGGGTGGCGAGGAAACTCGCCACGACCCGCGGCCCGTTCACCGGCGTCACCCCCGCCGAACTGGCCCCGGTCATCGACGCCGTGGACCTCGACCGCCCCCTCGGCGACGCCTCCGCCGCGCTCGACGAGCTGGAGGACGTCTACCTGCGCGACGCGGTGTACTTCCACCACCCGCGCTACCTCGGCCACCTCAACTGCCCGGTGGTCATCCCCGCCGTCCTCGGCGAGGCCGTCCTCTCGGCGGTCAACTCCTCGCTCGACACCTGGGACCAGTCCGCCGGCGGCACCCTCATCGAGCGCAAGCTCATCGACTGGACCACCGCCCGCATCGGCCTCGGCCCCCTCGCCGACGGCGTCTTCACCAGCGGCGGCACCCAGTCCAACCTCCAGGCGCTGCTGCTCGCCCGCGAGGAGGCCGGCACCGCCGACCTGTCGAAGCTCCGGATCTTCTCCTCCGAGTGCAGCCACTTCTCCGTCCAGAAGTCGGCCGTCCTCCTCGGACTCGGCCGCGAGGCGGTCGTCCCGATCCCGGCCGACAAGAACAAGCGCATGCAGTCCGTCGTCCTCGCCGCCGAGCTGGAGGCCTGCCGCGCCGAGGGCCTCGTCCCGATGGCGATCGTCGCCACCGCCGGCACCACCGACTTCGGCTCGATCGACCCGCTGCCCGAGATCGCCGCCCTCGCCGCGGAGTACGGCGCCTGGATGCACGTCGACGCGGCCTACGGCTGCGGCCTGCTCGCCTCGCTGAAGCGCCGCCACCTCCTCGACGGCATCGAGCACGCCCACTCGGTCACCGTCGACTACCACAAGTCCTTCTTCCAGCCGGTCAGTTCCTCCGCCCTGCTGGTCCGCGACCGGGCCGCCCTGCGCCACGCCACCTACCACGCGGACTACCTCAACCCCGCACGCACGGTCGCCGAGCGGATCCCCAACCAGGTGGACAAGTCGCTCCAGACCACCCGCCGCTTCGACGCCCTCAAGCTCTGGATGACCCTGCGGGTGATGGGCGCCGACGGCATCGGAGAGCTCTTCGACGAGGTCTGCGACCTGGCCTCCGCCGGGTTCGAGCTGATCGCCGCCGACCCGCGCTACGACGTGGTCGTCGAACCCCAGCTCTCCACCCTCGTCTACCGCTACGTCCCCGAGGCCGTCACCTCCCCCGAGGAGATCGACCGGGCCAACCTCCACGCCCGCAAGGCCCTCTTCGCCTCGGGCGAGGCCGTCGTCGCCGGCACCAAGGTCGACGGCCGCCAGTACCTCAAGTTCACCCTGCTCAACCCCGAGACCACGGTGTCCGACATCGCCGCCGTCCTCGATCTGATAGCCGGCCACGCCGAGCAGTACCTGGGAGAGAACCTTGTCCACGCCTGAGATCGCTGAGATCCACGACTTCATCGGGATCGGGCTCGGTCCGTTCAACCTCGGACTCGCCTGCCTGACCGAACCCATCGAGGAGCTGAACGGCCTCTTCCTGGAGTCCAAGCCGGACTTCGAGTGGCACTCGGGCATGTTCCTCGAAGGCGCCCACCTCCAGACGCCGTTCATGTCGGACCTCGTCACCCTCGCCGACCCGACCTCGCCGTACTCCTTCCTCAGCTACCTGAAGGAGAAGGGCCGGCTGTACTCGTTCTACATCCGCGAGAACTTCTACCCGCTGCGCGCCGAGTACAACGACTACTGCCGGTGGGCCGCCGACCGGCTCACCTCGATCCGCTTCTCCACCACCGTCGCCTCCGTCGCCCACGACGAGGCCGAGGGCCTGTACCTCGTCACCACCACGACGGGGGAGACCCTCCGGTCCCGCCGGATCGTCCTCGGCACCGGCACCCCGCCGTACGTCCCCGAATCCTGCGCGGAGCTCGGCGGCGACCTGATCCACAACTCGCGCTACGTGCAGAACAAGGCGGCCCTCCAGCGCAAGAAGTCGATCACGATCGTCGGCAGCGGCCAGTCCGCCGCCGAGATCTACCACGACCTCCTCTCGGAGATCGACGTCCACGGCTACAAGCTCAACTGGGTGACCCGCTCCCCGCGCTTCTTCCCGCTGGAGTACACCAAGCTCACCCTGGAGATGACCTCCCCCGAGTACGTGGACTACTTCCACGCGCTCCCCGAGAAGACCCGCTACCGCCTGGAATCCCAGCAGAAGGGCCTCTTCAAGGGCATCAACGGCGAGCTCATCGACGCCATCTTCGACCTGCTCTACCAGAAGAACTTCGCCGGCCCGGTCCCCACCCGCCTGCTCACCAACTCCGCTCTGCACAGCGCCTCGTACGACGAGGCGAGCGGCACGTACACCCTCGGCCTCCGCCAGGAGGAGCAGGAGAAGGAGTACGCGATCGAGACCGAGGGCCTGATCCTCGCGACCGGCTACAAGTACGCCGTGCCCGCCTTCCTGGAGCCGCTCCGCGACCGCCTGCGCTTCGACGGGCAGGGCCGCTTCGACGTGGCCCGCAACTACGCCGTCGACACCACGGGCCGCGAGGTCTTCCTCCAGAACGCCGGTGTCCACACCCACTCGATCACCTCGCCCGACCTGGGCATGGGGGCGTACCGCAACGCCTACATCATCGGGGCGATGCTGGGGTCCGAGTACTACCCCGTCGAGAAGACCATCGCGTTCCAGGAGTTCTCCGTATGACCGTCCGCTTCCGCCCGCTCGACCCCGTCCGGGACGCCGAGCTGCTCCACACCTGGGTCACCCACCCCAAGGCCGCGTTCTGGATGATGCAGGACGCCACCGTCGAGGACGTCGAGCGCGAGTACACGGCCTTCGCCGCCAACCCCCACCACCAGGCCTTCATCGGTCTGGTCGACGGGACGCCCGCGATCCTCATGGAACGCTACGACCCGGCCCACCTGGAGCTCGTCGGCCTGTACGACCCGCTCCCCGGCGACGTCGGCATGCACTTCCTCGTCGCCCCCACCGACACCCCGGTGCACGGCTTCACCCGCAAGGTGATCACCGAGGTCATGCGCGAGCTGTTCGCCGACCCGGCGACCGCCCGCGTGGTCGTCGAGCCCGACGTCGCCAACAAGGCCGTCCACGCCCTCAACGAGGCCGTCGGCTTCGTCCCCGAGCGCGAGATCCGGAAGCCCGAGAAGATGGCGCTGCTCAGCTTCTGCACCCGGCAGCAGTTCGAGTCCGCCGTGGGAGCCGCCGTATGAACCCCGTCGCCCACCTCACGCCCGACCTCTGGGCCGACGCCAACCGCGCCCTGATCCGCAAGGGCCTCGCCGAGTTCGCCCACGAGCGGCTGCTCCACCCCCAGGAACTGGGCGAGTCCCGCTACCGGGTGCTCAGCGACGACGGCGCCACCGAGTACCGCTTCACCGCTGACCGCTTCGCCCTCGACCACTGGCAGGTCTACCCCGAGTCGATCAGCCGCCACCGCGGCGACGAGCAACTGCCGCTCGACGCCCTCCGGTTCATCACCGAACTGCGCGGCGCCCTCGGCCTCAGCGACGAGATCCTGCCGGTCTACCTGGAGGAGATCTCCTCCACCCTGGCCGGCACCGCCTACAAGGCGACCAAGCCGCGGGTGACCGCCGCCGAGCTGGCCCGCGCGGACTTCCAGGCGATCGAGACCGGGATGACCGAGGGCCACCCCTGCTTCGTCGCCAACAACGGACGCCTCGGCTTCGGCGTCGACGAGTACCGCGCCTACGCCCCCGAGGCGGCCGCCCCGATCCACCTGGTGTGGCTGGCCGCCCGCCGCGACCGGGCCGCCTTCACCGCCGGCGCGGGCATCGAGTACGACGCCTTCATCCGCGCCGAGCTCGGGGACGCGGCCGTCGACCGCTTCGCCGCCGTCCTCGCCGACCTCGGCCTGGACCTCGCCGACTACCTCCTCATGCCGGCCCACCCCTGGCAGTGGTGGAACAAGCTGTCGGTGACCTTCGCCGCCGAGGTGGCGCAGCGGCGCCTGGTGTACCTGGGCGAGGGCGAGGACGCCTACCTGGCGCAGCAGTCGATCCGTACCTTCTTCAACACCGCCGACCCGGCCAAGCACTACGTGAAGACCGCCCTCTCGGTCCTCAACATGGGCTTCATGCGCGGTCTCTCGGCGGCCTACATGGAGGCCACGCCGGCGATCAACGACTGGCTGGCGCAGCTGATCGACGCGGACGACGTCCTCAAGGACGCCCGCTTCTCGATCATCCGCGAGCGGGCGGCGGTCGGCTACCGGCACCTGGAGTACGAGGCCGCCACGGACCGCTACTCGCCGTACCGCAAGATGCTGGCGGCGCTCTGGCGCGAGTCGCCCGTGGAGCGGCTCGCCGAGGGCGAGCGGCTCGCGACGATGGCCTCGCTGGTCCACGTCGACCACGCGGGCGCGTCCTTCGCGGGCGCGCTGATCAAGGACTCGGGCCTGACGCCCGAGGCGTGGCTGCGCGGCTACCTCGACGCGTACCTGCTGCCGGTCCTGCACTGCTTCTACGCCTACGACCTCGTCTACATGCCGCACGGCGAGAACGTCATCCTGGTCCTGGACGAGCGGGGCGCGGTCGACCGGGCGATCTTCAAGGACATCGCCGAGGAGATCTGCGTGATGGACCCGCACGCGGTCCTCCCGCCGGCGGTGGAGCGGATCCGCGCCGACGTCCCCGAGGACATGAAGCTCCTCTCGGTCTTCACCGACGTCTTCGACTGCTTCCTGCGCTTCATGGGGGCGACCCTGGCGGCGGAGGGCACGGTCGACGAGGACGTCTTCTGGCGGACGGTCGCCGCGTGCGTGAAGGGCTACCAGGACTCCAAGCCGGAGCTGGCGGACCGCTTCGCGCAGTACGACATGTTCGCGGAGACCTTCGCGCTCTCCGCGCTCAACCGCCTCCAGCTGCGCAACAACAAGCAGATGGTCGACCTGGCGGACCCGTCGGCGGCGCTCCAGCTCGTCGGCGACCTGGTGAACCCGATCGCGCGGTTCGCCTGACACGGACCGGTGCGAGCCCCGGCGGAGTACGGTCCTCCGCCGGGGCTCGCATCTTTCGTACGGGCGGGCCGGCCGGCCGCCGGGGCCCGGTTCGCGGGTGGTCGGCCGGCGGCCGGGGCCCGGTTCGCGGGTGGTCGGCCGGCGGCCGGGGCCCGGTTCGCGGGTGGTCGGCCGGCGGCCGGGGCCCGGTTCGCGGATGGTCGGTCAGCCGCCGAGGCCCAGTTCGCGGGCGATCAGCATGCGCTGGACCTCGCTGGTGCCCTCGCCGATCTCCAGGATCTTCGAGTCGCGCCACATGCGGGCCACCGGGTACTCGTTCATGAAGCCGTAGCCGCCGTGGACCTGGGTGGCCTCGCGGGCGTTGTCGACGGCGACCGTGGAGGAGTACAGCTTGGCGATCGCCGCCTCCTTCTTGAAGGGCTCGCCCTGGACCAGGCGGGAGGCGGCGTCGCGCCAGCCGATGCGGGCCATGTGGGCCCGCGTCTCCATGTCGGCGATCTTGAACTGGATGGCCTGGTTGTCGGCGATCGGCCGGCCGAAGGCGTGACGTTCCCGCGCGTACTTCACGGACTCGTCGACGCAGCCCTGCGCGAGGCCGGTGGCGAGCGCCGCGATGGCGACGCGGCCCTCGTCCAGGATGCGGAGGAACTGCGCGTAGCCGCGGCCCTCCTCGCCGAGCAGGTTCTCCACCGGCACGCGGACGTCGTCGAAGGAGAGCTCACGGGTGTCCGAGGAGTTCCAGCCGACCTTGGAGTAGGGCGCGGCGACGGTGAAGCCGGGGGTGCCGGACGGGACGATGATCGAGGAGATCAGCGGACGGCCGTCGGGCTTGCGGCCGGTGACCGCGGTGACCGTGACCAGCCCCGTGATGTCGGTGCCGGAGTTGGTGATGAAGCACTTCGAGCCGTTGATGACCCAGTGGTCGCCGTCCCGGACGGCGGTGGTGCGGGTGCCGCCCGCGTCCGAGCCCGCGCCCGGCTCGGTCAGGCCGAAGGCGCCCAGCACCTCGCCGGAGCACAGCTTCGGCAGCCACTGGCGCTTCTGCTCCTCGGTGCCGAAGCGGTAGACCGGCATGGCGCCGAGCGAGACGCCCGCCTCCAGGGTGATGGCCACCGAGGAGTCGACCCGGGCCAGCTCCTCCAGGGCGATGCCGAGGGCGAGGTAGTCGCCGCCCATGCCGCCGTACTCCTCGGGGAACGGCAGGCCGAACAGGCCCATGCGGCCCATCTCGGCGACGATCTCGTACGGGAACTCGTGCCGCTCGTAGAGGTCGCCGATCTTCGGCGCCACCACGTCGTGGGCGAACTGCTCGACGGTGCGGCGCAGTTCCTCGTGCTCGTCGGTGAGCCGGTGGTCGAGGGACATGGGTTTCGTCACTCCTTGTGGGAGAGGGCGCGGACGGTACGGGAGGGGCTGGGACGCCCCAGCTGTTCGGCCATCCACACGCTCGTGGCGGTGAGGGCGGCCAGGTCGACCCCGGTCTCGATGCCGAGGCCGTCGAGCATCCACACGAGGTCCTCGGTGGCGAGGTTGCCGGTGGCGGACTTGGCGTACGGGCAGCCGCCGAGGCCGCCCGCGGAGGCGTCCACGGTGGTGACACCCTGCCGCAGGGCGGCGAGCGTGTTGGCGAGCGCCTGCCCGTAGGTGTCGTGGAAGTGCACGGCGATCCGGGAGACCGGCACACCGGCCTCCGTCAGACCGGTCAGCAGCGCGCCGACGTGCCCCGGGGTGGCGACGCCGATGGTGTCGCCGAGGCTCAGCTCGTCGCAGCCCATGTCGGCCAGCGCCTTGGTGACGCGGACGGTCCGCTCGACGGGGACGGCGCCCTCCCAGGGGTCGCCGAAGCACATCGAGAGGTAGCCGCGGACCTTCAGGCCCGCCTCCACGGCCCGGACGACGACCGGTTCGAACATGGCGAGGGCCTCGTCGACGGTCCGGTTGAGGTTGGCCCTGGCGAACGACTCGGTGGCGGAGGCGAAGACGGCGACCTCGCGGGCGCCGAGGGCGAGCGCCCGGTCGAGCCCGCGCTCGTTCGGCACGAGGACGGGCAGGCGGGCGGGGACGTCGCGGACGAGCGGGAAGAGCGCCTCGGCGTCGGCCAGCTGGGGCACCCACTTGGGGTGGACGAAACTGGTCGCCTCGACGGTGGAGAGCCCGGCGGCGGCGAGCCGGCGGATGAACTCCGCCTTCACCCCGGTCGGGACGGCCGTCCTCTCGTTCTGCAGCCCGTCCCGGGGCCCGACCTCGTGGATCCGGACCCGGGCGGGCAGCGCCGGATCGGGGAAGGCCATGGGGAGCGTGGCGGGGAGCGTCATGCCGCGTCCTCCTCGCGGGGGGTGACCACGGCCAGGACCTGGTCCATGGCGACGGTCAGGCCGGGCGTGACGTCCAGCTCGGTGACGGTGCCGGCGTGCGGGGCGGAGATGACGTGCTCCATCTTCATCGCCTCCACGACCAGCAGGCTCTGTCCCGCCTCCACCTCGTCCCCGACCGCCACCTTCACGACGGTGACGGTGCCGGGCATCGGCGCGGCGAGCGTGTCCGCGCCGCCGTGCCGGGCCCCGGAGAGCGCGGCGGCGACCGGGTCGTGGTCCATGACGTGCCAGGAGGCGCCGTCCCGGCCGAGCCAGGCGCCGGCCCGGCGGAAGGTGTGGGTGACGCCGTCGACGGTGACGGTGACGGAGCGGTCCGTCACGCGCGCGCCGCCGGGTGCCTCCACCGTGACGGCTTCGAGCCCCGGCGCCCGGAGCGGGAAGACGAGCGGCTTCGGCGTGCCGCCGAGGCGCCAGCCGCTCGGCACGTCGAACGGGTCGGTCCAGCCGGCCCGCGGCTCGGGGGCCAGCCCGGCCCGGCGCACGGCGGCGGCCGCCGCGTACACCTCCTCCGGCACCGACCCGTCGACCAGCGACTCCGCGTCCCGCTCCACCAGGCCCGTGTCCATGGCGCCCGACACCACGTCCGGGTGGGCGAGCAGGTTCCGCAGGAAGCCCGCGTTGGTGGGGACGCCGAGGGTGACGAGGTCGGCGAGGGCGGCCCGGAGCTTGCGCAGCGCCGTGGGGCGGTCGGCCGCGTGGACGATGACCTTGGACAGCATGGGGTCGTACAGCGAGGAGACCTCGGTGCCCTCGACGAGGCCGGAGTCGGTCCGTACCCCGTCGCCCGACGGTTCGTCCAGCGCCAGCACCGTGCCGCCCGACGGCAGGAAGCCCCGGGCGGGGTCCTCGGCGCAGATCCGCGCCTCGACCGCCCAGCCGTCGAGCCGGACGTCCTCCTGGCCGAAGGCCAGCGGCTCGCCGGCCGCGACCCGCAGCTGCCACTCCACCAGGTCCAGGCCCGTGACGAGCTCGGTCACCGGGTGCTCGACCTGGAGGCGGGTGTTCATCTCCATGAAGTAGTACTGGGAGGGGTCGCCGCCCGGCACGATGAACTCGACCGTGCCCGCGCCGACATAGCCGCAGGAGCGGGCCGCGTCCACGGCCGCCGCGCCCATCGCCGCCCGGGTCGCCTCGTCCAGGAGGACGCTCGGCGCCTCCTCGATGATCTTCTGGTGGCGGCGCTGGAGCGAGCACTCGCGCTCGCCCAGGTGCACCACGTTCCCGTGGGTGTCGGCCAGGACCTGGATCTCGATGTGCCGGGGCCGGTCGATCCACCGCTCCACGAGCAGGGTGTCGTCCCCGAAGGAGGCCCGCGCCTCCCGGCGGGCCGCCGCGATCTCCTCGTCCAGGACCGCCAGGTCCCGGACGAGCCGCATGCCCTTGCCGCCGCCGCCCGCGCTGGGCTTCAGCAGCACCGGCGCGCCCATCTCCCGCGCGGCCTCGGCCACCCGGGGGTCGGCGTCGCCGGGGACGACCGGCACGCCGGCCTTCCGCACGGTGTCCTTCGCCCGGATCTTGTCGCCCATCAGGGCGATCGCCTCGGCGGACGGCCCGATGAAGACGAGTCCCGCCTCCGCGCAGGCACGGGCGAAGGCCGCGTTCTCCGCGAGGAAGCCGTAGCCGGGGTGGACGGCCTGCGCGCCGGTGCGGCGGGCCGCGTCCAGGAGCGCGGGCACGGAGAGGTACGACTCCGAGGCCGGCGCGGGCCCGATGCGTACCGCCGTGTCCGCCTCCCGCACGTGCCGGGCGTCGGCGTCGGCGTCGCTGTACACGGCCACCGAGCGGACGCCGAGCGCCCGCAGGGTGCGGATGACGCGGACCGCGATCTCGCCCCGGTTGGCGACGAGGACGGTGTCGAACATGTGCTGCATCGTCGTGGTCCTCACATCCGGAAGACGCCGAACTGGGGGTCACCCAGGGGCGCGTTGGCACAGGCGGTCAGGGCGAGACCCAGCACCTGGCGGGTCTCCAGCGGGTCGATCACGCCGTCGTCCCAGAGACGGGCGGTCGCGTAGTAGGCGCTGCCCTGGGTCTCGTACTGCTCGCGGATCGGCGCCTTGAACGCCTCTTCCTCGTCGGCGCTCCAGGCGTCCCCGAGCTGGTCGCGCTTGACCGTGGCGAGGACCGAGGCGGCCTGCTCGCCGCCCATGACGGAGATCTTGGCGTTCGGCCACATCCACAGGAAGCGGGGGGAGTAGGCCCGGCCGCACATCGAGTAGTTGCCGGCGCCGAAGGAGCCGCCGACGACGACCGTCAGCTTCGGCACGCGGGTGGTGGCGACCGCCGTGACCATCTTGGCGCCGTGCTTGGCGATGCCGCCGTGCTCGTACGCCTTGCCGACCATGAAGCCGGTGATGTTCTGGAGGAAGACCAGCGGGATCCCGCGCTGGTCGCACAGCTCGATGAAGTGCGCGCCCTTCTGGGCGGACTCGGCGAACAGGATGCCGTTGTTGGCGACGATCCCGACCGGGTGGCCGTGGATCCGGGCGAAGCCGGTGACCAGCGTCTGCCCGTACTCGGACTTGAACTCCTGGAAGCGGGAGCCGTCCACCACCCGCGCGATCACCTCGCGCACGTCGTACGGGGTGCGGGAGTCGACCGGCACCGCGCCGTACAGGCCGTACGGGTCGACCTTCGGCTCCTCGGCCGGCTCGACCGACCAGGGAAGCGGGCCCCGCTCGGGGAGGGTCGCCACGATGTTCCGCACGATCCGCAGCGCGTGCGCGTCGTCCTCCGCGAGGTGGTCGGTGACGCCGGAGACGCGGGAGTGGACCTCGCCGCCGCCCAGCTCCTCCGCCGTGACGACCTCGCCTGTCGCCGCCTTCACCAGCGGCGGCCCGCCGAGGAAGATCGTCCCCTGGTTCCGGACGATCACCGCCTCGTCGCTCATCGCCGGGACGTACGCGCCGCCGGCCGTGCAGGAGCCCATGACGGCCGCGATCTGCGGGATCCCGGCGCCGGACATCCGGGCCTGGTTGTAGAAGATCCGGCCGAAGTGCTCGCGGTCCGGGAAGACCTCGTCCTGCATCGGCAGGAAGGCGCCGCCGGAGTCGACGAGGTAGAGGCAGGGGAGGCGGTTGTCGAGCGCCACCTCCTGGGCCCGCAGGTGCTTCTTCACCGTCATCGGGTAGTAGGTGCCGCCCTTGACGGTGGCGTCGTTGGCGACGATCACGCACTCGCGGCCGCTCACCCGTCCGATGCCCGCGACGACGCCGGCGGCCGGGGCCTGGTCGCCGTACATGCCGTGCGCCGCGAGCGGTGCCAGCTCCAGGAAGGGCGAGCCCGGGTCGAGGAGGGTGTCCACCCGGTCGCGCGGCAGCAGCTTCCCGCGCGCGGTGTGCCGGGCCCGGGACTTCTCACCGCCTCCGAGCGCGGCCTCGGCGAGCTTGGCGCGCAGGGTCGCGGCCAGCTCGTGGTGCGCCGCCTCGTTGGCCCGCCAGGCCGGCGAGGCGGGGTCCGCCGCACTCGACAGCACAGGTGCCTGCTGCATCGACCGATCTCCCTTGTCCGGTTAATGAGCGTTAACGTACGCGTCCCAGGTTAACGACCGCTAACCGGGTTGTCTAGAATCGAATCCATGACCACGAGCCCGACCCGGATGGACGCGTCGACCCGCCGCGAGCAGATCCTCAAGGAGGCCGCCCGCCTCTTCGCCGAGCGCGGCTTCCACGGCGTCGGCGTCGACGAGATAGGAGCCGCGGTCGGCATCAGCGGCCCCGGCCTCTACCGCCACTTCCCCGGCAAGGACGCGATGCTCGCCGAGCTCCTCGTCGGCATCAGCGAACGGCTGCTCGACGGCGGACGGCTGCGGGCGGCGGCGTCCGACGGCGACCCGGCGGCCCTGCTCGCCTCCCTCATCGACGGCCACATCGACTTCGCCCTCGACGACCGGCCGCTCATCACCCTCCACGACCGGGAGCTCGACCGCCTCAAGGACGAGGACCGCAAGCGGGTCCGGCAGCTCCAGCGGCAGTACGTCGAGCTGTGGGTCGACGTCGTGCGCACCCTCCACCCGGCGGCGGGCGAGCCGGAGGTCCGGGCGGCGGTCCACGCGGTCTTCGGCCTGCTCAACTCCACCCCCCACCTGCGCACCCCGCTCTCCCGCGAGGCCCTGGAACAGCTCCTGAGGAACCTGGCCCACGGCGCGCTGCGCGCACTGGACACCCCGGCCCCCTGAGCCGCCCCGGCGTGGCGCGTCCTGAGACACCGCCCCGGCGGGCGCGGGGGCGCGGCAGAATGAGGCGCATGCCGATACTCAGCCGTGACGCCCTCGTCGAGCACCTCCTCCGCAGCCGGATCGCGGGGGACGTCGCCACGCCCCGTGAGAACAACCTGGCCCACTACCGGAAGCTCGCCAACGGCGACCGGCACTACTGGCTCGGTCTGGAGCTCGGCGACCGGTGGACGGACGAGCAGGACGTCCTGGCGGTCATGGCGGAGCGCTGCGGTGTGGTCGACGACCCCGCCCACCGGGCCGGCCAGGACACCATCGACCCCGAGCTGACCGTGGACGCCCTGGACCGGATGGCCGCCCGGCTCAAGGAGGCCGCCGCCGGCCGGCAGCGGGTGCTGTTCGCGACCGGGCACCCGGGCGCGCTGATCGACGCGCACAGCCGGGTCGCCGCCGCGCTGCGGGCGCAGGGCTGCGACATCGTGCGGATCCCGGGCGGGCTGACCGCCGACGAGGGGTACGTGGTGCAGTTCGCCGACGTCGCCGTCTTCGAGCGGGGCGCCAGCCTCTGGCACACCCACTCGCCCGAGCCGATGAACGCGATCCTCGACGGCCTCGCCCTGCTCGGCGAGGCCGCGCCGGACCTCGTCGTCGCCGACCACGGCTGGGCCGGCCGCGCCGCGCAGCGCGGGATCGACTCCGTCGGCTACGCGGACTGCAACGACCCGGCGCTCTTCCTCGCCGAGGCGGAGGGGACGATGAAGGTGACCGTTCCGCTCGACGACCACGTCGTGGACCCCCGCTTCTACGAGCCGCTGACCGCGTACGTGCTCGACGCGGCCGGTCTGTCCGTCTGACCCCGGCCGGTCTGCCGGTCTGATGCGGCCGGTCTGCCGGTCTGATGTGGCCGGTCTGCCGGTCTGATGCGGCCGGTCTGTCCGTCTGATCCGGCCGGCCTACCGGTCTGATCCGGCCGGTCCCGGCGTCGGGTCCAGGTAGACCCGGCGCACCGAGGGGAAGCGGGCCCGCAGCCGGGCCTCCGCCTGTTCGCAGGCCCGCTCGACCTCGGCGGCCGTCGCCACGTCCCGGAAGTCGACCTTCGCGGCGACCAGCACCTCGCCCGGCCCCTGGATCAGGGTGATCAGATCCAGGACGTCCACCACGGGCTCCACGCCCAGCAGCTCCTCCCGTACCTCCGCGCGCATCGCCGGGGGCAGCGGGCGGCCGATGAGGAGCTGGGCGTTGGCGTGGCCCAGTGTCCAGGCCACGTAGACGAGGAGGCAGCCGATCAGGATCGAGGCGACGCCGTCCCAGACGCCGGAGCCGGTGATCTGGCCGCCGAGGAGGCCTCCCGCGGCGAGCATCAGACCGGCGAGCGCGGCCGCGTCCTCCAGGACGACCGCCTTCACGGTGGTGTCCGGCGTCAGCCGCAGGTACTGGGCGAACGGCGCCCGCATCCGTTCCGCCTCCGCCTTGACCTGCTTGACGCCGGTCCGCAGGGAGAAGCCCTCCAGGACGAAGGCGACGGCGAGGACGACGTAGGAGACGAGCGGGTCGCCGAGCTCCTCGCCGTGGGTGAGGGTGTGGATGCCGTCGTAGATCGCGAAGACCGCGCCGCCGACGAAGGTGGCGACGGCGGCGAGCATCGCCCACACGTACCGCTCACCCGCGTGCCCGACGGGATGGTCCTCGTCGGCGGGCTTCTCGCTCCGCTTGAGCGCGGTGAGCAGCATGACCTCGGTGACCGTGTCGGCGACCGAGTGGGCGGCCTCCGACAGCATCGCGCTCGATCCGCTGATGACGCCCGCGACGGCCTTGGCGATCGCGATCCCGAGGTTCGCGCCCGCCGCCACGAGCACGGTGAAGGTGCTCTCGCTGTTGTCGGCCCTGCCGCCCGCATCCGTCATGACATCGGACGGTATGTCCGGTCAGGGGCGCGGGACGCGAACGACACCCTCCTGGATGACGGAGATCGCCAGACGCCCGTCCCGGGTCCAGATCTTCGCCTGGCCGAGGCCGCGCCCGCCGGAGGAGGACGGCGACTCCTGGTCGTAGAGGAGCCATTCGTCGGCCCGGAAGGGCCGGTGGAACCACATGGCGTGGTCGAGGGAGGCGCCGACCACGTCGCCGACGGCCCAGCCGCCGCGCCCGTGGGCGAGCAGCACCGAGTCGAGCAGCGTCATGTCGGAGACGTAGGTGGCGAGGACGACGTGGAGCAGGGGTTCGTCGACGGCGCCGCCCAGTTTGCCGTTGGTGCGGAACCAGACCTGCGAGCGCGGCTCGCGCGGCTCCCCGACGGAGCCCCAGGGCGGGACGTCGGCGTACCGCAGGTCGACGGCGGCGCGGGCCTCGACGAGCCGCCGGGCCACGCCCTCCGGCAGGTGGCGCGGCAGCGTCTCCTCGGCGGTCGGCAGCGACTCCGGGTCGGGCGCGGCCGGCATCGCGTCCTGGTGGTCGAGCCCCTCCTCGTACGCCTGGAAGGAGGCGGAGAGGTGGAAGATCGGCCGGCCGTGCTGGATCGCGACGACCCGCCGGGTGGTGAAGGAGCGGCCGTCGCGGATGCGGTCGACCTCGTAGACGATCGGCGCGCCCGGGTCGCCCGGCACGAGGAAGTACGCGTGCAGGGAGTGGGCGAGACGATCCGAGGGGACGGTCCGGCCCGCCGCCACCAGCGCCTGGGCGGCCACCTGGCCGCCGAAGACGCGGGGGACGATCGCGGACCGGGACTGTCCCCGGAAGATGTCCCGCTCGATCCGCTCCAGGTCGAGCAGAGCGAGCAGGTCATCCAGTGCGGAAGGCGCCTCGGGCACTTACAGGCCCATGCTCTTCGCGATGATCGACTTCATGATCTCGCTGGTGCCGCCGTAGATGCGGTTGACGCGGTTGTCCGCGTACAGGCGGGCGATCGGGTACTCGTTCATGTAGCCGTAGCCGCCGTGCAGCTGGAGGCAGCGGTCGATGACGCGGTGGGCGACCTCGGTGCAGAAGAGCTTGGCGGAGGCGGCCTCGGCCGGGGTCAGCTCGCCCGCGTCCAGGGCCTCCAGGGCGCGGTCGGCGACGGCCTCGGCGGCGTCGACCTCGGCCTGGCAGGCGGCCAGCTCGAACTTGGTGTTCTGGAAGTGGGCGACCGGCTTGCCGAAGACGACGCGGTCCTGCACGTACTGCTGGGCGAAGCGGACGGCGGCCTTGGCCTGGGCGTAGGCGCCGAAGGCGATGCCCCAGCGCTCGGAGGCGAGGTTGTGGCCGAGGTAGGAGAAGCCCTTGCCCTCCTCGCCGAGGAGGTCCTCGACGGGGACCTTGACGTCGACGAAGGCGAGCTCGGCGGTGTCGGAGGTCTTCAGGCCGAGCTTGTCGAGCTTGCGGCCGATCGAGTAGCCCTCGGACTTGGTGTCCACGGCGAAGAGCGAGATGCCGAAGCGGCGGTCCTCCGCGGAGGGGGCGGAGGTGCGGGCGCAGACGATCACGCGGTCGGCGTGGACGCCGCCGGTGATGAAGGTCTTGGCGCCGTTGAGGACGTAGTGGGTGCCGTCCTCGGAGAGCTTGGCGGTGGTCTTCATGCCCGCGACGTCGGAGCCGGTGCCCGGCTCGGTCATCGCGAGGGCCCACATCTCCTCGCCGGAGACGAACTTCGGCAGGTAGCGCTTCTTCTGGTCGCCGGTGGCGAGCATCTTGATGTACGGCAGGGCGAGCAGCACGTGCACGCCGGAGCCGCCGAACTGCACGCCGGCGCGGGAGGTCTCCTCGTAGAGGACGGCCTCGAACTTGTGGGTGTCGAGGCCGGCGCCGCCGAACTCCTCCGGCACGTTGATGCCGAAGATGCCCAGCTCGCCGAGCTTGTAGTAGAAGTCGCGCGGCGCCTGGCCGGCCGCGAACCACTCGTCGTAGACGGGGACGACCTCGGCCTCGATGAAGGCCCGGATGGTCTCCCGGAACGCCTCGTGGTCCTCGTCGAATACGGTACGGCGCACGGTGCGACTCCTCCGGGTGTGCGGGGCCAGTTGTCTAAGCGCTTGCTCAGTCTGTCTCCTCCGAAGTTACCCAGCGGTCACCCGCCCTGTCCAGACTCCTCGCCTGTGATCCAGGCCCTGCCCACGGAGTCGTACCCGTACACGGGCCGCCCCTTCGCCCCGCTCGTCCGAAAGGGTCCGCCGTCCTCGTCCCCGATCCGGACCGTGCCCCGGCGCCCCTCCGAGCTCCAGTCCAGCTCCAGGTACCAGCGGCAGTCGCACCTCACCGCCGCCGCCGAGACCAGCAGCTCCTCGGGCTCGGTGAGGCTGACCGCGTACGGGAAGGAGACCGCAGGGAGCGTCCGGCCCTCCTGACCGGAGGCGTCGTACCCGTCCAGCGGCCGGGCCACCGGCCGCTGCCGGTCCAGGTCCACCTCGAAACGGCGCGGCGTCACCGCCCCGCCGCACCCGTCGTCCATCCGGTACCCCGCCCACGGCACCGGCGCGTCCCGCTCCACCACCCGCACGTGCAGCGCCTGGAGCACCACCGCCGCGGCGCCCTTCCCCTGCACCGACACCCGCACCAGCGTCTCGCCGCCGTGCACGGCCCCCTGCGCCGTCGCCCAGCGCCGCGCGTCGGCCGCCTCGGGCGGGGGAGGGGGCGTCCGCTCCACCAGATAGGTGTGCCCGCACCCGTTCTTCCAGAGGTGCGAGGAGACGGTCCACGTCAGCGGCGGGGGCGCCGGAGGCTGGGCGGCCCGCTCCCGCGCCTTCCCCGGCAGGAGTACGGCTCCGAGGGTCATCGCCCCCACGACCGCCAGCGCCCCGCCGACCACCGCCGGCCACCCCCAACGCCGCCGCCGCCGCTCGGACGGGAGGCCCGGCACGCGGGCGTGCACGGGCTCCAGCTCGGACCCGGCCGCGACCTCCGGGACGGGTACCGCCTCCGGGGCGAGTACGGGCTCCGCCGCGGACGCGGCCTCCGGGGCGGACGCGGCCTCCGGGGCGGGCTTGGGATCCGACCCGGACACGGCCTCCGGGGCCGTCGCCGGCATCGAGGCCGGGGCGCCCTCCGGCGCCGGAGGGCGGCGGGTGCGGTCCGCGCGGCTCCAGGCGGCCTCCAGGGCCCGCCGCTCCTCCTCGTCCGCCCCGCACAGCAGGGCGAGGCGGTCGACCACGCCGAACTCCTCCGGGACGGTCGCGCCGGAGCAGTAGCGGTGGAGGGTGGACGCGCTGACGTTCAGGCGCCGGCCCAGCGCCTCGTAACTCCGCCCGTCCCTCGCCTTCAACGCGCGCACGAACCGCGCGAACTCCTCGACGGCGGCGTCCTTCGGCATTCCATCCCCCTCGACCCTGCGTCCCACGCCTTCACGTCCTTGCACGTCAGCGGGGGTGGAATGGTTCCGGGACGGGGGACGGGCGCGTCACCGTTGCATGCGGCGGGCGGCGGCCCGAGGCTGATGGAGCACTGACCGAACGACCCGACGGGGGATCCACCACCATGAACAAGCTCCGTGCCGCACTCGCCGCCACCGCCACCGCCGCCCTGGGCCTCGCCGCCCTCGCCGCCGGCCCGGCGCAGGCCGCCGCCCAGCCCGCCTTCCTCGCGGCCTCCCAGATGCCGAAGTCGTCCACGCCGTGGACCGCCACCCAGATCTTCAACGGCGTCCCGGAGAACGGCGGCGCCCTCTGCGCCCCGTACAAGATCCCGGCGCAGAACTCCCGCTACCGCGAGTTCAGCACCGAGCTCGACACCAACGGCGTCCAGATCACCAACGTCGCCCGCACCGAGGCCGACGCCGTGAAGCTGGTCGACACCCTCCGCAAGTCCCTCGCCGGCTGCGGCTCCCTCCTGGAGAAGCAGAACCCGGGCCTGAAGGCCGTCAGCGCCTTCCACGGCAAGCTCGCCGTCGAGGAGGGCGCCTGGGTCTACAGCCTGGACACCGCCGACCCGCAGATCGGCAACACCGACATCCACCTCTTCTCGGTGGGCCGCGACGGCAGGACGGTCACCTTCGTCCGCTGGGGCCAGATGGGCGACTTCAAGGACGCCCCGCTGACCGCCTTCCGCACCACCACGAAGACCGCCGTCAACAAGCTGTACTGACCCGGTCCTCACCGGAGCGCGAACCACAGCTCCATCCGCGCGTCCGCGTCGTCCAGGTCGCGGCCGAGGAGGACCGCGCAGCGGGCGATCCGCTGCCGGACCGTGTTGCGGTGGACGCCCAGCGCGGCGGCCGTGCGGTCCCAGCTGCCGTGCAGGGACAGCCAGGTGCGCAGCGTCTGCGCCTGCGGCTCGCTGAGGGGAGCGAGAAGCACGCGCGCGTGGGCGGCGGCCTCGTCCGGGTCCACCAGACCCGCCAGGCCGTTCGCCCGGTGCCGAACCAGCGGGACCCGGGTCGCCTCCGCACGGCGCAGCGCCCGCGCGGCCTGGGCGTCCGCCGCCGGGAGGGCGTCCGGGGCGGCGGGGGCGCTCACGCCGAGCGTCCAGCCCGGCTGGACGGTCGCCGCCGCGCCCGGCGGCAGCAGGAGCCGTACCGTCGGACCGGCCTCCACCAGGTCCGTGCCCAGCGCCGCCGCCAGACCGGCCGCCGCGAAGGGGGTACCGTCGCCGCCCCGCGCGTGCGCCACCGTCCACGGGCCGGGGGAGAGCGCGGCGGCCGTCTCCGCCGCCGGGGCGCCGAGCAGCAGCCCCGTCAGGGCCGCGTCCCGCACCGACACGTCGCCGGCCCCGTGCGGGGCCGTCAGCAGGGACAGCAGCACCACCGCCACCCCGGCGACCGTGTGGTCGCCGGGGTCGCGCCGTTCCGTCGCCACCCCCAGGGTCAGCCCGTCGCCGCCGCCGAGCGCGTACGCCGCGAGCTTCAGCCCGCCGCCCTCCCCGCTCGCCGACGCCGGTCCGCCCGGCCGCGGCCCGACCACCCCGGCGAGGTCCGCCAGCGCACGCGCCGCCTCGGGCCCGAGCTCACGGCCGGCCGCCGCCGACTCCGTGCCGTCCACGCCGTACAGCACCGCCCGGCCGCCCAGCCGGGAGGCCAGGGCGCCCAGCACCGCCGGGACCGGCGCCGGCCGGGCCGCGGCCGTGGCGAGCGACCGCTGGGCCTCCGTCACCCGGCGCAGCTCGTGCAGACGGGCCTCCGCCATCAGCCGCCACAGCGCCCGCGCCACCGCCGTGAACGGCGTCCGGGGCGGCACCTCGATCAGCGTCAGCCCCTGCCGGACGCATGCCTCGACCAGCTCCGCCGGCACCGTGTCGTACACCGGCGTCACCCCGAAGCCGAGCGCCGCCGCCCCCGCCTCCACCACCCGCTCCACGTACCGCGCCGGATCCGTCAGCTGCACGCCCGCCGTCATCAGCAGCTCGCCGCCGAGCAGGTACGGGTACGGGTCGGCCATCTCCGAGGTGTGCACCCAGTGCAGCGCCACGTCCTCCGGACCGGCGAGCAGCCGCAGCCCGAGCTCCCGGCGGGCGAGCAGCGCGGCGAGGGGGACCGGGGGGGTCGGGGGAGTGGCGAGCGAACGCGAGAGCGTCACGACATGGTCCCTTCGTACATCTCAGACCCCTTCGATGGAGGAAAAGTACACTTCAATGTGGCTTCCGGGCGATTTACGGTCGAGCCGAACCCCGACGACAGCCCAGGAGGCACCGACCATGAGCAGCGACCAGAACACCCCGCGCGGCCCGATCGACTCGTCCCGCGTCCCGCGGTACGCCGGTCCCGCGACGTTCGCCCGCCTGCCGCGGCTCGACGAGGTCGGCACCGCCGACATCGCCGTGGTCGGCGTCCCCTTCGACTCCGGCGTCTCCTACCGCCCCGGCGCCCGCTTCGGCGGCAACGCGATCCGCGAGGCCTCCCGCCTGCTCCGCCCGTACAACCCGGCGCAGGACGCCTCCCCGTTCGCCCTCGCCCAGGTCGCGGACGCCGGCGACATCGCCGCCAACCCGTTCAACATCAACGAGGCCGTCGAGACCATCGAGGCCGCCGCCGACGAGATCCTCGGCACCGGCGCCCGCATGATGACCCTCGGCGGCGACCACACCATCGCCCTCCCGCTGCTCCGCTCGGTCGCCAAGAAGCACGGCCCCGTCGCCCTGCTCCACTTCGACGCCCACCTGGACACCTGGGACACCTACTTCGGCGCCGAGTACACCCACGGCACCCCGTTCCGCCGCGCCGTCGAGGAGGGCATCCTCGACACCGAGGCCCTCTCCCACGTCGGCACCCGCGGCCCGCTCTACGGCAAGCAGGACCTCACCGACGACGAGAAGATGGGCTTCGGCATCGTCACCTCCGCGGACATCTACCGCCGCGGCGCCGACGAGGTCGCCGACCAGCTGCGCCAGCGCATCGGCGACCGCCCGCTCTACATCTCCATCGACATCGACTGCCTCGACCCGGCCCACGCCCCCGGCACCGGCACCCCCGAGGCGGGCGGCATGACCTCCCGCGAGCTCCTGGAGATCCTCCGCGGCCTCTCCTCCTGCAACCTCGTCTCCGCCGACGTCGTCGAGGTCGCCCCCGCCTACGACCACGCCGAGATCACCGCGGTCGCCGCCTCCCACACGGCCTACGAGCTGACCACGATCATGAGCCGCCAGATCGCGGCGAGCCGATAATTCCCGGGGGTGCCCGGCCGGACCGGGCCGGGCACCCCTCGCGCACGATCGACCACGACGCCCAGGGGACCCCGACATGACCCACGACCACGACCTGGTCCTGCGACCGACCGCCGCCCAGATCGAGGCCGCGCTGAACCCGCCCGCGGGGCGGACCGGCGGCGACCTCGTCATCGAGACCCTCACCGGCCTCGGCGCCACGACGGTCTTCGGTCTCCCCGGCCAGCACGCCCTCGGCATGTTCGACGCCCTGCGCCGCTCCTCGCTGAGGTACGTCGGCCTCCGCGTCGAGAACAACGCGGGCTTCGCCGCCGACGCCTACGGCCGCGTCACCGGCGAGGCGGCCCCGCTGCTGCTCTCCACCGGACCCGGCGCCCTCATGTCGCTCGCCGCGCTCCAGGAGGCCGCCGCCGCCTCCGCGCCGGTCCTCGCCATCGGCAGCCAGATCCCCGCCGCCGGACTCGGCGGCGGCCGGCACGGCCATCTCCACGAGCTCCGCGACCAGCAGGCCAGCTTCCGGGACGTCGTGAAGTCCGTCCACACCGTCCGTACGCACTCCCAGATCCCGTCCGCGATCGCCGCGGCCTGGGAGTCGGCGCTCACCGCCCCGCACGGCCCGGTCTGGGTCGAGATCCCGCAGGACGTGCTCCTCGCCGAGACCACCCTCCCGGTGGTCACGGCCATGGACGCCACGCCCGAGGACATCGTCCCGCGCCCCGAGCTGACCGCCCTCGCCGCGCACCTGCTGTCGACGGCCGAGCGCCCGGCGATCATCGCCGGCGGCGGGGTGGTCCGCTCCGACGCCTCCGGCAAGCTCCTCGCGCTCGCCGAACGCCTCGACGCGCCGGTGGTCACCACCTTCGGCGGCAAGGGCGCCTTCCCGTGGGAACACCCGCTCTCCCTCCAGTCCTGGCTGGAGGACCGGCACACCACCGACTTCCTGGAGGACGCCGACGTCGTCCTCGTCGTCGGCTCGGGCCTCGGCGAGCTGTCCTCGAACTACCACACCTTCGCCCCGCGCGGCCGGGTGATCCAGATCGAGGCGGACGCGGGCAAGCTGGAGTCCAACCACCCGGCGCTCGGCATCCACGCCGACGCGCGCCTCGCCCTCCAGGCGCTCCTGGAGACGGCCGGGGAGCGCACCGACACCACCGCCCCGGCCCGGGTCCGCGCGGTCCTGGACAAGGTCGCCGACCGGCTGGCCGCGCAGGACCTGGACCTGGAGCGACGGATCGTCGCCTCGGTCCGCGAGGCGCTGCCCTCCCGGGCGCCGAGCTTCTGGGACATGACGATCCTCGCCTACTGGGCGTGGTCCGCCTTCGACGCCCGGCACCCCAACACGATGCACTCCGCGCAGGGCGCCGGCGGCCTCGGCTACGGCTTCCCGGCCGCCCTCGGCGCCGCCGCCGCCGACCCGACGACCCCGGTCCTCGCGGTCTCCGGCGACGGCGGCGCGATGTACTCGATCGCGGAGCTGGCGACGGCCAGGCAGTACGGCTTCGACGTCACCTGGCTGATCGTCGACGACGGCGGCTACGGCATCCTGCGCGAGTACATGACGGACGCCTTCGGCGAGGCCACCGGCACGGAGCTGGCCCGGCCCGACTTCGTCGCCCTCGCCGAGTCCTTCGGCGTCCCCGCCGTCCGCACCACCCCCGACACCCTGACCGCCGACCTCTCCGAGGCCCTGGCCACCCCGGGCCCCTCGGTCGTCGTCCTCCCGGCCCTCCTGAAGATGTTCGAACCGACCCACCTCTGAGCGGACCGCCCCGGCCCGGGGGCCGGAGCGCCGCGAGGGCCGGCCCGCCGGGACCGCCCTCGCCGTCTTCCGCGCCCTCGCGGCCGGGGCCGGACCCGTGACGTACCGCGGCCGCCGGCAGGCGCCCGGCCGGCCCCGGGGTCCTAGGACTTCAGGCCCGTCTTTGTTGCGGCGGGATGAAATCGCACGTCGGGCACGTTGTGGCCTTCCGGCAGACCAGGACGGACGGGAGGCGCCACGTGACGGTGGTGGGGCAGCAACGGCAACAGGGGTGGGCGCGGCGGCTGTGGTCGTACGCCTGGCGGTACAAGACGGACGTCGTGCTGGCGCTCGGCTCGTCGCTGGCCGGCATGGCGCTGCTCGCGTTGGTGCCGCTCATCACCAAGGTGATCATCGACGACGTGATCGGCGCCGGTTCGCGGTCGCTCGCCGTGTGGACCGGGCTGCTCCTCGGCGCCGCCGTGCTCGTCTACGTCCTGACCTACATCCGCCGCTACTACGGCGGCCGGCTCGCGCTCGACGTGCAGCGGGACCTGCGCGACGACATGTACGGGACGATCCTGCGGCTCGACGGGCGGCGGCAGGACGAGCTGTCCACCGGGCAGGTCGTCGGGCGCGCCACCAGCGACCTCCAGCTCATCCAGGGCCTGCTCTTCATGCTCCCGATGACGATCGGGAACATCCTCCTCTTCGTCATCTCGCTGGCCGTCATGGCCTGGCTCTCGATCCCGCTGACCCTCGTCGCCCTCGCCGTCGCCCCCGCCCTGTGGTGGATCGCCAAGCGGAGCCGCACCCGGCTCCACCCGGCCACCTGGGCAGCCCAGCAGGAGGCCGCCGGTGTCGCCGGCGTCGTCGACGGCGCCGTCACCGGCGTCCGGGTCGTGAAGGGCTTCGGGCAGGAGGACCAGGAGACCGGCAAGATCCGGGAGGCGGGGCGGAAGCTGTTCGCCGCGCGGCTGCGGACCATCCGGCTGAACTCCCGCTACACCCCCGCCCTCCAGGCCGTCCCCGCCCTGGGCCAGGTCGCCGTCCTCGCGCTCGGCGGCTGGCTCGCCTACAAGGGCCAGATCACCCTCGGCACCTTCGTCGCCTTCTCCGCCTACCTGGCCTCCCTGGTCGGCCCGGTCCGGATGCTCGCCATGGTCCTCACCGTCGGCCAGCAGGCACGCGCGGGCGTGGACCGGGTCGTCGAGCTGATCGACACCGAGCCGGCCATCGCGGACGGCACCAAGGAACTGCCGGCCGACGCCCCCGCCACCGTCGAGTTCGACGGCGTCACCTTCGCGTACGGCGACGGGAAGCCCGTCCTCGACGGCTTCTCGCTGGAGCTGCGGGCCGGCGAGACCGTCGCCCTCGTCGGCTCCTCGGGCTCCGGCAAGTCCACCGCCTCGCTCCTCCTGCCCCGCTTCTACGACGTCGACCGGGGCGCCGTCCTCGTCGGCGGCCACGACGTCCGCGAGCTGACCCTGGAGTCCCTGCGGGCCGCCATCGGGCTCGTCCCGGAGGACTCCTTCCTCTTCTCCGACACCGTCCGCGCCAACATCGCGTACGGCGTCCCCGACGCCACCGACGAGCAGATCGAGGCCGCCGCCCGGGCCGCCCGCGCCGACGGCTTCATCGCCGAACTGCCCGAGGGCTACGCCACCAAGGTCGGCGAGCACGGCCTCACCCTCTCCGGCGGCCAGCGCCAGCGGGTCGCGCTGGCCCGCGCGATCCTCACCGACCCCCGCCTCCTCGTCCTCGACGACGCCACCTCCGCCGTGGACGCCAAGGTCGAGCACGAGATCCACGAGGCACTGAAGGCCGTCATGGCGGGCCGGACCACCCTGCTCATCGCCCACCGCCGCTCCACCCTCGGCCTGGCCGACCGGATCGCCGTCCTCGACGGCGGCCGGCTCGCCGACCTCGGCACCCACGAGGAGCTGGAGAAGCGCTCCGCGCTCTACCGCCGGCTCCTCACCGACCCGGACGAGCTCGGCGGCGTCTCCCCCGGCCACGTCCTGAGGACCGGCCCCGCGCCCCGGGAGGACGACCCGCTGCGGGCCGAGCTGGACGCCGAGTTCGACGCCGAGCGGGGCATCACCCCGGCCCTGTGGGTACGGGACGAGACCGCCGACCGCGCGGCCGAGACGGCCGGAGCCACCCCCGAGCTGCTGGCGGCCGTCGCCGCCCTGCCGCCCGCCGCCGACACTCCCGAGGTGGACGAGTCCCGCGCCGTGGAGCCGGAGACCGGCTACGGACTCCGCCGGCTGCTGCGCGGCTTCGGCGCGCCCCTCCTCATCAGCCTCGGCCTGGTCGCCCTCGACGCGGGGGCCGGGCTGCTCCTGCCGGTCCTGATCCGGCACGGCATCGACGAGGGGGTGAACCGCCTGGCGGTCGGCGCCGTCTGGTCCGCCTCCGCGCTCGCCCTGGTCACCGTCCTCGTCCAGTGGGTCGCGCAGACCGCCGAGACCCGGATGACCGGCCGCACCGGCGAGCGGGTCCTCTACGCGCTCCGCCTGAAGATCTTCGCCCAGCTCCAGCGGCTCGGCCTGGACTACTACGAGCGCGAGCTCACCGGCCGCATCATGACCCGGATGACCACGGACGTCGACGCGATGTCCACCTTCCTCCAGACCGGTCTGGTCACCGCCTTCGTCTCGGTCGTCACCTTCTTCGGGATCATGGTGGCGCTGGTGGTCCTCGACCTCCAGCTGGCCCTGGTCGTCTTCGCGACCCTGCCGGTCCTCGCCGTCGCCACCTACTACTTCCGCCGGTCCAGCGTGAAGGCGTACGAGCTGGCCCGCGAGCGGATCAGCGTCGTCAACGCCGACCTCCAGGAGTCCGTCGCCGGCCTGCGGATCGTGCAGGCCTTCGGCCGGGAGCGGGCGGGCGCCGCGCGGTTCGCGGAGCGCGGCGAGTCCTACCGGGACGCGCGCGTGCGCGGCCAGTGGCTGATCTCGGTCTACTTCCCCTTCGTCACCCTGCTCTCCTCGGGCGCCGCCGCGGCCGTCATGATCGTCGGCGCCAACCGGATCGAGGCCGGCACCCTCACCACCGGCGCCCTCGTCGCCTACCTCCTCTACATCGACCTCTTCTTCGCCCCCGTCCAGCAGCTCTCCCAGGTCTTCGACGGCTACCAGCAGGCCGCCGTCTCCCTCGGGCGCATGCGGGAACTGCTCCAGGAGCCGACCTCCACGGCCCCGGCCGAGGAGCCCCGCGAGGTGCTTTCGCTGCGCGGCGAGATCGCCTTCGAGTCCGTCTCCTTCGCCTACGGCACCGAGGAGGCCGCGCTGACCGGGATCGACCTGCGGATCCCCGCCGGTCAGACGGTCGCGTTCGTCGGCGAGACCGGCGCCGGCAAGTCCACCCTGGTCAAGCTGGTCGCCCGGTTCTACGACCCGACCTCGGGCCGGGTCACCGCGGACGGCGCCGACCTGCGCGACCTGGACCTCACCTCGTACCGGCACCGGCTCGGCGTCGTCCCCCAGGAGGCGTACCTCTTCGCCGGGACGGTCCGCGACGCCATCGCCTACGGGCGGCCCGGCGCCACCGACGCCGAGGTGGAGGCGGCGGCCCGCGCGGCCGGCGCGCACGACATGATCGCCACCCTCGACGGCGGCTACCTCCACGAGGTCGCCGAGCGCGGCCGGAACCTCTCGGCCGGCCAGCGGCAGCTCATCGCCCTCGCCCGGGCCGAGCTGGTCGACCCGGACGTCCTCCTCCTCGACGAGGCCACGGCCGCCCTGGACCTGGCCACCGAGGCCCAGGTGAACGCCGCCACCGAGCGGCTCTCCGGCCGCCGCACGACGCTGATCGTCGCCCACCGCCTCACCACGGCCGCGCGCGCCGACCGGGTGGTCGTCATGGACCACGGCCGGGTCGCCGAGGACGGCAGCCACGACGAGCTCCTCGCCCTGGACGGCCGGTACGCGACCCTGTGGCGCACCTTCATCGGCGAGGCGGAGCCGGAGGAGGAACCGGCCGCGATCTGAGTACGGGGGCTCATGACGGGGCCGGGGCGGCCCGGGTTGGATCGGTGGCATGAACGACACCGGCGGCCCGAACGCCCCCGCCCCGGCCCCCGCGACCCCCGCCGATCGCCCGGACGCGCCCGGTGCCCCCGCCCCGGACACGGACCCGGCGCCCGCCGCGATCCCCTACCTGGAGGCCCGGGCGCTGCGCCGCGCCGCGCTCTGGGCCGGGCTGCTGTTCCTGCCCGCGACGCTCCTCGGCGTGATGCTGGTCCTCTCCACCGAGGCGGGCTCGGCGTGCGTGATGCGCGGGACCTGCCGGGAGATCCCCGGCTGGCTGTACGCGACCACCCTGGCCGTCGCGGGCGGCGCCTGGCTGCGGGCGCTCACCGTCCCGGACGGGGCCCCGCCCACCCGGGCCCGCCGGGCCGCCCTGTGGACGCTGATCGGCGCGGAGTCGATCTTCCTCTGCCTGGTCATGGGCTACTTCCTGCCGTGACGGCGACCGCCGGGGGCAACCGTACGGACGTCCAGGACGTCGTAAGCCTGTACGGGCGAACGGACGGCGGGGGAGGAACGGGCATGTCCGGAGGCACAGGGGACCGACGGCGGGCGGCGCACGCGCAGGCGGCCCCCGGCAGACCCCGCGCCGCCGCGCCCGCGGCCCTGCCGGCACCCGCCCCCTCCCGCACGCCCGCGCCCGTGCCCGCCGACGGCGTGGCCCGGGACGGCCTCCGGGGTCCGCTCGCCGCGCTCCGCAGCGGCCTCGCGCGGGCCGTGGCACGCGCGCGCGTGCACCCCGTCGCGTACGGCCTCGTCCTCGTCCTCGCCGCCGGGCTCCTGACGCTCGCGGGACCGGGCACGGGCACCGCCGACGCGGTCTCCGTCTGCCACGGGCGGCCCGCCCGCACGGTGTCCTTCAGCACCGGCGAGCTGCGCCTCTACCGCACCCGCCACTACGCCTGCGCGCTCGTCCTCGCCAAGCGGCCCGGCGCGCCGCGGCCCATGAAGGTCACCCTCCAGCCGCGCGGCGGCCGGGCCGCCGTCGTCTCCGGGCGCTGGAGCCGGCAGGCCGGTCCGGTGACCGTGCACGCGCTCAACCGCTGCGTCCGCGCCACCGCGACCGTCTCCGGGCGCTCCACCGCCACCGGCTGGATCCTGTGCTGATGCAGAGGTAAGGCTCAACCGGGTCTGGCGGCCCGGACGTTCACCCCGCTAGGTTCACGGCACCGTTGTGAATCATGGGAGGGTGCATGCGTAAGTCGCTGAGACTGATGCTGTCGCTTTCGGTGCTCATAGGCACCGTGGGCTCCACCGGCGTGGCCACCGCCACCGCCGCCGGCACGGAGTCCGCCGGCATCGTCGCCGACGCGCCGGGCCCGGACATCAAGGACCGCCTCCTGGCGATCCCCGGGATGAGCCTGATCGAGGAGAAGCCGTACGCCGGCTACCGCTTCCTCGTCCTGAACTACGAGCAGCCGATCGACCACAAGCGGCCCTGGGCCGGCACGTTCCAGCAGCGGATCTCGGTGCTCCACAAGGGCACCGACCGCCCCACCGTCTTCCGCACCAGCGGCTACGGCCTGAGCACCACCCCGAGCCGGGCGGAGCCGACCCGGATCATCGACGGCAACCAGATCTCCATGGAGTACCGCTTCTTCACGCCGTCCCGTCCGGCGCCCGCCGACTGGTCCAAGCTCGACATCTGGCAGGCCGCCACCGACCAGCACCGGATCTTCACCGCGCTGAAGAAGGTCTACGGCGAGAACTGGCTCTCCACCGGCGGCTCCAAGGGCGGCATGACCGCCACCTACTACGAGCGCTTCTACCCGCGCGACATGGACGGCGTCGTCGCCTACGTGGCCCCCAACGACGTCGTGAACAAGGAGGACTCGGCCTACGACCGGTTCTTCGCGAACGTCGGCACCAAGGAGTGCCGCGACCGCCTGAACACCATGCAGCGCGAGGCCCTGCTGCGCCGCGGCCCGCTCCAGGAGAAGTTCAAGGCGTGGGTCGCGACCGAGGGCGCCACCTTCCACACGGTCGGCTCGCTCGACAAGGCGTGGGAGGCGACCGTCCTCGACTTCGTCTGGGGCTTCTGGCAGTACTACGGCGAGGACGTCTGCGACACGATCCCGGACGCGCGGACCGCGAGCGACGACACCGTCTACGAGACGATCGACGCCTACGCCGGCTGGGGCGCCTACACCGACCAGGGCCTGGAGTACTACACGCCGTACTACTACCAGGCGGCCACCGAGCTCGGCTCGCCCAGCATCAAGCAGCCGCACCTGCGCGGCCTGAGCCGCTACGGCTACCAGCCCGCCTCGAACTTCGTGCCCCGCGAGATCCCCATGAAGTTCAAACCGCAGGTGATGCGGGACGTCGACGACTGGGTCCGGAAGAACGCGAACCGGATGCTCTTCGTCAACGGCGAGAACGACCCGTGGAGCGCCGAGCCCTTCCGCCTCGGCAAGGGCGCCCGGGACAGTTACGTCTTCACCGCGCCGGGAGCCAACCACGGCGCGAGTGTCGCCGGACTCGCCGACGCCGAGCGCGAGAAGGCCACCGCCCGCATCCTGGCCTGGGCCGGTGTGGACGCCCCCGCGGTCGAGGCGGCCCGGCCGCTGGCGCGCTTCGACGCCCGCCTGGACAAGCCGGTGGACGACGACGTGACGAAGGAGCACGGCCTGCGGCCGTAGCCCCGCCGGTGGGGTGCGGCCCGTGAGGGAGCCGCACCCCGCCCGTCAGTACGAGAGGCCGAACCCGACCGGGTAGAGCGTCACCGCCGGGTCGTCGGCGCTCCGCACCGGCACCGGCAGCCGTCCGCGCGGTCTGGCCCGCCCGGCCAGCACCCGCACGGCGGCGCGGAGTTCCACGTCGGTCCAGGAGTAGGCGGCGAGGGTGGCCCGCTGCCCGGAGATCCGGGCCACGTCGTACGGGTTGCGGATCGCGACCGTCACCACCGGCACCCCGGTCGCCACCAGCCGCGCCACCAGCGTCCGCTGCGGGCTCGCCGCCGTGACGTTGTACGTGCCCACGACGATCACGTCCTGGCCGGCCGCCGCCGCCACCGCCTCCTCGATCCGGTCCGCCGTCGGGGTGATCCCGGTGGACAGCACGGTGGGCGTGAAGCCCAGTTCGCGTAGCGCCCCGCCTAGGGTGGTGGTCGGCGGTCCCGTCGTCCCGGACGGGGAGGCGGGGTCGGCGCCGACGACCAGGACCTTCCCGTGCGAGGCCGGGCGCAGCGGCAGGAAGCCGTCCTCGTTGACCAGCAGCGTGGTGGTCCGCTCGGCGATCCGGTCGGCCTCGGCGAGGTGCCGGGCGGTGCCGACGGTCGCGGCCACCTCCCGCCGGCTCGTGTACGGGTCCGTGAGGAGGCCCCGCCGGGCCTTCAGCCGCAGGATCCGCAGAACCGATTCGTCGAGGCGCTCCTCTGTCAGCTCCCCGCCGCGCACGGCCGCGATCACCGCGTTCCAGGCCACGTCGAGCTTCGGCGGGTTCAGCAGCTGGTCCACGCCGGCCTTGAGGGCCAGCACCGGCACCCGGTCGTCGCCGTACTTGGTCCGGACGCCCTGCATGTCGAGGGCGTCGGTCACCACCACCCCGTCGTAGCCGAGCTCCTCACGGAGCACACCGGTGAGGATCGGGTACGAGAGCGTCGCCGGGTCCTCGGACGGGTCGAGTGCCGGGACGACGAGATGGGCCGTCATGATCGCGTCGATGCCTGCGGCGATCGCGGCGCGGAACGGCGGGGCGTCGAGCTCGGCCCACTGCGCGCGGGTGTGGGTGATGACCGGCAGGCCGTAGTGGCTGTCCACGGCCGTGTCGCCGTGGCCGGGGAAGTGCTTGGCGGTGGCGGCGACGCCGGAGCCCTGGTAGCCGCGGATCTGGGCGGTGACCAGGGCGGAGACCGCGCGCGGGTCGGAGCCGAGGGAGCGGACGCCGATGACCGGGTTGGCCGGGTTCACGTTGACGTCGGCGACGGGGGCGTAGTTCTGCCGGATGCCCAGCGCGGCGAGTTCGGCGCCGGCGATCCCGGCCGCCCTGCGGGTGTCCGCCGGGGAGCCGCCCGCGCCGAGCGCCATCGCGCCGGGCAGCAGGGTGGCGGGCTCGCCGACCCGGCAGACGATGCCGTGCTCCTGGTCGGTGGAGATCAGCAGGGGCACGGGGGTGCCCCCGGAGAGCGCGGCGGTCTGGATGCCGTTGGAGAGCGCCGCGATCTGCTGCGGGTCGCGGGTGTTGTGCGCCCAGGCGAAGTAGATGACCCCGCCGAGGTGGTAGCGCTCGATCAGCTCGGCGGCCGTACGGACCCCGAGCTCACGGAGGTTGGCGTCCACGTCCGCCTGGTCGGGGGCGGTGGCCGAGTGGCCGTACACCCGGGAGACGAAGACCTGGCCGACCTTCTCCTCCAGCGACATCCGCCCGACGATCCGGCGGAGCCACCGCTCGGTCCTGGCGTCGGTGGCGGGGGCGTGGGCGGCGGCGGGGGTGACGGCTCCGGTGGCCGCGGCGGCGGCCGCGGCGGCGGTGACGGCGAGCAGGGTGCGGCGGGTGGGGGCGGGGTGGGGCACTGGTGCTCCTTCCGGCCGTGCAGGGTGACAGCGGAGACGGCAGCGAGGGGTGAAAGAAACTGCCAAGACGAACGGATAGTCTGAAAGTAACTACCAGGTCAAGGATTCCCGCACGAATCGCCGAAGAAGAGGGAGCGGGGGAGGGGGAGGGAGGGGCTCGGGAGGGGGGAGGGTGAAGGGGGAGGGGCGGGGTTCCGCGCCGGTTCAGGCCGCCGCCGCGATCGACGGCCACAGCTCCTGGAGCGTACGGACCGTCTCCCGGATCGCCGGGCGGCGCGCCGCACCCGTCCGCCACAGCGCGTGCAGCCGGCGCGTCGGTGCCGGGTCGAGCCGCAGCGGCGCCACCTCGGACGGCAGCCCGCCGCGCCCGAGCCGGGGGACGAGCGCGATGCCGAGACCGGCCGCGACCAGCGCGACCTGTGTGTGGTTCTCCTCCGCCTGATGGACGATCAGCGGCTCCACCCCGGTCGCCCGCAGCGTCCGCTCCAGCCAGTCGTGGCACACCGTCCCCGGCGGCTGCGAGATCCACCGCTCGTCCGCCAGCTCCTCCCGCCGCACCGACCGCCGGCCCGCCAGCGGATGGTCCCGGTGCACCAGGATGTCGCAGCCGTCGTCGCCGATCACCGCCTGCTCCACCCCGGGAGGCGCCGGAAGCGGGGCGATGTCCCAGTCGTGGGCGACCGCGAGGTCGAGCACCCCGCGGCCCACGAGATCCACCGACAGGTGCGGGTCCACCTCGGTCAGCCGGGCGTCCAGACCCGGATGGCGGACGGCCAGGTCCGCCAGCACCCGGGGCATCAGGCCGCGTGCCGCGCTCGGGAAGCAGCCGATCGACAGCCGTCCGGCCGGCAGCCCGCGCCGCTCCTCCAGGCGTACCTCCGCCTCCTCCACCAGGGCCAGCAACTCGCGTGCGGTGGAGGCGAGTTGGCGCGCCTCGTCAGTGAGGCGGACGCCCCGCCCGCTCCGTTCGAGCAGGGTCGTCCGGGTCTCCCGTTCCAGCTTCGCGATCTGCTGCGACACCGCCGACGGGGTGTAGCCGAGCGCCGCCGCGGCGGCGCCCACGCTCCCGTGGACGGAGACGGCGTGCAGAGCGCGCAGACGGCCGAGATCGAGCACGGGAACCTCCGGTGGGCGGCTGGGGCGGCTGGGACGGCTTGGGCGGCTTGGGCGGCTGGGCTGGCTGGGACGGCTTGGGCGGCCTGGACGGCTCGGACTGTTCGTGCGGCCCGGGCGGCCCGGGCGGAGTGCGCGGCGGGACGGGTGGGGCAGGTGGGGCAGTCGGAGCAGGAGGATGTAGCAACACTTCATCCAACCATGAAGAGACCTGTGCTGGTGCTACACGGTCCCGGCCGGTCATGCTCGCCTGCATGCGCCCCGCACACATCGCCCTCGCCGCGCTCGTCGCCGCGGTCTGGGGGGTCAACTTCGTCGTCATCGAGATCGGCCTCGACCACTTCCCGCCGCTGCTCTTCTCCGCGCTCCGCTTCCTCGTCGCCGCCCTGCCCGCGGTCTTCCTCGTCGGTCGCCCCAAGGTCGCCTGGAAGTGGATCATCGCCGTCGGACTCGCCCTGGGCGTCGCCAAGTTCGGCCTCCTCTTCCTCGGCATGGACCTCGGCGCCCCCGCCGGGCTCTCCTCTCTGGTGCTCCAGGTGCAGGCCGTCTTCACCGCCCTCCTCGCCTTCGCCGTCCTCGGCGAGCGCCCCGCCCGGCGCGCCCTCCTCGGCATGGCGGTCGCCCTCGCGGGCATCGGAGTCGCCGCCGTCGACGAGGGCACCTCGGGGCCGGTCACCGGCTTCGTCCTGGTCATCGCCGCTGCCGCCGCCTGGGGTGTCTCCAACGTCTGCACCCGCAGGGCCGCCCCGCCCGACGCGCTCAACTGGATGGTCTGGGTCAGCACCGTCCCCGTCCTGCCGCTGCTCGGCCTGTCCCTCCTGCTGGAGGGCCCCGAGCGGGACCTGGCCGCGCTGCGCGCCCTGGACTGGACCGGCGTGGGCGTCATCGTCTACGTCGCCTGGGTCGCCACCGTCTTCGGCTTCGGCGCCTGGGGCTGGCTGCTGCGCCGTCACCCCGCCTCCTCCGTCGCCCCCTTCTCGCTCCTCGTCCCCGTCTTCGGCATGTCCTCCGCCGCGCTCTTCCTCGGCGAGCCGGTGAGTCCGCTGCGCTGGGTGGCGGCGGCGCTGCTCGTCGGCGGAGTGGCGCTGACGTCCCTGGCGGCGCGGAAGCCGGGGTCTCCGGAGCCGGACCGGAAACCGCTGGTGCGCCGGTCGCCCGCCCCCGTATCGTCCGTGGCTCCGTCGGCGGCTCAGCCCGCGGCTCAGCCCGTGGCTCAGTCTGCGGCTCCGTCGGCGGTTCAGCCCATGGCTCCGTCCGCGGCTTCGCCCGGGGCTTCGTCCGTGGCTCCGCCCCGCGAGGAAAGGCCCGTATGACCTTCGAGCACGTGACCGTCGACACCGCCGTCCCCGCGCCCGGCGCGCTGCTCCTCGCCGGCATCCCCGGCAGCGGCAAGTCGACGGTGTCGGCGGCTCTCGCCGCGCGGTTCGCGCGTGCCGCGCACATCGAGGTCGACCACCTCCAGGAGCTGATCGTCAGCGGCGGCCGGTGGCCGACCCCGGAGGGCGACCCGGAGGCGGACCGCCAGATCCTCCTGCGCGCCCGGGGCGCCTGCCTCCTGGCGGGCAGCTTCGCCGCCGCCGGCTTCCTGCCGGTCCTCGACGACGTGGTGGTACGCCGCTCCCACCTGGACTTCTACCGGAGCGCGATGGCGGCGGTCCCGCTCCGGGTGGTGATCCTGGCCCCCGGCCCGGACCGGGCCCGGGAGCGCAACGACGCCCGCCACAAGCGCCTCACCACCGACTGGTCCTTCCTGGACGAGGCCATGCGCGCCGAACTCTCCGGCCAGGGCGTCTGGATCGACAACGGCGACCGGACGGTCGAGGAGACCGTCGACGCGGTCCTCGCGGCGACGGGCCTGGACCCCGCCGCCGGGTAGCTCAGTCCCCGGCGCGCGGGAACCCGTCGGTCTTCACGACGATCTCGCGGCCTTCGAGGGGGAGGACCAGATCCTCGCCGAAGGGGATCTTCTCCTCCTGCGCGTAGGTGCCGGCAGCCGTGGGGTCACGGTGCATCGTGCAGGTTCGGTCGGACGGATCGATGATCACGTACAGCGGAATCGTGCTCCTGGCGTACATCCGGAACTTCTTCTCGAAGTCGTTGTCCCGGGTGCTCGCGGAGACGACTTCCAGGACTGCTTCGAGGTCGTGCCACTCGTATCGGCCGCGGCTGTTGAGCTCGGAGCCGGGCGCGACGACGGCGAGATCGGGCGCGTAGCCGTACAGGCTCGACGGGAAATCGATCATGACGTCCGAGAGGATCTCGCCGTGGCCTGCGAGCTGCTGCTCGATCTGGGGCGCGGCTTTGAGGATCACCTTCCACTGATCCCTGCCTTGCGGCGTCATGATGATCTTCCCGTCTGTGATCTCGACGTGATAGCCGCTGGGCAGCTTGGCGTCCTCCAGCGCGTCCCACGCGCTCCGGGCGTCCACCTCTGTCGTCGTCATGCGGGCCTCCGTATGCCGTCGAGTCCCACGATAGCCGGGTTCATCCCCGCGGGACCGCCGTCGAGTCCCTGACGACCAGCTCGCCCGGGACCGCCTCCGCGCCGCCCGCCGGAGCCTCCTCCGTGCCCATGGCCAGCCGCCCGGCGCGCACCCCCGACTCGTGGAGCGGGAGGCGTACGGTCGTCAGCGCCGGCACCGCGTCGACCGAGAACGGGAGGTCGTCGAAGCCGGCCACCGAGACGTCGCCGGGGATCGACAGGCCCCGTTCCCGCAGGGCGGCGCAGACGCCCAGCGCCACCGTGTCGTTGGCGGCGACGATCGCCGTGAGCTCCGGTTCGCGGTCCAGGAGCCCGGCGACGGCCGCGTGGCCGGCGGCCCGGTCGTACGGGCCGTGGACGGTCGGCCCCTCGGCGACGCCCGCCGCCGCGAGGGCCTCCCGGTGGCCCTCCAGGCGGTGGCGGGTGGTGGTGCGGTCGGCGGGGCCCGCGACGTAACCGATCCGGGTGTGGCCGAGGTCGAGCAGATGGCGGGTGAGCCGGCGGCCCCCGGCGCGGTTGTCGAAGACCAGCGCGGCGGTGTGCGCGTCCCCCGGTGCGGGCGGCCGGCCGCACAGCACGACCCGTGTCCCGGCCTCGGCCATCCGGGACAGCTTGGCGGCGGTCGCGGCCAGGTGCTCCGGGTCCTCCAGCGAGCCGCCCATGAGGATGACGGCGGCGGCGCGCTGCCGCTGGAGCAGCGTGAGGTAGGTCAGCTCGCGCTCGGGGGAGCCGCCGGTGTTGCAGACGACGGCCAGCTTCTCGCCGCCCGCCCGGCCCGATCCGCCCTCGCCGATCGCGCTCTGCGCCGCGCTCGCCATGATCCCGAAGAAGGGGTCGGCGATGTCGTTGACCAGTACCCCGACCAGATCGGAGGTGGCGGCGGCGAGCGAGCTCGCGGGCCCGTTGAGGACGTAGTCCAGCTCCTCGACCGCCTTCAGGACCCGTTCCCGCGTCGACGCGGCCACCGGGTAGTTGCCGTTCAGGACCCGGGAGACGGTCGCGGGGGAGACGCGGGCGCGGGCGGCCACGTCCGACAGCGTGACGGTCATCGCGTGCGTACCTCCAGGGCCTTGTCCGGCGTGATGTCGGCAGGCTAGCGTCATCCGTGGCAGAAAGCGCTTTCTATCGTCGCGTCGAAAGCGCTTTCCGTCCTTTTTCCACGCCAGAACGAGGGCGCAGGCCCGTCGGGGAGGAACAATCCATGACACGCAGGACAGTCCGCATCGCCATGAACGGCGTCACCGGACGCATGGGCTACCGCCAGCACCTCGTCCGCTCGATCCTCGCCCTCCGCGAGCAGGGCGGCCTCGACCTCGGCGACGGCCAGGTCATCTGGCCCGAGCCGGTCCTGGTCGGCCGCCGCGAGCACGCCCTGCGCGCCCTCGCCGAGAAGCACGGCCTCACCGAGTGGTCCACCGACCTCGACGCCGTCCTCGCCGACGACTCCGTCGACGTCTACTTCGACGCCCAGGTCACCTCCGCGCGCGTCGATGCCCTCACCAAGGCGATCGAGGCCGGCAAGCACATCTACACCGAGAAGCCCACCGCCGCCGACTTCGCGGGCGCCCTCGACCTCGCCCGGCTCGCCGCGGACAAGGGGATCAAGCACGGCGTCGTCCAGGACAAGCTCTTCCTCCCCGGCCTGCTGAAGCTCAAGCGGCTCATCGACGGCGGCTTCTTCGGCGAGATCCTGTCCGTGCGCGGCGAGTTCGGCTACTGGGTCTTCGAGGGCGACTGGCAGGAGGCCCAGCGCCCCAGCTGGAACTACCGCTCCGAGGACGGCGGCGGCATCGTCGTCGACATGTTCCCGCACTGGGAGTACGTGCTCCACGAGCTCTTCGGCCGGGTCACCGCCGTCTCCGCCGAGATCGCCACCCACGTCCCGCGCCGCTGGGACGAGGAGGGCAAGCCGTACGACGCCACCGCCGACGACGCCGCCTACGGCACCTTCCACCTGGAGGGCGGCGCCATCGCCCAGATCAACTCCTCCTGGGCGGTCCGCGTCCACCGCGACGAACTCGTCGAGTTCCAGGTCGACGGCACCGAGGGCTCCGCCGTCGCCGGGCTCCGCGACTGCCGGGTCCAGCACCGCGGACTCACCCCCAAGCCGGTCTGGAACCCCGACATCCCCGCCACCTACTCCTTCCGCGACCAGTGGCAGGAGGTCCCCGACAACGCCGAGTTCGACAACGGCTTCAAGGCCCAGTGGGAGCTCTTTCTCCGCCACGTCGTCCTCGACGAGCCCTACCACTGGGACCTGCTCGCCGGCGCCCGCGGCGTCCAGCTCGCCGAGCTCGGCCTGAGATCCGCCGCCGAGGGCCGCCGCCTCGACGTCCCGGAGGTCTCCCTGTGACCCTCCACCTCCCCCTCCCGGGCGGCGGCACGCGCGCGTACCGGCCCCGCGCCGAACCGCTCGCCCCCGCCGCGGCAGGCCCGCCGACCTCCCGCACCGTCTTCTCCGCCGCCCACGTCGTCGCCGACCCCTACGCCGACACCACCCCCGACGGCCCCGCCGCCGTCGACTGGGACGCCACCCTCGCCTTCCGCCGTCACCTGTGGTCCCACGGGCTCGGCGTCGCGGAGGCCATGGACACCGCCCAGCGCGGCATGGGCCTCGACTGGACGGGCGCGGCCGAACTGATCCGCCGCAGCGCCGCCGAGGCGAGGGCCGTCGGCGGCCTGATCGCCTGCGGGGTCGGCACCGACCAGCTCACCGGCCCCGCCACGCTGCCGGAGATCCGGGCCGCGTACGAGGAACAGCTCGCCGTCGTCGAGGAGTCCGGCGCCCGGGCGATCCTGATGGCCTCCCGCGCGCTGGCCGCCGCGGCCGCCGGCCCGGAGGACTACCTCGACCTCTACGGCCACCTGCTGCGCCAGGCAGCCGAGCCCGTGGTCCTGCACTGGCTGGGCCCGATGTTCGACCCGGCCCTGGAGGGGTACTGGGGCTCCGCCGACCTCGACGCGGCCACCGAGACGTTCCTGGAGGTCGTCGCCGCCCACCCCGACAAGGTCGACGGCGTCAAGATCTCCCTCCTCGACGCGGGCCGCGAGGTCGCGCTCCGCCGCCGCCTCCCCGAGGGCGTCCGCTGCTACACCGGCGACGACTTCCACTACCCGGAGCTGATCGCGGGCGACGACCAGGGGTTCAGCCACGCCCTGCTCGGCATCTTCGACCCGCTCGGCCCGCTGGCGGCGGAGGCGGTCAGAACCCTCGACACCGGGGACACGGACGGCTTCCGCAAGCTCCTCGACCCGACGGTCGCCCTCTCCCGGCACCTCTTCGAGCCGCCGACCCGCTACTACAAGACGGGCGTCGTCCTCCTCGCCTGGCTCGCGGGCCACCAGGAGCACTTCACCATGGTCGGCGGACTCCACTCGGCCCGCTCCCTGCCGCACCTGGCCCGCGCCTACGAACTCGCCGACGGCCTCGGCCTCTTCCCGGACCCGGCCCGCGCGCAGGCCCGGATGAGCGCCCTCCTCACCGTGCACGGAGTCCCTCAGTGAACCTCGACCGCCTCAGCATCAACCAGATGACGGTGAAGCAGCTCCCGCTGCCCGCCCTGGTGGAGGAGTGCGTCCGCCTCGGCGTCCCCGGCATCGGCCTCTGGCGCGACCCGGTGAAGGAGTACGGGATCGAGGCGGCGGCCACCCTGGTGCGGGACGCCGGTCTCGCCGTCACCACCCTCTGCCGCGGCGGCTTCTTCACCAGCGACGGCTGGGAGGCCGACAACCGGGCGGCGATCGACGAGGCGGCGGCGCTCGGCACCGACACCCTCGTCCTGGTCTCCGGCGGACTGCCCGCCGGCAGCCGCGACCTGCCCGGAGCACGCGCGCGCATCGCGGACGCGATCGGCGCGCTCGCCCCCTACGCGGGCGCGCGCGGGGTCCGCCTCGCCATCGAGCCCCTCCACCCCATGTACGCCTCCGACCGCTGCGCGATCTCCACCCTGGACCAGGCCCTGGACATCGCCGAGCGCTTCCCGGCCGAGCAGGTCGGCGTCACCGTCGACACGTACCACCTCTGGTGGGACGAGCGCGCCCCGGCGGCGGTCGAACGCGCGGGCGCGCAGGGCCGCATCCACTCCTTCCAGCTCGCCGACTGGACCACCCCCCTCCCGGAGGGCGTCCTCCACGGGCGCGGGCAGCTGGGCACCGGCGTGATCGACCTGGGCCGGTGGGCGTCGCTCCTCGACCGGGCTGGCTACACGGGCCCCGTCGAGGTCGAGCTCTTCAACGCCGGTCTCTGGGCGAGGGACGGGGTCGAGGTGCTGGAGGAGACGGTGGACGCGTTCCTGAAGGTCTGAGCCGCGGCTTGATTCTGGATCTTGGATCCAGGAGGTGGGATCCAGGATCCGACCTCCAGGATCCAGGATCCATACGCCTGGATCCAAGATCCAAGATCCTGGATCCCATGGGCCACGCCCCCGCGTGCGCGGCGGGGGCTCTCCCGGCCCGGCCCCGTGTGCGGCGGGGCCGGGCTACTTCTTCCCGCCGCCCAGCAGGTCGCCCAGCCCCCCGCCGCCCTTCTTCGCCGTGGCGCGCCGCGTCAGGACCGCGAGCACCACGGGGACCAGCAGGTCCACCGCGCGGTTCACGGTGGCCGGGGGGAGGCCGGTGCGCTTGGCGACGGCGTTGGCGGCGGGTCTCGCCAGCTTGGCGAGGACGCCGGCCATCAGGCCGCCCGCCGCGAGGCCGCCGAAGGAGGCGACGCCCTGGAGCGGCGGCTCCTCGGAGGTGACCTCGTCGACGGCGGCCTTGACCTCGTCCGCGCTGCCCGGTTCCGCCGCCGCCTGCCGCAGCTCGCCGGACAGCTCCGCGACCGAGCCGTCGACGAGCGCACGCGCGCCGGCCGTGTCGGTGCCGGCGAGCGCGGCGATCTCCGCCAGACGGTCCTCGCCGAGTTCGTCCAGGACCTCGTCCTGGAAGGAGTGACTGCTCTCGCTCATGACCGAAACGCTACGGTTCATCCCTCTGATCGGCACCCCGGGGCGGGAGTTGTCCACAGGTCCGCCCGCCCTGTCGGTGGCCTTCGCTACCGTCGGGCCATGTCCAACGAGGGTCAGTCGCACCGCCCCGCCGTGCTGGAAGGCGTGCTGGAGAGGATCACGTACGCCAACGAGGAGAGCGGCTACACGGTCGCCCGGGTCGACACCGGCCGAGGCGCCGGCGACCTGCTCACCGTCGTCGGCGCCCTGCTCGGCGCCCAGCCGGGGGAGTCGCTGCGGATGGAGGGGCGCTGGGGCTCCCACCCGCAGTACGGCCGGCAGTTCCTGGTGGACAACTACACGACCGTGCTGCCCGCCACCGTCCAGGGCATCCGCCGGTATCTCGGCTCCGGGCTGATCAAGGGTATCGGCCCCGTCTTCGCCGACCGCATCACGACCCACTTCGGCCTGGCGACCCTCGACGTCCTGGAGGAGGATCCCGGCCGCCTCATCGAGGTGCCCGGCCTCGGCCCCAAGCGGACCAGGAACATCGTGGGCGCCTGGGAGGAGCAGAAGGCGATCAAGGAGGTGATGGTCTTCCTCCAGACCGTCGGCGTCTCCACCTCCATCGCCGTCCGGATCTACAAGCAGTACGGCGACGGCTCCATCTCCGTCGTGCGCGACCAGCCGTACCGCCTCGCCGCCGACGTGTGGGGCATCGGCTTCCTCACCGCCGACCGGATCGCGCAGGCCGTCGGCATCCCGCACGACAGCCCCGATCGGGTGAAGGCCGGGCTCCAGTACGCCCTGTCCCAGTCCAGCGACCAGGGGCACTGCTTCCTCCCCGAGGAGCGGCTGATCGCCGACTCCGTGAAGCTGCTCCAGGTGGACACCGGGCTCGTCATCGAGTGCCTCGCCGAGCTGGCGGAGGACCCCGAAGGGGTGGTCAGGGAGACGGTCCCCGGCCCGGAGGGCGCCCCGGTCACGGCCGTCTACCTGATCCCCTTCCACCGGGCCGAGCTCTCCCTCGCCGGGCAGCTGCGGCGCCTGCTGCGCGCCCCGGACGACCGGATGCCCGCCTTCCGGGACGTGGCCTGGGACAAGGCGCTGGCGTGGCTCGCGGACCGTACGGGGGCCACCCTGGCGCCCGAGCAGGAGCAGGCCGTCCGGCTCGCCCTGACGGAGAAGGTCGCGGTCCTCACCGGCGGCCCCGGCTGCGGCAAGTCCTTCACCGTCCGCTCCGTCGTGGAGCTGGCCCGGGCCAAGAAGGCCAAGGTGGTCCTGGCGGCGCCGACGGGCCGCGCGGCCAAGCGGCTGGCGGAGCTGACCGGCGCCGAGGCGTCCACCGTCCACCGCCTCCTGGAGCTGCGGCCCGGCGGGGACGCGGCGTACGACCGGGACCGGCCGCTCGACGCCGACCTCGTGGTGGTCGACGAGGCGTCGATGCTGGACCTGCTGCTCGCGAACAAGCTGGTCAAGGCGGTCGCCCCGGGTGCCCACCTGCTCCTGGTGGGGGACGTCGACCAGCTGCCCTCGGTCGGCGCCGGCGAGGTCCTGGGCGACCTCCTGGCCCCCGGCAGCCCGGTCCCCGCGGTCCGGCTGACCCGGATCTTCCGCCAGGCGCAGGAGTCCGGCGTGGTGACCAACGCGCATCTGATCAACGCGGGCACCCCGCCCCGCACCCAGGGGCTTCCGGACTTCTTCCTCTTCGCGGAGGAGGAGACGGAGGACGCGGCCCGGGTCGCCGTCGAGGTCGCGGCCCGGCGGATTCCCGCCAGATTCGGCCTCGACCCGCGCCGGGACGTGCAGGTCCTCGCCCCCATGCACCGCGGCCCCGCCGGCGCGGGCGCGCTGAACGGGCTGCTCCAGCAGGCGATCACCCCGGCCCGCCCGGACCTCCCGGAGAAGCGGTTCGGCGGCCGGGTCTTCCGCGTGGGGGACAAGGTCACCCAGATCAGGAACAACTATGAGAAGGGGGCGAACGGGGTCTTCAACGGTACGGTCGGGGTGGTGACCGCGCTGGACCCCGTGGAGCAGTGCCTCACCGTGCGGACGGACGAGGACGAGGAGGTGCCGTACAGCTTCGACGAGCTGGACGAGCTGTCCCACGCCTACGCGGTGACCATCCACCGTTCGCAGGGCAGCGAGTATCCGGCCGTGGTGATCCCGGTCACGATGAGTGCGTGGATGATGCTCCAGCGGAACCTGCTCTACACGGCCGTGACCCGGGCGCGGAAGCTCGTGGTGCTGGTCGGCTCGCGCCGCGCGATCGCCCAGGCGGTCCGTACGGTCTCTGCGGGCCGGCGCTTTACCGCACTGGCTCACCGGCTCACAGGGGGTGCCCCCGTGTGAAAGATCACGGAGGACTACCGGAACCGGGGCGAAGGGGGCAGGATGAGCAGGTTGGCGGCACTGAGTGCCGCCGATTGGCCCAATGGCGACCCCGAGTGCACTCTCCTGAGCCAAGTGGGGGATGGTAGAGACAGTCAGGGCACCTCGAAGAAGAGGCACTACGTCGGTGAGGGATGACGTGAGCGACAACTCTGTAGTACTGCGGTACGCGGACGGTGAATACACCTACCCGGTGGTCGAGAGCACCGTCGGTGACCAGGGCTTCGACATCGGGAAGCTGCGGGCCCAGACCGGCCTGGTCACCCTGGACAGCGGATACGGCAACACCGCCGCCTACAAATCCGCCATCACCTACCTCGATGGCGAGCAGGGCATCCTGCGGTACCGCGGCTACCCCATCGAGCAGCTGGCCGAGCAGTCCACCTTCCTGGAGGTGGCCTACCTGCTGATCAACGGTGAGCTGCCGAAGGGCGAGGAGCTCGCCACCTTCCAGAACGAGATCACCCAGCACACGCTGGTCCACGAGGACGTCAAGAACTTCTTCCGCGGCTTCCCGCGGGACGCCCACCCGATGGCGATGCTGTCCTCGGTGGTCTCCGCGCTGTCCACCTTCTACCAGGACAGCCACAACCCGTTCGACGAGACGCAGCGCCACCTGTCGACGATCCGGCTCCTCGCGAAGCTGCCGACGATCGCCGCGTACGCGTACAAGAAGTCGATCGGTCACCCCTTCGTCTACCCGCGCAACGACCTCGGCTATGTCGAGAACTTCCTGCGGATGACGTTCTCGGTCCCGGCCCAGGAGTACGAGCTCGACCCGGTCGTCGTCTCGGCGCTCGACAAGCTCCTCATCCTGCACGCGGACCACGAGCAGAACTGTTCGACCTCCACCGTGCGCCTGGTCGGCTCCTCGCAGGCGAACATGTTCGCCTCGATCTCGGCCGGCATCTCCGCCCTGTGGGGCCCGCTGCACGGCGGCGCCAACCAGTCGGTCCTGGAGATGCTCGAGGGCATCAAGGCCAACGGCGGCGACGTCGACTCCTTCATCCGCAAGGTGAAGAACAAGGAGGACGGCGTCCGCCTGATGGGCTTCGGCCACCGGGTGTACAAGTCCTTCGACCCGCGCGCCAAGATCATCAAGGCGGCGGCGCACGACGTCCTCTCGGCCCTCGGCAAGTCCGACGAGCTGCTGGACATCGCGCTCAAGCTGGAGGAGCACGCGCTCTCCGACGAGTACTTCGTCTCGCGCAACCTCTACCCGAACGTGGACTTCTACACGGGCCTCATCTACCGCGCGATGGGCTTCCCGACCGAGATGTTCACCGTGCTCTTCGCGCTCGGCCGGCTCCCCGGCTGGATCGCCCAGTGGCACGAGATGATCAAGGAGCCCGGCTCCCGCATCGGCCGCCCGCGCCAGATCTACACCGGTGAGGTCCTCCGCGACTTCGTCCCGGTCGAGGAGCGCTGAGCCGACCCCGCACAGGTCGACTGAGGCGTCGCGAAGGGCCCTCCGGCGGAAAGCCGGAGGGCCCTTACGTGTTCCGAAGCCGCGCTGCGAGGCCGCGCTCCGAGGCCGTGTTCCCGTGCCGGGCCCGCGCTCCGAGGCCGCGGCCCCGGGGGCGCCTCCCCGGAAGGACAGACAGAAGCGCCCCGCTCTCCGATCCCCCCACGGGTCGGCGAGCGGGGCGCTTCCCATATCCCCGGTGCGGATTCCCCCCACGGGATCCGGGCCGGGCGTCCGGTGCGCGGTCTGCCGGGGTACGTACGGGAGGGCCGCTCAAGCTCCCCGTGCACGTGCCCCGGCCGCGCTTGCCTGTCGGGACGTCCCCCAAGACCTCCCGACGAACGTCCCCCAAGACGTTCTGGCATCGCCCACTTAGACTCGCGAACAGCCCAGATGGTTACCCCCCAATATCTGTGATCTAGGTCTCTTTGTGAAGGACTTGTGCGTCACGTGTAGGTGAAATCAACGGAACCGGCGCAGGCGCAGGCTGTTCGTCACGACGAAGACGGACGAGAAGGCCATGGCCAGGCCCGCGATCATCGGGTTCAGCAGACCGGCCGCGGCGAGCGGCAGGGCGGCCACGTTGTAGCCGAAGGCCCACGCGAGGTTGCCCTTGATCGTCGCCAGGGTCCGGCGGGAGAGCCGGATCGCGTCGGCGGCGACGCGCAGGTCGCCCCGGACGAGGGTGAGGTCGCTCGCCTCGATGGCCGCGTCCGTCCCGGTGCCCATGGCGAGCCCCAGATCGGCGGTGGCGAGCGCCGCCGCGTCGTTGACGCCGTCGCCGACCACGGCGACCGTGCGGCCCTCCTCCTGGAGCCGCCGGACCACCCCGGCCTTCTCCTCCGGCAGCACCTCGGCGATCACCTCGTCGATGCCGACCTCGGCGGCGACGGCCTCCGCGACGGCCCGGTGGTCGCCGGTGAGCAGCACCGGCCGCAGTCCGAGGGCGCGGAGTCGGGCGACAGCCTCCGCACTGGTGTCCTTGACCGCGTCGGCGACGGTGAGGGTGCCGCGCAGGGCCCCGTCCCAGGCGACGAGGACGGCCCCGGCCGTCGTGCCGGCCGGGACCGGGACGGACGCGGCGGCGAGCAGGGCGGCCCGCCCGGCGAGGACGGACCGGCCGTCGACGGTGCCGCGGACGCCGAGCCCGGGGACGTTCTCGAAGCTCTCGGGGGTCGGCAGTTCGGCCGTGGGGAGCCCGAGCCGCTCGGCGGCGCCGGCGGCCACGGCGCGGGCCACCGGGTGCTCGGAGGCGTGCTCCAGGGCCCCGGCGAGCCGCAGCAGCTCCTTCTCGTCGGTGTCGCCGGCGGGGTGGACTCCGGTGAGGGTCATCCGGCCGGTGGTGACGGTGCCGGTCTTGTCGAGGACGACGGTGTCGACGCGGCGGGTGGACTCCAGGACCTCGGGGCCCTTGATGAGGATGCCGAGCTGGGCGCCGCGCCCGGTGCCCACGAGCAGCGCGGTCGGGGTGGCGAGGCCGAGGGCGCAGGGGCAGGCGATGATCAGCACGGCGACGGCCGCGGTGAACGCGGCGGTCGCGCCCGCGCCGGAGCCGAGCCAGAAGCCGAGGGTGGCGAGGGCGATGACCAGGACGACGGGGACGAAGACGGCGGAGACCCGGTCGGCGAGCCGCTGCACCTCGGCCTTGCCGCTCTGCGCCTCCTCGACGAGCTTCGCCATCCGGGCGAGCCGGGTGTCGGCGCCGACCCGGCCGGCCCGGACGACGAGCCGGCCGGAGACGTTGACGCAGCCGCCGGTGACGGTGGAGCCGGGGGTGACGTCGACGGGCAGGGACTCGCCGGTGAGCAGTGAGGCGTCGACGGCGGAGGCGCCCTCGGTGACGGTGCCGTCGGTGGCGATCTTCTCCCCGGGGCGTACGACGAAGAACTCTCCGGTCCGCAGTTCGGCGACCGGCACCCGTACCTCGTGGCCCTCGCGCAGGACGGCGACGTCCTTGGCGCCCAGTTCCATCAGGGCGCGCAGCGCGGCGCCGGCCTTCCGCTTGGCGCGGGCCTCCAGGTAGCGGCCGAGCAGGATGAAGGTGACGACGCCGGCGGCGACCTCCAGATAGAGGGCTCCGGAGGCGTCGGCGCGGTCGACGGTGAGGTCGAAGCCGTGGCGCATCCCGGGCATGCCGGCGTCGCCGAGGAAGAGCGCCCAGAGGGACCAGCCGTAGGCGGCGAGGGTGCCGACCGAGACGAGGGTGTCCATGGTGGCGGCGCCGTGCCGGAGGTTGGTCCAGGCGGCGCGGTGGAAGGGCAGGCCGCCCCAGACGACGACGGGGGAGGCGAGGGTGAGGGAGAGCCACTGCCAGTTGCCGAACTGGAGGGCGGGGACCATGGCGAGCAGGACGACGGGCGCGGCGAGGACGGCGGAGACGGTCAGCCGCCGGCGCAGCGCGTCGAGCTCGGGGTCGGTCTCCGGCTCGTCGGCCGCCTCGGGCTCCGGCGGGGCGGGTTCCTCGGCGGTGTAGCCGGTCTTCACGACGGTGGCGATGAGCGCGTCGACGCCGACCTCGGGGGCGTGCTCGACGTGTGCCTTCTCGGTCGCGTAGTTGACGGTCGCGGTGACGCCGTCCATCCGGTTGAGCTTCTTCTCGACGCGGGCCGCGCAGGAGGCGCAGGTCATCCCGCCGATGGTCAGCTCGGTGACGGTGGTGCTGGGCATGTGCGGTTCCAAAGGGGAGCAGGGCCGTACCGGACAACGGTACGGCCCTGCGGTGCCGGTGCGGCGGGCGGTCAGACGAGCTCGTAACCGGCCTCGTCGACGGCGGCGGCGACGGCCTCGCGGTCGAGCGGGGCGGCGGAGACCACGGTGACCTCGCCGGTGCCGGCGACGGCGGTGACCGAGGAGACGCCGGGGAGCGCGGAGATCTCGCTGGAGACGGCGCCCTCGCAGTGGCCGCAGGTCATGCCCTTGACCTGGTACACGGTGGTGAGTTCGGTCTGCGTCTCGGCGGCCATGGGGTTCTCCTCTTCGATTCGAGCCTTACGCTTCCACATTATACCCCTAGGGGGTATCAATGCCACTCCTGTCCGGTTCGCGTCGCGTCAGCGATCTCAGCCACGCCAGTCCCACCAGTGTCACCAGTACCAGACCGCCCACCGAGAAGAGGGTGAAGAGGTGCTCCTGCTCGGACGTGGGCTCCGGGATGTACCCCTGGGCGAAGAGCGAGCGGTCGAGGTCCGTGGTGGTCAGCCGGAGCACCAGCCAGAGCGCGATGCCGTGCATCGAGTCCCAGAGCGCGTGCAGCACCGCCACGCCGAGGTAGGTGCCGACGACCGCCCCGGTGAACCGGAACCGCCCGTCGGGGCGGCGGGAGGCGAAGAGCGCCGCGCCCACGATCGCCGTCCACAGGCCGTGCCCGAAGGGGGCGAGGACCCCGCGCAGGATCTCGGTCTCCAGCAGCGAGCGCAGGTCGATGCCGTCCAGGGTGACGGCCGCGTTGAAGGCGTACCCCGCGCTCTCGAAGGCCGCGAAGCCGAAGCCGACCGTCCCGCCGAGCACCAGACCGGCGCGCCGGCCGCGCAGATACGGGCGGTGCCGGACGACGAACATCAGGGCGGCCGGCTTCACCGCCTCCTCGATCAGCCCGACCCCGAGGAACATCCACAGCGAGGGGTGCAGGAGGTAGTACTCCATGACCGAGGCGCCGAGGACGCCGAGGATGCCGCCGGTGACGAAGCACCCGAGGATCACCGGCAGTCCGAGGTCGCGGCCGTGCCGCTCGTACGCCCACAGGACGAAGACGCCCGGGACCAGGAAGCTGCCCAGCAGGATCAGGGTGGGCAGCAGGGTGGTGTTGGCGGTGGCGTACGTGACCACCGCGGTCAGCGCCCACAGCGCGAGGCCGCCCCACAGGCAGCGCTTCCACAGGCCGGGGCGCGGTCCGGGGGGTTCCGGGGGAGCCGGGGGCGGTGGGGGAGGGGTCGGGGCAGTGGGCCGGTACTCGTACATCCGCGGGCCTCCAAGTCCCTCCACCGACAGGGCATCTGACCGGAGCTTATGGTAGATACCCGATATGTCGCATTCGGGGAGCACGCTCGTCCTGATCATGGTGATCGCCGTCCTCGCGCCCCTGCTGGCGTACGGGGTGGGGCGCCGCGTCCCCGTTCCGCTCGCCGTCTTCGAGATCCTCCTCGGCATCCTCGTCGGCCCCGACGTGCTCGGCTGGGCCCACTCCGGCGAGCTGATCGACGGCCTCTCGGAACTCGGCCTCGCCATGCTGATCTTCCTGGCCGGGTACGAGATCGAGTTCGGCAAGGTCCGCGGCGACACCCTCGGGCGCTCGGTCTGGGCCTGGCTGGTCGCGCTCGCCCTCGGGCTCACCGCCGGCATCCTGCTCGGCGGCGGCTGGTCCACCGGGGTCTTCATCGGCGTGGCCCTCACCAGCACCGCCCTCGGCACCGTCCTGCCGGTGCTGCGCGACTCCGGCGGCCTGCGCGGGCGCTTCGGCTCGGTCGTGATGGCCTTCGGCGCGGTCGGCGAGTTCGGGCCGATCATCGCCATGGCGCTGCTGCTCAGCGGGCGCAGCGCCGCCCAGTCCACGGTGCTCCTCCTGGTCTTCGCCGCGCTCACCGCCGCCGCCGTCCTCTGGGCCCTGCGGCCCCGCCCGCCGTGGTTCGCCGCCGTCGTCGCGAAGACCCTCCACACCAGCGGCCAGTTCGCGGTCCGCTTCGTCTTCCTGCTGCTCGCCCTGATGCTCGGGGCCTCGACGGCGCTCGGCCTCGACGTCCTGCTGGGCGCCTTCGCCGCCGGGCTCATCACCCGGCTGGTGCTGACCGGGGCGGCGCCCGAGGCGGGGCCGGAGATCCTGGGGAAGGTCGAGGCGGTCGGCTTCGGCTTCCTGGTGCCGGTCTTCTTCGTCGTCACCGGCATCGAGTTCGACCTGGACTCGCTGCTCTCCGGCAGCCGGGCGCTGCTGCTCCTGCCGGTCTTCGTGCTGCTCTTCCTGGTGGTGCGCGGCGGGCCGATCTGGTTCCTCGCCCCGCGCGACCTCGACCGGAAGGACCGCGCCGCACTGGTCCTCTACGGCTCCACCGCGCTGCCGCTCGTCGTCGCCATCACCACCATCGGCCTGGACGACGGGGCCCTGTCGGCGGGCGAGGCGGCCGCTCTCGTGGGCGCGGGGATGGTCTCCGTCCTGGTCCTCCCGCTGCTCGCGATGCGGGTGCGGGCGGGACGGGACCAGGGGACGGCGGAGGCGGTCAGCGAGTCGGAGGCGTGGTGACGGTCCCGCCCGCCTCCGCCTTGTCGGTCCTTGCCCTGTCGGTCCTCGACCTGTCGGCCCTTGCCTTGTCGGTGGCCGGGGCGCCGCCGGCCTCCGCCCCGTCGACGACCGGGGAGAGGTAGCGGAGCATCACCGTCTTGAGTTCGGCGACGGCCGCGTCGCGCACCGGCCCCTCGGGGGCGGCGACGACCAGCGCGAGCCCGCCCTTGAAGACGGCGAAGGCCATGTCGGCGATCCGGTCCAGCCGGTCGTCGGGGAGCGGGGGCGTGGCCCGGTTCCGGATCGTCTCGCGGACCTGGTGCAGCAGGGAGGCGTGCAGCTCGTCGTGCTCCTCGGCGATCCTGCCGGGCACGTCGGAGCCGTGCATCAGGGCGAGGAAGGCCGGGTTGAGGCAGTTGAACTCGATCATCGGGTCGAGCACCGCGTCGATCAGCTCCGGCAGCGGCAGGGCCATGTTGGCCGGGGTGAAGACCTGGCCGTGGGCCTCGCGCATCTGCTGGATGAGCCGGCCGCCGAGCTCGACGGCGATTGCCTCCTTGTTCGGGAAGTACTGGTAGAGCGTGCCTGGCGAGACCTTGGCCTCGCGGGCGATCGCGTTGGTGCTGGTGGCCGTGTAGCCGTTGGCGCAGAACACGGCGGCGGCCGCCTGGAGCAGCTGGGAGATGCGGCGTTCGCCGCGGGCCTGTCGGCGGCGCGGCTTCGGGTCCTCGGGCATGGCTGTCCCCAGTCCTCCTCGATACGCGTTGACAAACACGAGAGGTCGCTCGCATTCTATGAATACGCGAGTGATCGCTCGTGTTTGCCAGTCTATGGCAATGGGCGGCCCTCGTGACCTGCCGGGAAGCGAGCGCGAGGGCCACGGTGAAGGGGACACCGCGTCATGTCCGAAGTCAAGAAAGCGCCACCCGCACGGGGGGACAGCCCGGTCCGGGGCGGGGGATGGACGCGCTTCGTGACCGCGCGACCGAGGCTCACCCTGCTCGTCGCCCTCGTCCTCACCGCCCTCGCGGTCCTGGCCGGCGGCGGCGTCGCCGACCGGATGGGCAGCGGCGGCTGGGAGGACCCGGCCGCCGAGTCCAGCTACGCCACGAAGGCGCTGGAGCGGGAGTTCCCCGGCTCCCAGCCCAATCTGCTGCTCCTCGTCGACGCGGGGGAGGCCGGCGTCGACGACCCCGCCGTGGTCGCGGAGGCCCGCCGCCTCACCGAGCGGCTCTCCGCCGAGCCCGGCGTCGAGGGTGTCGGCTCCTACTGGGCGGGCGGCTCGCCCGCCCTCCGCTCCGAGGACGGCACCAAGGCCGTCGTCGCCGCCCGCATCGCCGGCGAGGAGAAGGCGGCCGGCGAGCTCCTCGACCGCATCGCGCCGGAGTACCGCGGCACCCACGGACCCGTCGAGGTCACCCTCGGCGGCGGCCTCGCCGTCCGCCACGAGATGCAGACGATCATCCAGGAGGACCTGCTGCGGGCCGAGCTGATCGCCCTGCCGCTCACCCTGGTCCTGCTCGTCATGGTCTTCGGCAGCGCCGTCGCCGCCCTGCTGCCGCTCGGCGTCGGCATCGTCGCCATCCTCGGCACCAACGCCGTGCTGCGCGGGATCACCGAGTTCACCGACGTCTCCGTCTTCGCGCAGAACCTCACCACCGCGCTCGGCCTCGGCCTCGCCATCGACTACGCGCTCTTCGTCGTCCGCCGCTACCGCGAGGAGCTGGCCGCCGGAGCCGAGCCCTCCGCCGCCGTCCGCACCACCTTGCGCACCGCGGGGCGGACCGTGCTCTTCTCCGCCCTCACCGTCGCGGTCTCGCTCGCCGCCATGCTCGTCTTCCCGCAGTACTTCCTGCGCTCCTTCGCCTACGCGGGCATCGCCGTCGTCCTGCTCGCCGCGGCCGCCGCCCTCACCCTCCTCCCCGCCGCCCTCGTACTCCTCGGCCACCGGGTCGACGCCCTCGACCTGCGCCGCCTCCTCCGGCGCCGCCGCGCCCGGACGCAGGACGCCGCGGCGGGCACCGGCTGGTCCCGGACGGCAGGCCTGGTGATGCGCCGGGCCCCCGTCTTCGCCGTCCTCACCACCGCCGGCCTCGTCCTGCTCGGGCTGCCCTTCCTCGGCGTGAAGTTCGGCACCGCCGACGACCGGCAGCTGCCCGCCACCGCCACCTCCCGGATCGTCCAGGAGGAGCTGCGCGACGGCTTCCCCGGCGACCCCGGCGGCAGCATCGCCGTCCTCGCCGAGGGCCCCGCCACCCCCGCCGAGCTCGCCGCCTACCGCGAGCGCATCGCCGGCCTCGACGGCGTCGTCCGGGTCGACGGCCCCGTCGTCTCCGGCACCGGCGCGGACACCGCCGCCTACTACAGCGTCGTCCCCGAAGGCCCGGCCGTCGGGGACGGGGCCCAGCGCGCCGTCGGCGAACTGCGCGCCGCCGAAGCCCCCTTCGCCACCTCGGTCACCGGCCAGGCCGCCGTCCTCGTCGACTCCAAGGACGCCATCGCCGAGCGGCTCCCCTGGGCGGCGGGCATCATCGTCCTCGTCACCCTGCTCCTCGTCTTCCTGCTCACCGGCAGCGTGCTGATCCCCGTCCAGGCCGTCGTCCTCAACGCCCTCAGCCTCACCGCCATGTTCGGTGCCGTCGTCTGGGTCTTCCAGGACGGACACCTCTCCGGCCTCCTCGGCTTCACCGCCACCGGCGACATAGAGACCACCCTGCCGGTCCTCATGTTCTGCGTGGCCTTCGGCCTCTCCATGGACTACGGCGTCTTCCTGCTCTCCCGGATCAAGGAGGAGTACGACGCCACCGGCGACCACGAGGGCGCCGTCCGCTTCGGCCTCGCCCGCACCGGCGGACTCATCACCGCCGCCGCCGTCATCCTCGCCGTCGTCATGGTCGCCATCGGCACCTCCCGGGTCACCAACACCAAGATGCTCGGCCTCGGCGTCGCCCTCGCCGTCGTCATGGACGCCATGGTGGTCCGCAGCCTCCTCGTCCCCTCGGTCATGAAACTGACCGGCCGCCTCACCTGGTGGGCCCCCGGACCGCTCCGCCGCTTCCACGACCGCTTCGGCATCAGCGAGTCCGAGCCGCCCACCACCCCCGCGGCCCCGTCCGCCGGGACGGAGCGGATCCGCGAGCCCGTCACCACCCGGGGCTAGACAGCCCTCTCCGGGCCCCGGACGGCCTTGGGGATCCCGCCCGGCCTTCGGGGTCCCGGACGGCCTTCGGGATCCCGCCCGGCCCGTCCTGGTCCCGCCGGGCCCGTGGCGGACCGGACACGCCGCGGCGCCGCCCCCCGGACTCCACCGGAGGACGGCGCCGCACGGGCCGGACGGAAGGGATCAGTCGCGGCGCGCCCGGTTGCCGGGGCGGCTCGCGACCCAGGCGCGGACGGTGTCCGCGTACCAGAAGGGCTTGCCCGACTCGACCCGGTCGGGCGGCGGAAGCAGCCCGTGCTTCCGGTAGGAGCGGACGGTGTCCGGCTGGACCCGGATGTGCGCGGCGATGTCCTTGTACGACCAGAGGTTCCTGTCCGTCATGTGCCTGTGCCTCCCTCACGCCCCGTGCCGCGCAGCGGTGGCGGGGGGTGCCGTTCGGGGGCGCTGCGGGCGGTGGCGTCGGTGAAATCACCGGTCCTGTGCCCGCGGAAGGACCCGCTCTGACGGCCGGGGAGCGGCTGTCGACCGTCTGTGACGCGAAGCCCGCGAAACCGCGACACCTGTGACGAGGACGGGACCTTCGTGACAGAAGTGACGAACAGTCACAGCGGCGCGCCCCCGTGCGCGGAGCCCTCCGGTCACACCCCGCAGGAGCGGAGGTAGCCCCGGGTGCGCAGGGCGATCGGATAGGGGGCGTCCGGCTCGCACGGGTACATGTCCTGCTCCACGATCGCGAAGAGGTCCACGTCCAGCGCCGCCGCGGCCGCGAGCACCGGCTCCAGCGCCGGCACCCCCGCCGGCGGCTCGCACATCACGCCCCGCGCCACCGCGGGGCCGAAGGGCAGGCCCTCGGCCCGCACCGACGCCAGCACCACCGGATCCACCTGCTTCAGATGGAGGTAGCCGATGCGCTCCCCGTAGGTCTCGATCAGCTTCACGCTGTCCCCGCCCGCGTACGCGTAGTGCCCGGTGTCCAGGCAGAGCGCCACCGCCTCCGGATCGGTGGCGTCCAGGAAGCGGGTCACGCTCTCCTCGTCGTCGAGGTGCGTGTCGGCGTGCGGATGGACCACGATCCGCAGCCCGTACCGCTCCCGCACCTCCCGGCCCAGGCGCTCGGTCAGCGCGGTCAGATCCCGCCACTGCCCCGCCGACAGCACCCGGTCCTCCAGCACCTCGCCGGTTCTGTCGTCCCGCCAGAAGGAGGGGATCACCACCAGGTGGCGGGCGCCCATGGCCTGGGCCAGGGCCGCGTTCTCCGCGACGTGCGCCCAGGTCCGCTCCCACACGGCGGAGCCGTGGTGCAGCCCGGTGAAGACCGTGCCGGCCGACACCCGAAGCCCGCGCCGGGAGGTCTCCTCGGCGAGCAGCGCCGGATCGGTGGGCAGATAGCCGTACGGGCCCAGCTCGATCCACTCGTAGCCGGCCCCCGCCACCTCGTCGAGGAAGCGCTGCCACGGCACCTGCCGGGGGTCGTCCGGGAACCACACCCCCCAGGAGTCCGGGGCGGAACCGACGCGGATGCGGGCGGGCGACGGCGACGGCGGCGACGGCTTCGTCATGCCAGCCACCTTGACCGCGCCCCGGAGCAGCGTCAAGACACCCGCCGGACGCGCGGGGCATCCGTCCGAATGTCCTGACATATCGTTGACACGCCTCCCGGCGGACGGCTAGACCTGGGAGCGGACGCCGGAGTCGAGAGGTGGCACGGGTGGAGTCGGAGCCGTACGACCTGATCACCATGGGGCGGCTCGGCGTCGACCTCTACCCCCTCCAGAGCGGCGTCGGACTCGACCGGGTGGACACCTTCCGGCGGTTCCTCGGCGGCTCCCCGGCCAACGTCGCCGTCGCCGCCGCGCGCCTCGGCCGCCGCACCGCCCTGATCAGCCGCACCGGCGCCGATCCCTTCGGCGGCTACCTCCGGCGCGAGCTCAAGGAGTTCGGGGTGGACGCCCGCTGGGTCACCGAGGTCCCCGAGCACCCCACCCCCGTCACCTTCTGCGCCCTCTTCCCGCCCGACGACTTCCCGCTCACCTTCTACCGCCGCCCCAAGGCCCCCGACCTGGAGATCCACCCGCACGAGCTGGACCTCGACGCGATCCGCGCCGCCCGCGTCCTGTGGACCACCGGCACCGGCCTCAGCGAGGAGCCCAGTCGGGCCGCCACCCTCACCGCCCTGAAGGCCCGGTCCGGCCGCGCCCACACCGTCCTCGACCTCGACTGGCGGCCCCACTTCTGGCCCGACCCGGCCACCGCCCGCCCCCACTACACCGAGGCCCTGCGGCACGCCACCGTCGCCGTCGGCAACGCCGAGGAGTGCGAGGTCGCCACCGGCGAACGCGACCCCGAGGCCGCCGCCCGCGCCCTCCTCGGCCTCCTCGCCCCCGGCGACGCCGCCACCGTCCCGCTCGCCGTCGTCAAACGCGGCCCCGAGGGCGTCCTCGCGCTCGCCGCCGACGGCCGGCGCGCCGCCGTCCCGCCGCTCCCCGTCGACGTCGTCAACGGCCTCGGCGCCGGCGACGCCTTCGGCGGCGCCCTCGTCGACGGCCTCCTCGCCGGCCTCCCCCTCGCGGACACCCTGCGCCGCGCGGGCGCCGCCGGCGCCATCGTCGCAGGCCGGCTGGCCTGCGCCCCCGCCATGCCGGACGCCGCCGGCATCGACCGCGCCCTCGCCACCGGCTCGGGCACCCTCCCGACCGAGGACGACCCCTGGTGACCGACCGCCGCCTCCACCTCCCCGCCGGGAGCGCCGCCCGGGGGCCGTACGCCCTCGACATCGACCCCGGGACGGCCGGATGGAGCCGTTCCGCACTCCGCGTCGTCGACCTGCCGCCCGGCGGGGAGCACACCTTCGACAGCGCGGATGCCGAATGGGTGGTGCTTCCCCTCGCCGGGGGCGGTACCGTGCGCGTCGACGGGGAGTTTTTCGAACTCGGTGGCCGCGCAAGCGTGTTCGCCTCCGTGACCGACTTCGTCTACGTACCGCGCGACGCCCACGCCCAGATCGCCTCCGGCGCGGGAGGCCGCTTCGCTTTGGCAGGAGCGAACTGCGAGCGACGACTCCCCGCCCGCTACGGCCCCGCGCCGGAGGTTCCCGTCGAGGACCGCGGCAGCGGTGACCGCGCCCGCCGGGTGCGGAACTTCGCCTCGGCCGACGCCTTCCCCTGCGACCGGCTGATCGCCGTCGAGGTCATCACCCCCGGCGGCCACTGGTCCTCCTACCCGCCGCACAAGCACGACGAGCACCGCCCCGGGACCGAGTCCGTCCTGGAGGAGATCTACTACTACGAGATCGAGGACCCGCGCGGCTACGCCTACCAGCGGATCTCGCCCTCCCGGCCCGGCGGCGCCGACCTCCTCGCCGAGGTCCGGCACGGCGACGCCGTCCTCGTCCCCGACGGCTGGCACGGCCCCTCGATCGCCCGGCCCGGCCACGACCTGTACTACCTCAACGTCATGGCCGGCCCCGGCCCCGCGCGGGAGTGGCGGATCAGCTTCCACCCCGACCACACGGAGGGATACGCGTGAGGCTCACCGTGGCGCAGGCGCTGGTGCGCTTCCTGGCCGCCCAGTACACCGAGCGCGACGGAACCCGGCACCGGCTGATCGCCGCCACCTGGGGCATCTTCGGCCACGGGAACGTCGCCGGGCTCGGCCAGGCGCTCGTCGAGCACGCCGACGCCATGCCCTTCCTCCAGGGCCGCAACGAACAGTCCATGGTCCACGCCGCCGTCGGCCACGCCCGCCAGACCGGCCGGCTCTCCGCCCACGCCGTCACCACCTCCATCGGCCCCGGCGCCACCAACCTCGTCACCGGCGCCGCCCTCGCCACGATCAACCACCTCCCGGTGCTGCTGCTCCCCGGTGACACCTTCGCGACCCGTCCCGCCGACCCGGTCCTCCAGCAGCTCCAGCTGCCCCACGCCGGCGACGTCTCCGTCAACGACTGCCTGCGCCCCGTCTCCCGCTTCTTCGACCGGATCGGCCGCCCCGAGGCACTGGTCCCGGCCGCCCTGGAGGCGATGCGGACCCTCGCCGACCCGGCGGCGACCGGCGCCGTCACCCTCGCCCTCCCGCAGGACGTGCAGGCGGAGGCGTACGACTGGCCGGAGGAGTTCTTCGCCGACCGCGTCTGGCGCGTCCGCCGCCCCCGCCCCGACCGGGCCGAACTCGACGCCGCCGCACAGGCCCTGAGAGAGGCCGACCGCCCGCTCCTCGTCGCCGGCGGCGGGGTCCGGCACAGCGCCGCCGAGGACGCCCTGCGGGAGCTCGCCGAGCGGGCCGGGCTCCCCGTCGCCACCACCCAGGCCGGCAAGGGCGTGCTCCCGCACGACCACCCCTGCGAGGTCGGCGGCCTCGGCCACACCGGCACCGCCACGGCCGACGACCTGGCCCGCGTCGCCGACCTGATCGTCGGCGTCGGGACCCGCTACACCGACTTCACCACCGCCTCCGGCACCCTCTTCGCCCCGGACGCCCGCTTCCTCAACCTCAACATCACCGGCTTCGACGCCCACAAGCAGGGCACGCGGCTGCCACTCGTCGCCGACGCCCGGGAAGGACTCACCGCCCTCGCGGACGCCCTCGGCGACCACCCGGCACGCCCGCTGACCTGGACCGCCGCGAAGGCCGCCTGGGAGGCCCGGGTCACCGCCGCCTACGCGGTCCCCGACGAGACCGCCCGCCCCACCCAGGCCCAGGTCCTCGGAGTGCTCGACACCCTGGTCGACTCCACCGACATCCTGATCAACGCCGCCGGCTCGCTCCCCGGCGACCTCCACAAGCTCTGGCGGACCCGCTCCCGCGACCAGTACCACGTCGAGTACGGCTACTCCTGTATGGGCTACGAGATCCCCGCCGCCGTCGGCGTCCTCCTCGCCGCCCCCGGCCGGCCCGTCTGGGCCCTCGTCGGGGACGGGACGTACCTGATGAATCCCACCGAGATCGTCACCGCCGTGCAGGAACGGCTGCCCCTGAGACTGGTGATCCTCCAGAACCACGGGTACGCCTCCATCGGCGGCCTCTCCGAGGCGGTCGGCGCCGAGCGGTACGGCACCGACTACCGCCTGCGGGACCCCGGAGGCGGCTTCACCGGCCCCCCGCTCCCCGTCGACCTCGGCGCCAACGCGGCCTCCCTCGGGATGCGGGTGCTGCGCCCCCGTACCGTCCGTGACCTGCGGGAAGCCCTCGCGGACGCCCGCGCCGCCACGGATCCCACATGTGTCTACATCGAGACCGAAACGCCCGACAGTGTGTCGGGCCCGCCTCCGGCCCAGGCGTGGTGGGATGTGCCCGTGGCCGAGATCTCGACCCGCCCGTCGGCGGTCAAGGCCCGCGAGGAGTACGACCGGCACGTCACCGCCCGGCGCCGCCGTCTCTGAAGGCACCGAAGGCTCTGAAGGAGTAACTCGTCATGACGAAGAGCGTCCACCACTGGATCGGTGGCAAGACCGTCGAGGGCACGTCGGGGAACTGGGGCCCGGTCACCGACCCGGCCACCGGCGCGGTCACCACCCGGGTCGCCCTCGCCTCGGTGGAGGAGGTCGACGCGGCCGTCGGCGCCGCGAAGGACGCCTTCGCCACCTGGGGCACCTCCTCGCTGGCCCAGCGCACCACGATCCTCTTCAAGTTCCGCGCGCTGCTCGACGCCAACCGCGACGCCATCGCCGAGCTGATCGTCGCCGAGCACGGCAAGGTCCACTCCGACGCCCTCGGCGAGGTCGCCCGCGGCCTGGAGATCGTCGACCTGGCCTGCGGCATCACCACCCAGCTCAAGGGCGAGCTCTCCACCCAGGTCTCCAACCGCGTGGACGTGGCCTCGATCCGCCAGCCGGTCGGCGTCGTCGCCGGCATCACGCCCTTCAACTTCCCGGCCATGGTGCCGATGTGGATGTTCCCGATCGCCATCGCGACCGGCAACACCTTCATCCTCAAGCCGAGCGAGAAGGACCCGTCCGCCTCCCTCAAGATCGCCGAGCTGCTCGCCGAGGCCGGCCTGCCGGACGGCGTCTTCAACGTGCTGCACGGCGACAAGGTCGCCGTCGACCGCCTCCTGGAGCACCCGGACGTCGCCGCGATCTCCTTCGTCGGCTCGACCCCGATCGCCCGCCACATCCACACCACCGCCTCCGCGAACGGCAAGCGCGTCCAGGCGCTCGGCGGCGCCAAGAACCACATGCTGGTCCTCCCGGACGCCGACCTCGACGCCGCCGCCGACGCCGCCGTCTCCGCCGCGTACGGCTCCGCCGGCGAGCGCTGCATGGCGATCTCCGCCGTCGTCGCCGTCGGCTCCATCGGCGACGAGCTGGTCGAGAAGATCCGCGAGCGCGCCGAGAAGATCAAGATCGGCCCCGGCACCGACCCGACCTCCGAGATGGGCCCGCTCATCACGGCCGTCCACCGCGACAAGGTCGCCTCCTACGTGCACGGCGCCGAGGCCGAGGGCTGCCAGGTCGTCCTGGACGGCACCGGCCACACCGTCGAGGGCCACGAGAACGGCCACTGGATCGGCCTCTCCCTCCTCGACCACGTGCCCACCACCGCCAAGGCCTACCAGGACGAGATCTTCGGCCCGGTGCTGTGCGTGCTGCGCGCCGAGACGTACGAGGACGGCCTGGCCCTCATCAACGCCTCCCCGTTCGGCAACGGCACCGCGATCTTCACCCGCGACGGAGGCGCCGCCCGCCGCTTCCAGCTGGAGGTCGAGGCCGGCATGGTCGGCGTCAACGTGCCGATCCCGGTGCCGGTCGGCTACCACTCCTTCGGTGGCTGGAAGGACTCGCTCTTCGGCGACCACCACATCTACGGCAACGACGGCGTGCACTTCTACACCCGCGGCAAGGTCGTCACCACCCGCTGGCCCGACCCGGCCGACGCCCCGACCGGCGTGGACCTGGGCTTCCCGCGCAACCACTGAACCCCGGCAGCCGGCCGACGGCCCCGGGGTGCGGGCCCGCACCCCGCGGCCGACGGCCGCGCGTACGGGGTCCCGGCGTGCGTGCCCGCACACCGGAGGCCGTCGCTCACGCGCTTAGCCCGGCCCGACGCCCGCCAGTGGCACACGAGCGTGCTCCGGCCGTTCCCCCGGGCGCGCTCCCGGGGGAACGGCCGGAGCGCTTCCCCCGTCCCGGCCGGGCGGCCCGCCGGCGTCAGTCCCCGTGGCCCTCGGCGCCGAAGGACCAGACGAGGACCGCGCACACCCCGTCGTCGGCCGCGCCCGCCGAGCGGTACGTGGCGAGCGCCGGGCCGTTGTCCGTGTCCACCGGCACCCACGCGCCCACGCACCCGCGCTCCCGGGCCGCCGCCACCAGCGCCCGCGTCAGCGCCCGGCCGAGGCCGCGCCGCCGGTACGCCTCGTCCACGCCCAGCTCGTACAGGCAGAGCTCGGCGCCCTTGTCCGGGTGGAGCGTCTCGATCCCGGTCACGAACCCGGCGGGCGTCCCGTCCGGCGCGTACCCGATCAGCATCAGGTGCCCGGGAGAGGCGAGGAAGCGCTCCGCCCACGCGACCCGCGCCGGGCCGTCGTACAGGTGCTCGGCCGCGAGCAGCTCCTCCACCGTCCCGGCCCGCCGGATCCCGAACCCGTCCGCCACCCGCGTCTCCCTCACCGCCGCCCGGCCGCGCGCGTACCGCGACCGCTGTACGCGGACCGTACTGCGTACGACTCCAGGAGGCCGCGGATTTCCGCCTCGGGGCAGCCGTGCCCACACCGGCGGCCCGCCTAGGCTCGGGGGCATGCGACTCCGACTTCCCCGGTTGGCCGCGGTCACGGCCGCGCTCACCGTCCTCGCGGGCGCCGGCGCCCTGACCGCCGTCGCCCAGGACGAACCGCCGCCCGTCCAGCGCGAGGACCGGGCCCTCGACCTCGACGGGGTGCGGATCGACACCTCGTACTACCCCGGCGAGGGCTCCGGCCGCCGCCCCGCCGTCCTGCTCGCGCACGGCTTCGGCGGCTCCAAGGACGACGTACGTCCGCAGGCCGAGCGGCTCGCCCGCGACGGCTACGCGGTCCTCACCTGGTCCGCGCGCGGCTTCGGCGCCTCCGGCGGGCAGATCGGCCTGAACGACCCCGACCACGAGGTCCGGGACGTCGGGAAGCTCGTGGACTGGCTCGCCGCCCGGCCCGAGGTCCTCCTCGACAAGGCCGGCGACCCGCGTGTCGGCGTCACCGGCGCCTCCTACGGCGGTGCGATCTCCCTCCTCGCCGCCGGCCACGACCCCAGGGTCGACGCCATCGCCCCGCAGATCACCTACTGGAACCTCGCCGACGCCCTCTTCCCCGAAGGCGTCTACAAGAAGCTGTGGGCGGGGATCCTCTTCTCCATGGGCACCCCCATGGGCACCGCCACCGGGGGCGTCCCCGAGGGAGCACCCGAGGGCGTCCCCGAGGGAGCACCCGAGGGCCGTCCCTCCGAGGCCGCCTCCGGCCGCTCCGCCGCGGGCCCCGGCGTCCGCGGCGGTGCCTGCGGCCGCTTCACCCCCGAGATCTGCGCCCTGAAGGACCGCGTGGCCGTCTCCGGCCGGCCCGACGCCGCCGCCCGCGCGCTCCTGGAGTCGCGCAGCCCCTCCGCCGTCGGCGACCGCATCAAGGTCCCGACCCTCATCGTCCAGGGCCAGACCGACTCCCTCTTCACGCTCGACCAGTCCGACGCGATGGCCCGCGCCCTCGCCGCCAACGGCGCCCCCGTCGCCGTGGACTGGGCGGCCGGCGGCCACGACGGCGGCGACCGCGAGACCGGGCGGGTCGAGGACCGGGTGGGCGCCTGGTTCGACCGCTGGCTGAAGCGGGACACCTCCGTCGACACCGGCCCCGCCTTCCGGGTCAGCCGCACCGGCGGCGTCGACTCCACCGACGGCCGGGCCACCCTCCGCGCCGCCACCGCCGACCGCTACCCCGGCCTGCGCGCCGACACCCGCGAACTCCCGCTCGCCGGACCGCCGCAGAGCTTCACCAACCCGGCCGGCGGCGCCCCGCCCGCCGTCTCCGCCGTGCCCGGTCTCGGCGGCGGCCTCGGCGGCCTCTCCTCCTCCCTCGGCGTCGGCCTCGCCCTCGACTTCCCGGGCCAGCACGCCCGCTTCGACGCGGCCCCGCGGAGCGCGCCGCTCCGCGTCACCGGCACCCCCACCGTCCGCGTCAAGGTCACCTCGACCGCCGCCGACGGCTCCGCCGTCCTCTTCGCCAAGGTGTACGACGTCGGGCCCGACGGGCGGCAGCAGGTGCTGCCCTCCCAGCTCGTCAGCCCGGTCCGCGTCGAGGACGCCGGCGAGGGCCGGTCCGTCACGCTGACCCTGCCCGCCATCGACCACGAGGTGGAGGCCGGCCACCGGCTGCGGCTCGTCGTCGCGGCCACCGACCTCGGCTACGCCTCCCCGGTCACCACCGCCGGCTACACCGTCGCCGTCGAGGGCCCCCTCACCGTGCCCACCGCGCCCGCCGTCACCACCCAGGCCGCCGGCCTGCCCTGGTGGGTCTGGGGCCTGCCGCTCGCCGGCCTCGCCGTCGCCGCGGCCCTCCTGCTGACCGCCCGCCGCCGGACGGCCGCCCCGGCACCGGACCCGGCGCTCGCCTCCGTACCGCTCCAGATCACCGGCCTGTCGAAGAAGTACAAGGGCGGCGAGCGGTACTCCGTCCGCGACCTCTCCTTCCGCGTCGAGCAGGGCCAGGTCCTCGGCCTCCTCGGCCCCAACGGGGCCGGGAAGACCACCACCCTGCGCATGCTGATGGGCCTGATCACCCCCGACGAGGGCGAGATCCGGGTCTTCGGCCAGGCCATCCGCCCGGGCGCCCCGGTCCTCTCCCGGGTCGGCTCCTTCGTCGAGGGCGCCGGCTTCCTGCCGCACCTCACCGGCCGGGAGAACCTGGAGCTGTACTGGAAGGCGACCGGCCGCCCGGCCGAGGACGCCCACATGGACGAGGCCCTGCGCATCGCCAACCTCGGCGGCGCCCTCCAGCGGGCCGTCCGCACCTACTCCCAGGGCATGCGGCAGCGGCTCGCCATCGCGCAGGCCATGCTCGGCCTGCCCGACCTCCTCATCCTCGACGAACCGACCAACGGCCTCGACCCGCCGCAGATCCGCGAGATGCGCGAGGTGATGATCCGGTACGCGGCGGGCGGCCGCACCGTCATCGTCTCCAGCCACCTCCTCTCGGAGGTCGAGCAGTCCTGCACCCACCTCGTCGTCATGGACCGCGGACAGCTCGTCCAGGCGGGCCCGGTCGCCGAGATCACCGGCGCCGGAGACACCCTGCTCGTCACCCTGGGCGCGCCCGTCGGCGACGCGCTCGTCGAGAAGATCGCCGCCCTGCCCGGCGTGGGCTCCGCGGTCCGCGCCGAGGACGGCCTCCTGGTCCGCCTCGACCTTCCCGAAGGCACCCCCGAACTCGCCCCCGAGGGCGTCCCGGGAAGCACCCCCGAAGACGCACCCGCCGACGTGACCGCCCTGATCGGCGAACTCGTCCGCCTGGACGTCCCGCTGACCGGGGTCGGGCCGCACCGACGCCTGGAGGACGCCTTCCTGACCCTGATCGGAGGATCCGCATGACCGCGACGGCCACCGGCCCCGGCGCCGGCCCCGAGAGCCCCGCCCCCGAGGCCCTCGCCCCCGGATACCGCCCCGGGCGCACCCTGCCGCTGCGCGTCGAGGCCCTGCGCCAGTGGAAGCGCCGACGCACCCTGGTGATGGCCGGGGTGCTCGCCGCCCTGCCCTTCGTCCTGATCGTCGCCTTCGCCATCGGCGGCCCCGACGGCGACGACCGCGGCGGCCGGATCACCCTCATCGACACGGCGACCGCCTCCGGCGCCAACTTCGCGGCGACCTGCCTCTTCGTCTCGGCCGGTTTCCTCCTCGTCATCCCCGTGGCGCTCTTCTGCGGCGACACCGTCGCCTCCGAGGCCGGCTGGTCCTCGCTCCGCTACCTGCTCGCGGCGCCCGTGCCGCGCCATCGGCTGCTCGCCGCCAAGCTGGCGGTGGCGCTCGGCTACAGCACCGCGGCGCTCTTCCTCCTGCCGCTGATCGCCCTCGCCGCCGGCACGGTCGCCTACGGCTGGGGGCCGCTCCAGCTGCCCACCGGCGGCTCGCTGCCGGCCGGGGAGTCCGTCCTCCGGCTGCTCATCGCCACCTCCTTCGTCCTCGTCTCCCAACTGGTCACCGCGGGCCTCGCCTTCTGGCTCTCGACCCGCACCGACGCGCCCCTCGGCGCGGTCGGCGGCGCCGTCGGGCTGACCATCGTCGGCAACGTCCTGGACGCGGTCACGGCGCTCGGCGACTGGCGCGACTTCCTGCCCGCGCACTGGCAGTTCGCCTGGATCGACGCCCTCCAGCCCCGGCTGGAGTGGGGCGGCATGGCCCAGGGGGCGGCGATCTCCGTCACCTACGCCCTGGTCCTCTTCGCCCTCGCCTTCCGGGGCTTCGCGCGCAAGGACATCGTGTCCTGAGACCCGGGGCGACCGGCTCTCACAGCCACCCCCGACGAGCCGCTTCCGCGCCCGCGCGGAAGCGGCTCGTCGTCCCCAGGGCCGCCATCAGCTCGCCCACCCGCCGGCTGTAGGTCCGCGCCGACATGCCGAGCCGGGCCGCCGCCGTCTCGTCCGTCACCCCCGAGAGCAGGGCCTCCAGGACCGGCCGCAGCTGCTCGGGCGGTCCGCCCGAGGACCGCGGCGGAGGGATGCGCCCCAGCTCCTCGGCGGCGTTCCAGCAGGCGTGATGGGTCCGTACCAGGGCCTGCACCACCACCGGGTCCCGGATCAGCAGCAGTCCGTTGTACAGCAGTTCCAGGTCGAGCGGGATCACCGCCACCGTCCGGTCCACCACGATCAGCTTGAACGGGATCGCGTCGGCGAACCGCGCCCGCCCGGGTATCCGCGGGCCTTCCTCCAGGCGGGGGAGCGCGTGCAGGGGCACGATCCGCCGCACCTCCCCGGCCCGCTCCGCCGCGACGCGCATGCACGCCCCCGCCAGCTCCAGGAACGGCCCGGGGATCGCGTGCTCCGCCGAGGCCACCGGATCGTCGAAGGTCAGCAGCTCGTGCCGGGTCGAGGCGGCCAGCCCGGCGAGCGCCGCGCTGATGCGCCGCGCTCCCCGGACCGGGCGCCCCGCAGGCCGCTGTCCCTCGGTGGCGGCCCGGTTCATCGCCGAACGGGCGAGCATCACGGAGCCCGCGCTCTCTGCCACCGCTGACCACCCCCGCCCGCTCGATGTCCACTCTATGTACTCATGTGACTGCTTACGGTGACAACCCCTGGGGACAAACCTGGCGTCTCCATGCCATCGCCCCTCGTTCCGACTCCCGTTGCCACATCGAGATCCATCCGCAACTCCTTCGCGGGGTCCGCGCACGCCTCCCGTTCGTCACAGTCGCAGGAGCCGGGCGCGGCTCCCGCCGCACCCGGCGGTGACCCGTGCCCGGAGCAAGGTCCATACAGAAACGGGGAGTTGACCATGAAGCGTGCTCACAGGAGAAGCGGGGCCCTCGCCGCGGCGCTCGTCGCCGGGCTCCTCCTCGGAGGCTGCGCCGGCACCGGGAAGGAATCGGCGAGCGACGGCCACAAGGCCGCCCCGTACGTCCCCGACGGCGGTGCCACCGCCGCGCCCAGGCCCTCCGGGGCCCCGCCCTCCGGCGCGGCCGAGGACCGGCCCACGGGCGGGCCCGAGGGGGAGCAGCGGGCCCCGAGCCCCGCCCCGGACTACCTCTCCACCTTCGCCCTCGACGTCGACACCGCCTCGTACGGCTACGCCCGCCGCTCGCTCGCCGAGGGCCGGCTGCCCGACCCGTCCACCGTCCGGCCCGAGGAGTTCGTGAACAGCTTCCGCCCCGACTACCCGCGCCCCGCCGACGACGGCTTCAGCGTCACCGTCGACGGCGCCGCCACCGGGGCGGAGGGCTGGTCGCTGGTCCGGGTCGGCCTCGCCACCCGGGGCGCGGACCGGGCCGGCGAACGCCCGCCCGCCGCCCTCACCTTCGTCGTCGACGTCTCCGGATCGATGAGCGAGCCCGGCCGGCTCGACCTCGTCCAGCACTCCCTGCGGCTCGCGGCCGACGAGCTCCGCGACGACGACTCCGTCGCCCTGGTCGCCTTCAGCGACGAGGCCGAGACCCTGCTCCCGATGACCCGGCTGGGCGAGGCCCGCCAGCGGGTCCGCGAGGCCGTCGACGCGCTGGGCGTCCGCAGCTCCACCAACCTGGAGGCGGGGCTGCGCACCGGCTACGACGTGGCGTCCGAGGGGCGGCGCGAGGGCGCCACCAACCGGGTCGTGCTGCTCTCCGACGCCCTCGCCAACTCCGGCGAGACGGGCGCCGACGCCCTCCTCGGTCACATCGACGAGCAGCGCAGGGAGCACGGCATCACCCTCTTCGGGGTCGGGGTCGGCAGCGACTACGGCGACGAGCTGATGGAGCGGCTCGCCGACAAGGGGGACGGCCAGACCACGTACGTGTCCACCCGCGAGCAGGCCCGCAAGGTCTTCGTCGACCAGCTGCCCGCCCAGGTCGAGCTGCGGGCCCGGGACGCCAAGGCGCAGGTCGCCTTCGACCGGGAGACCGTGGAGCGGTTCCGGCTGATCGGCTACGAGAACCGCGAGGTCGCCGACGACGACTTCAGGGACGACCGGGTCGACGGCGGCGAGGTCGGCGCGGGCCACACGGTCACCGCCCTGTACGTGGTGAGGACCCGGCCCGGCGTGAGCGGCCGGATCGCCACCGCCACCGTCCGCTGGCTCGACCCCGAGTCCCGTTCCCCGCGGGAGCGTTCGGGCACCGTCGAGGCGACCGCGCTGCGCGCCGGACTCTGGGACTCGGGCCGCGACAGCCTCCAGCTCTCGGCGGTCTCCGCCTACTTCGCGGACCGGCTGCGCGGCGGTTCGCTGCCGGGCGCCCCGCGCCTGGGCGAACTCGCCGCGTACGCCGACGGCATCCGGGAGCGGTCCGGTTCGGCGGTGGTCGGCGAGCTGGCCGAGGCCGTGCGGCAGGCCGACCGGCTGATCGGGGAACGTCCGTCGGAGGAGGGGGAGTTCAGGTCCTCCGACCCGTACGCGTGAGACCTTCCGGGGGTCCGCCGCGCGCGCGTGCGGCGGACCCCCGGTAGGAACGGGCGGCTCCGCCGCGGGGGCGGCATCATGACCCCATGGCCACCCTGCTGCTCGCCCTCGCCGTCGGAAGCACCGGCCTCTACGCCGGCTTCTTCCTCATCTTCCTCACCGGGATCATGCCCGCCCTGGGCCGCCTCACCGACGCCGCGTTCGTCACCGCGATGCGCCGGGTGAACGAGGCGGTGCCCAGGGCGGTCTTCATGACCGTCTTCGTGGCGGCGGCCGTCCTCCCGCTCGCCGCCTATCTGGTGCCGGTCCAGGGCCGGACCGGGACGGATCGCTGGCTGGTGCTCGCCGGCTTCGTCTGCGCGGTCCTCAACCATCTGATCACCGTGGTCGGCAACGTCCCCCTCAACAACGCGCTCGCCGCCGCCGAGGGCCCGGACGAGGACCCGGCCGCCACCCGCGCCGCCTTCGAACCGCGCTGGAACGCCTACCACCGGGTCCGTACCGCCCTGATCGTCGTGGCCTTCGGCCTGCTCACGGCCGCCGCCGTCGGCTGACCGGGACGCCGCCGGCCCGGCGGGGAAACAGACCGCCGGGTCCGCTTGTCCTCCCAGGTGGCGCGATCTCGCCGAAGATCACCGTCCCCGCATCCACAGGGACCCTTCAAAACCAAACTACCTAGTCCGAAACATGCTGCTGGCACGCATGGGGTTTCGGCCCCTGGCGAAAACCCGCCGCCCTTATATCCTGGCAAAGAGGGTGAATCACCCCGATTTCCGGGATCCGGATTTCATACCTTCCGGTTTCTTATTGACATGACCAGGGGGGTCTTTTTTTAATCAACCCGAGGATCCGCGTGCGCAGACACCGAGGGGGCATAGTGGACGTCCACATCCTGGGGGGACTGTCGGTCCGCGAGGGCGGGGTATCGATCACCCCGACCGCGGCCGCGCCACGCCAGGTGCTCGCCCTGCTCACCGCCTTCGCCGGTCAGGTCGTCCCCGTCACCGTCCTCACCGAGGAGCTCTGGCCGTCCGGCGCCCCCCGCGGAGCCCGTACCGAACTCGCGACCCACATAGCCGAGCTGCGCGCGCTCATCGCCCGCGCCCTGCACGACTCCGAGGACGACGGCGCGCCCGGCGGCTGGAGCGAGCGGCGCACCGCCGACGCGGTCCTCGTCTCGCTCCCCGGCGGCTACCGCCTCGACACCGGCGTCGGCGTCCACGACATCGGCCAGTTCGAGCGCGCGGCCGGCGCCGGATACCGCGCCATGGACGTCGGCGACCTGGCTCGCGCCTCCCTCCGGCTCGGCGAGGCCCTCGCCCTCTGGCGCGGCGACCCCTACGCGGGCGTGGCCGCGGGCCCCTGCCTCCGCCGCGAGATCGAACGCCTGGAGAGCGCCCGCCTCAGCGTCCTCGACCAGTGGGTCGAGGCCCAGCTCGGCCTCGGCCGGGCCGAGGAGATCCTCTCCGAGCTCCCCGGACTCGCCGCGCGCTACGCCACCAACGAACCGCTCCAGGCCCACCTCATGGTCGCCCTGCTCCGCTGCGGCCGCCACGAGGAGGCCCTCGCCGTCTACGAGCGGCTGCGCACGGTCCTCCACCGCGAGACCGGCATGGAGCCCTCCGCGCGGCTCCGCCGGCTCCAGCACTCGGTCCTCGCCGTCCGCCACACGCGCGTGGGCACCGGCCGGACGGTCCCGCACCCCGCCGACGCCCCCTTCGGCCACGGGTACGCACCCGCCGCCACGGCCCCCGCGCGCACCGACGCGGCACCGCTCGTCGCCTGGTACGGCCCCGCCCTGCCGCGCATCCCCGCCCAGCACCATCCCGTCCGCGCCGACGCCGCCACCAAGGGTGTGGCGGTGGCCGTCTGACGGAGTGTCGGTTGCGCTCTCGGGGGGAACCGGAGCCGTGGGGAACGAAGTGCCGCACGTCACCGTTGACCCACTCCCGGGACCGAATTAGTTTCGGCCGCGAGGACGGGTTTCCTCCGAGGTGCCCGATTTAAGCGAGACGACGGGGGTGGGGGGCCATGGACACGCACGGCGCGGACGGGGGCGCGGGCGCCGACACGCTGCTCGCGGTCCTGGAGCTGCTCGCGGGCCAGGCCCTGCCCGGGCAGTTCGAGACCCTCCTCGACGAGGCCCGCATCGCCGGACTCGACGAGGACGGACTCGGCCGCCTGGAGCGGGCCGTCGCCCTCGCCCGCACCCTCCACGCCGAGCGCGCCGCCGACCGGGTCCGCGCCGACCGCGACGGCGCCTCCCTCGCCGTCCTCACCGACACCGCCCGGGATCTGACACTCAGCTACGACCTGGACGCCCTGCTCCGCATCGTCACCCGTCGCGCCCGCCGCCTCCTCGGCCTCGACATGGCGTACGTGACGCTGCGCGGCCCCCGGGGCGCCTGCTACATCCGCGTCACCGAGGGCTCCCGCACCGGCGGGGACACCGGCGGCACCGGCGGCCCCGGCCTCAGCGTGGGGCTGCGGATCGGCACCGGCAACTGCCTCGGCGGTGTCGTCCAGCGCACCGGGGAACCCGTCTGGACCCCCGACTACCCGGTCGACGAGCGGTTCACCAGCGGCACCGCCCCCGACCCGGCGGCCGCCCTCGACGACGCCGAGGTCGTCGACCCCGGCGACGAGGCCGTCCGCGCCGAGGGGCTCCGCGCCATCGTCGCCGTGCCCCTGCGCAGCGGCGACTCGGTCATCGGCGCCCTCTTCGGCGCCGACCGTCGGGTCCGCGAGCACACCCCCCAGGAGGTCGCCCTGCTCGGCGCCCTCGCCGACCTGGCCGCCCTCGCCGTCGAGAAGGCCGGACTCCTCGACCGCACCCGCGCCGAACTCCTCGAACTGGAGCGGGACAGCGCGCGCGTGCGCACCAGCCTCACCCGGATGCGGCACACCAGCGAGGCCCACGGCCGGATCATGAACCTGGTCCTCGCCGGCGGTGACCTTCCGCACGTCGCCAAGGCGGCGGGCGACGCCCTCGACGCCACCGTGATGGTCCGCGACCCCGGCGGCCTCCGTCTCGCCGCCAGCGGTGACTTCCCCGAACTCGACGAGGACGCCGTCGCCAAGGCGTCCCTCGACGCCCACGCGCTGCGCCGGCCCGTCCTCGCCGCCGACGCCGTCTGGGTCGCTCCCGTCATCGCCGGCTCCGAGAACCTCGGCGGCCTCGTGGTCCGTGCCGAGGGCGGCCTCACCGAGGAGGACGAACGGCTCCTCGAACTCGTCGCCCAGTCCGTCGCCCTGCTCCTCCTCATGCAGCGCTCCACCGCCGTCGCCGAGGGCCCCGTCCGCGACGAGCTCCTCGACGACCTCATCGCCGACCCGCCGCACTCCCCGCAGCAGAGCGCCCAGCGCGCCCGCCGCCTCGGCGTGGACCTGCGCAAGCCGCACGTCCTCGTGGTCGCCCGGCCGGAGGGCGGCGAGCAGGGCAGGGCCGTGGTCTGGGCGTCCTCGTACGCGTACCGGCTCTCCGGCCTCAAGACCGTGCAGGGCGGCTGCATCGTGCTGCTCCTGCCCGGCGTGGACGCCTCCGCCGCCGCGGCGGCCGTCTCCGAGGAGCTCAGCCCGCTCCTCGGCCACCCCGTCTCGGTCGCCGCCGCCGGCCCCGGCGGCAGCCCCGACGCCGTCGGCCCGCTCTACGCGGAGGCGCTGCGCTGCCTGGACGCGATGAGCGCGCTGGGCGGCACGGGTTCCGCCGCGGCCGTCGCCGACCTCGGCTTCCTCGGCATGCTGCTCTCCGACGATCACGACGTGGACGGCTTCGTGGAGAACGCCATCGGGCCCGTCCTCGACTACGACGCCGAGCGGCTCACCGACCTGACCCGCACCCTGGAGGCGTACTTCGCCTCCGGCGCCAGCCCCACCAACGCGGCCGAGGCCCTGCACGTCCACCCCAACACGGTCTCCCGCCGGCTGGAGCGCATCGGCGAACTCCTCGGCCCCGAATGGCAGAAGCCCGGCCAGGTCCTGGAGGTCCAGCTCGCCCTGCGGCTCCAGCGCACCCGCGAGGTGCTGGCCCGCCGCCGCGCCGCCACCGCCCCGCCCCGCCCTCCGGCGGGCCCGGCGGACTGAGACCCGCCCCACGCGCGCGTGCGCCGGCGTCGCTTACCCGGCACCCGCCCCGGTGGCCCGCTGGGGCGGGCTCGGGGGACGGCCGGACGGGACCCGGCCGCCGAGGAGGCTCCTGGAGCCTGTCTGACAATTCCCGCCGGGTCCGGGTCGTCCGGCACGCACGCTCGCCGCACGGCCGGAACGCCCGAGTAGCTCCGCTACGCGGGCGCCCCGGCCGCACGCCGATCGCACGCACCGGACGACCCGGCCTGATCCGACGCCAATTGTCAGACAGGCTCCAGGCGGTGTCAGCCGGCCGCGCGGCGCGTGCCGTAGCCCGTGCCGTACCCCGACGCCTCCCACGCGGAGCCGAGCACGGTCGCCGTGTGCGCGGCCGAGGCCAGCGTGATGTGCCGGTGCCAGCCCTTGTACGAGCGGCCCACGAAGTCCCGGAGCCCCGCCTCCTCGCCCACCGCCGCGAAGTCCCGGTCCACCCGCTGCGCCAGCTTCGTCAGCCGCAGCAGCGAACCGACCGTCGCCTGCGTCAGGTCGCTGATCCACACCCGGGCCGGACCCCGGCGCGGGTCGTCCCACTCGCCGAGCAGCATCAGCGGTCGCATCCGCTCCCCGCCGGGGGAGGGCAGCGCGACCCTGACCGCGGTCGCCAGCGAGGTCCGCGAGGTCCGCGCGCCGCCGACCGTGTCCACCCAGCTCACCGGCCTGCGCAGGCCCTTGAGGGACTCCAGTATCTGCGCGGCCGGCAGCGGGCCGGCGCCGAAGCCGGGCAGCGAGCGGTCCGCGATCGCCAGCCGGGAACCGGCCCCGATCCGCGCCACCACCGGCACCCCGGCGGCGGCGAGCCGGGTCAGCGCCGCCCGGCCCGCGCCCCCGCGTATGTCCAGCAGCACCGGCTTGCGCGCGACGTCGGTCCAGCGGGCGGTGTCGAGGGCCGCGGCGACCGCGCACTCCTCCAGGGTCTCCTCGCCGGCCTCGACGGGAACCTCCGCGCGGTCGCGCCGCGTGCGGTCCTTCACCCACGGGTCCGGGAGGAACAGGCGCCAGTTGACCGGCGCGCTGAGCTCCTCGCCGGCGAACCACACGCCGAACGCCTGCTGGCCCTGGAAGACCTGCCCGCGCTCCGGGTCGAAGCGCCGGTCCACGCCCACCGAGTGCTCGCCGGCCTTCGGGATCGGCATCGGCCGCACCACCCACGCCTGCGGGTGCCCGCCGCGCTCCAGGAACCGCGCGAGCTGGGCCCGCATCGGCTGCCAGTCCCAGGTGGAGCTGGAGATGAAGTGGTGCAGGCTCTGCTCGGCGGCGGGACCGCCGATCTGCGCGGCGATGTTCCGGATCGACTTGCGGCCCTGCGCGGTGAGCAGACCGTGCAGGTACTGCTCCGCCTTCAGCCGCTGGTCGCGGCGGGCGAAACCGGAGAAGAGCGCGGTGGACAGCTCGGTGAAGACGTCCTCACCGGGACGCGGCGCGGCGGCCCGGGGGACGGCGCGGACCCGGGGCCGCGGCACGGTCAGCGGAGCGGCCGCGGCGGCGGTCCCGTACTTGATTGCGACGGATGTACTCACGACACTCCTGACCGTCCTGCCCGAAGGATGCGCAGCCGGCTTCCGCTGCCCCATCACCGTCGCCCGAGCGCCCCCCGTCCGGCGAGGTGGACCCGGCACCCGATTCGGCCGCCGGATGGTGGCCGGACCACCGTTCCGCCCCTGACCTGCGCCTCTGCGGCTCCGAGCGGCGTCCGAATCTCGTCATGAGGGGCCGCGGCACCCCTCCCGCGACCCGCCGCGGTGGTCCGGCCACACCCACCCCGCACCCGCCTCCGCACCCACCCCGCACTTGCCCCGCACCCGCCTCCCCACCCACCCCGAAGCCACTCCGACGACCACTTCCGGCCTCCCTCCGGAGGAACTGACAGACTCTCCGGACGGGCTTTGACCCGTCGCGCTCCGTCGCCGGACCATCGCAGAGCGAGGCGACACGGGTGCCCGGTTAATGCCCCAGGCCGGGGACCCCGCCCGTGCGCCTCGCCCTGACGGCGGCCCGCCCGTACCCACGGAGCCGCCGGCCCCGACGGCCTCCCCGTACCCTGAGGCCGTGACATCGCGCGGTCTGCTCCCGGTCGCCCTGGTGGTCTCCGCCGGCGGCGCGCTCGGCGCTGCCGCGCGGTACGGGGCCGTTCTCCTGTGGCCCACCCCGGACGGCCGGTTCCCGTGGACGGTCCTCCTCGTGAACGCCTCCGGTTGCGCCCTGCTGGGCGTGCTCATGGTGCTGCTCACCGAGGTCCGCGCCCGCCCCGCGCCGAACCCCCTGCTGCGGCCGTTCCTCGGGACCGGCTTCTGCGGCGGCTTCACCACCTTCTCGACGTACGCCCTCGACACCCAGCGGCTGCTGGCCGGCGGGCACACCGCGCGCGGGCTGCTCTGCCTCGGCGGGACGCTCGTCACCGCCCTGGCCGCCGTCTGGGCCGGGACCGCCGCCGCGCGGGGCCTCGTGCGCGACCGGCGGGAGGCCGGGTGAACTGGCTGCTCGTGGTCGCCGGAGCGGCCGTCGGCGCGCCGCTGCGCTGGTACGCGGACCTCGCCGCGAGGGCCCGCTTCGGGCCGGGCCTGCCCTGGGGCACCCTCGCCGCGAACGTCGCCGGGTCCTTCGTCCTCGGCCTGGTGGCGGGCCTGGCCTCGGCGCGGGCGCAGCTGCTCCTGGGCACCGGGCTGTGCGGCGCCCTCACGACGTACTCGACGTTCTCGTACGAGGTGCTGAGGCTGTACGAGGACGGCGCGAAGGCCCGCGCCGTCCTCTACGTCCTGATCAGCCTGGCCGCCGGGCTCGGAGCCGTGTGGCTCGGGGTGGCGGCCGGCCGCTGACCGGGACCGGTCAGGCGGTGATCCAGTCGGAGGTGGCGATCACCGGCTGGACGCCGTCGCGGTGGACGGTGCCCTCGATGAGGCCGTACATGCGGTCCGCCGCGAAGTACACCTCGTTGTCGTTCTTCAGGCCGAAGGGCTCCAGGTCGACCAGGAAGTGGTGCTTGTTCGGCAGGTTGAGCCGGACCTCGTTGACGGACGGCACGTGGTCGAGGACCCGGCAGGCCATCGCGTGCAGGGTCTGCTGGAGCGAGTAGCTGTACGTCTCGGCGAACGCCTCCAGCATGTGGCGGCGGGCCTTCTCGTACGAGCGGTCCCAGTCGTGCTCCGGATCGGCCGCCGCCGTGGCCGAGTTCGCCCAGCGGGCGGTGACCTTGGTGGCCAGGATCCGGTCGTACGCCTCCTGGAGCGTCGTGTACTCGTCCTTGATGAAGCCGTGGAACTCGGAGTTGGTCGAGTTCATCACGGTGAGGTCCTTCAGCCCGGACAGCACCTGGAGGCCGGTGGTCTCGCTGTACGTGACCTGCGCGGTGCGCACCTCCTGGCCCTTGCGGACGAAGGAGTGCTGCTCCTTGCGGGTCGGCACCGGGATCCGCTCCCAGGCGTACTCCTCGACGCGGATCTGCGCCTCGCGGATCACCGACTGGGAGGTCACGAAGTGCTTCGCGAGGAGGATCGCGAACGCCTCGGGGGAGGCGATGCCGTGCTCCTTGGCGAAGGCGTAGACCGTGTTCTTGGTGGTGTCGGTCGGCAGGCAGTTGCCGTTGTCGCCGGTCAGGTGCACCTCGCGGTACTCGCCCCGCAGCGCCACCGACACGTTCAGGTCGCGGATCTCGTGCCAGGCGCCGTCCTCGCCGCCCCTGCGGGCGATCCGGACGATGCGGTTCTCGGCCTTGCCGTACTGGTTCTGGGCCAGAACGTGCTTGCTCATGCAGTTCACTCCTGCGGGTACGCGGATACGGGTATCCCGTACGCCCGGCGTCCAGCGCGCCCGCGTCCCGCGGCCGTGCGCTCCCCGCCGTCCGGCCCGTGAACGGCGGACCGCCCCGGGACTGACTCGCATCCCGGTCCGTAGGTTGTGGCTCGAAGATAAGTGCCTTCCAGGTGGCTGGCAATGGGGGTGCGGCGCGGAGCCCCGCTCCGGCCCGGCGGCTCAGTACGGCAGCACCCGGGTCTCGGCGGCGGGCAGGCCCTTCGCCCACCAGTGGTCGTACCGCGCGTACACCCGCGGATCGCGGTCGGTCAGGAGCCCGCCCAGGGCCGCCGCCTCGGCGGCGAGCCCGGCCCAGTCGGCGGCCGTCAGCGGGTGGAAGGCGGCCGCCTCGATCCCGCCCGCGACCGGCCGCCAGGCCCCGGCCACGTACCCGTCGACGAGCAGGGTGGGCAGCACGTCGCCGTTGACCCGTACGACCTGTCCGCGGTAGGCGGGCGGGACGATCCGGCTCCGGTCCGCGTACGCCAGCAGCGTGCTGTCCCACATCGCCATCAGGCGCGGCGGCGCCGGCGCGTCCCCGTCCGGCCGGTCCGCCCCCGGCAGGTCGTACAGCACCGTGCCGTCCGGGCCCGCCAGGACCTCGGCCGCGCCGTCCCGGACGAGCGCGTCGAGCGCCGCGCGGGCCCGGCCGCGCTGCACCAGGCCGAACTGGGCCAGATCCGCCGCCGACGCGGGCCCGAACCCGGCCAGATAGCGGCGCGCCAGCGTCTCCAGCCCGGCGGCGGCCGCCTCGGGACCGGTCCGCGCCGGCTCGGGTCCCGACGCGACGAAACCGGGGGAGGCCGCGTACTGCCACGGCGGGCCGCCCGGCACGTGCCACAGCGGTGCGTACTGCCGCAGCATCCGCCCCGCCGCCGGGGTGAGGCCCCCGCCGCCCCAGGACTCCTCGGCGCGCGCCCGCAGTTCCTCGCCGGTGCGGGGCCGGGAGGCGTATGCGAGGAGGTCCGGCAGCAGCGAGTCCGCGTCGTCCGGGGTGATCCCGGTGTCGGTGAACCTCCGGTCGCGCAGCCGGCTGCCGCGCAGCGTCGGCTCCACCGCCTCCCGGAACGGCCGGTAGTCGTCGGTGTGGACGAGGTGCAGGGTGATCCGCATCAGCGTCGACCGGACCAGCCGGAACCGCTCGACCGCCGTGTCGAGCCCGGCCGGGTCGAAGTCCGCCACCCGGTTCCACAGCGCCACGTAGGGCGACCCCGGCTGCTGGGCCTGGAGCGCCACCACCCGGCGGACGGCCTCCTCGATCCCCACCGGCTCCCTGGCCAGCAGCAACTGGCGGCTCAGGGTGGCACGGTTGAGGGCGCGGGGCGTGAGGGCGGGCGGCGGGGTCGCGGTCATGGTCCCGATTGTCGCGCGGGGGTCCGACAGCGGGCCGTGTCACGGCGGGACGACGTGCGTGTGGCGAACTGACGGACTGCGCAAGGGCGGGAGGGGACCGTCTTGTCGACGCACACGTCTTCCCAGTAACGTCGATGGCGTGTTATCAGACGCGCATGACTCGGGGCGGCCGGACGGCACGCCGGACGGACTCGGCGAGCGGCTCCGCCGCTGTTCGCCCGTCCGCTCCCTGGAGTTCGGCGACCACCGTCTGACCTACCTGGCCGACGGGTTCGTCCAGCTCGCCCCGCGCGCGTGGTTCCCCGGGACCACCGGGGAGACCTGGGCGCGGCACGCCTCCCACCTGGACGGTGACGGGCATCTGATGGCGTCGGTGGGCGGCCTGCTCGTGGAGCACCGGGGCAGGGCCCTGCTCATCGACACGGGCTACGGGCGGCGGCGGACCGAGACGGCCGAGAGCTATCCCTTCCTCGGTGTCGAGGAGGGCGGCCGGCTGCCCGCGAACCTGGCGGCGTGCGGGGTGAGCGCGGACGCGATCGACACGGTCGCCTTCACGCACCTCCACGAGGACCACGTCGGCTGGGCCTTCACGCCCTCCGCGGACGGGTCCGGACTCCACTTCCCCCGGGCGCGGTACGTCACCTCCCGGTACGAGTGGGCGCACTGGAGCGGTACCTTCCCGGACGCCCTCGGCCGGGCGCTCCGGGGCAGGGCCGTCGGGGTCGTGGACGGCGAGGAGGTCTTCCCCGGCGTCACGGCCTGGGCGACGCCGGGGCACACGGACGGGCACACCTCGTACGTGATCACCTCGGGCGACCGCAGGATGCTCGTCCTCGGCGACGCGCTGCACAGCGCCGTGCAGATCGAGATGCCGGAGTGGCGGGTCCTGGTCGACGCGGGCCGGGACGTCGCGGTGGAGACGCGGCTGCGGATCCTGAAGGAGCTGGCCCGGCCCGACACGGTCGGGTTCGGCGGCCATTTCGCCGATGTCGTCTTCGGACAGGTCGTCACCGACGGCTCCCGGAACCGCTGGGAGCCGCTGGTGACGGCGGGCGACGGACACTGTTGCTGACGCACACGTCACGCTGAGCGCACCGACACCTCCCGTCCCGGCGGGAGCGGAGGCCGCGGGCGTCCTCCGGCAGCACTTCCCGCACCCCGGGAACGATCATGGAAGCACGGTTGTTGGGGTGTTTCGAGGGGTGGGGTGACGAGGTCCCGGGCCGCTTCGCGAGGGGACCGTCCGGCAGGGCCGGACGGTCCGTCGGCATACCCTCCGCACGGCTATGACCTGCGAAGTAACGGGTTGTCGAGGGAGATCGGCGCGTGTAACCGTAAGGCTATGCATTCGTGGAGTGGCTGACACACATCTATATGATGATCAGTCGATCGTCTGTAGGTGTGGGGGCCGCTCGACCTTCCGCCACCACGTGGCGGTCGCGGATCACGCTGAGGGGGAAGCTGGTATGACCGCAGTGAGATGTGGTGTCTGCTCACCACAGGTCACGAACGCAATCATCGCCGATTTCGCCGACCGCCTCCGGGCCGTCGGCAGCGTCCTGGCCCTGGACGAGGACGTCTGGCCGGAATGCGAACAGCAGGCCCGGCACATCGTGGCCGAATTCCAGCGCAGCCTCCACGACGGCTGCGCCGAACTGCCCGCCGAACAACTCGACGCGGAGTTCGCCTCGCTGGAACTCGGCGCCCGGCGCGCCGTCCAGCACATCCCCGCCCGCGAGTCGCTCAGGGCCGCCCGCACCCTGCGGGACACCGTCCTCGACACGCTGCCCTCCCTGCTCGAGGGCCTGCCCCCCGAGGAGGCCCTGCCCCGCGGCCTCGCCGCCGTGAAGGCGCTCGGCCGGGCCATCGACGCACGGGTGTCGGCGGCCGAGATCGGCTACGACGCCTTCCTGATGGCCGGGGACGACCCGCTCGCCGCCGCCCACGGCTCCCGGCTGGCCCGCGAGATCCACGACCGGATCGGCAGCAACCTCGGCCTCGCCCTGCGGTACCTGGAGCTCCACGAGCTGGAGCAGGGCCGCCAGGAGGACGTACCGGACCGGATCGACGCCGCCAAGGCCGCCCTCCTGGACACCTTCGGCTTCGTCCGCGAGCTGGTCAGCGGCCTGCGGGTGCCCAGGACCGGGGCCGGTCTGCGCACCCACCTGATGAACTACGCGGCCGTCTCCCGACCGGCCGGCACCGAGGTGGACATCCAGGTCAGAGGGCCGGTCGACCTGCTGCCGCCGCTCCACCAGGACGAGGTCTTCCTCGTCCTGCGCGAATGCCTGCGCAACAGCTTCGCCCACTCCGGCGCCACCGAGGTGCTCGTCCGGGTCGTCATCGACCCCCACGGCCTGGAGGCCCGGGTCACCGACGACGGCAGGGGGATCGGCGTACCGGCGGCGGCCCTGCTGCGGGGCAACGGCCTGGCGTCCATGCGGGAGCGGATCGCCGCGCTCGGCGGCACCCTGACCCTCTCGGGCCCGGCCGGCCGGGGCACCTCCGTGCGCTTCCACGTCCCGCGCCGCCGCACCGAGGGCGCGCTCGGGATCAGCGCATGAGCGAGGACGCCCCCGGAGTCGTACGGATCCTCGCCGCCGACGACCACACCCTGCTGCGCAGCGCGCTCTGCACGATGCTGGGCAAGGAGCCGGACCTGGAGGTCGTCGGGCAGGCCGTGGACGGCCCGACGACCGTCCGGCTGGCGAGCCGGCTCCAGCCCGATGTCGTCCTGCTGGACCTGGAGATGCCGGGCCCCGGCCCCCAGGCGACCCTGCGGGCCCTGAGGGCCGTGGCTCCCGGCGCCCGGGTCGTCGTGCTCACCATGCACGACGACGGGGACCTGGTGCAGGCGCTGCTCGCCGACGGGGCCGCGGGCTACCTCCACAAGTCGGCCAGCCGGGACATGCTGCTCTCGGCCATCCACAGCACGGTGGCCGGGGGCACCACCGTCTTCACGCCGTGGCGGCCCGCCGTCCCGCCGCGGCCCGCGGACGCCCCGGAACCACCGGTCCTCACCTCCCGCGAGCGCGAAGTGCTCGAATGCGTGGCGGAGGCGATGAGCAACCGTCAGATCGGGCGCCGCCTCGGCATCACCGAGGGGACGGTCAAGCGCCACCTGCGGAACATCTTCGCCAAACTGGAGGCCACCACCCGGCTCGACGCGGTCAACAAGGCGCTCTCCGCCCGCCTCATCGGCCGCTGAGCGGCCCGCCGGGACCACCCGTCAGACCCACCCCGCGGCGACCAGACCCGCGGCGAGCCCGGCGTTGGCCGCGTACTGCGTGACCATGAACGCCCGGTACGGGGCGCGCGGGTGGTCCGGGCGCGGGCGCAGGCAGCGCCACACGACCGCGCCGGCGCCCGCAGCCAGCGGCACCGCGCCCGCCAGCACCACCGGGTCGCCCAGGAGGCCGACGGCGAGACCGGCCGCCCCCAGCACGGGGGCGGCGACCGCCACGAAGTGCCGGGCCGCCCGCTCGCCGCGCACCACGGCGAAGGTGGCCCGCCCCGCAGCGGTGTCGCCGGGGACGTCGCTCAGGTCCTTGGAGACGGCGCCGACCGCGCCCATCCACAGGGCGAGCACCCCGCACAGGACGAGCGGCCCGGTCGCCATGGAGCCGTGCGCGGCGACGGCCCCGGCGAGGTAGGCGACGAGCCCGGCGGCCGTCACCACGACCGCGCCGGACGAGGTTTTGCGCTTCGCGGTGAAGGGGGGCATCGAGTAGGCCCAGCCGAGCACCAGCAGGAGGGCGACCAGCCCGACGAGGCCGGGGACCGAGGCGGCGAGCAGCAGCGAGACCACCGCGCTGCCGGCCACCACGCGCGCGGCCGTGCGGGCCGGGAGGTCGCCGCGCGCGACGGGCCGCCGCGACCCGTTGACCCGGTCCTCGGCGATGTCCATCACGCCGTTGAGCAGGTACGTGGCCAGCACCGCTCCGTACAGCGCCACCGCGCCGACCAGGACGTCCCGGGCCGCCGGGCGTCCGCCGCCGGCGGCCGTGGCGCACAGGGCGCCGAGCGCGAAGCGGGTGAGGAAGACGAGCTGGACGACGGGCCGGGCCTCCGCGACGCAGTGCCGGGCCACGGTGAGCACCCGCCCGGGCAGGGCGGTGGCCGGCGGTGCCGCGGCGGACGGGCCGTGGTGGGGGGTGACGGTCACGGTCTGCTCCAGGGGACAAGGAGGGAGTTCGCCGAGAGGCGCCCCTGTCGTACCGATACAGAGGCGCCTCGGGGTGCCGGTGCCGCGGGCGGACCGGCGGTGGGTCAGCTCGCGGACGGGGCGGCGGACTTGCCGCCGCGCAGCAGCAGGGCGATGACCGCGAGCAGCACCAGGCAGGTCGCGGCGAGCACCCAGAGGACGGTGTGGAAGGAGCCGTCGTAGGCGTCGACCAGGAAGTCGACGAAGCCCTCGCGCTGTGCGGCGGAGACCGCCTCGGCGGGGTCGCTGATGTTGCCGGCGGCCGCGGTGCCGGCCACGGTGGCGGCGTCGCCGGCGCCCGGGAAGGCGGCGATCCCGTCGGTGGTGCGGCCGGTGAGGAGGGTGGCGAGGAGCGAGCCGTAGACGGCGACCGCGATGGCCTCGCTGCCGAGGCGCAGGGTGTTGAGGAAGCCCGCGGCCATGCCGGCCCGCTCCGGGGCGATCAGGCTCAGGGCCTCGCCGTCGACGAGACCGGCGGCGAGGGCGTAGCCGGCACCGGTGATGAGCATCGGCAGGGCGACCAGCGCGAGGTTGACGTCCGGGGAGAAGAGGGAGAGTCCGGCGACGCCGACCACCAGGCAGACCAGACTGACGAAGATGATGGTCATCGCCGGGACGCCCTTGGCCACCAGCTTCGCGGCGATCAGCGGGAAGACCAGCATCGGGAAGGTGAGCAGCACCATGATCAGGCCGGCCGCGCCGCTGGAGTAGCCGCCCGCCGCGGTGAGGTAGCTCGGCAGGTACGTGAGCATGGTGACGAAGGCGAAGGAGCCGGCGACCGGCACCAGGCACAGGGCGAGGAAGCGGCGGTCGGCCACGGCGCCCAGGTCGAGCATCGGGTGGGCGTGCCGCTTCTCGACGGCGGCGAAGGCGACCAGCGCCACGACCGTGCCCGCGAAGAGGCCGAGGACGCCCGGGCTGGCCCAGCCCCACTGCGAGCCCTGGGCGATGCCGGTGGTGAGGAGCAGCATCGCGACGACGAAGAGGGCGGTGCCGGGGACGTCGATGCGGGCGTCCGGGTTGCGCGTCTCGGTGACGCCCTTGCTCATCGCGGGGACGGCGAGCAGGACCAGGCCGAGGACGACGGCGTGCAGGGCGAAGACCCAGCGCCAGCCGGCGGTCTCGATGAGCAGGCCGGAGAGGGAGGGACCGAAGGAGACGCCGAGGCCGGCGACGGTGCCGAAGAGGGCGAAGGCCCGGCCGCGGGCGGGGCCCTCGAAGACGGTGGAGAGCAGGGCCGCGCCGCAGGCGAAGATGGCCGCGCCGCCGATGCCGGCGAGGGCGCGGGCCGCGTCCAGGACGTAGATGTCGGCGGCGAAGACGCTGACGAGCGAGGCGACGGCGTAGAGGGCGGCGCCGATGGTGAAGGCGCGGATGCGGCCGACGATGTCGGCGATCGAGCCCCAGGCGAGGGTCAGGCAGGCGAAGGCGACGTTGAAGGCGTTGACCACCCACTGGAGCGGGACCAGGCTCGCGCCGATGTCGGCTCCGATGGAGGGCAGCGCCACTCCGGTGCCGGAGATCGAGGTGGGGACGACGAAGATCGCCAGCAGCACCGCGGTCAGGATCAGGGTCTGCCGCCGGGGTGCGGCGGTGCCGGGCGATTCGGCCTCTGGCCCGGTGGCGACGGACTCGGTCTGTGTCATTGGAGGAAGCTCCCGTTCCGGCGGCGTACATGAGAGAGGTTCGGAATTTTTCGAACCTAGGTTGGCAGAGGTGGAGGTACGATGCAAGTGAAACCTGACAAGCTTGGCGGCCTCCGGACGAGGGCCGCCCCCGCCGGACGGCGGTCGAGCCGAGCGAAGGAGCCGCAGCGCATGCCCGACGAGGAAGGACACCCGACCCGGAGCGAGATGGACCTGTCGACGGTCCTCAACGCGCTCTCCGACCCCCTCCGGTACGAGGTGATCCAGGTCTTCCTGACGCTCCCGGACGGGACCGAGCGGACCTGCCTCTCCTTCGGCTTCCCGGTCTCTAAGTCGACGCTCAGTCACCACTTCCGGATCCTGCGCGAGTCCGGACTGGTGCAGCAGGTCAACCGCGGCAACAGCCGCAAGGCGCACCTGCGCCGGGAGGACCTGGAGGCCCGCTTCCCCGGTCTGCTCGCCCTGCTGGAGGCCAACCCGCTCGCCCGGCGCGCCGGGACGGACCCGGAGCCCGATCCGGAGGCCGCAGCACCAGCGCGGTGACGAGCAGACCGTCCCGGGCGAGCCACCGGCCGGAGACCACCCGCCCGGGAGCCCGGCGCGGGTCGCCCCGCCCCGGCGCGGCGACCCGCGCGCGGAAGGTGCCGGCCGCCGGGTCCACCGTGATCAGGGCGTCCCCGAAGCCCAGTTCGCCCAGCACCGGCGAACACGCCTTGTAGACGCACTCCTTGGCGCTGAACAGCAGCCGGTCCCAGTTGACCCCGGGCCGTTCGGCCGACAGCCGCGCCACCCAGGCCCGTTCCGCCGCCAGCGCGACCCGCGGCAGCATGCCCGGGTGGCGCAGCGGCTCGTCCGGCTCCGCGTCCACCCCGAGCGACAGGACGTCCCGGGAGCGGGCGACGGCCGCGGCGTAGTAGCCCCGCGTATGCGTCATGCTGCCGGTCAGCCCGGCCGGCCACACGGGCTCCCCGCGCGGTCCCCGCGGCAGGGCCGCGGGGGGCTCGCCGAGCCGGCGCATGCCCCGGCGGGCACAGTCGCGGACCGCGGCGAACCGGGCCCGCCGGGCCGCTCCCATCGCCGCCGCCGCGGCCTCCTCCTCGGGGAAGAGCCGGGGCTCCTCCGGCAGCCGCACGCCGTCGAAGGCCGCGACCGGCGCGGCGAAGAGCTCCCGGATCACGACCGCTCCCCGCTCCCCGCCGGACCCTCCGCGACGGGGAGCCGCGGCGGGGTGCGTACGGGGGAGGGCCGCGGGGCGGGGGAAGTCCGGAGTGCGGGGGAGGCCTCGGGTGCGAGTGCGGGGGAGGCCTCGGGTGCGGGAGAAGGGTCGAGTGCGGGCTCGGGCACGCGAGAAGGGCCGAGTGCGGGGTCGGGCACGGGAGAAAGGTCGGGTACGGGGTCGGGTACGGGAGAAGGGTCGAGTGCGGGGGCGGGTACGGGAGAAGGGCCGAGTGCGGGGTCGGGTACGGAGGCGGGCCGGAGCGCGGGGGCGGGCTCGGGCACCCACTCCGGTACGGGTACCGGCTCCGCCCCGCTGACCAGCCGGTCCCGCAGCCGCAGGACCTCCCGGGACGGCTCCATGCCGAGCTCCCGCCTGAGCAGCGCGCGCAGTTCCTCGTACGCGGCGAGCGCCTCGGCCCGTCGTCCGGACCGGTGCAGCGCGCTGATCAGCCGCGCGTGCCGCCACTCGTCGAACGGATGGAGCGCGACCAGGCCCCGCAGCTCCTCCACGATCTCCCGGTGCCGGCCGCTCCGCATGTCCGCCTCCAGGCGGCGGTCCAGCGCCTGGTCCCGCAGCGCGGTCAGCCCCGCGGCGAGCGGTTCGAGCACCGGCCCCATCCGTACGTCGGAGAGGACCGGGCCGCGCCACAGCGCCAGCGCCTCGCCCAGCACGGCGGCCCCCTCCGCCACCCGCCCCTCGGCGAGCAGCCGGCCGCCGCGCAGGTGCGCCGCCCGGAAGAGACCGGCGTCCACGCCGCCCCCGGGGGCCTCCAGCACATAGCCGTGCGGCCGGCCGGTCAGCCGGGGCCGCAGGGCCTCCTCGACCGGCAGCGAGGCGAACCACTTCCGCAGGTGGTACACGTGCGTCCGGGCGGTCATGACCGCGCTGCCCGGCGGATCGCCCGCCCACAGCTCGCGGACGAGGTCGTCGAGGCTCACCAGCTCGTCCGCCCGGACGGCCAGGAGCGAGAACACCTTGCGCAGCTTCGGCCCGCGGAGGGTGAACTCCCTTTCCCCGACCGACAGCCGCAGCGCGCCGAGAACGCCCAGACGCGTCCCGCCGTCGGCCCCCATCCCCTTCTCCCCCATGCCCCCGAGCCCCCGTCTTCCGTTCCGCGCCCGCTCCGAAGCCGTTTCCGGAGGCGCGTTTCGACGCTAGCCAGCGGGTGGGCCGCGACTCCATGCCTCTACCGCCCAGGAGACATCGGACGTACGTCCAAAGGAGCATGTCCGTGCGGTGCGCCGGTCCGGCCGGGGCACCGCACGGACGGTCCGGGGCGGGCTACCAGCGCACCGGCAGCGAGACCGGCCGGCGCAGCAGCGCGCCCTCGTCCCACGGCAGCGACTCCGGGTCGGCGTCGAGCGTGAGCCCGGGGAACTCGCGGACCAGCCGGATCAGGATCCCGCTGATCTCCAGCCGGGCCAGGGCGGCACCCAGGCAGTGGTGCATGCCGTAGCCGAACTGGAGGTGCCGCTTGCCCTTGCGGTCCGGGTCGATGACGAGCGGGTTCTCGTACACCGACGGGTCGCGGTTGGCCGCGAACGCGTCCGCGTACACGACGTCGCCCGGGAAGATCGTGCCCTCGCTCGTCACCACCTCGCGGTGGGCGACCCGCGGGAAGGTCGACATGGAGCCCAGCGGCACCAGCCGGATCACCTCCTCCACCAGCTGCGGCACCACGTCCGGGTCCTCGACGGCCCGCTGCCACAGCGAGTCGGCGGTCAGCAGCACCAGCGCCGCCTTGGCCAGCACCGAGAGCACGTTCTGGTCGATCGCCACCATGGCGGCGAAGACCAGCCCGACCAGCTCCTTGTCCTCCAGCGGAGGCGTGGCCTCGTCGCGGCCGGCGAGGAAGCCCTCGATCAGCCCGCCGGGGACGACCGGACGCTTCCCGGTCACCAGGTCGGTGACGTAGCCGTACGAGGTGAAGAACTCGTCCATCAGGGCCGGGACGTCGTCGTGCAGGGCCTTCTGGATGGTGGGGGAGTGCGGGCGGAAGTACGCCGCGTCCTCCTCCGGTATGCCGAGGAAACGGCAGGTCACTTCGATCGGGATCGGGTCGAGGACCGCGGTGTACAGGTCGGGACGCTCCTGGGCCCGCAGCTCGGCGAAGCGCCGGGTGACGACCTCGTCGAGGAACGGGGCGAGGCGGGCGACCGCGTTGGCGCTGTAGTCCGCCGTCACGAACCGCCGCATCCGGGAGTGGTCGGGACCGTCCAGGTTGATCAGCATCTCGGGCGGCAGCGGCGTCGGGAAGAACGTCGGCCCGCCCTCGACGTTGGTCTCGGCGCGGCCGAAGGTGGAGTCGGTCAGCACCTTGTGCACGTCGGCGTACCGGGTCAGGTGCACCACGGGGTGCCCGCTCGGCAGCTTCACCTGCGGCAGGCCGCCGGCCGAGCGCTCCGCGACGGGGACGTACGGCGGTTCGGGGTCGAGACGGGGGACGTCGGCGACGGTGACGCCGCTTCCGCGGGCTGCCGCCGCCTCCACCGCTTCCGGTGAGATGGTCATGTTCGGGCTCCTTCGGGCGTCCGGGAGAGGGGGGTCACAGCAGGCCGGACAGGCCGGCCAGGCCCGTCGCGGTCCGCAGGTCGGCCAGCGTGCGCTCGTCGTCGCTGAAGAGGACCGTCCGCCAGCCCTGGGCGCGGGCGGCGGCGAGGTTCTCCTCGACGTCGTCGATCAGGAGGCACTCGGACGGGTCGACGCCGGCGGTCTTCGCGGCGATCTCGTAGATCTCCGCGTCGGGCTTGCGGCAGCCGACGGCGGAGGAGTCGATGAGGACGTCGACCTCGCCGATCGGGGCGATGATCGCCTTCCAGTACGGGCCCCACTCGACGACGTTGTTCGACAGGACGCCGGTGCGGAATCCGTTCTCCTGGAGGTACAGGTAGGCGCGGACCATCACCGGGTTCGCCACGACGCCGTCGAACCACTGCTCGCCGAAGGCCCGGAGCCGGGCCCGGGAGAGGTCGATCCCGGGGTTCTGCGCGGCCAGCACCCGGGCCAGCCGGGTGCCCCACTCGGGCTCGGTGAGCGCGCCGATCTCGACCGGCGCCATGGTGGGCATGCCGAGTTCGTCGGCCACCCCCTTGATCGCGGCCTTGAGCTGGGACGGGGTGATGCCGGTCTTGACCTCGTACGCCTCGTAGATGCGCTCCAGGGGCGGGGAGAGGACGCCGCCGAAGTCGAACCAGATCAGGGAGGGGGAGGGCTGAGCCATGGGAATGCCTTTCGGAGGGGAGGAGGAAGAGGGAGTGCGCGGCCCGCGGTCCCGACCGGCGCGCGGCCGGCACCCGCGGCGCGAGCCCGCGGCCCGCGTGCGAGGCGGGAGGTCAGGCGAGGGAGAACGAGACGGACGCGACCGTCTCCCCGTCCTGCTCCGCCCGCAGCAGCCAGGAGTCCGCGCCGCGCTCCGGCTCGGGCGCGGCCGACAGCCGTACCGGCCGGTCCAGTTCGGCGAAGCGGTCGAAGGAACCGTCCAGGCGCACCACCCGCGCCTGCCCGGGGCCGCCGTCCGAGAGGAGCAGCCCGCACTGCCGGGCCGCCTCGCTGAACACCATCGCCGGGACGTGGTCGTAGGGGTGGTCGTACATGCTGCGGTTGCGGAAGCTGCGGGGGCTCAGGGCGGCCGTCACGGTCCCGTCCGCCACGCGCACGTCGTCGAGGACGGCGTTCACCGGGTCCAGCCGGCCGACCGCGGCGGGCTCGACCGGTTCGCCGGCCGGCTCGGCGGGCAGGCCGAACGCGGTGGGCACCTCGCCGCCCCGCTGCATGTACCGCAGCGAGTGGTACTGCTCCGTCGGCGTGGACCGGACGTCCATGGTGAGCCGGCCGAGCGGACGCCCGTCGAGCGCCAGGTCCATCGCGAACTCCAGCCTCCGCAGCCGCCCGCCGCGCTCGTGCCGCCCGGTGACGTCGCCGGCGATGGCCAGCTCGCCCGGCCGGGTGCCGCACGCCAGCGCCTCCGGGTCGGTGATCTCCAGGGACCAGGCCGTCACCATGAAGGTGGTCGCGGCCGGGACGCCCTGGTGGAGATGGGCGGCGCAGGTCACGGACTGCCGGCACGCCTCCAGCACCAGCAGCACGTCATGGTGGCCGCCGCGCCCCAGGTGATCGCGGAAGTACGCGTGGGAGAGCGGTAGTTGGGCCGCCGCCTCGAAGCGCCGCCCGTCCAGGCCGCGCGAACCGGTCAGGAAGACCTCGGAGAGCGACCAGCGGTGGACCAGACCGCGCGGCACGGTCTGCTCGTAGGTGAGTGCGGGCCGCTCCTCGGCCTCCGCGGCCTCCCCGCCGTGCGGGAGGAGGAGGGAGCTGCTTTCCACGGTGAGTCTCCAGTCGGTCGATCGGTTGCGGGAGGAAGCGGAGGGACGGGCGAGAGGGGCGTACGAGGGGCGCGGTCAGTCGCTTGCGGTGGCGGTGGCGGTGGCGGTGGCGGTGGCGGTGGCGGGGCGGGCGACGACGGCCGCGCCCACCGAGCCGTCCTGGCCGACCGCCGTGAGGACGGCGGCCCGCTCCGGAGCCGGCCCCTCACCGGTGGCGCCGTCCTGCCAGCGGGCGAGGACCGCCGCCAGCTGGAGCGCGGTGGACGCCGCGTACGTCTCGCCCAGGGCGGTGTTGACCCGCAGCAGGCGGCTCGCCGGCAGGGCGCCGAACACCCCGCGCAGCGCGCGTCGTTCGACCGCCGCCCAGCCGCGCCGGGCACCCGCGCCCGGCACCACGAGGAGCCGCTCGTCCCCGGCGCCGATCGGCCCGCTGCGCAGCAGCGCCGTACGGACGCAGTCGGCGAGTCGCCGCGCCACGCCCTCCGGGCCCTCGGCCACGGGGTCGGCGAAGCCGGTCTCGCAGGCGAGCAGGTGCCCGAGCGGAGTGCCGCCCCCGGTGCCCGCGTCCGCCCCGCGCCGCAGGGCGAACACCGCGCAGCCCTCGCCGAGCGCCGCGCCGGGGCGGAGCGCGCCGGTGCGGTGCCAGGCCCAGGCGCCGGCGGCGGACGCCTCCTCGACGCCGCCCACCAGGAGGTGGTCGGCGTGCCCGTTGACCAGGGCGTTGCGCGCGTACCGCAGGGCGTGCAGGGAGGCGAGCGCACCGCCGGACACCGTCGCGTTCAGCCCCGTGAGGCCGAGGCGGATCGCGGTCCGGCCGGCCGCCGAGTTCATCAGCGTGCCGGGGAACGCGGAGGGGTTGACCAGGTAGGGCCGCTCCTGCACGAACGTGTCGCGGAGGAAGGCCTCCTGCGCGGCGGCGCTGCCGACGTCGGTGCCGAGCACGATGCCGGTCCGCTCCCCGGCGCCGCCGGGAGCCCGCGTCGCGGCGGCGAGACTCGCGGCCATCACCAGCCGGTCGGTACGGGAGAGCCCCCTCAAACCCTTCCGGCCGAGGACGGCCTCCGGGTCGAAGCCGGAGACGGCGCGGACCGGAAGCGGCGGCCACGCGCCGTCCGCGCCCGCCGCCTCCGGGTGCCCGCTCTCCCGGGGGAGCCCGGCGAGCCCGGTGAGCCCCGCGAGGGCGGTGAGGGCGGCGAGGCCGGAGCCCGCCGCGCTGAACACGCCGTGGCCGACGATGTCGAGCGGGACGACCCCGGGAACCGCCGCCGCGGGCGCCGCGTCGATCACCGGTTCGGGGACTGCGATGGTGGTCATACCCCGGCCTTCCCGAAGAGGACGACGGCGTTGTTGCCGCCGAACGCGAATCCGTGGTTCTGCACGATCCGGGGGCTCGCGTCCCGGCCGACGCCGGGGACGACGTCCACCTCGCCGAGCTCCGGATCGACCGCCCGCAGCGTCGCGCTCGGCGGCAGGAACCCCTCGTGCAGCGCCGCGCAGGACACGAGGGCCCCGAAGGCGGCGGCCGCGCCCATGGTGTGGCCGAGCATCGACTTGATGGAGCTGATCGGCGGCAGGGCGTCGCCGAACACCTCCCGTACGGCGGTGACTTCGGTGATGTCGTTGGCCCGGGTCCCGGTGCCGTGCGCGCAGATGTAGTCCACGTCCGCCGGCGTGATCCCCGCCCGCTCGTGCGCGGCGCGGACACAGGCGGCGATCGTGCCGGCGTGCGGATTGGTCATGTGCCGCGCGTCGCAGGTCATGCCGTGCCCGAGGACCTCGGCGTAGATCCGGGCGCCGCGGGCGACCGCCGCGTCGAGCGGTTCGAGGACCAGCGCGGCACCGCCCTCGGCCGTGACGATCCCGTCGCGGTGCTCGTCGAAGGGGCGCGGGACGGACTCGGCGAGGGCGCCCAGCGCGTGGAAGCCCGCGTGGGTCGCGCGGTTCGACGCGTCGGCGCCGCCGCAGACCGCCAGGTCGGCCTCGCCGGAGCTGATCAGGTCGTAGGCGTAGCCGACCGCGTAGTTGCCCGCGGCGCACGCGGTGCCGAAGGTCAACGCCTCGCCGGTGAGCCCCAGTTCGGCGGCGGCCGCGCCCGCGATGTTCCCCGGCGAGGTGCGGCCGAGGAGCGCGGGGTCCATGGCGCCGGGTCCCCGCTCGACCGACTGGGCGACGGCCCGCTCGACCTCCTGGGACTCGCCGTTGGTCGTGCCGAAGACGCTGACGCCCCGATGGGCTCCCAGGCCGTCCCGGCCGTCGTCCGCCGTGCCGGCCAGCCCGGCGTCCTCCGCTGCGAAGCGGGCGGCGACGGCGGCGAACTGCCCGCTGCGGCCCCAGCGTTCCGGAGCCGTATGCCGCAGATGGACGCCCGGTTCGAAGCCGCGGACCTCGCCAGCCAGGGTGCGCTCGAAGCCCGCCGTGTCGAACTGCTCGGCGGGCCCGATGCCGTGCCGGCCGTACCGGACGGAGTCGATGAGCTCGTGGGCGCCGAGCCCCAGGCTGCTCACGGCGCCGAGACCGGTGACGACGACACGGCGGGAGGAGCCGTACCGGGTGGGCTGACTAGGCACCCACGGCCCCCGCGACATAGAACTTCGCCACGAGCTCGTACGCCTCCGGCAGGGTGTCCAGCTCGGCGAGCTCGTCCTTCGGGATCTTGATGCGCAGGTCGCGCTCGAAGCGGGAGATGATCTCGATCACCAGCAGCGAGTCGGCGTCGAAGTCGTTCACGAAGCTGCTGTCCTCGGCGAGGTCGGAGGCGTCCACCTCCAGCACCTCGGCCACGATCCCCCGGATGTCCGCCCGCAGGTCCTCGGGAAGCTGAGTGCCGGCCATGTCTTTCCCCTTCGAACTGGTCGCACCGGCCGGGCCGTCCCCTTCGGGATTCCCGGCGCCGCCGCAATTCCGGCGGTCCCGCAATTCGGGTGTCCGGTGCTTCGGTTTTCTTCTGCAGTTCGGAATGAAAGTCGCGCGCTGTCTTTCGGGCAAGGTTTCGATAGTGGTACCCGGCCGTGTGTCGAAGGAGGTACGACCCCGTCCCACCTGCGAAGAGGTCGATCGGAGAGGGGTGTTTCCGCATAACTTCCACGCTGCTTCTATCGCGGCTCGGCATACTCCACCACCGAATCCCTCAGGAAAGGCGGGACGGAGATGAAGCTGGCGGAACCGGTCGGTATTTCGGCCGCGGCCCTGTGGCTCCCGCACGGCCGGGACCGCGTCGAGGACGCCGTCGCGGAAGGCCGGCTGACCCCGCGGCACGCGCGGGACCTCGGGCACGAGGACGTCCCCGCGGCCGTCGACGAGTCGGCCCCCGACATGGCCGTCTCCGCCGCGTCCGAGGTGCTGGCGGCCGCCGGGATCGAGCCCAAGGAACTCGACCTGACCTTTCACGCGAGCATGTACTACCAGGGCCACGACCTGTGGTCCCCCGCCCACTACGTCGCCCACCGCCTCGGCGCCGAACGGGCCCTGCCCATCGGCATCCAGCAGGTGTGCAACGGCGGCAGCAGCGCGGTGCAGCTCGCCTCGGCCTATCTGACCGCGGCCCGCGCCACCGGCTCCCCCCGCTCGCGGCGGGCCCTCGTCACCACCGCCGACCGCTTCGTCGCCCCCGGCTTCGACCGCTGGGCCAGCGACTACGGCGTGGCGTACGGCGACGGCGGCACGGCCGTCGTGCTGACCGCGCCCGCCGGGGAGGACGACCCGCTCCTGCTCCTGTCGGTGGCCAGCACGGCCTCGGCCGAACTGGAGGAGATGCACCGGGGCGCCGACCCCTTCGCCCCCGTGCCGCGCGGCGTCCGGGACCGGGTCGACATGCGCGTCACGAAGCGCGCGTACCTGCGGGAGCACGGCAACGAGGGGTTCGTCGCCGCCAACCTGCGCGGCATCCGCACCGTCGTCGGCGAGGCCCTGCTCGACGCCGGCATGCACCCGTACGACCTCCGGCTGCGCTACGCGGTCCTGCCCCGCTTCGGCCGCAAGACGCTCCGCGACTCCTGGCGGGCCGTACTCGCCGAGCACACCTCCGCCGAACCGCTGGAATACGGCCGCACCACCGGCCACCTCGGCGCGGGCGACGCCGTCGCGGGCCTCGCCGACCTCCTGCGCGAGCGGGCGCTCGCCCCGGGGGAGGCGGCGCTCGTCTTCAGCGCGGGCGCCGGCTTCACCTGGTCCTGCCTGGTCGTCCAGGCCCCCGACCGCTGAGCCGCCCGCGCGTCCGACTGCTGAACCGCTCCCGACCGCTGAACCGCCCGCGCCGGCTGAAGCGCCCGCGTCGGCTGAACCGCCCGCGCCGGCCCCGGGCGAAGAACCACCTCATCGCACGTACCAGGAAAGGACGGCGGAACAGCCGTGTCACGATCAGTCTTCATCACCGGAGCCAACCGGGGCATCGGACTCGCGGTCGCCCGCATGATGGCCGAGGACGGCGACCGGGTCGCCGTCGGCCACCGCGGCGGCGCCGTCCCCGACGGCCTGCTCGGGGTGCGCTGCGAGGTCACCGACCAGCGGTCCGTCGAGGAGGCCTTCGAGACGGTCGCCCGCGAGCAGGGCCCCGTCGAGGTGCTCGTCGCCAACGCCGGCATCACCCGTGACACCCTGCTGCTGCGCATGGACGACGACACCTTCGACGAGGTGCTCGACACCAACCTGCGGGGGGTGTTCCGCACGGTACGGGCGGCGGCCTCGGTCATGCTGGCCGAGCGGCGCGGCCGGATCGTGCTCCTCTCCTCCGCGCTCGGCTTCCTCGGCTCCCCCGGCCAGACCAACTACGCGGCCACCAAGACCGCCCTGCTCGGCTTCGCCCGCTCGCTGGCCTGGGAGCTCGGCCCCCGGGGGATCACGGTCAACCTCGTCGCGCCCGGCATCATCGAGACGGACATGACGAAGGACCTCAGCGACCGGCGGATGCGGGACACGATGCGGATGACCCCCGTCGGCCGTCCCGGCACCGACCGCGAGGTCGCCGCGGCGGTCCGCTTCCTCGCCTCCGAGGACGCCGGCTACATCACCGGGGCGGTGCTCCCGGTGGGCGGCGGCATCGGCATGGGCATCTGACCCGCGCCCGTACGGCCCCTCCGCTCCCCCGCTGCATCCGCTTTCTCCGTTTATCGCGCTCCCGATCCTCCCGATCCCCTCGAACTCCCGGTCCGGGTGGCCGTATCGGGGCCCGGCACCCGCCGTGCCCCGAGTCGGTGCCCACCCGCGCCCCCGGACCGGGCATCACTTCCCGCCCCGGCGGTGCCGCGGGCGTGGAGCACCGGGCCTCGCGGACGGTCGGCCGTCACTCCTCGCCCCGGCGCTCTCGCGGGCGCGGCCAGGCGGACGTCCGGAGGAGGCGGAGGCCGTTGAGGCCGACGAGGACGGTGGAGCCCTCGTGTCCGGCGACGCCGAGGGGGAGCGGCAGGGTGCCGGCGAGGTCCCAGACGACCAGCACGGTGATGAAGGCGCCCGCGATCAGCAGGTTCTGCACGACCAGCCGGTGGGCGGCCCGGGAGAGGGCGACGACGGCCGGGACGGCGGCGAGTTCGTCGCGTACGACGATCGCGTCGGCGGTCTCCAGGGCGAGGTCGGAACCGGCCCGGCCCATCGCGATCCCGCAGTGCGCGGCGGCCAGTGCCGGCGCGTCGTTGACGCCGTCGCCGACGACCAGCACCCGCCGCCCCTCCGCCTCCCAGGCCCGTACCGCGGCCACCTTCCCCGCGGGCAGCAGACCGGCCCGTACGTCGGTGATGCCGACCCGCTCGGCCACGTGCCGCGCGGCGCGCTCGTTGTCGCCGGTCAGCAGGGTCGGGGCGCGGCCGGTCAGCCGGGTCAGCGCGGCGACGGTCGCGGCGGCGTCGGGGCGGAGCCGGTCGGCGAGGCCGAGGACGCCGACCGGCTCGCCGTCGCGCAGCACCGCCACGGCCGTCCGCCCCGACGCCTCCAGCTCCCCCACCAGCTCGCCCTGACCGCCGGGCGGCAGCAGCCGCGCGGGGGAGCCGACCTCGACGACCCGGCCCTCGACGGTGGCGGTGACGCCCCGCCCGGGGGTGGCGGTGAAGGCGTCGGCGGCGGCCAGGGCGAGACCGCGCTCCCGGGCCGCGCCGACGACGGCCCGGGCCAGCGGATGCTCGCCGGCGTGCTCGGCCGAGGCGGCGAGCCGCAGCAGGGCGTCGGCGTCGAGACCGCTGCCGGGCAGCGGGAGGACGTCGGTGAGGCGCGGGGTGCCCTCGGTGAGGGTGCCCGTCTTGTCGAGGGCGACGGCGTCGACCTGCCCGAGGCGCTCCATGACCACGGCGGACTTGGCGAGGACACCGTGCCGGCCGGCGTTGGCGATGGCGGCGAGCAGCGGCGGCATGGTGGACAGGACCACCGCGCAGGGCGAGGCCACGATCATGAAGGTCATCGCGCGCAGCAGCGCGGACGCCAGGTCGTCGCCGAAGGCGAGGGGGACGCCGAAGACGGCGAGGGTCGCGAGGACCATGGAGACCGAGTACCGCTGCTCCACCTTCTCGATGAACAACTGGGTCGGGGCCTTGGTGCGCGACGCCTCCTCCACCATCCGGACGATCCGGGCGATCACGGAGTCGGAGGGGTCGCGCCCGACCCGTACGCGCAGGGCGCCGGTGCCGTTGACGGTCCCGGCGAACACCTCGTCGCCCGCCTCCTTGACCACCGGCAGCGACTCCCCGGTGATCGTGGCCTGATCGACCTCACTGGCTCCGCCGACGACCCGCCCGTCCGCGCCGATCCGCTCCCCGGGCCGCACCAGGACGGTGTCCCCGACCGCGAGGCGCTCCGCGTCCACGGTCTGCTCCGCGCCGTCGGGGAGCAGCCGGGTGGCGGTGGCGGGCGCGAGGTCGAGCAGTCCGCGCACCGAGTCGGCGGTACGCGCGGTCGCGACCGCCTCCAGGGCGCCGGAGGTCGCGAAGATGACGATGAGCAGCGCGCCGTCGAGGAACTGGCCGAGCGCGGCGGCGCCGAGCGCGGCGACGACCATCAGCAGGTCCACGTCGAGGGTCCGCTCCCGGAGCGCCTTCAGCCCCTCCCGACCGGGCTCCCACCCGCCGGTGGCGTAGGCGGCGGCGAAGAGCGCCCCCCACAGCCAGGCGGGACCGCCGAGCAGGTACGGGGGGAGGGCGAGGAGGAACAGCCCGAGCGAGGCGAGCGCCCACCGCACCTCGGGCAGGGCGAGGGCGCGGGTGCGGGTGCGGGTCCCGGTGCGGGTGCGGGTGCGGGTGCGGATGTGGGGTGGGAGCGGGGGAGCGGGGGCGGCAGGCCGTCCGCCTCGCGCGCGCCCCTCGGCCGACTGGCGCTGTTCCTGCTGGTCCGCCGGTTCGTGCTGGTCGCGCTGGTTGCTCTGGTCGCTCTGGTCCAGGGATGAAGGCATGGCGGGGCGACCCTTCGCGGGCGGACGGCATCGACCCCGTCACCATACCGGAACACCTGAACAGCTATTCATGTGTCATCCGTATGATGGCCCCATGGGCCACGGAACCGACGCCGCCACGGGCGCCACCCCGCGCGAGCGACTCGACGCCGTCGGCACCGCCGACGTCGCCGCCACCCTCCAGGCCCTCGCCACTCCCTCGCGCCTGTACATCCTCGCCAGGCTCCAGGAAGGGCCCTGCGCGGTCGGCGACCTCGCCGAGGCCGTCGGCATGGAACCCTCCGCCTGCTCCCACCAGTTGCGCCTGCTCCGCAACCTCGGCCTGGTCACCGGCGAGCGCCACGGCCGCTCGATCGTCTACGCCCTGTACGACAACCATGTCGCCGAACTCCTCGACCAGGCGCTCTACCACGTGGAGCACCTCCGCCTCGGCGTCCGCGACACGGCGACGGAGCGCGGCGCGGCGCACTGAGGCGGGCGTCGGGGGACGGCCGGACGATGGCGGGAGCGGTCGTACGGAGATGAGGGCGGCCGTACGGAGATGAGGGCGGTCGTACGGCGGCGACGGTGACCCGACGACGGCGACGGTGACCCGGCGACGCGGCAGCGACCGGAGGGGGCGGCGGCGGAGGTCGCGCGGGCCGGGCGGCGCGCCGAAAGGGCCGACGCGCTCTCCCGTACCAAGAATGGGGTGAACCGTACGGAATCACCCCCGGGAGACGCCCGCCGATGAGCACGACGACGTCCGCACCCCCCGTCCGGATCGGCGCCCTCGCCCCGCTGACCCGCCCCGGCTGGACGGAGGCCGGCCGGCATCTGCTCGCCGGTCTCGAACTGGCCGTGGCGGAGGCCAACGCGGCCGGCGGCGTCGACGGCAGGCCGCTCGACCTCGTGGTCCGGGACACCGCCGCCGATCCGCGCAGGGCCGAGACCGCCGTGGACGAACTCGCCGGGCTCGGCGTAGCCGCCCTGGCCGGCGAGTACCACAGCGTCTCCGCCCGCGCGGCGGCCGCCCGTGCCGACGCGCTCGGCCTGCCTTTCCTCTGCTCCTCGGCGGTGCTGGACGCGCTCACCGAGCGGCCGACGGACCGGGTCGCGCGGCTGGCCCCGGCACAGTCCCACGGCTGGCGCGTCTACGCCGACTTCCTCCTCGCCGCGGGCCACACCCGCGTCGCGGTCGCCGCCGAACCGAGCGTCTACTGGGCGGCGGGCACCCGCATCCTGCGCGACCACCTGGCCCCGCGAGGCGGCACGGTCACGACGCTCGACGCGAGCGCCCCGAACCACGGAACGCTCTGCGACGCGCTGGCCGCCGACGGTGCGACGGCCCTGCTCCTCCTGTCGGGCTTCCCGGACCCGGCGGTCCCCATCGTCCGGGCGGTCCGCGGGGACTCCCGCCTCGCGGGTCTCCTCATCGGCGCGCCGGCCGGGCAGCCGGAGTTCGCCGCGTGGGAGACGCTCCTGGGCGGCGACGGCACCGCGATCCCGTTCCTCCGCTACCTCCCCGAGCGTCCGACGCCCCTGGGGGCCCGGGTGGAGACGGCCCTCCGCGCCCGCCTCGGCGCCGCCCCCTCCTTCGTGGCCTTCGAGGGCTACGACACGATCGCGGTCCTCGCCGAGACCCTCCGCGCCCACGGCACCGACCGCGAGGCGATCGCCGGCTCCTGGCCCCGCGTCTCCGTGGAGGGGACCCGCGGCACCATCCGCTTCACCCGCCCGGCCGACGGCCCGGTCCGCCAGTGGGCCTGGTCCCCGGTCCAGGTGGCCGACCGCGACCCGGCCGCGCCCACCCGCTTCCGCACCCTGCACACGACCCCGGGCTGACGACCGCCGATCGGTGAGGTCGGGGACGGGGGCTTCGAGGACGGGGAGGTCGGAGATGGGGGAGCCGTCAGGCGCCGGCCGCCTCTCCGGTCACCTCGATGATCCGCGAGATCCACTTCCGCGTCTGATGCCACCGGTTGCAGTACCGGCGCGAACGCCACCACGACCGCCGAACCACCGGCCGCTTGCACCACTTGCACGTCTTCACACGCCCCTGAGCCCCCATGCCCGCGACTCTAACCCGCCCACCCGCACCGCCCACCCGCACCGCCCCGCATCGCTCCCGGCCTGCACCGCCCCAGCGGCCCGCACCGTCCCCGGCCCCCACCGTCCCCCGCCCCACCAGCCCACCAGCCCACCAGTCCGCACCGCCCCCCGCCCGGGACCGGTGCGGCCCGTCGCCGTCGCCCTCCGCGTGCGCGCGGAGTCTCAGCGGAAGTCCGGCGCGTGGTCCACCGCCCACTCCCGGAAGGACCGCGCCGGGGTGCCTGTGATGCGCTCCACCTCGTCGTTGACCGGTTCCGGAGCGTCGAGCATCCCCGCCTGGGCCGGCAGCACGGCCTCCACCAGCTCCGCCGGGTAGCCCGCGGCCCGCATCTGCTCGGCGGCCTCGTCCAGCGTGATCTCCTCGAACCGCACCGGCCGCCCGATCGCCTCGCCGATCAGGGCCACCTGCCGTTCCTGGGTGACCAGTTCGGGACCGGTGAGCACGGGGCGGGCGCCGAGCAGGGTGTCGGTCGTCAGTGCCCGGACGGCGACCGCCGCCATGTCCGCCTCGTGGATCAGCGGACGCGCCAGCGCCGCCAGCGGGGCCCGTACCGCACCGGTGGCGCGGACCTCGTCCGCCCAGCCCAGCGTGTTGCCCGCGAAGCCGGTGGGCCGCAGCGCCGTCCACTCCAGGCCCGACGCCTCGATCAGCCGCTCCAGCTCCGAGTGGAACAGGGTGATGGCCTCGCCGGGCTCGACCTCCCCGCTCCCGACCCCGGCGGAGGACAGGTACACCACCCGTCGGGCGTGCTTCCCGATCTCCCCGACCACGTCCGACGCGCCCTCGGCGCTCAGGAAGGGCCAGACGAGGAAGACCGCGTCGATGCCCTCCAGGGCGGCGCCCAGCGATCCGGGATCACCGAGATCGCCACGCACCGCCTGCACCCCCTCCGGGAGGTCGGCCTCCCCCCGCACCAGCGCCCGCACGGGCACGCCCGCCGCGTGCAGCAGGCCCACCACCGCGCCGCCGACCTTCCCGGTCGCGCCGGTCACCAGGATCCTGGGCTGTGTCATCGAAATCCCCTCGCCTCGCCGTCCGATGACCCGACTCTCATACATCGACCAAGGTTGAGGTCAAGGCCCCCTCGAAACGAACGACCCAAGCCACTCCGCCCCCGATCGGCGAACTTCCCCGACCAGCAAAAAGACCCTCCCGAAGGAGGGTCTTCCGTCACGCGCCCCCGGCAGGACTCGAACCTGCGGCCAAGTGCTTAGAAGAGACTGAGCCGCAGCAGCGGTCCTAGGTGGCTGACCAGTCACTTCGGTCTTCCCCGATGCGCTGAGAGCCTTCCCCACGCAGCCACCGGAGGGTCGGATTCCGGACGCTGTCAGATCATGCTCCATCTACGTCCTGGAATATGGCAGCTCAAGCGACTCATCGCGTCTCAGTACAGGTTCTCCCAGTCTGCTGATGCAGCGACCCTCTTCAGTATTGCACCAGGGTGTGATCGCCTCTTCCCGGTTGATCTAGTCGCTGAGTTGCGGAACAGCCAGCTCTGACGGGTTTAGCCGTCATTCAATCGCAGGCGTCCCGAAGAAGCGCGCCGAGCGTTCCTCGACAACTCGGCATAGAAGCCGATAGCTCGGAAAATCAATTCTGGGCAATTAATCGAACGATTCTTTAGGTGCTGCAATCGAGATCACCTGGCCCTTGGGATGTCACAGGAAAACGAGGCATCACTTCCCGTAACCTTAGGCCTATAAGATCCACGTCGGTGATGCCTATGCCGGCATGTCGGCGTCGTTATACACCGTTCCATTAATTGCATCAACGCGCCAAAGTTGTCCCGATTCTTGGTCCACACTTTTCAGGCTATCGCGAGAGAAAGACAAACTCACAAGCCACATTGGTCGCCAATTGCCGTCCTTTTCTGATGCCTTGAGGGTGAATGCGTCAATTTCAATACCATTCAACCCGTCAGTATTGTCGATTTGCCCGCGTATAGCATTCCGTACAAGTTCTTCGGCTTGTTCGGAACTGACGCCGACCCCAGGGAGGTCTAGACTCTTTGGGCCCATAGAAACGCTTATTTGTGAAATCTGCCCCGTCCGATCAACCTGAACGTCGAGCATTCGAGGCATCAGGATTTCATTGTGCACCCAGCGCCAACTAGTTATCCATCCCAGCTCCGCCTTCTCTCCCACGGGGTACGTTTTATACTCCGAGGAATCCTGGGCCCATGAGTAGTGACTCTCCATGTAAGACCGTGCGAGCTGATGAGCGTCCTGCTGGTTAGAGGGCGGCTTCGCGCCCTTGATCGGGAACCCCATAACGCTCGGCCGGTCGCTATCCTTCAGAAGGATATTTAGTTTCCTCTGGTCCGGCCATGAGAGCGTGCCACTAGCGAAGGCTTCAGGGTGGCCTTCATCTCGGCTGATCAAGGAGAATACGAGACTTCGGCAAGGAGCTCCAACGCACGGCTGATCCTGGACCGGGCCGAGCAAATACCGGTCACCAAAGGCTTCCTTCACCGCTTTCTGAACGGCCTGCTTCTGTTCCGGCGTAGCGGCCGAGAGTCCGGTTCCGTCGATATGCGTAAACATCAAAGAGGGAGCTATGACTCCAGCGCCGACCATGGCAAGGAGTGCGGAAGAGTAGAAGGCTCCTTTTGCTCCCATTTTCCACTGGATGCCATCCCGCCTCGCGACGACAACAGCGGCGGCGGCCAGACCGACTAGGCCGCCAATAATGTTCATCTGGGCATCTGAACTGTCACATATTCGACCTAGTCCATCCACTTTCGCTTGAACAACTTCGATCCCCAAAGGGATGCCGGTAACTGCGACGATCACAGGAAATGGGCGCCGGACGGCCAAGAACGCGAAGAGCCCCAGCGGCACAGTCATAGCTAGATTCCATAGGCCTTGCGTTGTCCCGAATGGTTCCCACAAATCACGATTGATCGCGCACTGTCCGCTGGCCGTACCACTACCCATGAAGGTGACAGATAGAATTCCCGCGAAACTAGCAGTGAAACCCGCCCACCACACCCCGCGGGAATTTCTTAGATGGCGAGAGACCAGCCAGGCGCCTCCGCCAAGCAAGAGGGCGACGATCATGCTGAAGATTAGATAAAGGTAGCGATCGTGGAATACTGCTGTAAACATGAAGAGGTCCTTGTGAAGAAATACTTTTCAATATGAGAGCAGGGCCTCGCCCGGATGGACGAGGCCCTGTCAGATGCCGGATATCAGCAGGTTGCGGAGGGCGTCTGGAATGTGCCGCCGCTGTAGTTGAGAACGCCCGTGGTGCTGTAGCAGCGGTAGTCTCCCGGCTTTTCCCAGTAGCGGGTCACCGTCTGGCCCGAGCTAATGGTGAAGTTCGAGGAGTAGGTCGTGGCCCCCCCCGAGGTGTAGCCGAGGCGCACGCTCACTGCGGACCCCCCCGACTTGTAGTAGATGGTATTGATCCGTGTGGGGAGAAGGCTCGTCTTGCTGTGACTCAGAACACCGTTACTCAGCTTCGTGCATCGCGAATTGGGGTGCCCGCCCCCCCAGTAGCCGGCAGAGTCGCAGTAAGTGTTCGCGGAGGCGGCAGACCCTCCGAAAACAATCGAGCCGGCAGCTATAATTCCTGCCAGCGCGGCAGCGCGATTCTTAGTAAGCACTAAATTTCCTCGCCTCGAGCAGAAACACCCGGATTCGAGTCGGGAGTTTCTGGAATTTAACCTCCAGGGCCCAGTAACCCCAGCCATGAATTGAACACGTGGCGATTCACAAGATCCAGTGCCGACGTGAGTCCTGGCTTGAAATGCATGTGCAGTCTCCGGCTATGGCTCGAATATGCTCATGACTTGACATATTCCATTCAGCAGGTTTGCAGGGAAAGAGCCTGCGAACGCCCGAGACGTCGGTGAGCGTCACAAATGACGCCACCTACCTCCCATCTGCCGTCGGCGCACACAGCGTGGACCGGGCGCCGGTCCTGGCGTTCAGGCGGAGTGCGCCCCTGTGCGAACGGCCTGGACACGAGGACCCGGCCGCCGTCCGCCCGCCTGACAGCATGGGCAGCGACGGGAGCGGAGGCCCGGGCGACGGGACGCACCCGCCGCGCCGTGCACGGCGGGTGCCTTGATGAGACAGGGAAAGTCTGATCTCGCCCACCATGGCGGATTCCAAAACCGCCCGGCGGACAGTTCGCCTACCCGGCTTGACCAGCATCTTTCCCGTATCCGGGCCGCTGTGTCGAGGTCTTGGCCCGCACGTGGCCCACGGGACCCCGAAACGGCCCCCTCTCAGGGCTCTAACCGCTGTCCGCTCACAACCCGCGTACGGGACCGAGCGATCTCCGGAAGAGAGGTTCACATGGCCGAGTCATCCGTTCTGCTCCCCGGCTACGCTGGCTGCCACCAGCCGACGATCCCGGAGTGTGCGCCGAGGATGGGACCCAAGACGCAGAGGGTCTACGAGACGATCCGTTCGTGGATCGAGTCCGGGCGATTCGGCCCCGGTGACGAGTTGCCGTCCGAGCGGGCCCTGAGCGCCGAGTTGGAGGTCGGCCGCACCGCGCTGCGTCAGGTGCCCGCCCGTCTGTCGAGCGAGCACTACTTTAAGGCTCACGACCGAAGCTCCTACCGCGTCCTCGGCGGCGAGAGCGTCCCGACGCCGGCGGAGATGGAGCCGTGGAAGATCCACGGCTCCCGCCACATCTACGAGAACCCGTGGGTGAGCCTGGATCTGGTCGACGTCGAACCCCCAGGCGTCGAGCGCTTCGAGCACCATGTCGTCCGCATCTTCCGTGTGGCGATCACGGCCGTGGTCGATGACCAGGACCGCGTGCTCATGCTGTGGCGATACCGCTTCGTGCCGCAGTAGTGGGGGTGGGAGCTGCCCGGCGGGATCGTGGACGCCAGGGAGGACGCGGCCACCACTGCAGCCCGCGAAACGGAGGAAGAGACGGGGTGGCGCCCCGGCGCCGTCGAGCACGTGGTGAGCTACCAGCCGATGATCGGCATGGTTGACTCGCCGCATGAGATCTTCGTGGCCCGTGGCGCGCCGAGAAGGTCGGCGAGCCGACGGACGCCGAGGAAGCTGGGGAGATCGCGTGGATCCCCCTCGATGACATCCCGCGGCTCATGGCCGAGGGCAAGCTCATGGGGTCCGGCACGCTCGTGGCCTTGCTCCACATCCTCGCGTCCCGGTCTAGAGGCGCCCGGTAAGCCTGGCCCTCGCCTGGCTCGTCGGCTGCCTCGGCCCCGACGTCCCCGTACCCGCCCCGTTCCTCACCGGTCCGCAGGGCGCAGGGAAGTCCACCGCCGGGAAGATGCTGGTGCGGATCATCGAGGGCATGAGCGGCGACCTGCGCAGGGCCCCGAAAGACGAGGAGAACCTGATCACCGCCGTCGCCGCCGGCTGGGTCACCGGCCTCGACAACCTCTCCCACCTCGGCCCCGACCTCTCCGACCTCATGTGCTGCATCGTCACCGGCGCAGAAAGCATCAAGCGAGCCCTGTTCACCGACGGCGACGTCGTCCGCTCCCGCTACCGCCGGCCGATGCTCCTGACCGGCATCGACGTCGGCGTCATCCGCCCCGACCTCGCCGAACGCCTCCTCCCTCTCCGGCTCGAACGCCCCCGGGTGCGGCGGACCGAGGCGGAGCTGTGGCGGGAGTTCGCCCAGGCCCTGCCCGTCATCCTCGGCTCCGTCCTCGACCTCGCCGTCGAGATCCGCGCCGCCCAGGCCGACAACCCCACCGACCTGCGCATGGCCGACTTCGCCCACCTGTGCGCGCAGCTCGACACCGCCCGCAACTTCGGCGCCCTGGACGCCTACCGGGCCAGCCTGGACGACCTCAACGACGACGTCATCGAGGGCGACCTCGTCGCCCAGACCGTCCACAAGCACGCCGCCGGCATCGAACCTGGCACCGACGTACGGATGACGTCGGCCGAGTGGCTGCACGGCCTGACCCAGCTCTACATCGGCGAGGGAGAATTCCGTCCCCTGCCTAAAGGTTGGCCCACCACCGGCAAGGTTTTCTCTGACCGCCTCAAGCGCCTCCTGCCCGTCCTCGCCGCCCGGCGTCCTCGTCGACTGGGGCCGCACCCGCGCCGCCCGCTACATCGAGATGGCCCGCCCCAAGCCCCCGACCGACGAGCAGCAGCAGGCGTTCTGGGCCCCGCGCCACGCGGTACCCACCGCACAGGCAAGAGGAGCACCCTCGCCCCGCGCGGCGGTGCCCCTCTTGCTCTTCGGCGGCTTGCCGCCGCTCACAGGGCGTGCCGCTCTGCGGCTCCCCATTCACGCCTGAAGGCGCGCACAACAACAGGACCCAGGCCCTCTTTTTCCTAAGGAGACAGCGCTGCGTCACCTGCGTCACGACGGCCCCGAAACCCGGGCCTGACCTGCGTCAACAAGGGTGACGCAGAGCGCGAATCTCTGCGTCAACGTTCGTCACCTGCGTCACACCATGACGGACAGCCGCGTCACCGGTGACACAGCCCGTCATCCCCTACGTCACCGAAACCCGCAGGTCAACGGGCCAAATGGTGCTGATGACGCGATGACGCAGAAATCCCCACCTCGGACACACGTAGCCCCTCCGGGCGCCTCCTGCCGAGAGACGCCCTTGTCCCCTAAAAAAGGACTCAAATGGCCAGCACGCCCAAGATGCGCGCCATGCTCACTGTCCCCGAGATCTGCGAGGAACTCGGCATCAACAGCTCGACCTTCTACGACTGGCGCCTGAAGCGACGCGCCCCCCCGCTGCATCAAGCTCCCGAACGGTGCCCTCCGCGTGCGCCGGGTCGACCTGGAGCTCTGGCTGAACGAGCACGAGGACGCCGCTTGATGGACACGACGTACAACGTGAAGTTCTGGAAGACCGGCGTCAACGTGGGCAAGCGGAAGACCACCCACACCGTGCGCTGGGAGTTGAACGGCCGGGAGCACCGTCAGACGTTCGTCACGGCGGCCCTCGCCGAGTCCTTCCGCGCCGGGTTGGTCTCTGCGGCGCGGAAGGGGGAGGCGTTCAGCCTCTCCACCGGGCTCCCCGTCTCGCACATCTCCCAGGCGGCTGGCGTGACGTGGTACGCCCTCGCGATCCAGTTCGTGGACCAGCTCTGGGCGCGGACCTCCGCGAACAACCGGCGGAACGTGGCGAAAGCGCTCACGCCCGTCACGATCGCCCTGCTCCGGTCCCAGCCCACCGCGTTCAAGGGCGTCGACGTGCGGCGGGCCCTCCGCGAGCACGCCATCAAGAAGACGGTGCTCAAGGAGAACCCGCTCCCGAAGGGGAAGGGCGCCGGCGCCGCCGCGTCCAAGACCTCCTCGGCCGTCGACAAGCGCTCCCTGCTCAACAAGGAGCAGGCCGCGAAGCTCCTTGGCTGGGTCTACGCCCGGCCGCGGGGCGGCCCTCGGCTGCACACCTTCTTCGCCACGATGTACTACGCCGCCGCCCGGCCCGAGGAAGTCGTGGCGCTCGACGTCGGCGACGTCCGCCTCCCCGACACCGACGCCGACGACCAGTGGGGCGAGCTGCTGCTCCACACCGCCCACCCCGAGGTCGGCAGGCAGTGGACGAACACGGGGGAGGTGCGCGAGCAGCGCGGCCTCAAGGGGCGGGCCGCCGACGACACCCGGACGGTGCCCTGCCGCCCCGCCCTGACGCGAATCTTCCGGGCTCACATCGAGAGGGAGGGGCTGAAGCCCGGCGAGCTGCTGATGCAGGGGGAGAAGGGCGGGGACCTCGCCGGGTCCGTGATCCGGCGAGCGTGGCGGCGGGCCCGGAAGGAGGTACTCACACCGTACGAGTTCGGCTCCCCGCTCGGTCGACGCGTGTACGACCTCCGCCACACCTGCCTGACGAACTGGCTCAACGCCGGCGTCCCGGCCGCGACCGTGGCCGAGTGGGCGGGCAACAGCGTTCCCGTCCTCCTCGCCACCTACGCCCGGTGCATCGACGGCCAGCTCGACGACCTGAAGCAGCGGATCGAGGGAGCGGGGGAGCTGCCCGACCCCGCCGCGGCGGGGGTCTGAAAACTCCACCGCGTATTCACCGAGGCCACCCGCAGAAACGCAGGATGAGCCGGAGCCAGCCGGATACGTCCGCTGCCCGCCAGGGGACGTATCCGGCTCCGCTCCGTTCTCCGGAAACCTGCTCTGAACAGCAAAAAGACCCCTCCCGAAGGAGGGGTCTCACTGTGCGCCCCCGGCAGGACTCGAACCTGCGGCCAAGTGCTTAGAAGGCACCTGCTCTATCCGCTGAGCTACGGGGGCCGGTGGTGGCCTCGGGCCTGGTGGCCCTGGTGGGTGGGGTGGGGCTGCCGGGACAAGGATAGGGGTCCTGGCGGCTCGGCCCTGGTGCTTCACCTGCGTGGCACGATGTGGAGGTTCGGTGAAGCGAACCGATAATCGCAGGCAGGTGCGATTCGCGCAGCGCTTTTCACGCCACTCGGGGCGGGTGTTGTGCACTCGTTATGCCCGGGCTGCGGGTCACCCTTCCTTTCTTCGGCGCGTAGGGCCGCAATACGCTTCAAAAACGCTCATAAATTGGGCATTCTTCGCATGTGGTGACCTTGGACGAACGGCCTCAGCTGATCGACGCACTCTCCGCCCTGCGCGACCGAGTCGCGGCCGTGCGTCTTCCCCTCCCTCTTCCCGACGTGCCGCGCGCCCGGCAGACCCGGGCCGAACTGCTCGCGCAGCTCGACGACTACCTGGTGCCGCGGCTGAAGGACCCCGACGCGCCGCTGCTCGCCGTCGTCGGTGGGTCGACGGGGGCCGGGAAGTCCACGCTGGTGAACTCGCTCGTCGGGCGGCGGGTGAGCGAGGCGGGGGTACTGCGGCCGACGACGCGTACGCCGGTGCTGGTCTGCCACCCCGAGGACCAGCACTGGTTCGCGGGGCTCCGGGTGCTGCCGCAGCTCACCCGCGTCTGGCTGCCGCAGGCCGGCGAGGACCGCGCGGCCGAGCCGGGTGACGCCGAGGACAACGCCCTCCGGGTCGAGACCTCCGCCACCGTGCCCCGCGGGCTCGCCCTCCTCGACGCCCCCGACATCGACTCGCTCATCGTCGAGAACCGGCTGCTCGCCGCCGAGTTGATGTGCGCCGCCGACATCTGGGTGATGGTCACCACCGCGTCCCGGTACGCCGACGCCGTCCCCTGGCACCTGCTCCGTACCGCCAAGGAGTACGACGCCACCCTCGTCACCGTCCTCGACCGGGTGCCCCACCAGGTGATCGGCGAGGTCTCCCGGCAGTTCGAGGCGCTGCTCGACAAGGCCGGGCTCGGGGACGTACCCCGCTTCACCATCCCCGAGCTTCCCGAGTCCACCGGCGGTGGGAGCGGGCTGCTGCCCGAGAGCGCCGTCGCCGCGCTCCGGGGGTGGCTGGCGCACCGGGCCGAGGATCCCGCCGCGCGCCAGCAGGCCGTCTCCCGGACCGCCTCCGGCGTCATCGACTCCCTCGACACCCGCCTTCCCGAACTGGCCGGCGCCGTCGCCGCGCAGTACGCCGCCGCCGTACGCCTCGGCGGAGCCGTCGAGGGCGCCTACGGCCGGCAGGGCGCGCGGGTGCGCAAGGAGCTCGGCAGGGGGGCCGTCCTCGCCGGGGACGCGCGGGCCCGCTGGCGCGCCTACCCCCGTGACAGCACCGCCGACGAACTCCTCGACGCCCTCACCGAATCCCTCGCCGCCCTCCTCCACTGCGCCGTCTCGGCCGCGGAGGAGGCGATCCGCGAGGTCCATCGCCGCGAACCCGCGGCGGGCGCCCTCCGGGGCGTCCCGGCGGGCACCGATCGTGAAGTGGCCGAGCGGATCGGCCTGGAGGTGCGGCGCTGGCGGCGGATCCTGGAGGAACTCGCCGAGGACGAGGTGCGGGCCGTGGAGAAGCCGGCCGGGCGCGGCGCCGCCCGCGCCGCCGTACCCGACGCCGAGACCGTCGCCGCCCTGCTCGCCGCGTCCCTGCTCGGCGGCCGGCGCGCCCGGCCCGCCGGCGAGCGGCTCGCCGAACTCCTCGGCGCCCAGGCCGCCCTGCGCCTGCGCGACAAGGGCGGCGACCTCGTCCTCACCCACGTCGACCGCGTCCTGCACACCGAGCGCGACCGCCGCCTCGCGCCCCTCGACGCCCTCGGCGTCACCCCCGAGCCGCAGGCGGAGCTGATCGCCGCGCTCTCCGTACTGCAGAAGGAGAAGTGACGTGGCCGAGAATCCGACGGAAGCGGGCGGACGCGCGCGGTGGGACGACGGGCTGATCGCCCGGCGGGCCGCCGAGCGGGCCGCCGCCCCCGAGGAGCCCGCCGCGGCGGACGCCGGCGCGGAGGACCTGCGGGGCTTCGGGGGGAGTTACGGCGGCGGGCTGAGGGCCCGGCTCGACGCGCTCCACGAGCTCGTCGGCCTCTCCCGTACGCGGGTCGAGAGCACCGCGCTCGCCGAGGCCGGCCGGGTGCTCGACGAGGCCGCCGCACGGCAGCGGCTCTCCTCCCGGCACACCGTCGTCGCCCTCGCCGGCGCCACCGGCAGCGGCAAGTCCACCCTCTTCAACGCCCTGGCCGGGGTCGCCGTCTCCGAGACCGGGCTGCGCCGGCCGACCACCTCCGCGCCGCTGGCCCTCACCTGGTCGGAGGGGGCCGCCGGGCTCCTCGACCGGCTGGGCGTGCCCGGCCGCCTGCGGCGGCGCCCCCTCGCGGGCGGGACCGCGGACGCCGGTCTCCAGTCGCTCGTCCTCATCGACCTGCCCGACCACGACTCGGCGGTCACCGCCCACCGCGACCAGGTCGACCGGGCGCTCGGCCTGGTCGACGCCGTCATCTGGGTCGTCGACCCGGAGAAGTACGCCGACGCGGCCCTCCACGAGCGGTACCTGCGGCCGCTCGCCGGGCACGCCGAGGTCACCTTCGTCGTGCTCAACCAGGTGGACCGGCTCGGGGCCGAGGCCGCCGAGCTGGTCCTCGACGACCTGCGCCGCCTGCTCGACGAGGACGGCATGGCCCTCGGCGAGCACGGCGAGCCCGGCGCCACCGTGCTGCCCGTCTCCGCCCTCACCGGCGAGGGCGTGCCCGAACTCCGCGAACTCCTCGCCCGGTTCGTCCAGGAACGCACCGCCCCCGAGCGGCGCCTCGCCGCCGACATCGACGCCGCCGCGGCCAGGCTGCGGCCCGCGTACCTCGCCGACGGGCGGTCGGGGCTCGGGGAGCGGAGCCGCGAGGAGTTCGCGGGGCGGCTCGCCGTCGCGGTCGGCGCGCAGGCGGCGGGCGAGGCCGCCGAGCGGGTCTGGCGGCGCGGCGCCATCCGCGCCTGCGGCTCGCCGTGGCTGCGGATGCACCGCTGGTACGAACGCAGGCGCGCGCACGGCTCCACCGACCCGCGGCTCGAAGCGCCCGTCGAGGACGAACTGACCGCCCGCCAGCGCGTCGAACAGGCGGTGCGGATCGTGGCCGACGAGGCGTCGCGGGGCCTTCCCGCACCCTGGGCCCACGCCGTGCGGGAGGCCGCGGCGCGCGGTGCCGAGGGGCTGCCCGAGGCGCTGGACGAGCTGACGGTGACCCTCGGCGACCCGGCCGCCCGGCCGCCGCGCCCCGCCTGGTGGCCGGCCGCCGTCCTCGTCCAGGCCCTGATGACGCTCCTTCAGCTCTTCGGCGCGCTCTGGCTGGTCGCCCAGATCGTGGGCGTGGTGGAGCCGGGGCTGCTGCTGCCGGTCCTGATCATGGTGGGCGGGATCGCCGGCGGGCCGCTGGTCGAGTGGGCCTGCGAGAGCGCCGTGAAGGGACCGGCCCGGAGGTACGGCCAGGAGGCCGAACGCAAGCTCGCGGAAGCGGCGGCGGCCTGCGGCCGGGCCCGGGTCCTCGACCCCGTCTCGGCCGAACTGCTGCGGTACCGCGAGGTGCGCGAGCAGTACGCGAAGGTGGCCGGCCCCCGGCCCTCGCCCAGGATCGTCGGGGCGGGCCCGCGGGGGACCGTCCCCCGGCTGGGGGCGACCCGGACGGGGGCCCGGCTCCGCTAGAGCCTGTCTGACATTTCCCGCCGGGTCCGGCCCGCCCGACCGCTCCCCGCCCGACCGCTCCCCGCCCGCCCGCTGCCCGCCCGGTCCGGCCCGCCGGGGCGGGCGCCCTGGGCGGCGGGCGCCGGGCTCCGGGCTGCGCACGCCGGCTGCGGGCTCCGGGCTGCGGGCTCCGGGGCTGCGCAAGCCAGGCTGCAAGCGCCGGGGCTGCGCGTATCCGGGACCCAGCTCCGCGGACAGAGCGCTCGAACAGCCGCAATTCACCCTCCCAGGTGGACGAGTTGTCCACAGCCCGTCGGTCGTCCACAGGCGCCGGCGGGCTTTCCGTCGCCCCGACAGCATGGTGACGACCAGGAGGACGACGGCGCGAAGGAGCACGCACATGAACGACACGACGGTGACGCTGGTGGGGAACGTGGCGACGGCGGTGGAGTACCGGGACACGGTCGCCGGGGCGGTCGCCCGGTTCCGGTTCGCGGTGTCCGCCCGGCGGTGGGACCGCGAGCGGGCGGTCTGGGCCGACGGGCCCACCAGCTTCTACACGGTCTCGGCCTGGCGGTCGCTCGGCGCCAATCTGGCGGCCTCGGTCTCGGTGGGGGAACCGCTCGTGGTGCACGGCCGGCTGAAGGTCCGTGAGGACGAGCGCGACGGGCAGCGCAAGACCTTCGTCGACATCGACGCCCTCGCCGTCGGCCACGACCTGACCCGCGGCACCTCGGCCTTCCGCCGCACCGCGCGGCCCGAGGCGAGCCCCGGGGCGCAGGCTCCACCGGGCGTCGGGGAGGGCGACCTGACGGATCGCGAGGGGGCTCCCGAACTCGTCCCGGCGGACGGGAAGGACCCCTGGACGGCCGCGGCGCACCAGCTGGTAACCGCCCCTTGACCTTGTGTTGTGGTGATTTGTCGACCAACTCGCCGGGGGTATAACGATTCCGAGACGGAATGGTTATCTCGTCGTATGACCGGGGACGGAGGTCTTCCGCCTCCCTAGGATCCCTGAATACTCATGAGGCACATGAGCCCATCGAGTCAGTGAGTCTGCTGGCGGGCGCTCCCCCCACGCGAATCATCACGTTCGCGGAGCGACTCGCCCGGAGGGGAATGCAATGATTTCAGTTCGCGGGCGTGGTGCTGCCCGTTTGGCCGCAGCGACCCTGGTCTCGGGCCTGGTCGCGTCCAGCGCGATAGCGCTCGCGGCTCCGGCGATGGCCGAGGACGGCGCCGGCGCCGCCGCCACGCTGGGTGGACTCACCGAGTCCGGCAAGATCAAGATCGAGAGCGACCGGGGCAACTCGACGCAGCACGGCGGTCTCTTCGAGCTGACCGTCGACGGCGGCGGCACGCTCACCGCCTACTGCATCGACCTGTGGACGTCGACCGACCCGGGCACGAAGTACCGCGAGACCGACTGGGACAAGTCGACCCTGAGCGACAACCCCAACGCGGGCAAGATCCGCTGGATCCTGCAGAACTCCTACCCCGAGGTGAACGACCTCAACGCGCTCGCCGGCAAGGCCGGCGTCGGCGCCCTGACGGGTGACGAGGCCGCCACCGCGACCCAGGCCGCGATCTGGAAGTACTCGGACAACGTCACGGCCACCCCGCTGGACCCGGAGGCCAAGGCGCTCTCCGACTACCTGGTCGCCGAGGCCGCCAAGGCCCCCGACCAGGAGGAGCCGAAGGTCTCCCTGGCCGCCGCCCCGGCCTCCGTCGCGGGCAAGGCCGGCGACAAGCTCGGCCCGGTCAAGGTGACGACGACGGCCGCCGACGGCACCGTCAAGGTCTCCCTGCCCGCCGACGCCCCGGCGAACGTCAAGGTCGTGGACAAGGACGGCCAGGCCGTCTCCGCCGCGAGCAACAACAGCGAGCTCTTCCTGGACGTCCCGGCCGGCACCCCCGACGGCACGACCAAGATCAGCCTCCAGGCCGAGACCGAGGTCGCCATCGGCCGCGTCTTCGGCAGCGTCGAGGGTCACGAGCAGACCCTGATCCTGGCCGGCAGCAGCAAGTCCTCCGTCGGCGCCGAGGTCACCGCGGCCTGGGCGAAGAAGGGTGCGGTCCCGGCCGTCACCGTCGCCGAGAACTGCGCCAAGGGCGGCCTCGACATCACCGCCTCCAACGAGGGCGACGAGGACTGGACCTTCGAGGTCAAGGGCGTCTCCGTCACCATCGCCGCCGGCGAGTCCAAGACCGTGACCGTCCCGGTCGGCGAGGACGAGGCGTACGACTTCACCATCACCGGCCCGAACGGCTTCTCGAAGTCGTTCCAGGGCGTCCTGGACTGCAAGACCGCTCCGAGCCCGGAGCCGTCCACCGGCACCCCGTCGGAGACGCCGTCCGAGACCCCGTCGGAGACCCCCTCGCAGACGCCGTCCACCGGCACCCCGTCCGAGACCGCTTCGGCGAGCCCGTCCACCCCGGCGCCCAGCACCACCACGGACGCCTCCACCGGCACCACCGGTACCACCGGCGGTGACCTGGCCGAGACCGGCAGCTCCAACGCCACCCCGATGATCGCCGGCATCGCCGTCGCGCTCGTCCTGGCCGGCGGCGGCGCGGTCTTCTTCCTCCGCAAGCGCAAGGCCGCCGGTCAGTAAGCACGGCACGGCATGACGTCACGGGGTGAACGCACCCGGTGACGGACGGCCCCGGACGCACCCGCGTCCGGGGCCGTCGCACGTCCACCGGCCTCACCGGCCTCCACCGGCGGGCGCCGGGCACGGACACCGAGGTGATGCACAGGGACGCCGGGGGGCTCCGGGGGCGGCGTCGGACGGTACTGGTTTCCGCCCGGGGGTGGCGGTGCGGCAAGATGGGTGTATCTGCCCACTCACTCTTTGCCGGACGGTTTCCTTTGGCTGAGTACATCTACACGATGCGCAAGACGCGCAAGGCGCACGGCGACAAGGTCATCCTCGATGACGTGACGCTGAGCTTCCTGCCCGGTGCGAAGATCGGTGTGGTCGGCCCGAACGGTGCCGGTAAGTCCACCGTTCTCAAGATCATGGCCGGTCTGGAGCAGCCGTCCAACGGCGACGCGTTCCTGAGCCCCGGCTACTCGGTCGGCATCCTCATGCAGGAGCCGAAGCTCGACGAGTCCAAGACCGTCCTGCAGAACGTCGAGGACGGCGTCGCGGAGATCAAGGGCAAGCTCGACCGGTTCAACGCCATCGCCGAGGAGATGGCCACGAACTACACGGACGCGCTCATGGAGGAGATGGGCAAGCTCCAGGAGGACCTGGACCACGCCGAGGCGTGGGACCTCGACACCCAGCTGGAGCAGGCCATGGACGCCCTGGGCTGCCCGCCCGGCGACTGGCCGGTCAACAACCTCTCCGGTGGCGAGAAGCGCCGCGTGGCGCTCTGCAAGCTCCTCCTCGAGGCCCCCGACCTGCTGCTCCTCGACGAGCCCACCAACCACCTCGACGCCGAGTCGGTGAACTGGCTGGAGCAGCACCTCGCCAAGTACAAGGGCACCGTCGTGGCCATCACCCACGACCGGTACTTCCTCGACAACGTGGCCGAGTGGATCCTGGAGCTCGACCGCGGCCGCGCCATCCCGTACGAGGGCAACTACTCGACCTACCTCCAGAAGAAGGCCGAGCGCCTCAAGGTCGAGGGCAAGAAGGACGAGAAGCGCGCCAAGCGCCTCAAGGAAGAGCTCGAGTGGGTGCGGTCGAACGCCAAGGGGCGTCAGGCCAAGTCCAAGGCGCGTCTCGCGCGCTACGAGGAGATGGCCGCCGAGGCCGACAAGATGCGGAAGCTGGACTTCGAGGAGATCCAGATCCCGCCGGGCCCGCGCCTGGGCTCCGTCGTCGTCGAGGTCAACAACCTCAACAAGGCCTTCGGCGACAAGGTCCTCATCGACGACCTCTCCTTCACGCTGCCCCGCAACGGCATCGTCGGCATCATCGGCCCGAACGGCGCCGGCAAGACCACGCTCTTCAAGATGATCCAGGGCCTGGAGAAGCCGGACTCCGGCGAGATCAGGATCGGCGACACGGTCAAGATCTCCTACGTCGACCAGGGCCGTGCCAACATCGACCCGAAGAAGACCCTCTGGGCCGTCGTCTCGGACGAGCTGGACTACATCAACGTCGGCCAGGTCGAGATGCCGTCCCGCGCCTACGTCTCCGCGTTCGGCTTCAAGGGCCCGGACCAGCAGAAGCCGGCCGGCGTGCTCTCCGGCGGTGAGCGCAACCGCCTCAACCTCGCGCTCACCCTCAAGCAGGGCGGCAACCTGCTGCTCCTCGACGAGCCCACCAACGACCTCGACGTCGAGACCCTGTCCTCGCTGGAGAACGCGCTCCTCGACTTCCCCGGCTGCGCCGTGGTCGTCTCCCACGACCGCTGGTTCCTCGACCGGGTCGCCACGCACATCCTGGCGTACGAGGGCGACTCCAAGTGGTTCTGGTTCGAGGGCAACTTCGAGTCGTACGAGAAGAACAAGGTCGAGCGGCTCGGCCCGGACGCCACCCGTCCGCACCGCGCCACGTACAAGAAGCTCACCCGGGGCTGAGGTCGTCGTGGCGAGACACATCTACAGCTGCCCCCTGCGCTGGTCGGACATGGACGCCTTCGGGCACGTCAACAACGTGGTCTTCCTCCGCTACCTGGAGGAGGCCCGGATCGACTTCATGTTCCGGCTGGCGCCGGGGGACGGCAGCCCGTCCTTCTCCGGCGGGTCCGTCGTGGCCCGCCACGAGATCGACTACCTCCGCCCGCTGGTCCACCGGCACGAGCCGGTGACCATCGAGTCGTGGGTCACGAAGATCGGCGCGGCGTCGCTGACGATCGCGTACGAGATCAAGGACCCCGAGGTCACCTACGTACGGGCCTCGACGGTCGTCGTGCCCTTCGACCTGGAGGCGCAGCGACCGCGGCGCATCTCCGAGGAGGAGCGCCGCTTCCTCCAGGAGTACGTCGACGACGGGATGACGTCCGCCGCATGACCGTGCTCGCCCCGCTGCACTTCGCCGACCCCAGGGAGGCGGCGGCCCTCGCCGCCTTCCTGACCCGGCTCGTGCACTACGACCGCGCCGCCGCCGTCCGCCTCCAGGCCGGGGGCGGCGCGCTCGCCGTGTTCGGACGCCCGCCGTCCTTCGAGGTGCTGGCGATCCGTACGGCCCGTCTGGTGGACGACGTCGACCTCGACGTCACCGTCTCCGCCGGAGAGCTCCTCGACGGCGTGGAGGAGTCGGCCGGCAAGGCCGTCGTCCCCGGCGCCGTCACCGGCCCGCCCTGGGCCGGAGTCCTCCCGCCGCGCTCCGGCTGGCGCCCCGTCGAGGGCCTGCCCGGCGCGGGGGAGCTGCGCGGGGCGGTCGCCGCGGCCGTCGCCGAGTTCCGGCGCCGTGACGAGGAACTGTCCGAGGAGCGGCGCACCCGGGCCGAGCGCGACCGCATCGGCCGCGAGATCTGGTCCCGCACCCTCGGCGCCACCGGCCTGCCCCTGCGGGCCGTGCACGCCGCCCAGTCGCTGGGCTTCCTGCCCCCGCTGGACGCGCCGGTCGCCCTGATGGCCGCCGGACCGTGGCTGCGGCTGCGCACCCCGTACGGCTCCGTCGCCCTGCGCACCGCGCCCACCGCGCTCACCTTCACCCCGGCCTGAGCCGGCGAGAGGCGCGCCCGGTCCGACCGGAGGCCCGGCCTGAGCCGGCGAGAGGCACGCCCGGTCCGACCGGAGCAGCCGGCCTGAGCCGACAGGAGGCGCGACCGGCCTGTGCCGAGCGGAGGCGCCGCCGGTCCGGGCACGCGGGAGGCGCCGCGGGTCCGGACCGGCGGGAGGCGCCGCCGCGCCGGGTCGGGGAGGGACGCCGCGGCCGGGTGGGGTCACCAGATCCGCGTCCCCCTTCCCGTGAACTCGTGCCGGAGCGAGGCGGCCGCGAGTGCCGCCGCGAGCAGCAGCAGGGCCGCCGGGACGAAGGGCGCGCCCCGGGCGACGTTCTCCTCGGCCGGGACCGGGTCCGTCCGCCGCGCCGGGTCGTACGCGATCCTGACCGGCTTCCCCGGCTCGCCCAGCTTCCGTTCCCAGGAGAACTCCGCCGGGTAGCCGCCCGGGCAGTCCAGGGTGTGGTGGTGGAGCCGCTTCGGCCGCGGGGCGCCCTCCCCGAAGGTGGGATGTTCGGTGACCCGTACCTTCCCCACCACCACGCACTCCGCCGTCGCGCCGCGCACCCGGGAGTCCCGGGCCTCGACCCACACCGCGCCGAGCCCGGCCAGCAGCACGACCAGGGCCAGGATGCTGCCGCCCGCCCGGAAGAGCCCGTCGAGCGCCACCACCGCCAGCGCGGCGAGGAGCAGCCCGACGCCGTCCACGAGCGCGTTCGGCAGGCCGAGCGGGCTCCGCGTCGCCCAGCCCGTCCACAGGTGCAGCAGCACGCCCGCGCCGAGCGGCACGGCCACCGCGCCCGCGTACGACAGGGCCCTGTCCCTCACCATCCCGACCACCCCGGGACGGGGACGCGCCGGCCCGCGCGGCGGTTCCTCAGCCCTCGGCGTCGTCCGGCCACACCCCGATGTGGTCCCGCTCCAGCTCCAGTGCCACGCGGTGCTCCATGCCCAGCACCTCGGTGTAGTCCGCGGGCAGCTGGAGCCGGCCCGCGCGGTCGAGCATCGCGTACTCCCGCGCCACCAGCGACTCCCGGCCCGCCTCGTCGACCTCGGTGCGGCGCAGCACCTCGGAGGAGGTGCGGCCGTCGCGGATGGCGACCGTGCGGCGCACCTCGGTGGCGACCGCCTGGTCGTGGGTGACGATCACGATCGTGGTGCCCAGCTCCTCGTTGGCCCGCCGGAAGGCGGCGAAGACCTGCTCGCCGGTGGCCGAGTCCAGCTCGCCGGTCGGCTCGTCGGCGAGGAGCACCTTCGGGTCGTTGGCCAGGGCGACGGCGATGGCGACCCGCTGCTGCTGCCCGCCGGAGAGCTGGTGCGGGCGCCGGTCCCGGCAGTGCGCGATGTCCATCATCGCGAGCAGTTCCTCGGCCCGCTCCGCCTTCTTCGCCTTGCTGCCCGCCAACTGCATGGGCAGGGAGACGTTCTGAGCTGCCGTCAGGTAGGGGAGGAGGTTGCGGGCCGTCTGCTGCCAGACGAAGCCGACCACCTCGCGCCGGTAGCGCAGCCGGTCCTTGCCGGTCATCGCGAGCAGGTCGCAGCCCGCGACCCGGGCCGCGCCGGCGGTCGGCACGTCGAGGCCGGCGAGGATGTTCATCAGGGTCGACTTGCCCGAGCCGGACGCCCCGACCAGCGCCATCAGCTCGCCCTCCTTCACCAGGAGGTCGAGCCCCTGGAGCGCCTGCACCTCCACCCCGTCGGTGGTGAAGATCCGCACCAGGCGGTCGCAGGCGATCAGTGCGTCGTGGCCGTACGAGGGGCGTTCGCGGTGCGCGTTGGCCCGCCGCTCCAGCTCCTCCAGGGTCGCGTTCGCGGTCGTCGTCATCGTGCGTCTCCTGCCCTGAGTTCCTTCACCGAGCTCCTCCGCCCCGTCCACCACGCCTGGACGCCGGCCGCCACCCCCGTCAGGAGGACCACGGCCACGGCCGGCAGCACCAGCGACCACGGGTCGGCCCGCAGCGGTGTGCCGGTCAGCGCCGCCCCGCCCTCCGCCGCGGCCAGCGCCAGCCGGCGCAGGTCCACGCCCGGCGCGAGCAGCGGCACCGTCGCCCACCCGGCGAGCGCCCCGCCGAGCGCGGCGAAGACCGCGGGCGGCAGCGCCTCCAGGGCGAGCAGCCGCCGTCCCTGCCGCCGGGTCAGGCCCATCGTCCGCAGCCGGGACAGCAGCGTCGCCCGCTCCGGGCCGCTCCGCGTCAGCGACAGCAGCACGGCGACCACCGCGTAGGCGGCGCCCGCGCCGATCGCCGCCGCGTAGAGCCTCTCGGCGCCGGACTGGAGCGGCGAGTCCACGTACGCGGCGCGGGTCTCCGCGCTGAGCGTCACCTCGGCGTCCCGGGACTTCGAGGCGACGGCCTTCCGCAGCGCGGGGCCGTCGACCTTCCCGCTGACCAGCACGGCGGTCGGCCGCCGGAGGGTGATGTCGGCGGCGTTGACGACGAGGAAGTTCTCGCCGCGGACACCGGGCGTGGAGTCGCGGACCGCGACCACCCGCACCCGGAAGCCGCCGGCGTCGGAGTCGATCCGCTGCGGCTGGTCGCCGAGGCGCGCGGCGACCGCGGGGGAGGCGATCGCCGGCAGCACCCGGGACGTGTCGAGGGCGGCCTCCCGGCCGCCCCTCCCGGTCGAGGCGAGGAGCTTCGCGGGGAAGCCGCCGTTGTCGGTCCGCCGGGCGAGCCCGGCGTAGGCAGCCGGGTCGACGGCGACGAGCGGGGCACTCATCGGCGGGGCGGCGCTGAGCGGGGACGGCAGCGCCACCCCGTACTCGATCTGCACGGACTGCGCCTCGCGGACGCCCTTCGTGCCGCGCACCGCCTCCGTGAGCCCGGCGGGGAGGCCGCTCCTGGGGGCCTCGACCCGGGCGTCGGCACCGGTGACGAGCAGGGACGCCCGCTCACGGGCCTCGGTGACCCCGGCGAGGACCGAACCTCCGAACGCGGCCGTGGTCAGCGACAGGACGAGCGCGAGCAGCGGCAGCACGCCGCCGGCCGGGGAACGCCCGGCCCGGGCGATCGCCAGGGGCGCGACGACACCGCGCATCCGGCGGGCCCGGCGGGCCAGCACGCGCAGCGGCAGCGGCTGGAGCCGTACGAGCACGAGGGCGGCGATCACGCCGACGAACACCGGTGCGGCGCTGACCAGATGGTCGCCCGCGTCGGCGGTGCCGCGCAGCCGCAGCGAGGCGATCGCGCCCGCCGCGAGGACGAGGAGGGTGAGTTCGACGACGGTGCGGCGGCGGGACGGCCGGGCGTCGACCAGATCCTCGCGGGCCGCGTGGAGCCGGGGCGCCCGGTGCCGCAGCACGGCCCGGACGGGCAGCACGAGCGCGGTGACCAGGGCGACCAGGGCGGCGCCGAGGACGGACGGGAGGAGCGGCGCGGAGCCCGTGAGGGCCGGGGCGCCGGGGGTGTCGGGGCCGCGGACCAGGGCGACCGCGGCCACCAGGCCGAGCACGGCGGCCGGGACGGCGACCGCCGAGGTCTCGCCGAGCAGCCGGAGACCGATCCCCGGCAGGGAGGCGCCGCGGGCACGCAGCAGCGTCAGTTCGCTGTCGCGGCGGGAGAGGAGGAGCCCGCCGGTCATGGCGACGACCACCGCCCCGACCGCGCCGACGCCGAATACGGCGACGGCGACCACCGGGGCGATCGCGGCGCCGGTGGCGCCGTGGGTGCCGAGGACGGTGCCGAGGCCGGTGGCGAGCCGGCCGGTGGGACCGGCGAGCTCGTGGATCCTCGCCAGGGCGGGGCCGCCGGACAGCGAGTCGACGGAGGCGGCGAGCGGTCCGGCGTCCCGCGCGGTGAGATGCCCGGAGACCGGCGGGAAGCGCCAGTACACCTCCGGGCTGCCCGTGGTCGAGGTCAGTGCGGACCCGGCCTGCGGGGAGACGAGGAGGGCCGCCTGCCAGAAGTAGATGATCTGCGTCGGATCCGGCTTCGTGGCCAGCACCGGGGTCCGCAGCAGCGGCTCCACGGCCCAGTAGGGACGTTCGGGTCCGCGCGGCTCCACGATGCCGGTCACGGTGACGGCGACCGGCTCGGGGGTGATGCCGGGCACGTGCACGACGGATCCGGGCTTGATCTTGAGGACCTCGGCGGTCCGCGCCGTCACCGCGGCCTCCGGCCGGACGGTGCTGCCGGCGGGCATCCGGCCCTGGAGCAGCGTCGAGTGGTCGGCGAGACCGGAGGGCGAGGCGAGGACGAACTCCGGGGCCACGTTGCTCGGCCGGGGCAGCCACGGGTCGAGCCCCGGGATCAGGGCCATCGTCCGGATTCCGTGGACGGTCTGCCCCGGGTCGGTGAGCAGCGGCGGAGGTATCAGGCCCCGCAGCTGCTCCTGGTTCTCCCGCAGCGTCTCCGGCGAGATCGTGGCGCCCTGCTCCAGCGGGACGGTGACCTCGACCTGGGAGACGTGGGCGGGCGCGGTACGGACGCCGTGCCGCAGCCCCTCCGTCTCGTACGCGTCGACCACCCGCGGCAGCGCGGCGGCGAGCAGCGCGGTGACGAACACCAGCAGCGCCAGACCGGCGGAGGCGCCCGGCGCGGCCCGCAGCCGGGTCCGCACCCAGGGCGCGACGGCCCGGACGCGGGTCTCGGTGAGATGCGGCGCCGGCCCGGACCCGCCCGGCCCCCGGGCCTCGGGCTGCCCAGGCTCGTTCGCCCGCCGGGCCTCGGCCTTCTCGGACTCGCCTGCGGGCTGCATCGGGCGGGACTCCTCGCGCGGGACGTCGGACATCAGTTGTCTCCCTGGTGGCGCAGGGACACCGCCGGGTCGTTGCGGCGCAGGGCGATCGCCGCGACCACCGCGAGCGGCAGGGCGGCGACTCCGGCGAGGAGCAGGGCGACCTGGCCGAGGGGCAGTTCGACCAGGACGGGCGGCACGGGCCGGGTGGCGCCGCTTGTGAGCACCACCAGCGGGACGACGACCCGGGCCAGCAGGGTGCCGAGGGCGACGCCCACGAGGAGCCCCACGCCGATCAGGAGGCCCTGCTCGGCGGCGAGGAGCCGGGCGAGCCGGCGGCGGGGCGCGCCGAGGGCCCGCAGCACCGCGAACTCGGCGGCCCGTTCCCGTACGGAGCCGGCCGCGCCGACGGCGAAGCCGACCGCGGCCAGCGCCACCGCGGCGGCGGCCACCGCCATCAGGGCGGTGTGGGGGCCCGCGCCGAGCGGGTCGCCGAGCAGGCCCTCGGCGATCGCGTCACGGACGACGATCTCGCCGGGCTCGTCGTCGGCGGCGGCGCGCAGCGCCTGTGCGACGGCGTCCGCCCGGCCCGGTTCGGGGGTCAGCCACCACTCGGTGGGCGCCAGGGGCACCGCGGGGTCGCCGCCGGCCAGGACCCGGTTGACGGCCGTCAGGTCGACCAGCACGCCGCCGCCGTCCGTCTCCACCGGTCCCGCCGCCTCCGCGCCGCCGGTCCCGGTGGTCGGCAGGCCTTCCACGACCCGGGTGATGACCACATCGATCCGGCTGCCGCCGAGGGGGAGCTGGACGACGTCGCCCGGCCGCGCCCTGGACGCCGCCATGAACGCCTCGGACGCGATCGCGGGCAGCTGCTTCGGCCGCGCGGCCATGGGCGCGGTCAGCCGCACGGTGTAGTCCTCCGCGAGGGGCCCGGTGAGCTCGTCGAACCGACCGCTGAGCGTGTACGGGACGGAGTACGGGGCCGTGCCTCCGGCCGCGGGCCGGCCGGCCGCGCCGGACAGCGGCTTCGGGTCGTCGAGCTCGCCGTCGACGGTCTGCCGGGCGACGGCGGTCCAGGGGGCGAGCGCGCGCCCCGGGTCGACGGGGCGCGGCTTCCCGTCCGCCCCGGTCGTGGCGACGCGGTCCACGTGGAGGGACTGGGCGCGGTGGGCGCCCTCGGTGAAGTCGGCGCCGAGTTCGATGCCGGTGAGGCTGAGCCGCCCGCCGGGACGGGCACCGCCGGAGGCCGGCGGGGAGAGGGCGAGCGTGAGCCGGTGGGTGCGGCCGTCGGCGGGCAGGGTGCCCGCGGCCTGCCGGTACGGGACCCCGTACGCGTCCTCCAGGGTGAGGACGATCCGGCCGGCGCCGGTGCCGCGCGGCGCCTCGCTGCGCAGGTCGACGGTGAGCGTCCGGCTGTCCTCCGGCAGGCTGAGCCCCTGCCGCCCGGCGCCCTTCGGCCGCAGCGGGGCGAGCAGTCCGTCCGCCGGGCCGCCCGCCAGGTCCTCGCGCAGCAGCAGGCCGCCGGCGAGCCGGTCGGTGCCGGCGGCGAGCACGGTGGCGGTGCGGCCGGCCACGTCCATGGAGGCCCGGTGGACCGGCGCGACCTCGCGTACCCCGGGGACGGCGGCGAGCCGCGGGGTCCGGGTCGGATCGCCGGATCCGACACCCGTCACCCGCACGGGCGTGCCGGACCGGAAGTCGGCCTGGTCGTGCTGCGACCGCTCCCAGGAACTGCTCTGGCCGATCGCCAGCATGCCCATCGCCACGGCGAGGACCAGGAGCAGGACCGGTCCGGCGCCGCGCAGCGGACGGCGGCTGAACTGCCAGCCGGCGAGCGCCGCCGACAGGCCCCGGCCGCCGGCCGCGCGCCGCTCGGCCAGCCTGGCGGCGGGCGGCAGCAGACGCAGCGTCAGGACGGTGCCGGCGAGCAGCGCGAGGGCGGGCGCGGCGACGAGGACCGGATCGACCGAGGCGCCGTCGGCGGCGCCCTCCGGATTCCGCTGGAGCTGCCAGAGCGCGATGCCGGCGACGAGCAGCAGAGCGAGGTCCGCGCCCGCCCGCACCGACCGGGGGAGGCCGCCGCCCCGCGCCCCGCGGAGCGAGACGGCGTCGCCGTCCCGGGCGGCGAGCGCGGGGGCGACGACCGCCGCCGCGCAGGCCAGGGCGACCCCGGCGGCGACCAGCCAGACGGCCGCGGAGGGCGAGGTGTCGAGCCGGACGCCGAGCGAGGTGAGCGCGGACCGCTCGGTGAAGAGGCGGGTCAGCGGTCCGGCGAGCAGCGGGGCGACGAGGGCGGCGGGCAGCGCGAGGAGCAGCGCCTCGGCGGCGGCGAGTCCCGCGACCCGGCGCCGGGAGCCGCCGCGGGCGCGGAGCAGCGCGGTCTCGCCGGAGCGTTCGGCGCTCAGCAGCCGGGCGACGAGCAGCAGCGCGTACGCGGCGAGCAGCACCAGCTGGACGGCGACGACGAGGAGGGTGGAGCGGGAGACGGTGAGGGCGCGTTCGGTCTGCGCGAGGAGGGTCGGCAGGCCGGTGGTGGCGTTGATCGTGGTGCCGAAGGAGTCGGTGTCGGAGATCATCGCCTCCGGCTCCCGGGTCGCCGCCTCGCGCAGCGCCGCGATCCCGTCGGTGTCGAGGCGGGTGAAGTCGGCGGTGCCGAGCCAGGACGTGCCGCCGACGCTGACGGAACCGGAGGCGAGCACCGACGGGTCGGCGAGCAGCGGCCCGTACGTGGTGAAGGAGACCGTCCGCACGCCGCGGCCGCCGGCAGGGTCGAGCAGCCAGTACGGGTCGGTCGGGTCGGCCGGCGCGTAGACGCCGGTGATCCGGACCCGCAGGCGCTGCTCGGTGAGGCGGTCGGTGAGTTCGAGGACGGCGCCGGGGCCGGTCCCGAGCCGCTTCGCCGCCTCCTGGGGCAGCGCCGCCTCCACCACTCCCTCGCCGGCGGTCTTCGGCCAGGCACCGCGGACGAGGGTGAGGCGGGTGCGGTCGAGCGCCGCGAAGTGGGTCAGGTCGGGTTCGCCCCCGCGGGCCGCGGGCGGCTGGAGCGAGCGGGGCAGCGCGTACGGCCCGGAGCTCTCCAGGCGCCGCACGGTGACGGGCAGTCCGTCGAAGGCGCGCCGGGCGCTCTCGCCGACGGCCCGGTCGGCGGCGGCCCGCTGCTCGGCGGGCACCTGTCCGGAGACGAGCAGGGTGGCGGCGGCCGCGGAGCGGTCACGCAGGACGGCCTGGAGCGCGGCGTTCCCGATGGAGCCGGAGAAGCCGGCGAGGGTCGCGAGGACCGTGGTCGTCAGGACGACGGCGAGCAGTGCCGCGCCGAGCAGCAGCCGGTGTGCCCTGACGCGCAGAAGTACGAACCCCGTCACCCATCCCCCTGGCCGCCCCACGCGCCCCGCAGGCCACTGAACGCCTGTCGGGGTCTCGAAACGTCTCGAAACGTTCGGGGAATGCTTTCATCGGCCACAGGTCGCTGGAAACCGCTTGCGCACCGACCTTGATGGGATCGTGACCGTTATCCGGTCGGCGTTCCCCGGAATGTGTTCATCCGGTGGCGTGGAGTGGTCTGAACCTGTCGGCGGGGAGGAGTCCGCCCCGCGGTCTCAGCCGGCGGTGTTCACCATCGATGCCGCCGCGTACGTCATGTACTTCCACAACTGGGCCTCGTGCTCCGGCGCGAGCTCCAGGCTGTCGATCGCGTCCCGCATGTGCCGGAGCCAGGCGTCGTGCGCGGCCCGGTCGACGGCGAAGGGGGCGTGCCGCATGCGCAGGCGCGGGTGGCCGCGGCGCTCGCTGTACGTGCCGGGGCCGCCCCAGTACTGCATCAGGAAGAGCGCGAACCGCTCCTCGGCGGGGCCGAGGTCCTCCTCCGGGTACATCGGGCGGAGCAGCGGGTCCTCGGCGACGCCCTCGTAGAAGCGCCGGACGAGGCGGCGGAACGTCTCCTCGCCGCCGACCTGCTCGTAGAAGGTCTGCTCCTGCACCGTGCCGTCCCCGGGAATCTCGTTCACCGTTCCATCGTCTCAGACCGTGCGGCGGAGGACCGGAGGTCTAGGACCTCCGCTCCTCCGCCCACCGGTCGTCGGGCGTCAGCCGCGGCGGACGGTGATCGTCGTCCAGGCGCCGACGTGGACCCGGTCGCCGTCCTGGAGCTGGACGGGGACGTACGGCTGGATCGGCTCCTCGCCGCCGTTGACCGTGGTGCCGTTGGTGGAGTTCTGGTCCACCACCGCCCACGAACCGTCGGGCTGCTGCACCAGCACGGCGTGCTGGTGCGAGACTCCCGGGTCCTCCGGCGGCACGGCCAGGTCGATGTCGGGGGACTCGCCGGTGGAGTGCCGGCGGCGCCCGATGGAGACCTGGTTGCCCTGGAGCGGCAGCTGCTTCGGCGGCGCGTACGCGGGCAGGTTGAGCCCCGACGCCTCCGGGCCGCTGCGGCGCATCATCGCCAGGAAGTAGTCGCGGTCCGGCCCGATGTGGGCGGTCCACCCCTGGGGGCGCCGCTGCTCCGGCGGCTGCGCCTGGGACGGCGGGGAGAGAACCCAGTCGTCGTCGGCACGCGGCTGCGGCGGAGCCGGCGGGGCCGGGGCCTGAGCCTGCGCCTGGGCGTACGGGGGCGGCGCCTGCTGGTGGGTCGGCTCGGCCCCCAACGGCTCGGCCGGCCGGTTCACCTGCGACGGCCGAGAATCGTGGTACCCGAACGGATCCCGCGGCGCGCCGGGGGCGCCGGGCGCGCCGGGCGCGCCGGGGGCGCCGGGAGCGGCCGGCGGCGGCCCGGCGGGCCGGTTGGCGGGAGCGATCGGTGTGTACGAGGTCGCGGTGCCGGTCAGGAAGTTCCAGCGGCACTCCTCGCAGTACGGCGCCATGTGCTCGCGCGGCGTACGGCACTGCGGGCACAGCTCCGCCTGCGCGGTGGCGTTCGGATCCCCGCCGACCCCGCCCCGGAAGGCGGCCGGAGACCCACCGGGCCCACCGGAGAACGCGGACGCGCCGTGCCCACCCGGCCCGCCGTGCCCACCCGGGCCGTCAGGGAACCCGGGCGCACCGGGGCCACCGGGCGCACCACCGGGTACGCCGGGGCCACCGTGACCACCCGGCCCGCCCGGACCCTCAGGGAACCCGGGACCGCCGGGGCCCGCAGGGCCGCCGGGCGCACCGGGGAAACCGGGCCCGCCGGCACCGGCCGGAGCGCCGGGCGGGAAGCCGGGTGCACCGGATCCGCCCGGGAAACCGGGACCGCCCGGCGGGGGCGGGAAGCCGGGACCGCCGGCACCGGCCGGAGCACCGGGACCGCCCGGGAAACCGGAACGACCGGCGTCGGCCGGTGACCCCGGTCCGCCGGGGAAGCCGGGGCCTTCAGGTGAGCCGGGCCGGCCACCGCCCGCCGGGGCACCCGGACCACCGGGGAAGCCGGGGCCTTCGGCGCCGGGACCACCGGGCGCACCCGGGCTCCCGGGAAAGCCGTAGCCATGGGGCGCGTCGGGCGCACCCGGACCGCCGGGCGCACCCGGACCGCCGGGGAAGCCGGGACCGCCCGCACCCGGACCGCCGGGCGCACCAGGACCGCCGGGGAAGCCGGGACCGCCCGCACCGCCGGGCGCACCGGGGAAGCCGGGACCGCGGGGACCGTCAGGGGCTCCCGGGCCTCCGGGGAAGCCGGGGCCGTCGGAAGCGCCCGGTCCATTGGGGAAACCGGGTCCACCGGGACCGCCGGGCGCCCCCGGTCCACCGGGGAAGCCGGGGCCGCCGGGCGCCCCCGGGCCTCCGGGAGCACCAGGCCCACCAGGGCCGCCGGGACCGCCGGAGCTGCGGGGCCCGTCGGGAGACCCCGGGCCGCCGGGGAAGCCAGGACCGCCGGGACCGCCCGCGCCGCCGGGCGCACCCGGACCACCGGGGAAGCCGGGACCGCGGGGACCGTCAGGGGCTCCCGGGCCTCCGGGGAAGCCAGGGCCACCGGGACCGCCGGCGCCGCCGGGCGCACCCGGTCCACCGGGGAAGCCAGGGCCGCCGGGGCCACCAGGCGCGCCAGGGAAGTCAGGGCTGCCGGGCGCACCCGGTCCGCCGGGGAAGCCGGGGCCGCCAGGCGCGCCGGGGAAGTCAGGGCCGCCGGGCGCACCCGGACCCCCCGCGCCGCCGGGGCCACCCGCGCCGCGCGGGCCGCCAGGCGCGCCGGAGAAGTCAGAGCCACCGGGCGCACCCGGGCCGCCGGGGAAGCCGGGGGGAGGCGGGCCGTCGGGGCCGCCCGGGGGGTTCGGGTGGGGGTAGCCGTAGGCCGGGGGCGGCGGCGGGGGGCCGGGAGGGCCCGGGGGAGGGGGCGGTACGGCACCCGCAGGCGCGCCCGCCCCGGCCATGCGATGGCCGCAGACCTCGCACCAGTCGTCGGAGACCGACTGGTGTCCGTTCGGGCAGGTCGGCATGTCGGTGCTTCCCCCTCTCGTCGTCCGGCCCGGTGGGCCGGGCTACCTCTTGACGCGAACGGTCTTGGTGGAGCGGGTCTCGAGTGTCATCTCGTCCGCCTCCGCGACCTTCGCCTTCAACCGCACAGTACCCGCCGCCGCATCGACCACGTCCACCACCTTCGAAAGGAGTTTCGCCGTATCGGCGTTGCCGGAGGCCGCCGCGAGCTGCACCGCGCGGCCCAGTTTCGCGGTCGCTCCGTCCTGATCGCCCGATTTGCGGGCGTCCAGGCCCTCCTGGATGGCGTCCGCGAGCTCCGCCTGGCCCGTGTAGTGGGCGACCTGCGGGTTGATCGCGGTGGTCATCGCCACGTCGTGCGACCAGACCGCTCGTATCAGCCCTTGGGACACCGGCCGGGCGTCCCCGCCCGCCGGGTCGGGCAGGATCAGCGAGACCCGCGCGGCGAGCATCTCCTGCCCGACCGCGTTCGCCGGGACCCGCACGCGCACGTGGTAGTCGCGGGACTCGTCGCCCCAGGAGCCGGTCGGGTACTCCCCGGCGCGCGGCCCGGTGTCGGCGCGCCGGGTGGTCAGGTCGGCGACCGAGGGGGCGACCTGCTTCACGAAGACGAGCTCCGCGCCGACCGGCGTCCACAGCCGCAGTGCCACGTCGGCGACGCCCTTGCCCATGACGTTCTCCATCATGGCGGTGAAGTCGGCGGTGAGTCCGGCCGGATCGGCGACGATGTCGGCGGTGCCGAGCAGCGCCGAGGCGATCCCGGTGACCTCCTTGACCTCCCAGTCGGTGCCGACCCCCCGCGCGTCGCAGGTGAAGCGGCCCGCGCAGGCGTCGAGCGCGGTCCGCAGCGCCTCGGGGGACTCGTGCTCGTTGCGTCCGTCGGTGAGCAGCACGGCGTGCCGGATGGCCAGGTCCTCGTCGCCGAGGAGGCTGTCGGCGAGCCGCAGCCAGGTGCCGATCGCGGTGCCGCCGTCGGCGGTGAGCCGGGCGAGGGAGGCCTTGGCCTCGGCGCGGGTCCGGCCGCCGGCGACGGCGAGCCGCCCGCGCTCCGGGTAGAGGGGGGTGGCGACGTGGTTTCCGGCGACGACGGCGAAGGAGGTGCCGTCGCGGAGGGTGTCGATCGCGGCGGCGGTGGCGGCCCGGGCGCCCTCCATCTTGGTCGGCGGGTAGTCCATCGAGCCCGAGCAGTCGACCATGATCACCAAGCCGGCCGGTCCGCCCGCCGTGACGCCCCCGGCGCCGCTGGTGCCGCCGCCGGTCGCGGTGACCGTGACGATCGCGTCGACGTCCCGCCCGCCGGCCGGCAGGTACTCGTTCTGGTAGACGTCCACCGAGAACTGCGGCAGGGACGGCTTGGCGAAGTTCGCCATCTGGTTTCGGCTCCTCGGCGGGGGTGCGGACGCGGATGGTGACGGGGGGTCAGGAAGAGCCTGCCCCCGGGGCCGGCGGGGCGAACGGCGTCAGCGCGACCGTGATGTTGTCGTGTCCGCCGCCGTCGAGCGCGTGCCCGACGAGGACCCGCGCCGCGTGCAGCGGCCGGACCGCCGCGTCGGCCGGGACGACCCGGGCCAGCGCGTCGGCGGCCTCCGCGTAGTTCCACAGCCCGTCCGTGCAGACCAGCACCACGCCGGGCCGGTCCGGCTTGAACGCGGCGGTGTGCGGCTCCAGTTCGTACGCGTCGGCGCCGAGCCAGCCGGTGATGGCGTGGGCGCGCTCGTCCGCGTACGCCTGCTCCTCGTTCATCAGGCCCGCCTTGACCATCTGCGCGGCCCACGAGTCGTCCTCGGTGAGCCGGGCGGCGGGCGCGGAGCGGTCGTCGGGCACCCAGTAGGCGCGGCTGTCGCCGACCCAGCCGACGACGAGCAGTCCGTCCGCGACGACGGAGCCGACGATGGTGCAGGCGGGGGAGTTGCCGCCGTGCGAGGAGTCGGGGCCGGCGCCCTCCGGGCCGTTGTCGCGGGCCAGGGCGGTGACGGCCTCGGCGGCGGCGACGATCGCCTCGTGCATGGCCTGCTGCGGGTGGGTGCCGCGGGGCAGGGCCTCGCCGAGCACGCGGCCGGCGGCGCGGGCCGCGGCGGCGGAGGCCTCGTCGGGCCGGTGGGCGGAGGAGACGCCGTCGCAGACGATCGCGACGGTGGCCGGCCGCCCGTCCGGCAGCGTGCTCTCGGTGATCGCGAACGAGTCCTCGTTGCGGTGGTGGCGCAGTCCGCGGTCGCTGACCGCGGCGACCGTGCCGAGCTCGCGCTCCATGTGGTCCCGCTCGCGGGGCTGGGCGTGCCCGCAGTTCTCGCAGTAGCCGTCGCCGTCGACCCGCCCGGCCCGGCAGGCCACGCAGACCCCGTCGGGCACGTCCCCCGCGCCCTCGGCCCCGCTCTCGGCAGCTGCCGCGGGCTCCGCCCGCACGGCGGTCCGCGGATCGGGCGCGGCCAGCTCGAAGTCGCCCCCGCCGCGCACGGTCTCCCCGCGCGGCGGCACCGGCCCGTCCGTCCGGACGGCCCCGTCGGCCCGTACGCCCGCCCCACCGCCGGACCCCGCCGGAGGCGTGACCGCCGGCGCGGCCGGAGGGACGACCGGCGGCGCGGTCGGAGGCGCGGCCGGTGGGACGGCCGGTGGGACGACCGGCGGCGCGGCCGGTGGGACGACCGGTGGCGCGGCCTGCGGCGCGGCCGGTGGCACGGTCGGCGCCGTCGACAGATCCTGGCCGCCCGAGTCGGTGCCGGGCAGCTCGCCGGGGTGCTGGGTCATCGTCGACAGCGAGCCCGGGTCCCGGGGCGGCGCCTCGGGCCAGACGGGCGCGGCGATCGGCACGGTCGGCCGGTCCTGCCCGGCGGGCGGCTCCACGACGGCCGACAGGTCGTGACCGCAGGCCCCGCAGAAGCGGTCCCGCGGATCCACGGGCTCGCCGCACTCCGGGGCCGGGCAGACGGCGAGGCCGTGCGACGGCGGCTGGGGCTTCTGGGACATCCTCACACCCACGTCCTCGGGCGGTAGCGGTTGGCCCGCTCCACCAGTTCGATCCTCTCCTCGCCCCGCTGGGCGAGCCGGGCCAGCACCCGGTAGGCGCGCTCCAGACCGAAGCGGAGTCCGCTCTCGTCCAGAGCGCTGCCGAGCAGCGGCTCCCCGCCACCCGGCGCGGCACCGGGACTACCGGAGAGTACCCAGTCGAGCGCCGTGCCGAGCACCTCGGTCGCCAGCCGCTCCCGCCGCACCGGGTCCAGGCCGAAGCCGCCCAGTGCCGACACCTGCCCGGCGGCCGCCGTCAGGTCGGCGCCGAGCGGCTCCCGCGGCGGCCGGCGGCGCAGCCGGGCGCGGACGGCCGCGACCCGGGCCGCCGTGTAGTGGATCGAGGACTCCGGTACGGATTCCAGCGCGGCGACCGCGCCCGTACGGTCCCCGGCGGCGAGCCGCACCCGGGCCAGCCCGAAGGCGGCGCTGACGAAACCGGGGTCGGTCGTCCACACCAGGTGGTAGTACTCGGCCGCGTTGTCGAGCTGGCCCAGCACCTCCGCGCAGACGCCGAGCGCCAGCTTGGGCGCGGGCTCGCCGGGGAAGGCGTCGTAGACCGCGTCGAAGGCGAGGGCCGCGTGCGTCAGGTCGCCGCCCACCAGCGAGGCCACGCCCCGGTGCCACACCACCCGCCAGTCGTCCGCGTCCCACTGCTCCAGCGCGCCGAGCGTCTGCCCGGCCGAGACCAGGTCCCGCAGGTCGAGCTGGGCCCGCAGGGCCCGCAGCCGCAGCTCCGGAGTGTCGGCGGGCGCGGCCCGCAGCGCCCCGAGGAGCTCGGCGGGGGCGGCGGCCAGCAGCCCGGCGAGGAAGCCGGCGTTGGCGTCCGCCGGGTCCACCCGGGGCGCCGGCAGCGCCAGCGCGGTGGCCGCCACGTCGAGCGGCGCGAGCAGTGAACCCAGCCCCTGACCGGCGGGGAGGCCCGCCGCGGCCGGCGGGGCGGAGCGCCGGGACCGGCCGGTGCGACGCGCCCCCAGCACCGACACGTCCTCGGTCAGCTCGCCGAAGAGCACGGTGTCGGTGACCCGGGTCTCCGCGCCGAAGAGCGTCGAGAGCGCCGGCCGGGGCCGCCCCGACTGGAGGGCCACGACCTCCCGCAGCACCCCCGTCAGCTGCTCCGCCATCTCCTCCGCGGACGAGAACCGGCGCGCCGGGTCCGGGTCGGTCGCCCGCACCAGGAACCGGTAGAAGGACTCGTACCGCTGGAAGACCTCGATGTGCTGCGGCTCCGGCAGCGAGCTCGCGAAGACGTTGGTGTAGCCCTGGAAGTCGAAGGTGAGCACGGCGAGCGTGCGGGCCACCGTGTACAGGTCGCTGGCGACCGAAGGGCCGACCTCCGCCACCTCCGGCGCCTGGTAGCCGACCGTGCCGTAGATCGCCGACTCGTCGTCGTCCATCCGCCGGACCGCGCCCATGTCGATGAGCTTCAGCTGGTCCTCGGTCTGGAGGGCGTTGTCCACCTTGAAGTCGCAGTACAGCAGGTTGCGGCTGTGCAGGTGGCCCAGGGCCTCCAGCGCCTCGATGCCGTACGCGCACGCCTGCTCCACCGGCAGCGGGTCGCGCCGGCCCTCCCGGGTCCGCCGGTCGTTGGCGATCTCCTTGAGCGACTTGCCGCCCACGTACTCCATGACGATGTAGCCGTCCAGGGAGCCGGTGCGCGGATCCAGGTGCTCGACGAAGTTGTAGATCCGGACGATGTTGGAGTGCTCGATCTCCGCGAGGAAGCGGCGCTCCGAGATCGCCGCCGCCATGGCGTCCTGGTCGCCGGTGTCGAGCAGGCCCTTCAGGACCACCCACCGGTCCGCCACCGCCCGGTCCACGGCCAGGTAGATCCAGCCCAGACCGCCGTGCGCGAGGCACCCCGCCACCTCGTACTGGCCGTGCACCACGTCACCGCCGCGCAGCTTCGGCACGAAGGAGTACGGGTGCCCGCACGAGGTGCAGAACCCCTCGGTGCGCCCCGGCCGGTCACCGCGCGCACGCCCCACCGGCGCACCGCAGTCGGAGCGCGAGCAGAACCGCTTCCGCTCCGGCACCTCGGGGTCCGCCATCACCGCCGCGCGCGGATCCGGGCGCGGCACCTCCGGGATCGCGACGAGCCCCGCGCCCAGCCGCTTCCTGGCCGACCGCTCGGTGGACGCGCCGGAGCTGCGCACCGACACCGAACGCCCCGTGGCCTGCCCCGACAGTGCCCGCGACAGGCGCCCGGAGACCGAGCGGCGCGAGGACGCGGAGCGCGACGAGGCCCGCGAACCGCTGCGCGCGGACGCCGAGTCGGGCCCCCAGGGCGCCGCCTCGGACGGCGTGCCGAAGCCCGCGCCCGTCCCGGAGCCCCGGTCGCCGCCGTGCCTCCCCGGCACCGCGACCCCGGTCGGATTGGCCTGGAGGTGCCCGCTGGGCGCCACCACCGGCGCGAGCCCGCACGTGTCGCAGTACAGCTCGCCGCCGCCCACGTCCTCGTACGCGCCCTCGCAGCTGGGCCGCTGGCAGCTCCCCGGCGCTCTGAGACCGCTCACCACTGTCGTCCTCCCGATTCCGACGGACCGGACAGCAGGTCCGCCACCGCCCGCTGGAAGCGGAGCACGGCCTGCTCCGCCGCCCGCAGGTCGCAGGGCGCGCTCCACAGCATCCGGCGCGCCGTGTCGTACCGCTCGGTCAGGAAGGGGTCCTCCGCCCCGCCGAGCCGGGCCGCCTTCGCCCGGTACGCGTCCAGCCGGCCGCGCAGCTCCGCCCGCACCGCGAGCGGAGCCGTCACCGCCGTCAGCGAGTCGCGGGCCCGCAGCAACTCCTCCTCGGCCTCCCGCTCCAGCGCGTCGAGCAGCGGCGACAGCCGGTGCCACCGGGCGTGCCTGCGATGCTCCGCGGCGGCCTGGAGCCGCTCCTGGAGCGCCGTCGGCGGCCCGCTCACGGCCGGCACCTCGGAGGCGGCGATCTTCGCCAGCACCTCGCCGCGCGCCACCCGGGCCTCCGCGAGGGTGCGGTCCGCCCGGGACAGCACGTCCCGCAGCCGCAGCAGCCGCTCCTCGGAGTCCTGCCGCACGGCGAGGACCGCCTCGATCTCCCGCCGCACGTCCTCCAGGGCGAGCGCCGCCCGGTCGTACCGCGCGGTGTCCGGCCGGCCGCCGCCCGGGGCCGAACTGCCCTCCGCGGGGCGCCAGAACGCCAGCGGGTCGGTCACCACCCGGGACCGCAGCTCGGTCAGCTCGGCCGTGATCGACTCCAGCTCGTCCCCGGCCGGATGCTCACCGGGCCGCACTCCGACCGAGTGCGCCAGCGAACGGGTCCGGCCCAGCTCGGCCGCGAGCAGGTCTATCCGCGCGGGCAGCGCCGACCACACCGCGTCCGCCGTGACCACCACGTCGAGCGAGTCCGCGTACAGCGCGTTCATCCGCCGCACCAGGCCGTCGAGGGTGAACCGCTCAGCCAGCAGAGCCTGTTCGCCCGCTCCGCCCGGCACATGCACCGAGTCGCCGCGCAGCCGCTCGGTCAGCTCCGCCAGCTCCTCCCGGCTCGGCCACTTGTGCCGCGACCGGACCTCCCGGGCGGCCCGCAGCGCCGCCGTGTACGCGTCGAAGCAGCTCCAGAGCGCGGTGATGGTCCGCTCGGTCGACGCCCACCGCTCCCGCGTGGTGCCGGTCAGGCCGGCGCCTTCGAGGAGCCGCCGCCCGGCGTGGTCCTGGAGGGCGAGGAGCGAGTCCTCGACCGCCTTGTGCTCCGCGCCGAGGCGCGCCAGCGCACGGTCCACCTCGTCCCGGTCCATCACCGGCCCAGGGGGTCCCGTGACGCCCATCGCTCTCCTCAACTCCTTCTACTTGTACAGCGGGAGGGGCGGCTCGGCCTTGCCGAGCCCGGCCTCCAGCCAGGTCCTGTACGCGTCCTGCCAGGGGCCCTTCCGGTACTCCTCCAGCACCTTGTTGACCCGGCGCACCAGGTCGTCGTTGCCGAGCCTGGCCGCCACCCCGTAGTACTCCTCGGTGAACGGCTCCCCCTTCAGCTCCACCGCCGGGTCCTGCGCGGCCTGCCCGGCCGCGAGCGCGTTGTCGGTGACGACCGCGTCGACCTCGCCCATCTGGAGCCGGGCCAGGCAGTCGAGCTGGTTGGGGACGGTCAGCAGGTTCCGGTCGGCGGGGGTGCCGTCGTCCTCGTCCCGGAATACCGCCCCGAAGGACTTCTCCTCCAGCGCCTCGTAGGCCGTGGAGCCCTCGGCGGTGCAGACCCGCCGGTCCTTCAGCGTGGCGTCGTAGCCGGTGACCGGGGAGTCCTTCGGGGCCAGCACCTGCTGCCCGGCCCGGAAGTAGGCGGTGGAGAACGCCACCTGCTTGATCCGCTTGCAGTTGATCGTCATCGTGCGGACCACCAGGTCCACCTGGCCGCTGTCCAGGGCCGCGATCCGCTGGTTCGTGGGCACCGCGCGGAGGACGATCGCCTCCTCGTCGCCCAGCAGGTCCTTGGCGATCGCCCGCGCCAGGGTGATGTCGAACCCCTCCAGGGTGCCGGTCTCCGGGTTCCGGAACCCCCAGCGATAGCTGGACTGGTCGACGCCGACGATCAGCTTCCCCCGCTTCCTGATCGCGGCGACCGAGGGCCCGTCCACCGCGGAGGGCCGCAGCGACGCCTGCGGGTCCTCACAGGTGTCGGCCTTCACCTGGACGCCGGTGCCCACGCCGGGACCCGGCCCCAGGGGGCCGGAGGGGGCGGTGCCGCCCGCGTCCCGGGCGAGCGGCAGCAGGGTGAGCGAGGCGGTCAGCGCGCAGGCCGCGCCCATCGCGGCCACGCCGCCCCAGCCCCGCAGCCGTCGGGCCGCCCGCCGTGCCGCCGACGCGTCGTCGTGTGCCATTCCGCCCCCTCCCACCGGTCCTCCGCCCCCTCTCACCGGTACTCCGACAGTCTTCGGTTGATGCCGAGCACCGCACCCAGGGCGCCCAGCGCGCCGAGCGCCGCCGCCCCCAGCGGAAGCCCGGTCAGCGCGTCCACCGCCCCGCCCGCGGAACGGGTGAACTCGGCCTGCTCGTGTGCGAGGGCACGCTCCAGGGCCGCGTCGACCTTGTCGAAGCACCAGCCCGCCGACTCCTTCGGCTCCGCCTCGCCCTTGGGACCGATGATCAGGTCGAGGGCGTCCCGGTACTCGCCGCCCTCGCCCAGCTCCCGCGCCGCCGCGTGCCGCTTCTGCCACTCGCCGGCACTGGCCGCGGCCTCCCGCAGCGGCACCTGGCCCGCCTCGTCGTCGGCGAGCCGCGTCGCCCGGGCGAGCGCGTCGGTGAGCGCGGTCATACCGGTCGCGTACTCCGCCTCGTACTTGTCGTTCTGCCCGTCCTCGGTGAGCACCGCGCCCCGGGCGACCTGGGTCAGGTTCTCGTTGGCGCGGGCCTTGAGGGAGCTGATCCGCGCCTCGTTGAGCAGCTGGAGCGACTGCTGGCCCTCGGACTGCGCGGCGCCCAGCCCCGCCCGGGCCACGGTGTGCGCCCCGGCCAGCCACAGCAGCGCCAGCACGGCGGCGGCGCCGGCCGCGAGCAGCCCCCGGCTGAACACCCGGTTGGTGCGCCGGTACTCCCGCCGCTGCGCCCACACCAGGACGCCGAGGGTGAGCACCCCGGCGCCGAGCGCCAGGTACGGCCAGGCGCGGGCGTCCTCGTCGTCCTGGTGGAGCCGGGCCGTCTCCGCCCCGTAGAGCCTCTCCGCCGCGGGGAGCAGCCGGGTCGTCATCTCCTGGTTGGCGTAGCGCAGGTAGGCGCCGCCGAGCGGCAGACCCTGCCGGTTCGCGGCCCTGGCCCGCTCGATCAGTCCGGTGTAGCGCGGCAGCAGTTCGTTCAGGGTGGCGATCTCGCGGGCCGCCTCGCCCGCACCGTCCGTGTTCGCCGCCGCCTTGACCAGGAGGCGGGAGGCGGTCGCGATGTCCCGGTCGTAGCGGGCCCGGGACTCGGCCGGTTCGAGTATCCCGGCGAGGAAGCCGGCCGCGGCCGTCGAGTCGGCGTCGGCCAGGGAGCGGTAGATCGCGGCGGCGTCGGCGCTCAGCGGCTGGCTGCGCCCGACGACGTCCTCGGCGGAGCCGGCCCGGTCGGCCGCCTCCAGTCCGGCGACCGCGCCCAGCGCGAGGACCAGCAGCGCCAGCACGGCGCCCAGGATCCGCAGCCGGCCCGGCTCGGTCGTCGCGGCCTCGCGCAGCAGCTCGCGCCCGGTCGCCCACGCGCCGCGCGCGGGCGGCGGAGCGGCGCCGACCGCGGCGGCGCGCGAGACCTGCCCCGGCACCGTCGGCCGGGCGGGCGCGGATGCCGGGCCCTGCGCCGCGGCGGGCGCGCTCGGCGGCTGTGTCACGTGACCTCCCCCTCGGTCTCGACGTCGATCGACCCCGGCGAGCAGTATGGCCGCAGGCGGCCCGCCCGCACACCGGGAATGGCACGATCTTGTGCCTATCGTGCCGCACTCCCAAGGGAGTTCCGCGGGCGAGCCCCCTCCCGCCGCCGCCCCGGACCTCCGCACGCCCTCCCCGGGCTCTTCTCGAACCCTCCTCGAACTCTCCTCGAACACCCTTCCCTCTGTATACGCCGGCCGGCCCCGACCGGTTCCGCCCCGGGCGTCGCTCGAACAGGTGAACATGCCGGTGGGGCGCCTCCCGTGAAGGAAGGCGCCCCACCACGACAAGAGCGGACCGGCACGAACGGACGGACCGGCACGAACGGACCGACAAGAACGAACCGGCACGAACGGACCGGCACGGGCGGACCCATGGGACCCCCGGCGCGGGCGGACCCGCGGCGGACCGGCGCGCGCGACCCCGTCGTCAGCCCGCGTAGTGCCCCCGCAGCCGTTCCGCCGCCCAGGCGCCCGCCCCCGTCTCGTCCAGGGCGAGCAGCCCCGCGCCCAGCACCGGCGGCGCCGTCACGAAGCGGACGACCGCCTTTGGGGCCCGCTCCGCGAGGAGTTCGCGCAGCCGGTCCTCCAACTGCGGGTGCCGGGCGGCCAGCACGCTGCCGCCGAGCACCACCGGCGCCTCCTCGTCGAGCAGTCCGAGCCGCCGCAGCGCCACCGTCGACAGCGCCACGACCTCCTCGGCCATCCGGTGCACGAGGGAGAGCGCCACCGCGTCGCCCTCCGTCGCCACCCGGAACAGCACCGGCACCAGCTCGTGCCGCCGCGCCTGCGGGATCATGCCCAGGTGCAGCGCCTCGATCAGCGCGTACATGGTCTTCCGTCCGAAGTGCGCGGGCAGCGCCGCGGCCAGCTCGGTCGGCTCGCCCCGGCCGTCCTCGGCGCGGGCCGCGAACCACAGGGCCTCGTCGGAGAGGCCCCCGCCCCCGCCCCAGTCCCCGGAGATCTTCCCGATCGCCGGGAAGCGGGCGGTCCGCCCGTCCGGGGTCATGCCCACGCAGTTCACGCCGGCGCCGCAGACCACCGCCACCCCGCGCGGCTCGTCGAGCCCGGCCCGCAGGATCGCGAAGGTGTCGTTGTGGACCCGCACCGAAGGGCTCCAGCCCCGTTCGAGGAGTTCCTGCTCCAGCGCGGCCTCCTCGACCGGCAGGTCGGCGTTGGCGAGGCAGGCGGTGACATGGGCGAAGCCGAGGGGGACGCCCGCGTCCGCGGCCGCCCTTCCCACGATCTCCGCCAGCCCGTCGACCGCCGTCGGCACTCCCACCACCGGCGGCTGGAAGCCTCCGCCGCGCGCGGTGCCCAGCACCGTGCCGTCCGCGGCGAGGACCGCCGCGTCGGTCTTGCTGTTGCCCGCGTCGACCGCGAGCAGTACCTCGTTCACGCCCACGCGAGGTGCTCCCGGTTGTGGGCGATCAGCCGGTCGGTGAGCTGCTCGGCGTACGCGTACTGGCCGACCAGCGGGTGGGCGAGCAGGGCCTTGAAGACCCGCTCCCGGCCGCCGCGCAGGGCCGCGTCGAGCGCCAGGTCCTCGTACGCCGTCACGTTCGCGATCAGACCGGCGTACAGCGGGTCCACCGGCGCGACCGGCAGCGGCACCGCCCCGCCGGGGCCGACCGCCGCCTGCGTCTCGATCACGGCGTCGTCGGGCAGGAACGGCAGCGTGCCGCCGTTGCGGGTGTTGACCACCTGGTACGGCGAGCCCGCCCCGCCCAGCAGCGAGGCCGCCAGGTCCACGGCCGCCTCCGAGTAGAAGGCGCCGCCGCGCTTCCCGAGCAGCGCCGGCTTCTCGTCGAGCGCCGGGTCGCCGTACATCTCCAGGAGCTCCTTCTCCATCGCGGCGACCTCCGCGGCCCGCGACGGCTTGGTGCGCAGCTCCTCCACGACCTCGTCGTGCGCGTAGTAGTAGCGCAGGTAGTACGAGGGGACGACGCCGAAGCGGTCCATCACCAGGCGCGGCAGGTGCAGGTCGCCGGCGATGGTGTCGCCGTGCTCGGCGAGCAGCCGGGGCAGCATGTCCTCGCCGTCCGGGCCGCCGAGCCGGACGCCCGTCTCCCAGGTGAGGTGGTTGAGTCCGACGTGGTCGAGGTGGATCTCGGAGGGGGCCACGTCGAGGAGGCGGGCGAACTTGCGCTGGAAGCCGATGGCCACGTTGCACAGGCCGACGGCCTTGTGCCCGGCCCGCAGCAGGGCGCGGGTGACGATGCCGACGGGGTTGGTGAAGTCGATGATCCAGGCGTCCGGGTTGGCGCGCCGGACCCGCTCGGCGATGTCGAGGACGACCGGGACCGTGCGCAGCGCCTTGGCGAGACCGCCGGCGCCGGTGGTCTCCTGGCCGACGCAGCCGCACTCCAGCGGCCAGGTCTCGTCCTGGTTCCGGGCGGCCTGGCCGCCGACGCGGAGCTGGAGGAGGACGGCGTCGGCGCCCTCGACGGCGGCGTCGAGGTCGGTGGTGGTGGTGATCCGCCCGTCGTGGTCCTGCTTGGCGAAGATCCGCCGGGCGAGGCCGCCGACGAGGTCGAGCCGGTCGGCGGCCGGGTCGACGAGGACGAGTTCGGTGATGGGCAGGGTGTCGCGCAAGCGCGCGAATCCGTCGATCAGTTCGGGGGTGTAGGTCGATCCGCCCCCCACGACAGCGAGCTTCATGTGTCTCAGCCCTTCACTCCGGTCAGGGTGACTCCCTCGACGAACGCCTTCTGCGCGAAGAAGAACACGAGGATCACGGGGGCCATGACCAGGACGGTCGCGGCCATGGTCAGGTTCCAGTCGGTGTGGTGCGCGCCCTTGAAGGACTCCAGGCCGTAACTGAGCGTCCAGGCGGCCGGGTTCTCGGAGGCGTAGATCTGCGGCCCGAAGTAGTCGTTCCAGCAGTAGAAGAACTGGAAGAGGGCGACGGCGGCGATGCCGGGCTTCGCCATCGGCAGCACGATCCGCAGCAGCGTGCGCAGTTCGCCGCAGCCGTCGATCCGGGCCGCCTCGACGTACTCGTCGGGGATGGTGAGGAGGAACTGGCGCAGCAGGAAGACGGCGAAGGCGTCGCCGAAGGCCAGCGGGATGATCAGCGGCCAGAGCGAACCGGACAGGTCCGCCTGCTTGGCCCAGAACAGGTACATCGGGATGATCACGACCTGCGGCGGCAGCATCATCATCGAGATGACGAGCAGCATCGACAGGTGCCGGCCGCGGAAGCGGAACTTGGCGAGCGCGTAGGCGACGGGGATCGACGAGACGACGACGAGGACGGTGCCGAGCCCCGCGTACAGCAGCGAGTTCTTCCACCAGGTGAGGAAGCCGGGGGTCTCGAAGACCTTGACGTAGTTCTCGAAGTGCCAGGAGTTCGGGGTGAGGTCGCGGGTCAGCGCCTGCTGGTCGCTCATCAGCGAGGTGAGGACGACGAAGACGAACGGCAGGACGAAGAAGAGCGCCGCGGCGATCCCGAGCGAGTGCACGGCGATCCAGTGCAGCAGCGCCTTGCGGCGGGCCAGCCGGGCCGCGGGGGTCGCGGGGGCGGGGGAGGGAGCGGTGAGGGTCATGGTTCAGTCACCCGAGCCGATCAGGCCGCCGCGCCGGCGCATGAGCAGGGCGGTGAAGGCCATGGAGAAGGCGAAGAGCACGAGCGCCACCACGCAGGCCGCGCCGTAGTTGAACTGGCTGAAGCCGAGGCTGTAGACGAGCTGCGGCAGGGTGAGCGTGGAGTCGTCCGGATAGCCCGGGACGAAGGTGACGCCGGAGCCGCCCATCACACCCGAGGCGACCTTGGAGGCCACGATCGGCTGCGTGTAGTACTGCATCGCGCCGATGACGCCGGTGACCAGCGCGAAGAGGATGATCGGCGAGATGTTCGGCAGGGTGATGTGGCGGAACCGCTGCCAGGGGCCCGCGCCGTCCAGTTCGGCGGCCTCGTACTGCTCCTTCGGCACGTCGAGCAGGGCGGCCATGAAGATGACCATGAGGTCGCCGATGCCCCAGACGGCGAGGACGGTGAGGGCGGGCTTGGCCCAGGCCGCGTCGTTGAACCAGGCGGGGGCGGGCAGGCCGACCGCCTCCAGGAGCGAGTTGACCGGTCCGGTGCCGGGGTTGAGCAGGAAGACGAAGGCGAGCGTCGCCGCCACCGGCGGGGCCAGGTACGGCAGGTAGAAGAAGGTCCGGAAGACCCCCGCACCCGTCTTGATCTTCGTGATGAGGAGGCCGATGCCGAGGCCGAAGACGACCCGGCAGCTCACCATGACGACGCAGAGCCAGAGGGTGTTCTGGAGGGCCGGCCAGAACTGCGGGAAGGACGTGAAGACGTACTCCCAGTTGGCGAGGCCCCGCCACTCCGGCGGGTTGAGGCCGTCGTACTTCATCAGCGAGAAGTAGACGGTCGAGACGAGGGGGTAGACGAAGAAGAAGCCGAAGCCGATCAGCCAGGGCGACATGAAGGCCAGGGTGCGGAGCGCGTTCCGCCGGCGCTTCGACCGGAGCGTGTTCCGTCCCCCGGGGGCGGAGGCGGCCGGGGCGGCCGCCTCCGTCGCGGGCAGGGTGTCCGTGCTCATGGGCGGGATCCGGCCGTCACTTCGCCGCGGCGATGTCGCGGTCGATCTGGGCGGCGGTGTCCGCGAGGCCCTTCTTCAGGTCGGTGACCTGGCCCTTCTCGTACTGCTGGGCGAACTTCTGGAGGGTGTCCTGGTAGGCGGAGCCGTTCACCGCGCCGTCCGAGGTGGTGGACTTCGGGTGCTGGGCGATGTCCAGGAAGGTCTTGAAGCGCGGGTCGAAGGCCAGCTTCGGGGACTTCAGGGCCTCCAGGGTGGAGGGGACGTTCCCGATGGAGTTGGCGAAGCTCACCACGGCCTCGGTGTCCGTGGTCATGTACTTGACCAGTTCCCAGGCGGCGTTCTGCTTCTGGCTCTGCGGCGCGATGCCCATGATCGTGCCGGAGAGGTAGCCCTTGCCGTACTCGGCGACCTCGTCGTCGGCGACCGGCAGCGGCGCCACGCCGACCTCGAAGGGCACCTTGGCCTCCTTGACGAAGTTCAGCCGCCACTCGCCGTCCAGCTGCATGGCGACCTGGCCGGTCTGGAAGGGGTGCTTGGCGCCCCACTCGTCACCGAAGGTGGTGCGGTACTTGTCGAGCTTCTGGAAGCCGCCGAGCGCGTCCACCAGCGACTTCTGGTAGGTCATCATCTCGGCGAAGCCGGGGTCGGTGGCCACGGTCGACCTGCCGTCGGCGCCGAAGTACCCGTCGTGGCTCCACTGCGACATGTAGTGCGAGACGACCGTCTCGTAGCCGAGGTAGTTCGGCATGAAGCCGAGCCGCTCGTACGAGTCGCCCTTGGCCTTCGTCAGCTTCTTGGCGACCTCGGTGAACTCGCTCCAGGTCTTCGGCGGCGCCTCCGGGTCGAGGCCGGCGGCCTTGAAGGCGTCCTTGTTGTAGAAGAGCCCGTACGCGTCGGAGAGCAGCGGCAGCGTGCAGCGCTTCCCCTCGAACTGGGTGTACTCCTGGAGGACCTTCGGGAAGATCTTGTCGAGGTCCAGCTTGTCCTTCTCGACGAAGGGCTTGAGGTCGGCGAGCGCGCCCGTGTGGCAGAACTTGCCGACGTTGGCCGTGGTGAAGGAGGCGACCACGTCCGGGCCGTTGGAGCCGCCGGCGCGGAGCGCCTGGCCGAGCTTGTCGTCGTTGATGTTGCCGACGACCTTCACCTTGATGTTCGGGTGGGCCTTCGTGAAGCGGGCGACGTTCTCCTCGATCGCCTTGACCTCGGACGGGGCCGACCAGCCGTGCCAGAAGGTGAGGGTGGTCTCCGCCTTCGGGTCGTCGCTCGCGGTGTTCCCGGCGGAGCCGGTACAGGCGGTGGCGAAGAGGGCGAGCGAGGCGGTGGCGGCGAGCGCGGCGGCCGCTCTGCGGGTGCGTACGGGCATGGCGGTGTCTCCCTGGAGGGGTGGAGGGCGTGGCGGGCCGGCCCCGGGCGCGCGGGGCGGCCGGGACGGTCGTACGGGCGGTCGGGACGGGCGTACGGGACGGTCGTACGGGATCGGGGAAGGCGTACGAGGGGGCGGAAGGGCGCGGTCGGCGGGTCAGCGCGAGGTGTCGAAGACCTCGTCGCGGGTGGTGGCGAGGGCGCTCTCCAGCGCCCCGCGCAGCACGGGTTCACGGGGGACGGCGGCGAGGACGAGCCGCGGCCGGGAGGCCGCGAGATCGGCGAGCTCGGCCTGGACGCGGGCGCGCAGCGGTTCGCCGCCGGCGACGAGGACGTCGCCGGAGAGGACGATCAGTTCGGGGTCGAGGACGGCGGTGAGCGAGGCGAGCCCGGTGGCGACCCGTTCGGCGTACCGGTCGAGCAGTTCCGCGTACGGGCCCTCGTCGGGCGTCTCGGCGGCGCGGGCCAGCAGACCGGACGCCACCGGCACATAGGGGTGGTCGGGGGTGTCGATGCCGGCCGCGCGGGCGATCCGGGGCACCGACTGGACGCCGGCGAGCTCCTGGAAACCGCCGGAGTTGGCCTTGGTGACCTGGCGGACCAGCGGGGTGCCGGGGACGGGCAGGAAGCCGACCTCGCCGGCGCCGCCGGTGAAGCCGCGGTGCAGCCGGCCGCCGAGGACGAGGGCGGCGCCGAGGCCCTCCTCGTTCCACAGCAGGACGAAGTCCTCGTGGCCGCGGGCGGCGCCGAGGGCCCGCTCGGCGACGGCCACCAGATTGACGTCGTTCTCGTACTCGAAGGGCATGGGCAGGACCGCGGCCAGCTCCTCCAGGAGGGTGGGGGAGTGCCAGCCGGGCAGGTGGGAGGCGTACCGGAGCCGTCCGGTGGCCGGGTCGAAGGCGCCGGGGGTGCCGATGACCAGGCGGCGGACGTCGGAGCGGGTGAGCCCGGCGGCCTTGACGGCACCGTCGAGGGCGTCGGTGACCTGGCGGACCACGCCGTGCCCGGCGCGGCCCGAGGTGCGGAGCTCGTACTCGCCGGTGACGGCGCCGGTGATGTCGGCGACGGCGGCGCGGATGCGGTGCTGGTTGACGTCGAGCCCGGCGGCGTACCCGGCGTCCGGCGCGAGCGCGTACAGCTGGGCGCTGGGGCCCGGACGGCCCTCGGTGGTGCCGGTGACGCGGACCAGTCCCGCGGCTTCGAGGCGGGCGAGGAGCTGGGACGCGGTCGGCTTGGAGAGGCCGGTGAGCTTGCCGATCCGGGTCCGCGAGAGGGTGCCGTGCTCCAGGAGGAGGTCGAGCGCCGCGCGGTCGTTCATGGCCCGCAGGACGCGCGGGGTGCCCGGGGTTCCCTGGGTACCTGCCATGACGGTCGCACCTGCCCTTCGACGTCGGGAGGCCATGGTGGGGCCTGACGGCCGCCGCTTCCTCCACCACACTGTTAGGAAAGTTTCCTATCCGGTGGGAGGACGGTAGGACGGGCGTCGGCGGGGCGTCAATACCCCCACACGCACGACACCCCCGACGGCAACCGAAGCGTTACCGGCGGGGGTGTCGTGGAGGAGAGCCGCGGGGACGGGTCCCCGGGTCAGTGCTTGCCGAGGTCCGGCTTCGGCAGCGGGGTGGCCGCCGTCGACTGCGGCGAGGTCGCGCTGGAGAACGCCGAGGGGGCCGCCATGCCCGCCGTCGGATCGGGCGCCGCCTCCTCCGCCGGAGCGGGCAGTCCGCCGACGATCCGGATGCCGGCCTCGTCGAGACCCCGCTTGATCCGCCACCGCAGCTCGCGCTCGACGCCCAGCTTCTTCCCGGGCATCGTCTTCGCCGAGACCCGGACCGTCATCGAGTCCAGCAGCACCTCGGTCAGTCCGAGGATCTCCACCGGACCCCACAGCCGCTCGTTCCACGGCTCGTCCTTGGCCATCGCCTCGCCCGCCGCGGTGATCACGGACTGCACCCGGTCCAGGTCCTCCGTCGGCCGCACCGTCACGTCCACCGAGGCCGTCGCCCAGCCCTGGCTGAGGTTCCCTATCCGCTTGATCTCGCCGTTGCGCACGTACCAGACCTCGCCGTCGATGCCGCGCAGCTTGGTCACCCGCAGCCCGACCTCGACGACCTCGCCGGAGGCCACGCCCGCGTCGACCGAGTCACCGACGCCGTACTGGTCCTCCAGGATCATGAAGACGCCGGAGAGGAAGTCCGTCACCAGGTTCCGCGCGCCGAAGCCGATCGCCACACCGGCCACACCGGCCGAGGCGAGCAGCGGCGCCAGGTCGATGGCGAAGGCGCCCAGGACCATCAGCCCGGCCGTGCCCAGGATCAGGAAGGACGCCACCGAGCGCAGCACCGAACCGATCGCCTCGGACCGCTGCCGCCTCCGCTCCGCGTTGACGAGCAGGCCGCCGAGCGCCGTCCCCTGCACCGCCTGGGCGGAGCGGTTCATCCGCTCGATCAGCTTCGTCAGGGCGCGGCGGACGGCCCACCGCAGCAACAGGGCGACCACCACGATCAGCAGGATCCGCAGACCGGTGTTCAGCCAGGTGGACCAGTTCTGTTCCACCCAGCTCGCCGCGTTGGTGGCCTTCTCCGCCGCCTCGTCCAGAGTCACCGGGATGGACTCGGGGTCGTTGGCGGCCGCCAGGACGGACCAGGACACGGGACAACCTCCAGGCTTCGCGTACGCAGGCCATCCACCCTACGGGGCCCAGGACACCGAACCGTTGCCTGTGTTCGAGGGAGAGACCGACCTCACCCGGGCAGATACCCGGGAGACATGCCGATGTGGTCGAGAACACGTCCGGCCCGCCCCACGCGATCGCGGGAACGTGGTGGCGCTCCGACCAGGCATGAGGAGAGACTGAGAGCAGTTCGTCCCGGCGCGAGCCACGCGCCGCCGGCGCCATAGGAGGCATCCGTGCCGCATGTCCTGGTCCTCAACGCGTCGTACGAGCCCCTGGGCGTCGTACCGCTCCGCCGCGCACTCGTCCTCGTGCTCGAGAACAAGGCCCTCTGCATCGAGGAGTCCGGCGCCTTCCTGCACAGCGAGCATCAGATCGTCCCCGCGCCCAGCGTGGTACGGCTGAAGCGCTTCGTGCGGGTCCCCTACCGGGGGCCCGTTCCCTTGACCCGCCGGGCCCTCTTCGCCCGCGACGGCGGGCGCTGCATGTACTGCGGGGGAGTGGCGACCAGCGTCGACCACGTCATCCCGCGCAGCCGGGGCGGGACGCACGCGTGGGAGAACGTGGTGGCCGCCTGCCGCCGCTGCAACCACGTCAAGGCGGACCGGCACCTGCGCGAGCTCGGCTGGCGGCTGCGCCACCAACCCGCGCCGCCGACCGGCCTGGCCTGGCGGATCATCGGGACCGGCCACCGGGACCCACGGTGGCTGCCCTACCTCACGCCGTACGGCGCCGAGGACGCGATGGCCCGGATCGACTCCGTCGCCGACACCCCCGCGGGGGCGTTGACGACCGGCTGAGATCCGGGCCTCTCGCGTTCCCGGCCGGCCGGGGAACGCGCCGGACGGAGGAGGGTGCCGCTCAGGGAGCGGTGCCCTCCTCCGGCGCGTCCCGCTCCGGTGCGGCCGGCGTCCCGCTCGGCGCCGCGGGGGTCGCGGAGGCCTCCGGAGCGCCGGGGCTCCTCCTCGGCGCCGTCGGCGTCTCCGGGCCCCCCGGCGTCTTCGGGGCCTTCGGGGTGCCGGGGGCGTCCGGGGTCCGCTCCGGGGTCACCGCGTACGTCTCCACCGACCAGAGCGAGTAGCCGTACGGGGTCGCCCGCTTCTCGCCCTGCACCCGCAGGAAGCGGGTGTCCGCCGCGTCCATCCGGACCGACTCCCGCCCGCCCCGCCCGTCCGTGACGGTCGCCGCGGTCCGCCAGTTGCGGCCGTCGGCCGAGACCTGCACCCGGTAGCGGGAGGCGTGCGCGTCCTGCCAGTGCAGGACCAGCCGCCCTATCCGGGCCGGCTCCGCCAGCTCCAGCTGGAACCAGGCCCCGTCCTCCGCCGGCGAGGACCAGCGGGTCTCCGGATCGCCGTCCACCGCCAGCGCGGCCGGGAAGTCCGCCGTCTCGTCGCCCGAGGAGGAGGCCGTGGCCGAACGGGCCAGGTCCGGGCCGCCGGCACGCGGGAACGCCCGTACCGTCAGCACCCGCTCCTCGCCCGCGAACGACACCGGCACCCGGTACTCCCCGGACGCCGTGCCCGGCGCCACCGACACCTCCATCGGCACCGTCGTCGTGCCGCCGCGCTCCACCGAGACCTCCCGCGGCAGCCGTACGGTGATCCCCTTCGGCGCCCTCGCCGTCAGCGGGCCCCGCACCCCGGCCGCCCGGCGGCCCGTCAGCTCCACGTCCACCCGGCCCGCCGCGCCGCCGATCTCCAGGTCCGCCCCCGTCCGGGCCAGTTCGAGACCCGCCTCGGGACCGTCCGCGAACCACGGCACCAGCGACCGCACGTCGGGGGCCGGGCCCCCGACGTCCCAGACGATCCGCAGCGCCTCGGCCCGCAGCCCCTTCAAGTCGGTCTGCGTCCAGCCGGAGGAGGACAGCGGGCCCAGCGCCCGCCAGCCCTCGCCCGCCACGTACGCCTCCACGCGCGCGTGCGCCGGGACGCCCTTCCCGGGCTTCCCGCCCTCCGGCGGCCTCCCGGCGTCCTTCGGGTCCGCCGGGGGACCCGCGAGGACCGTCACCGCCTCCACCGGACGCTCCCGGTCCAGCCTCACCGTGTACGAACCGGTGGACCGGTCCACCTCGCGCTCCGGATCCCGGTCGGTGCCCGTCCAGGCCGCCGCCTCCTTCGCGGCCCGGTCCAGGAACGGGTCCAGGACCCCGTCGCCGACCGTCGCCCCGCTCGCCGCGATCCGCGGCCGCAGCGGCTCCAGGCGCAACTGCGCCCGCCAGGCCGCCGGTCCGTCGCCGCGCCCCTGGGCGAGGAGCATGTCGACCGCCGCCGCGCCCGCCGCCCCGTACCGCGACAGCTGCTCCAGCCACGGCTCCGACTCGGCGCGCAGGGCGCCGCCCGCCGTGCCGGCCAGCCGCTCCGGCGCCTCCCGCATCACGGTGAAGGCGTCCCGCAGCTCACGCCCCGCCCGCTCCCGCGCCGCCGCCGTGCCCGACGCCCGGGCCGACCAGAAGGCCCTCATCAGCGGCTTCAGACCGGCAGATTCGGCGTCCGGCGCCAGGAGCGACGAGGCCGCGTTCCCCGCCAGCGCGCCGAGCGCCTCCCGCGCGGCGGGCTCGGGGCCGGCCAGTTCGTCGACGGCCGCCCGCCAGGACTCCGCGGGCCGGTAGCCGCGCGGGTTCCACGCGAAGTCGGCGGTGGTGAAGAGCGGGATCCGGGAGGCCGAGGGCTGCTCCATCGCGTGCGCCAGATAGGCGGCGGAACCGGCCGCCACGGCCGGCTCACGGCCCGTGGAGGGACCCAGGAAGAGCCGGTCCTGCGCGTAGTCGTTCACCGGGTAGTTGTCCATGGTGACCAGCGGCCGCTGCCCCAGGGCCGCCCGCACCCCGGCCAGTTCGGTGCCAGTGATGGTGCGCGGCACCACGCCGACGCCCGTCCACGCCACCCGCACGCGCCCGTCCAGCGCCCGCGCGAGCGCCGAACGGTACTCGCTGGTGCCCTCCTGGTAGTACTCCGTCGGCAGCACCGTCAGGGGCTCCAGGCCCGGATGCCGCTCGGCGAGGTGCCGGGCCACCGCGTTCGCCACGCGCGCGTGCGCCCGGGCCGCGCCCGCCGCGTCCCGCCCGAAGGCGTCGGCGTCCTCGTCGCAGGTCCACTCGCCGAACCCGGCGTCCGGGAACTGGATCTGGAAGGACCGGAAGCCGAGCTCCCGCATCGCGTCCAGCTTCCGCGTCAGCACCGCCAGGTCCGCGTCCGAGGACAGGCACATCGACTGGGCCGGGGCCACCGCCCAGCCCAGCGTCACGTGCCGGGCCCTGGCCCGCTCGGCCAGCGCGCGGAAGCCGGCCCGCTGCGCCTCCGGGTAGGGCTCGCGCCACTGCGCCGCGCGGTAGGGGTCGTCGCCGGGCGCGTAGAGATAGCGGTTCTGCTTGGTGCGGCCCAGGAAGTCGATCATCGCCAGGCGCTGCTCCGTCGTCCACGGCGTGCCGTAGAAGCCCTCGGCGAGCCCCCGCTCGGCGGTGCCGGGCCAGTCCCGGACGACGACGCCCGGCACCTCGCCGCCGACGCCGTCCGGCCCCGCGCCGAGCAGCTGGCGGAGCGTCTGCACCGCGTGGAACAGGCCGTCCTCGCCCGTCCCGTCCAGCACCACGGTGTCCCGCCCGCCGAACCGGCCGGTGGCGAGCCGGTAGCCGCCGGGCGGCAGATCGTCCCGCTCGGCCACCCCGAAGGAGGCCAGCGCCTCCTGCGCCGCCTCCCCGGAGGGACCCGAGACGCGGAGCACCGGGCCCGCGCCCGGCAGCCCCTCGTGGACCGTCCGCACCCCGGCGTCGGCGAGCAGCTCCCGCAGCGCCCGCAGGGCGTACCGGTCGGCGTCCCCGTCCGCGACGAGGGTCACCCGCTCCCCGAGGCGCACGGCGGGCCCGGCGGCCGTCAGCGACTGCGGCCGGGGCCACACGGAAGGCGTGCGCGCGCGGGCGGAGCCGGTCCGGGGCGCGGGCGCGGCCGGGGCGGCGGACGGACCGGAGGGGGCCGCGGGGGCGGCGGCCAGGTCGGGCGCCGAGGCGGGGAGCGGGGCGGCGCCCGCCGAGCCCGGCACGGCACCGCCGAGGAACCCGCCGATCACGGCGGCGGCGACCGCGGTCGCCGTACGGGGGCCGCGGCCCGGACGCGCGGGGGTCACGGGGTCTCCCTTCACCGGGACGGAGACCCGCCGGATCGTCAGACGCGGTCCCCGCCCGACCGGTTGGTCACGAGCGGGTTACGACCCCACCACCCTTCGCACGGGGGTGTCAATGCGACAGGGCGAAGTGTCGGCTTTGCCCGGTGAACCTCCGGCGAGCTGTCGCCCTTTCGCCGCCTTCCCCCGGTAAAAGGGGCAAAGCGAGGCGCGGTGGGTAGGGCTATCACTCGTCGCACCCACGGCCCCGGCCACCAGCCGTACGGCCGGCCACCACGTCGAGACGAACCGGGAGACCCCCGTGACCACGACCGCCCGCCCCCAGAACGGACGGATACGGATTCCGCGCCAGACCGCCCCCGGCGGCGCCCCGCCGGCCGCCGCGCCCGCGCCCGCCGACACCGCGCCGCTGACCAGCGAGCCCTCGTGGGCGGCGGTCGCGCCGCTGACCAGCGAGCCGCCCCTGGCCGGCGCCCCGCCCCTCACCAGCGAGCCGCCCCTCACCGGCGCCGCACCCCTCACCAGCGAACCCACCGCCCCCGGAAACCGGTGCGGCACGGAGTCAACCGGAGTGTGAAGTGACCCTGGCCCGCCTCGCCGCCCGTCACGGCGTCGCCACCGCGTTCAGCCCGTCCGAGGGCGTCACCGTGCCCGTGCCCGAGGCCACCGTGGTCGCCGTGCTCGGCGCCCTCGGGGTGGACGCGACCACCCCGGAGGCGGTCGCCGCCGCCCTCGGCGCGGCGGAGCGGGCCGACCGGGAGCGCCTGCTCCCGCCCACGCTCGTCCGGCACACCGGGGACGGTCCGCCCGCCCCGCCCGCCGGGCTGCCCGAGGGGACCCTGCTCCGGGTCACCACCGAGGACGGCGACGTTCGCACCGGCGGCGACTGGGAGCGGCTGCCGCTCGGCGTGCACACCGTGGACGCCGAGGCACCCGACGGCCGCACCGCCCGCGCCACCCTCGTCGTCGCCCCCGCGCGGGTCCCGGCCCCCGCCACGCGCGCGTACGGCCTGCTCGTCCAGCTCTACTCGCTGCTCTCCGAACGCTCCTGGGGCATGGGCGACCTCGGCGACCTGCGCGACCTCGTCTCCTGGGCGGGCCGCGCGCACGGTGCCGGGTTCGTCCAGGTCAACCCGCTGCACGCGGGCGTGCCCGGGGCGCCCTCCGACCCGTCCCCGTACCGCCCCTCCTCCCGCCGCTTCCCCGACCCCGTCCACCTCCGCATCGAACAGATCCCCGAATATGCCCATCTGGGCCCCGGCCGGCGCGAGGAACTGGACCGGATCCTCGCCGCCGCCGCCGAACTGCGCGAGCGCGTCCTCGGCAAGGGCACCGCCATCGACCGGGACGCCGTCTGGGCGCTCAAACTGCGCGCCCTGGAGCTGATCGCCGCCGTCGAGCAGACCCCCGGGCGGCGCGCCGACTACCACGACTTCCTCGCCGAGCGCGGCCGCGCCCTGGAGGACCACGCCACCTACCAGGCCCTCGCCGAGCGCCACGGCCCCCACTGGCGCGCCTGGCCCGAGGAGCTGCGCACCCCGGACGGCGCCGGGGCGGCCGTCCGCGCCGACGCCGCGCTCACCGCCCGGGTCGACTTCCACTGCCGGCTCGCCTGGCTGACGGACCGGCAGCTCGGCGAGGCCGCCGACGCGGCCCGGGAGGCGGGGATGGCGGTCGGCATCGTCCACGACCTCGCCGTCGGCGTGCACCCGGAGGGCTCCGACGTCTGGGCCCGGCAGGGCGACTTCGCCACCGGGATGTCGGTCGGCGCCCCGCCCGACGCCTTCAACTCCCGCGGCCAGGACTGGGGCCTGCCGCCATGGCGCCCCGACGCCCTCGCCGCCGCCGGGTACGCCCCGTACCGCGGACTCCTCCGCGAGCTCCTGCGGCACGCGGGAGCCCTCCGGATCGACCACGTGATGGGCCTCTTCCGCCTCTGGTGGGTGCCGGAGGGCCGGGAGCCCACCGAGGGCACCTACGTCCGCTACGACGCCGAGGCGATGCTCGCCGTCCTCGTCCTGGAGGCGCACCGGGCCGGCGCCCTCGTCGTCGGCGAGGACCTGGGCACGGTCGAGCCGGGCGTCCGCGAAGCGCTGGCCGCGCGCGGGGTGTTCGGCACCTCCGTGCTCTGGTTCGAGCGGGACTGGGACGGCGGCGGCGCCCCGCTGCCGCCCGAGGCGTGGCGGTCCGGCTGCGTGGCCACCGCCACCACCCACGACCTGCCGTCCACCGCCGCCCGGCTCTCCGGCGACCACGTGCTGCTGCGTCACCGGCTCGGCCTGCTCGGCGGCGACCTGACCCGCGAGCGCGCGTCCGACGCGGCGGAGACCGCCGAGTGGCGCGGGGTCCTCCAGCGGCTCGGGCTGCTGCCGGAGGGGCCGGGCGACGAGGAGGCCGAGATCCGGGCCGTCCACCGCTTCCTGGCCCGCACCCCGGCCCGGATGGTCGGCGTGTGGCTGCCGGACCTGGTGGGGGACCGCCGGCCGCAGAACCTGCCGGGCACCTGGGACGAGTACCCCAACTGGCGGCTGCCGGTCGCGGGCCCCGACGGGCAGCCGCTGACCCTGGAACGGATCGCCGCCTCGCCCCGCGCGCACGCCCTTCTGAGGACCGCCGCCGAGGGCGTCGGAGCCCGTACGGCACCCCCGGGCGCGCGGGCCGTTTAGGTGTTCGCTACTTTTGCACCGTGGACAAGAAGAACGCCCTGCGCGCCGGCGCCGTCGCGGCCGGTACGACGCTGATGATGCTGCTCATGTCGTCCCCCGCGCTCGCGCTGACCCGCGACGACGGTGACGACCCGGCCCCCAAGCTGGAGGTCATCGAGACCCTCGGTCTCTTCGTGGTGGCCCCGGTGGTGCTGTTCCTGGTCATCGCCGGCCTGGTGATGGTCCTCGACAAGTCCCGCAAGAAGGCGTAACCGCCTCCCCCGTCCGTCTCCGAGGGCGCCGCACGGCCGACACCGGCCGTGCGGCGCCCTCGCGCGTTCCCGACCCGCTCACGCGGTCGTCGCGAGCAGCTTCCGCAGCAGTCCGGCCAGCTGCTCCGCCTCCTCCTCGGTCAGCGCCGCCTCCAGGGCCTCCCGCTGCCGCTCCAGGCCGGCGCCGACCGCCTGGTCCACCAGTTCCCGGCCGCGCTCGGTGAGCGTGACGCGCAGCCCGCGCCGGTCGTTCGGATCGGGGCTGCGGGAGAGCAGCCCGGCCTTCTCCAGCTTGTCCAGCCTGCCGGTCATGCCGCCGGTGGTGATCATCAGCGTGGCGGTCAGCTCGCGCGGCGAGAGCGTGTACGGCGCTCCCGAGCGGCGCAGCGTCGCCAGGACGTCGAACTCCCCGAGCGCCATCCCGTAGGGCGCGTACGCCTTGTCGACCCGTCCGCGCATGGCGGCGGCCAGCCGGTAGATCCGCCCGAAGACCGCCATGGGGAGCGTGTCCAGGTCGGGGCGGACGACCGCCCACTGGGCGGCGATGGCGTCGACGGGGTCGGGCGCGAGCGGCTGCGTGTTCATGACCTCAGTGTTCCGCCTCCTTCCGGTCGGTGGCAAGAAAGCCACTTGCAAGTAAGTAGCTTAGTGCTAAGTTAATTACCGCCAAGCAAGGCGCCGCTCCGGATCACCGGAGCCGCAACGCTCAGGGGGAGTCCTGCCATGTCCCGCAAAGCGGCCACCGTCGCGCTCACCGCCCTCGCCCCGATCTCCTGGGGCTCGACCTACTTCGTGACCACCGAGTTCCTGCCGGCCGACCGCCCCCTCTTCACCGGCCTCATGCGGGCCCTGCCGGCCGGCCTCCTGCTCCTGGCGCTCACCCGCAAGCTCCCGCGAGGCGCCTGGTGGTGGAAGTCGGCGGTCCTCGGCGCGCTCAACATCGGCGCCTTCTTCCCGCTCCTCTTCCTCGCCGCCTACCGGCTGCCCGGCGGTGTCGCCGCCGTCGTGGGCTCCGTCGGCCCGCTCTTCGTCGTCGGCCTCGCCGCCCTCCTCCTCGGGGAGAAGCCCGCCGCGCGGACCCTGCTCACCGCCGTCGCCGCCGCCTTCGGCGTCAGCCTCGTGGTCCTGAAGGCCGGGGCCGCCTTCGACCTGATCGGCGTGGGCGCCGGACTGCTCTCCTCCCTGTCGATGTCCGCCGGCGTCGTCCTCACCAAGCGCTGGGGCCGCCCCGAGGGTGTCGGCTCCCTCGCGCTCACCGGCTGGCAGCTCACCGCGGGCGGCCTGGTCATCCTGCCCGTCGCCTTCCTGATCGAGGGCGCCCCGCCCGCCCTCACCGGCACGCACCTCGCCGGCTACGCCTACCTCGCCGTCGGCAACACCGCGGTCTCGTACTTCCTCTGGTTCCGCGGCATCGAGCGGCTGGGCGCCTCCTCCGTCACGCTCCTCGGTCCGCTCTCCCCGATCACCGCCGCCGTCATCGGCTGGGTCGCGCTCGGCCAGGCGCTCGGCCCGGTGCAGGTGGTCGGCATGGTGATCGCCTTCGGCGCCACCCTCGTGGGCCAGACGGCCCCCGCGAAGCCCGCGCCCGCCCTCACATCGTTCAGTTCTGCTGAAAAGAACGGTCAGGAAGTTTCGATGGACCTGGAGGTTTCGGGAGTGCGACGGTAGGCGGCATGCCCCTCACGTCCCCCCGCCACCCGGCCCCGACCACCACCCCCGACACCCACCCGACCTCGGCCACGGCCCCCGACGAACCCCCGCGACCGGCGCCCGCCAAGGGTGCCGGTCTCGGTCTGCTCCTCGCCCTCCTCGCCACCGTCGTCTGGTCCGGCAGCTTCGTCGCCACCCGCGACATGGCCGACTCCGTGCCGCCCGTCCAGGCGGTGTTCTGGCGCTGGATCATCGCCCTCCTCGTGGTCGCCCCCTTCGCCGCCCGCCGGCTCTGGAGACAGCGCGCGATCCTCCGCCGCCACCTCGGATTCACCGCCCTCGCCTCGCTGTTCGGGGTCGCGCTCTACAACACCCTCGTCCACCAGGCCGGCCTCACCACCTCCGCCACCAACATGGGCATGATCATGGCCGCCTCCCCGGTGATCATGGCCCTCTACGCCCGGCTCGGCGGCGAACGCCTCGGCGCCCGCCGCCTCCTGGGCACGGCCGTCGCCGTCCTCGGCGTGCTGCTGCTCGTCGGCAAGGGCTCCCTCACCGTCGACCTCGCCGCCGGCGACCTCTGGATGTTCGCGGCGGCCCTCTCCTTCGCCTCGTACAGCGCGCTCCTCCGGCGCAGGCCCGCGGAGCTCGACGGACTCGTCTTCCTCCTCGCCACCTTCGTGCTCGGCGCCCTCATGCTCGCCCCCGTCCACGCCGTCTCCCTCGCCGTCCAGGGCGGCTTCCCCGTCGTCCCCGGCACCGTCGGCCCGCTGCTCTACATCGGCGTGTTCTCCTCCGCCGTCGCCTTCTTCGCCTGGAACAAGGCGATCTCCCTGATCGGCGCCGCCCGCGCCGGAGTCGTCTACTACCTCCAGCCCGTCTGCGTCGCCCTGCTCTCGTACGCCCTCCTCGGCGAGCGGCTCGGCCTCGCCGGCGGCGCCTGCATGGCGCTCATCCTCGGTGGCGTGGCGCTCAGCTCCGCCGCCGGACGCCCGGCCCCGGACAGTCGGGGGCGGACCCCCAGGTAGGTTGCGCCCATGACCGAGTGGGACATCAAGAAGCTGCACATCCTGCGCACCCTGCGCGACCGGGGCACCGTCACCGCCACCGCGGAGACCCTGCTCATGACCCCCTCGGCCGTCTCCCAGCAACTCACCAACCTCGCCAGGCAGCTCGGCGTGCCGCTCCTGGAGGCCCACGGCCGGCGCGTCCGGCTCACCGACGCCGCCCACCTCGTGCTCCGCCACGCCGAGGCGGTGTTCGCGCAGCTGGAGCGCGCCGACGCCGAACTCGACGGCTACCTCCGGGGCGAGGCGGGCCAGGTGCGCGTCGCCGCCTTCTCCACCTCCGTCCCCGCGCTCCTCGTCCCCGCCGTACGCCGGCTCCGCACCGCCCACCCCGGCCTCGACGTCCGCGTCCGCGAGGCCGAGGCGGGGGAGGCGTACGAACTCCTCACCGCCGGCGAGGTCGACCTGGCCCTCTCCCTCGCCGCCCACGCTCCCACCGCGCGCGACCCCAAGTTCAGCCGGGTGCCGCTGCTCGCCGACCCCCTCGACGTCGCCCTGCCCGCCGGACACCCGCTCGCCGACGCGCCCGGCCTGCGCCTCGCGGACCTCGCCGCCGAGCCCTGGATCTTCGGCGGCTCCGGCCCCTGGTCCGAGATCACCACCGCCGCCTGCGAGGCCGCCGGCTTCGTCCCCGAGCAGGCCCACAGCGCCTCCGGCTGGACCGCCATCCTCGCCATGGTCGAGGCGGGGCTCGGGATCGCGCTCGTCCCCCGGATGGCCTCCGCGGAACGGCGCGGCGGCACCGGGGTCGTCATGCGGGTCCTCTCCGCCGACCAGCCGCGCCGCCACGTCGTCGCCGCCGTCCGGCGCGGGGCCGAGGACGGGCCCGCGGTGGCCCGGGTGCTCGCCGCCCTCCGGCAGGCCGCCGCCGCCCGCGAGACCTTTCAGCAGAACTGAACGACACCATCGAAAACATTCGATGGACCGCGGACCTCCCGCGGAGGAGAGTCGAAGCATGACCGCTCTCGAAGACGCCCAGGACCCGCACGCCAACGACGCCGCCCCCTACGGCGGAGGCGACCCCTACGCCGACTACCGCACCGGTGACTTCCCCTTCACCGAGCTGGTCGACCTCGCCGACCGCCGCCTCGGCGCCGGCGTCGTCGCCGCCGACGACGAGTTCTTCGCCGAGCGCGAGAACCTCCTCGTCCGCGAGCGGGCCGTCTTCGACCCGGAGCACTTCGGCCACAAGGGCAAGATCATGGACGGCTGGGAGACCCGCCGCCGCCGCGGCGCCGACGCCGAGAACGTCTTCCCCGCACCCGAGGACCACGACTGGGCGATCGTCCGCCTGGGCGCCCCCGGCGTCATCAAGGGCCTGATCGTCGACACCGCCCACTTCCGGGGCAACTACCCGCAGAAGGTCAGCGTCCAGGCCACCGCCGTCGAGGGCAGCCCCGCCCCCGCCGAACTCCTCGACGCCACGTGGGAGGAGCTGGTCCCGCCCACCCCCGTCCGCGGCCACGCCGCCAACGGCTTCACGATCGACAGCGACCGCCGCTGGACCCACGTACGCCTCTGCCAGCACCCGGACGGCGGCATCGCCCGCCTCCGCGTCCACGGCGAGGTCCTGCCCGACCCCGAGTGGCTGGACCTCCTCGGCACCGTCGACCTGCTCTCCGTCCTCAACGGCGGGTCGTACGAGGACGCCTCCGACAAGTTCTACTCCTCGCCGACCCAGATCATCCTGCCCGGCACCTCCCGCAAGATGGACGACGGCTGGGAGAACCGCCGCCGCCGCGTCCGGGGCACCAACGACTGGGTCCGCTTCCGCCTCCCCGCCCAGGGCGCCGTCCGCGCCGTCGAGATCGACACCGCCTACCTCAAGGGCAACTCCGCCGGCTGGATCGCCCTCCAGGGCCGCAACGGCGAGTCCGGCGAGTGGTTCGAGATCATCCCGCGCACCCGCCTCCAGCCCGACACCCTGCACCGCTTCAGGCTCCCCGCCCACGCGGTCGTCACCCACGTCCGCCTCGACGCCTTCCCCGACGGCGGCGTCGCCCGCATGCGCCTGCACGGCGCGCTGACCGAGGAGGGCGCCGCCGACCTGCGCGCCCGCTTCGACCGCGCGAGCCGCTAGAGCCCTGTCTGACAATTCCCGCCGGGTCCGACCCGGCCTGATCCGACGCCAATTGTCAGACAGGCTCCAGCACCGGGAACCGGCGAAGGGGCGCCTCTGTGGGGGAGGCGCCCCTTCGTCGTACAGCCGTCGCGGCTCTCCGCCGGTGGGCACCGCGGGTGCCCACCGGCGGAGAGCACCGGTTCCTAGCCGGCGGCCGCCGCGTCCGCCGCGCGGGCCCGCAGGGCCCGCTCGACGCCCGCCCGCGACTCCGTCACCAGGCGCCGCAGCGCCGGGACCGGGTCGGTGGCCGCGATCCACGCGTCCGTCGCGTCCAGCGTCTCCTGCGAGACCTGGAGCGTCGGGTAGAGGCCGACCACGATCTGCTGGATCATCTCGTGGCTGCGGGTCTCCGACACGCGCTTGATCGACGCGAAGTACTTCTCCGTGTACGGGGCCAGCAGCTCGCGCTGGTCGGCCTGGACGAAGCCGCCGATCACCGCCTCCTGCACCGCGTTGGCCAGCTTGTCGTCCTCGACGACCGCCGCCCACGCCTCGGCCTTCGCCGCCTCGGTCGGACGCGCCGCACGGGCCGTCGCCGCGTGCCGCTCACCGGCCGCCGTGCGGTCCCGCTCCAGCTCGGCCGCGATCTCCGGCTCGTCGAAGACGCCGGTCGCGGCGAGCCGCTGCACGAACGCCCAGCGCAGCTCGGTGTCGACGGCCAGGCCCTCGATCGTCTCCCGGCCCTCCAGGAGCGCGGCGAGCAGGTCGAGCTGCTGCGGCGTCCTGGCGGTCGCGGCGAAGGCCCGCGCCCACGCCAGCTGGTGGTCGCTCGCCGGCTCGGCCGCCTTCAGGTGGGTGAGGGCCGCCTCGGTCCAGCGGGTCAGACCCGCGTCCCGCCACTCCGGCGCCGCGTACAGCTCCAGGGCGGCCTTGACCTGGCCCTGGAGCGACTGCACCACGCCGATGTCCGACTCCTTGGCGATGCCGGACAGCACCAGCTCCAGGTAGTCGCGGGTGGCCAGCTCGCCGTCCCGGGTCATGTCCCAGGCGGCGGACCAGCACAGGGCGCGCGGCAGCGACTCGGTGAAGTCGCCGAGGTGCGCGGTGACGTTCTGCAGGGACACCTCGTCGAGGCGGACCTTGGCGTACGACAGGTCGTCGTCGTTGAGCAGGACGACCGCCGGGCGGGACTTGCCCACGAGCGCCGGCACCGGGGTCAGCCCGGCCGCGTCGATGTCCAGCTCCAGGCGCTCGGTGCGGACCAGCTTGCCGGCCGCGTCGAGGTCGTAGAAGCCGATCGCGATGCGGTGCGGGCGGAGCACGGCCTCGCCCTTGGCGCCGGCGGGCAGCGCCGGAGCCTCCTGCTTCACAGCGAAGGCGGTGATCGAGCCGTTCTCGTCGGTCTCGATCTCGGGGCGCAGGATGTTGATGCCGGCGGTCTCCAGCCACGCCTTCGACCAGGTCTTCAGGTCGCGCCCGGAGGTCTCCTCCAGCGCGCCGAGCAGGTCGCTCAGGCGGGTGTTGCCGAAGGCGTGGCGCTGGAAGTACGCCTGCACGCCCTTGAAGAACTCGTCCTGGCCGACGTAGGCGACGAGCTGCTTGAGGACCGAGGCGCCCTTGGCGTACGTGATGCCGTCGAAGTTGACGAGCACGTCCTCCAGGTCGTTGATCTCGGCCATGATCGGGTGCGTAGACGGCAGCTGGTCCTGGCGGTAGGCCCAGGTCTTCTCCGCGTTGGCGAAGGTCGTCCAGGCGTGCGGCCAGCGGGTGCCCTCGACGGCCGCCTGGCAGGCGACGGAGGTGTAGGTGGCGAACGACTCGTTCAGCCAGAGGTCGTTCCACCACTCCATGGTCACGAGGTCGCCGAACCACATGTGGGCCAGCTCGTGCAGGATGGTCTCGGCGCGCCGCTCGTAGGCCGCGTCCGTCACCTTCGACCGGAAGACGTACTGGTCGCGGATGGTGACCGCGCCGGCGTTCTCCATCGCGCCCGCGTTGAACTCCGGCACGAACAGCTGGTCGTACTTGGCGAACGGGTAGGCGTACGCGAACTTCTCCTGGAACCAGCCGAAGCCCTGGCGGGTCACGTCGAAGATGTGGTCCGCGTCCAGGAACTCGGCCAGCGACGGACGGCAGTAGATGCCCAGCGGCACGACCTGCCCGTCCGGGCCCTCGTACGTCGAGTGCACCGCGTGGTACGGGCCGACGATCAGGGCCGTGATGTACGTGGAGATCCGCGGGGTCGGCTCGAAGGCCCACACCCCGTCCTTCGGCTCCGGCGTCGGCGAGTTGGAGATGACGCTCCAGCCCTCCGGGGCCTTCACCGTGAACTGGAAGGTCGCCTTCAGGTCCGGCTGCTCGAAGGAGGCGAAGACCCGGCGCGCGTCCGGCACCTCGAACTGGGTGTAGAGGTACGCCTGGCCGTCGACCGGGTCGACGAAGCGGTGCAGACCCTCACCGGTGTTGGTGTACGCGCAGTCCGCGACCACCCGCAGCTCGTTGCGGCCCTGCTTCAGGTGGGGCAGCGCGATCCGCGCGTCGCGGAAGACGGCGGCCACGTCCAGCGAGCGCCCGTTCAGGTCGACCTCGTGGACGGCGTCGGCGACGAGGTCGATGAAGCTCTCGACGCCTCCCTCGGCGGAATCGAAGCGGACGGTGGTGACGGACCGGTAGGTGCCGCCCTCCTGCGCACCGGAGAGGTCCAGTTCGACCTCGTACGCGTCCACGGTCAGCAGCGCCGCCCGCTGCTGGGCCTCTTCACGGGTCAGGTTCGTACCAGGCACCCGGTCAACTCCTCGGTTTCGTGACGTTTGGGCCATCCTTCCACGGGGCGCTCGGCCCGCGCATCGAACATTTCCCAGGGCGAACACGACGAGGGGGCGGCCGTCCCGCGGACGGCCGCCCCCTCGCGGGGAGGATCGGGCTCAGCCCTGGAGCTCGGCCGCCACCAGCTCCGCGATCTGCACCGCGTTCAGCGCGGCGCCCTTGCGGAGGTTGTCGTTGGAGAGGAAGAGCGCGAGGCCGTTGTCCACGGTCTCGTCGACGCGGATGCGGCCCACGTACGAGGCGTCCTTGCCGGCCGCCTGGAGCGGGGTCGGGATCTCGGACAGCACGACGCCCTCGGCGTCCTTCAGCAGCTCGTAGGCGCGCTCGACGCTGATCGGGCGCTCGAAGCGGACGTTCACCTGGAGCGAGTGGCCGGAGAAGACCGGGACGCGGACGCAGGTCCCGGAGACCTTCAGCTCCGGGATCTCCAGGATCTTGCGGGACTCGTTGCGGAGCTTCTGCTCCTCGTCGGTCTCGAAGGAGCCGTCGTCGACGAGGGAGCCGGCCAGCGGGACCACGTTGAACGCGATCGGGCGCTGGTAGACGGCCGGCTCGGGGAACTCGACGGCCTCGCCGTCGAAGGCGAGCTGGTCGGCCCGCTCGGCCACCGCGCAGGCCTGGGTGCGCAGCTCGGCGACACCGGCCACGCCCGAGCCGGAGACGGCCTGGTAGGTGGTGGCGATCAGCGCGGCGAGGCCGGCCTCCTGGTGGAGCGGCTTGAGGACCGGCATGGCGGCCATCGTGGTGCAGTTCGGGTTGGCGATGATGCCCTTGGGGCGGTCCTTGATCGCGTGCGGGTTGACCTCGGAGACGACGAGGGGGACCTCGGGGTCGCGGCGCCAGGCGGAGGAGTTGTCGATCACCACGGCGCCCTGGGAGGCGACCTTCTCGGCGAGTGCCTTGGAGGTGGCGCCGCCGGCGGAGAAGAGCACGATGTCCAGGCCGGTGTAGTCGGCGGTCGAGGCGTCCTCGACGGTCACGCCGTCCACGACCGTGCCGGCGGACCGGGCGGAGGCGAAGAGCCGCAGCTCGTCCACGGGGAAGTTCCGCTCGGCCAGGATCTTGCGCATGACTGTGCCGACCTGACCGGTGGCTCCGACGATTCCGACCTTCACGGGGACTCCTCCGTACGTTTGTGCAGGCTGCTGCTGCTGTCCATGATGCGTATGTCCGTGCCCGCCTTGTCCAATCGATTGTCCGAGGGGCGGACGCGGCGCGGACCGGGGGCCGCGCGAGGGGCCGTACGCGGGCCGTCGGCGGGGCCGTACGCGGAAGGGGCGGGCATCCCGGTGGATGCCCGCCCCTCGTACCGCCCGGGGTGTTACGGGGTGACGCTGCCGATCAGGACGCTGCCGGTGCCCGCGACGGTGCCGCGCGCGTTGAGCAGCTGGACCTGGCCGAAGAACTGGCGTCCCTCGGGGGCCGGACCGCCGACGACGACCTGGGCCGGGACCTTGGCGCTCGCGCCGTTGGCGAGCGGGTAGGTCTTGGCCTCGTCCACCTTCACGGAGCCGAGCGCCGCGGAGTAGTAGACGTCCTTGTAGTCGTAGGTCGTGCCGCCCTCGGCGTGGACCGCGTAGCCGTCGATGACGACGGTGTACGTGCCGGCCTTCGGCTTGACGAGCGAGACGCTCTCCTCGGAGTCGCCGTCGGCCGACTGGGCCACGCGGACGCCGTCGAGGAGCACGCTCAGGTCGAGGTCGGCGGCCTTGTCGGAGGTGTTGCCGATCCCGATGTCGAGCCGCTCGACGCCCTCACCGATGGTGACGGTCTTCGTCTGCTGCTCGTGGTGCTGGATGGTCGGGGTCTCGACCTTGGCCGAGCCCAGCGAGCCGCCCTTCAGCTTGCCGTCGATGCCGGCGAACTTGTTGGTGACGGTCCACTCGACGGCGGACGGGGTGCCGACCTTCGCCTCGGCGACCGTCTGGACGGCCGGGTCGAAGGAGGCGCCGAGCACGGAGACGCCGAGCTTGTACGGGTTGTCCAGGTTCGGCGAGGTGCGGCGCGCCTCGACCTCGATCTCCCAGACACCGGCCTGCGGGTTGGTGTAGGAGCGGAGGTCCGGGCGGCAGGTGTTCGCCGGGTTGTAGTGCGGGTAGCAGCCCGTGGTCGCGGTCGGGTCGACCGGGACGCCGTACGGGTGGATGGCGATGAACCGGGTCTGGCTCTTCTCCTTCAGGCCGCCGATGGCGACCTCCAGGGAGGTGGCGCCCTGCGGCACGGTCACGAAGTACGACTTCGTGCTGTTGCGCTGGACCGAGCCCGAGGCCGAGAAGGAGTAGCCGGGGGAGACCAGGTCGCTCGCGACGACCGAGGTGGCGAGGATCTGCTTGTCGACGCCCTCGGTGCGCTCGTCGTCGGCCTCCAGGAGCACGCTGTGCACGCCGGCGGTCTTCGGGCGGGCCTCCAGCTTGACGGTGACCGGCTTGTTCAGCGGCAGGCGGACCTCGTCGTCGCCGAGGATCCGGAAGGTGCCGTCGTTGTGCTTGAGGTCCAGCTCGTGCTCGATGGCGCGGTCCGGGCCGCTGGTGCGGGTGACGGTGACGTCGTAGACCTTCTTCTGGCCGACCTTGAGGTCGCCCTCGCGGTCGTACACACCGGTGCCGGTGTGCGGGGCCGGGAAGATCACGGTGTCGACCGGGGCCTCGACCTTGTAGGAGTGGGCGGTGGCCCCGTCCTTGATCGACTCCCAGGCCTCGTTGATGTCGATGAGGCCGGCGCCCTGCTCGTGGGCACCGACGCCCGGGATCCGCTGCGCGGTCGAGGTGAGGGCGGTGCGCAGGGTCAGCGGGGAGAGCTCGATGCCGCGCTGCTTGGCGGCGGAGAGCAGCAGCGCGCTCGCGCCGGCGACCTGCGGGGACGACATCGAGGTGCCGTTCAGCATGCCGTAGCCGGCCGGGAGGCTGTAGCCCGCCTCGGCGACGCCGGCGCCGGCCTGCCAGGTCGGGATGGTGTTCACGGCCGAACCCGGACCGGTGATGGTCGGGGTGGCGCCGCCGTCCTCACGCGGACCGCGCGAGGAGAAGGGGAACATGGCGTACTTCTTCTCGACGGCCGAGCCGTAGTTGGCGGCCCAGGTCGACTGGGAGACGGCCGCGCCGACCGAGACGACCTTCTCGGCCAGGCTCGGGTCGCCGATCGTGTTGGTGCCGGGGCCGGAGTTGCCGGCCGAGATCACCAGCTGCACGCCGTACTCGTCGATGAGACGGGTGTAGAGGCGGGCGCGGACGTTGTCGCCGTCGTTCAGCGCGGGCAGGCCGCCGATCGACATGTTGACGATGTCGACGCCGCGGTTGACGACGAGGTCGACCATGCCCTCGGTGAGGGCGACGTTGGTGCAGCCGCCGTCCCAGGTGCAGGCGCGGGAGGAGACGAGCTTCGCGCCGGGCGCGGCGCCGTTCATCCTGCCGCCGAAGAGGCCCTTGGCGGCGGTGATGCCGGCGACGTGGGTGCCGTGCGAGGACTCGACGATGCCGATGTTGACGAAGTCGCGCTTCTGGCCGACCCAGGTGCCGCCGTACGGGTCCATCGGGACGTCCTTGCGGATCTCCACGACGAACGGGGTGCGCTCGACGACCTCGGTGGCCGGGTCGTCGGTGCCGAAGTAGCCGATGCCGTGGCCGTCCTTGTACGGCTTCAGCGGCGCGTTGTCCGTGAAGTCGTTGTCCTGGTCGGTGTCGACGCGGACGGTGCCGGAGGCGGGGTCGTACAGCATGCCGAAGACGTCGGTGGTGTCGCCGTCGCGGTTGATGTCACCGGCCGGGTCGCCGCCCGCCGTGACGGACTCGCTGAAGCGGCTCCACTGGTAGGCGCCCTCGGGGGCCTTCCAGGACTGGGTGCCGGCGGTAAAGACCGGGCCCGCGACCGGGGTCACCTGCGGGCGCCAGGTGGCGTCGCCCTCGGTGATCGGGTCGGTGGCGGTCACCCAGTCGACGATCTTGCGCTCGCCGGTGGTGGTCTTCTGGAGGGCCGGGTGGCCCAGGTCGACGCCCGAGTCGAGGATGCCGATGGTCACGCCGCGGCCGTCGGCGCGGGAGTGGTCCTCGACGAACTCGACGGCGCCCGTCTCGTGGGACGGGTTGTACGGGTTCTTCGCCGGGGTGCGCTTCGACGGCGCCGGGTAGGTCCGGTTCACCGTGGTGCCGTCCACGCCGCCGGCGACGCCGGCGTCGGGGCGCGGGTCGTCCAGCTGGATCTCGGCCCTGAGGTCGACCGACTGGACGGCGGAGAGCTTGGTGGCGGCCTTGATCGCGGCCTCGGCCTTGCCGGTCGGCAGGGTGGCGCGGACGTAGCCGAGCTCGTCGTTGCGGTTGCCGACCGAGCCGCCGGGGACGGCGTCGAGCTGGTCGGCGACCTGCTCGGTCGCGCCGGGAGCGGTGGCGACCAGGATGGTGACGTGCGGCTCGCCGGCGGCCTCGGCCTCGGCGAGGCGCTGCGCGTCGGTGGCGCCGAGCTTGTCGGCGGGCTCCGCGGTCTTCACCGGGGGAGTCGTCACCGGGTCGTCGGCGGCGAGGACCGGGGCGGCACCGGCCGCGACGAGCGCGGTCACCAGGCCGGCGGCGGCGGCGATCCGGGCCGCTCGTCTGGTCCCGGTGGAGCGCCCGGGTATGGAGCTCTGCGTTTCGGGGGTGGTCATTTACATCCCTGTTTGTGAAAGAAGAGGGTCCGGAATCCGGTACCGGATGACCGCTCAGCCTTTCGTAAATGACCAGGCTTTGTGGAGAGTTCGCGGAGAGCGGGTTGGCTCCGTGGCGTACATCCGCCACCGCGCTTCCTCCGCCACACGCGACGAATCGCCCTCAACGAGGGCGATTCGACCGCCAGTTGTGGATCACTGCTCCTTCGCGCGGGCGTAGTGCCGGGAGGCCTTCGCCCGGTTGCCGCAGCTCGCCATCGAGTGCCAGCGCCGGGTGCCGTTCCGCGAGGTGTCGAAGAAGTGGAGGATGCACGCCTCGTGCGCGCAGGTCCTGATCCGGTCCGGGGCGGTACGCAGCAGGTCCAGGTAGTCGCGGGCGGCCGTCCAGGCCGGCCCCCACGCCGGGTCGGCGAACTCGGCGCGCTCGCCAGGGCCTTCGGCGGTGAGCAGGGCGCGGATCCGGCCGTGCTCCAGGACGGCGTCGAGCCGTGCGACCGCGTCCGGGTCGCCGGGCCGCTCGACCAAGGCCTTCAGCGCCTCGCGGGCGGTGAGGGTGCGGTCGAGCGTGGCCTCGTCGGCGGCGAACGCCCCGTCGAGCCCGTTGGCCGCCAGCCAGATCGCGAGGCCGCCGGTGTCGGTGAGCAGGTCCTGGCGCTCGCCCTCCTCCATCCACCGGGTGTTCAGCAGGTCCAGGGAGACCGGCTCGCCGGTGTGCGGCCGCGGATCGGTGACGGGCATGGCGGGCATCCTCCTCGACCCCGGGCGATCTAACCCCTCAAGCGTACGTGACGGGTTGCACCCCATGACTTCTAACCTCTAAAGTCGAATTAAGCGGTTAGCCCGAACGGGGCGACCGACGACGAGGGGACCGTCATGTCCGCGATCGGCACGCTGCGCACGGCGCACATCGGCATCAACGTCACCGACCTGGACCGCTCGCTCCGCTTCTACGGCGAGGTCCTCGGCTTCGCGGTGATCGGATCCGGCGAAGCCGAGGGGCGCCGCCACGCCTTCCTCGGCCAGGACGGCCGGCTCGCCGTCACCCTCTGGCAGCAGGCCGAGGGCGCTTACGAACCCACCCGCGCCGGCCTGCACCACCTGGCCTTCGAGGCCGCCTCCATCGAGCAGGTCCGCGCGGCCGAGGCCGCCCTCAAGGCCCGGGGCGTCACCTTCGCCCACGACGGCGTGGTGGCCCACGGCGAAGGCACCCCCTCCGGCGGCATCTTCTTCCACGACCCCGACGGCACCCGCCTGGAGATCTCCGTCCCCGAGGGAGCCGAGGACGCCCCGGTCCCGAACGCCGCGGCCCCCACCTGCGGCTTCTTCTAGCCGGCCCGCGCGGCGCCCGCCGCGCCGAGACGCCCGCCCGCACCCCCCGGAGGCCGGTCATGACCACCGCGTACCACCACGGCTCGCTCGCCGTGCAGGCCAGGCTCGGCGTCCGGCACGCGGCCGCCCGCATCGCCCCCTCGATCCGCCCCGGGATCCGCCCGGTCGCCGCCGCGTTCCTGGAGCTCCAGCCCATGCTGGTGCTGGGCGCGGCGGCCCCGGACGGTCACGTCCGGGCGACCCTCCTCACCGGCGCCCCCGGCTTCGCCCGGGCGACCGGCCCCCACACGGTCTCGGTCGCGGCCCGCCCCCGCCCCGACGACCCGCTGGCGGCGGCGCTGTCCCGCGAGGCCCGCGTCGGCACGATCGCCCTCGACCCCCGCACCCGCCGCCGCATGCGCCTCAACGGCACCGCCCGCCCCAGCGCCCGCGGCATGGTGATCGAGGTCGAGCAGGTCTTCGCCAACTGCCCCAAGTACCTCCAGAGACGCGAGCTGTACGGCTCCGAACCGGCGGGCCCCGGCTCCTCCCCGGCGCGCCGGGGCGAGGCCCTTACCGAGGCCCAGTCGGCCGCCGTCCGCGCGGCCGACACCTTCTTCGTCGCCACCACGGGGCCGGACGGGGCCGACGTCAGCCACCGGGGCGGCAACCCCGGCTTCGTCCGGACCGAGGACCCCCGCACCCTGGAGTGGCGGGACTACCCGGGCAACGCGATGTTCCTCACACTCGGAAACCTGGAGACCGACGACAGGGCCGGTCTCCTCTTCCTGGACTGGGAGAACGGCACCACCCTCCAGATCAGCGGCCGGGCGGAAACGGTATACCGTTTGGAGGAGCGGTTCGTCCGCCTCCGGGTCGACAGCGTCGTCGAGACCCCGGCCGCCAGCCCCCTGCGCTGGTCCGCGCCCGAGTACTCCCCGGCCAACCCGACCACCCCCTGAACCCGGCCGATCCGACCACCCCCTGAACCCGGCCGGCCGATCCGCCCCCCGAACCCGGCCGATCCGACCACCCCCGTGACCCCGGCCCACCGCCGCACCGCCCCACCGCACCTGCCGCCCGCACGCGGACTCCCGATCCACGATCCCGAGGAACCCGTGACCACCACCCCGGCTCCCGAGGCCACCGTGCCCGCGCCGTCCGCGCCCACCGCCACCACGACCGCCACCGCCGCCGTCCCGACCCCCGCTCCCTCCGCCGTCCCCGCTCCCGCCCGCCCGGGCCCGCCGCCCCGCCCCCGCCCGCTCGCGGTCCTCGCCGCCACCGGCGCCAGCACCGCCGCCCTGCTCCTCCTGGTCGCGCTCGGCACCGTCCTGCACCACCCGCTGCTCATCCCGCCACTCGCCGCGAGCATGGCCCTGGTCGCCGCCTCCCCCGACCTGCCGCTCTCCCAGCCCCGCTCGGTGATCGGCGGCCAGCTCCTCTCCGCCCTCGTCGGCTTCGCCGTCCTCGCGGTCGCGGGCCCCGGCCTGTGGAGCGCCGCCGTCGCCGGCGGACTCGCCCTCGGCGTGATGATGCTCGCCCGCACCCCGCACTCCCCGGCCGCCGCCACCGCCGTGATCGTCGCCCTGGAGGCCCCGCCGTTCCGGACCTTCACCGGCCTCCTCCTCGCCTCCTGCCTCCTGCTCGTCGCGGTCGGCCTGCTCGCCGCCCGTGCCGCCCGCCGCCGCTACCCCGCCTACTGGTTCTGACCGGCCCGCCGTCACCCCCATCGCCCGAGCCCCCCGCCGCACCCCGAGGGCCCGGCCCGTGACCCTCCTTCCGTGACCTCCTCCGAACGGCTGAAAACGGCTCAACCGTCACGCGACCGCTCAACCCTCCCGTCCCGCCCCCCGTCCTCCCGGCCGACCGCAGTACCGGATCACCAGGGACACAGGGGACCCATATGACCGTCACCCGCGCCACCCGCACCGTCGTCGCCGCGACCCTCGCCGCCGGCCTCACCGTCACCGCGCTCGCCGCCCCCGCCCTCGCCGCGGGCCCTGCGGCGCCCCCCGCCCCCGTGAAGAAGGACCACGCGGCCACCCAGGCGGCGCTCGACGCGAACGTCGCCGCCGGCGTCCCCGGCGCCGTCGCCCAGGCCCGGGTGGACGGCCGCTCCTGGACCGGCACCGCCGGCGAGCGCGGCGGCGACGACCGCTACCGCGTCGGCTCCATCACCAAGACCTTCACCGCCACCGTCCTCCTCCAGCTCCAGGCCGAGGGCCGGATCGACCTGGACGACCCGGTCGAGAAGTGGCTGCCCAAGCTGGTCCGGGGCAACGGCCACGACGGACGGAAGATGACCGTCCGGCAGCTCCTCAACCACACCAGCGGCGTCTACAGCTACACGGAGGACCCCGCCTTCCAGGAGAAGACCTTCGGCCCCGGCTTCCTGAAGCACCGCTACGACACCTGGAAGCCGCGCGATCTGGTCGGCGTCGCCATGGAGCACGCCCCCGCCTTCGCCCCCGGCACCTCCTGGAGCTACTCCAACACCAACTTCGTCCTGGCCGGCCTGGTGATCGAGAAGGTCACCGGCCGCCCCTACGGCAAGGCCGTAGAGAACCGGATCATCAAGCCGCTCAAGCTCCGCGCCACCAGCGTCCCCGGCACCGAGGTCAACATCCCCCGGCCCAGCAGCCGGGCCTACTCCACCCTCGTCCCCGACGCGTCCGCCCCCGTCCACGACGTCACCCGGCTCAACCCCTCCCTCGCCCACGCCGCCGGCGAGATGATCTCCGACTCCGCCGACCTCCAGACCTTCTACCGCGCCCTCCTCAAGGGCCGGCTCCTCCCGAAGGCCGAGCTGCGCGAACTGACCACCACCGTGCCGGTCTCCCCCCAGCACCCCGACTTCCGCTACGGCCTCGGCATCTCCTCGCAGAAGCTGAGCTGCGGCACCGAGGTCTGGGGCCACGGCGGCGGCATCCACGGCTCCCTCTCGGAGGCGTACACCACCCGCGACGGCCGGCACACCCTCGCCGCCAACATCAACGCCGACTGGACCGGCGACACCCAGGCCGTCATCGAGGCCGAGTTCTGCGGCACGCTCCCGCCGAAGAAGTAGCCCTCACCGGGGCAGCACGACGACGTACGCGGCGGGCTGCCGCTCCGACGCGGCCATCAGCGCCGTACGGACCACGGTGGCCTGCTGGTCCATGGCCTCCCGCAGCTTGCGGGGGGTCAGGTGGACCACCGTGATCCCCAGCCGCTCCAGGTGCTCCCGCTTGCGGGTGTACTCGGACCACAGGGCGTCCTCGTCCTGCCGGGGCGCCCGGGTGTCCAGCTCCACCGCCACCGCCTGGTCCGGCCAGTAGGCGTCGACCCCGCCCAGGTGCGGACCGCCCGGCAGCCGCAGGTCCACGTTCCACAGCGGGTCCGGCAGCGCGAAGTCCCGCACCATCTCGTACAGCCGCTCCTCCGACAGCGCCCGCCCCTCCACCAGCAGCGAGTCCACCGCGTCCACCACGTGCGGCCGGGTCAGCAGCCGGGCCCGGCTCAACTCGCGCACCAGCACCGCCGGTTCGCAGTGGCCGCCGCGCACCGCCTCGGTGAGCAGCCGGCGCACCGCGTCGGCGTCCTGGATCCCGGAGACGGCGTCGACGACCGCCCGCGCGACCGGCGCCACCGGAAGCCCGGTCAGCTCCACCGGCTCCGGCGACTCCGGCGTCCGCACCACCCGCGCGAAACCGGTCGACCGCAGCCGCCGGGTCCGGCCCACCAGGACGTCGATCCGCTCCAGGTCCGTCAGCGGGGGAGCGGCGGAGAGCCCGTGCAGGGCGAGCGCGGCGAGACCGGTGACCATCGCGCCCGGGCCGTGCAGCGGCGCCTCGCCGTCCCCCCGGGCGTACAGCAGCGCGGCCCGGAGCCGGTCGTCGCCGGTCGGCGCCCCGGAGCTGAGCAGGAAGACGCCCGGCAGCAGCTGCTGCCAGTCGCCGCCCGCCGCGGCCCGCCCGGCGACCTCCGCGGCGGGCACGCCCATGGCGCGCAACTGGCCGGTGGAGGCGAGGCGTTGCGTGAGGCCCGCGGGGGAGGAGAGGGGGCGGGGGCGGGGGGTGATGGGGGTGTTCTGGTTCATGCCGGGGGTCTTCCGCTCCCCGGCCCGGTCCTAACGGCCTGTTACAAGGCAGTGGCCGAACCAGCACAAGACGGGGCTAAAGTACGCACGTTCGACTGCCGAGAAAGGCCGCGCGGACCGGCCCCGCCTCCGCCTCCGGCCGCGGACGCGCGGAGGGGCCCGCACCCGCGGGCCCCTCCGTACCGCCGGTCAGTCCTCCAGCGCGTCGCACTCCTGCGCCCGCAGCGCGCGGGCCAGGTCGTCGCGGGCCTCCAGGACGAGCCGCCGCAGCGCCGGAGCCGCGTCCGCGTGCTCCGCCAGCCAGGCGTCGGTCGCCGCGAGCGTCTCCGGACGGTCCTGGAGCGCCGGGTAGAGGCCCCGCACCACGTCCATGCCGATCTGGATCGACCGCTCGGCCCAGATCCGCTCGATCACCGCGAAGTACTTCTCCGCGTACGGCGCGGTCAGCTCCCGCCGCGAAGGCTGCGCGAACCCCGCGATCACCGCGCCGGCCAGCGCGTTCGACAGCGCGTCCGACTCGACGACCTGCGCCCACGCCTGCGCCTTGACCGCCGCCGAGGGGCGCGAGGCGAGGAGGCGCACCTGGTGGCGCTTGCCGCTGGCGGTGTCGTCCCTGGCCAGCTCCTCGCCGATCCGCGTCTCGTCGGCCCGACCCTCCTCGGCGAGCGTCGAGAGCAGCGCCCAGCGCAGCTCCTGGTCGACGTCGAGGCCGTCGATCCGGGCGGTGCCGGCGAGCAGCCCCTCCAGGAGCTGGAGGTCGGCGTCCGACGAGGCGGCCGCGGCGAAGAAGCGGGCCCAGGTCAGCTGGTGCTCGCTGCCCGGCTCGGCGAGCCGCAGCTCGCGCAGCCCGCCCTCGGCGAGCAGCCGGCCGCCCTCGGCGCGCCACGCCGGGGACGCGTAGTGGGTGAGGGCCGTCCGCGCCCAGGTGTGCACCATCTGGAGGACGCCGATGTCGGTCTCGCGGCCCGCGAAGGCGAGCACGGCGGCGACGAACTCGCGGGCCGGCATCAGCCCGTCCCGGGTCAGGTTCCACAGCGCCGACCAGCACAGGGCGCGCGCCAGCGGGTCGGTGATGTCGCCGAGGTGCTCGCGGAGGGTGTCGAGGGAGCCCTCGTCGAAGCGGACCTTGCAGTAGGTGAGGTCGTCGTCGTTGACGAGGACGAGCGCGGGCCGCTCGCTCCCGGCCAGTTCCCCGACGACGGTCCGGGCCCCGGCGACGTCGGCCTCCACGCGCGCGTACCGGACGAGCGCGCCGTCGGTCAGCCGGTAGAGGCCGACCGCGACCCGGTGCGGGCGCGGCTCGTCGCCCTCCTGGAGGACGGCGAGCTCGGTGATCCGGCCCTCGGCGTCGTAGGTCAGCTCGGGGGCGAGCACGTTGACGCCGGAGGTCTGGAGCCAGGACTTCGACCAGCTCCGCATGTCCCGGCCGGAGGTCTCCTCCAGGACGGTGAGCAGGTCGGCGAGGCGGGTGTTGCCGTAGGCGTGGCGCTTGAAGTAGCGGCGCGCGCCCTCCAGGAAGGCGTCCCGGCCCACGTAGGCGACGAGCTGCTTGAGGACCGAGGCGCCCTTGGCGTACGTGATGCCGTCGAAGTTGAGCTTGGCGTCCTCCAGGTCACGGATGTCGGCCGTGATCGGGTGGGTGGACGGCAGCTGGTCGGCCCGGTAGGCCCACGCCTTGCGGTTGTTGGCGAAGGTGACCCAGCTGTCGGTGAAGCGGGTGGCCTCGGCGAGCGAGAAGGAGCCCATGAAGTCGGCGAAGGACTCCTTCAGCCACAGGTCGTCCCACCAGACCATGGTGACGAGGTCGCCGAACCACATGTGGGCCATCTCGTGCAGGATCGTGTTCGAGCGCCGCTCGTACGCCGCCCGCGTGACCTTGCCCCGGTAGATGTACTCCTCCATGAAGGTGACCATGCCGGGGTTCTCCATGGCGCCGAGGTTGTACTCGGGCACGAAGGCCTGGTCGTACTTGCCGAAGGGGTACGGGTAGTCGAAGTTGTCGTGGAAGAAGTCGAAGCCCTGCTTGGTGACGAGGAAGACGTCGTCCGCGTCGAAGTGCTTCGCGAGCCCCTTGCGGCACATCGCGCCGAGCGGGATCTCCAGGTCGCCGCGCCGGTAGGTGTCGGTGACGTAGTGGTACGGCCCGGCCACCACGCAGGTGATGTACGTGGAGATCGGCGCCGTCTCGGCGAACCGCCACACCCCGTCGGGGTCGCGCTCGCCCGCGCCGTTGCTCCACACGTTCCAGCCGTCGGGCGCGGTGACCTCGAAGCGGTACGGGGCCTTGAGGTCGGGCTGCTCGAAGTTGGCGTAGACCCGGCGGGCGTCGGCCGGCTCGTACTGGGTGTACAGGTACACCTCGCCGTCCTCGGGGTCGACGAAGCGGTGCATGCCCTCGCCGGTGCGGCTGTACGCGCACCGGGCGTCGACGACCAGCACGTTCTCGTCGGCGAGGCCGTCCAGGGCGATCCGGGTGCCGTCGAAGACGACCGCCGGGTCGAGCGCCCGCCCGTTGAGGGTCACGGAGGTCACCGACGGCGCGAGCAGATCCGCGAAGGTCGCGTCGCCCTCGCCGGTGCGGCGGAAGCGGATCGTGGTCACCGAGCGGAAGGTGCGTACCGCCTCCGTGGACTCGCCGACCGCGGAGCGCAGGTCGAGGGCGACCTCGTAGCCGTCGACGGACAGCAGGGCCGCCCGCTCGTGGGCCTCGTCGCGGGACAGGTTCTCACCGGGCACGGTCACTCCTTCGTGGCGTGTTCGAAACAGCACCGATCCTCCCATGCGCACCTTTCACCCGGCGCACGGGAATGCCGACACGGGCGCGTGGTGTTGCGACAGGTCGGCACATCCGTACCGCACGTCCGCATCCGAGGAGTGACATGTCCGAGAGCAGGACCACCGCCGAGTTCTTCTTCGACCCGCTGTGCCCCTGGGCCTGGATGACCTCCCGGTGGATGCTGGAGGTGGAGAAGGTGCGCCCCGTGGACGTGCGCTGGAAGGTGATGAGCCTCGCCGTCCTGAACGAGAACCGGCTGGACGAGCTCCCCGCCGAGTACCGCGAGATGCTGGAGACCAAGGCGTGGGGCCCGGTCCGTGTCGTCATAGCGGCCCAGCAGCTGCACGGCGACGAGGTCGTCGGCAAGCTCTACACGGCGCTCGGCACCCGCTTCCACAACGACGGCGAGGGCCCCACCCGCGAGGCCATCGCGGGCGCCCTGCGGGACGTCGGCCTCCCGGAGGACCTGGCGGAGTACGCCGACAAGGACACCTACGACGCCGAGCTGCGCGCCTCCCACGCGGAGGGCATCGACAAGGTCGGCCAGGACGTCGGCACCCCGGTGATCGCGGTCCCCGGCCCGGACGGTGACGAGGTCGCCTTCTTCGGCCCGGTCGTCACCCCCACCCCGCGCGGCGACGCCGCGGCCCGGCTGTGGGACGGCACCCTTCTCGTCGCCTCCACCCCGGGCTTCTACGAGATCAAGCGCACCCGGACGGCGGCGCCCAGCTTCGAGTAGTCCCCCCGGCGCATGGAAGAACCCCCGCGATTCACGTCATCGCGGGGGTTCTTCTTTCATCCGCCCGCTGGTGAAGGTTGAGAAGACGATCACGAGCAGGACGAGCGGGGGGCCGCCGGCCGGGCGGTCAGAACGAGATCAGCGGCACGCTGGCCTTGGCGGCCTGGTAGCGCTTGTTCACGTCCTGCCAGTTGACGACCTGCCACATGGCGTCGATGAAGTCGACCTTCTGGTTCTTGTACTGCAGGTAGAAGGCGTGCTCCCAGGCGTCGAAGACGAGGACCGGGATGGAGCCCTGGCCGACGTTGCCCTGGTGGTCGTAGACCTGCTCGACGATGAGGCGGCCGCTGATCGGCTCGTAGGCGAGGACGCCCCAGCCGGAGCCCTGGGTGGTCGCCGAGGCCTTGGTCAGCTGGGACTTGAACTTGGCGAAGGAGCCGAAGGACTCGGTGATCGCGTCCGCGAGCTCGCCCACGCCGTCGGCCGCGAGCGGCTCGCCGCCGCCGTCACCGGCCTTCGGGCTGGCCATGTTGTTCCAGTAGATGGAGTGGAGGATGTGGCCGGAGAGGTGGAAGGCCAGGTTCTTCTCCAGGCCGTTGATGGAGCCCCACTGCTCCTTGTCGCGGGCCTCCTCCAGCTGCTCCAGGGTGTCGTTCGCGCCCTTGACGTAAGCGGCGTGGTGCTTGTCGTGGTGCAGCTCGATGATCTGCGGGTTGATCACCGGCTCCAGCGCCGCGTAGTCGTACGGCAGCTCCGGAAGTGTGTAGATCGCCATGTGTGCCGAGCCCTTCGACTGACTGGTTATTGCAACCTATATGCAGGTGCAGGCTAACAGCACGTGCACATCTTGTTGATCAGCCCTTGGACCTAGGCCTGTCGCCCCCCTCGCCGCCCTGCCGCGGGAGCCGGCCCCGGGCACGCGGACGCCCCGCCGGGCGGGGCCCGGCGGGGCGTCGTGACGAGGGGTACGGGGGCGGGGGGTCAGGCCTTCTCGGCCGCCGTCCCGCGCGCCTTCTGGAGGCCGAAGCCGACCGCCGCGAGGATCAGCGTCAGCGTGCCCGTCGCGTACAGCTGCACCCTGGTCCCCTCCTCGCGGGCCATCAGGAAGAAGATGGCCGCCATGCCGGCCAGCGCCACCCACGTCAGCACCGGGAACGCCCACATGCGCACGACCAGCTTCTCCGGCGCCTCGCGCTCGGTGCGGCGGCGCAGCACCAGCTGCGAGGCGGCGATGAAGAACCAGACGACGAGGATGATCGCGCCGATCGTGTTGAGCAGCCAGATGAACGCCTTGTCCGGCGACCAGTAGCTGAGCAGGACGCAGCCGAAGCCGACGACCGACGAGGCCAGCACCGCCGCGCGCGGCACGCCGCCGGAGGTGCGGCCGAGCGCCTGCGGGCCCTGACCGCGGGCGACCAGCGAGCGGGCCATGCGGGAGGCGCCGTAGATGTTGGCGTTCATCGCCGAGAGCAGGGCGACCAGGACGACCACGTTCATGATCTGGCCGGCCGCCGGGATGCCCAGGTGGTCGAGGGTGGCGACGTACGGGCCCTTCTCGACGACCGCCTTGTCGTCCCAGGGGACGAGGGTGACGATGACCGCCATCGAGCCGATGTAGAAGAGCGCGATCCGCCACATCGCCGTACGGACCGCCTTGGCGACGCCCTGCACCGGGTGCTCGGACTCGGCCGCCGCGATGGTGACCGTCTCCAGGCCGCCGTACGCGAAGACGGAGGCGAGGAGGCCGACGATCAGGCCCTCGGAGCCGTGCGGGAAGAAGCCGCCGTCCCCGGTCAGGTTGGCGGTGCCGGGGGCGTCCGAGCCGGGCAGCAGGCCGGTGATGGCGAGCACGCCGATGCCGAGGAAGAGGACGATCGCGCCGACCTTCAGCGCGGCGAACCAGAACTCGAACTCGCCGAAGTTCTTCACCGCCGCCAGGTTGGTGCCGCAGAAGACCAGCATGAAGAGCGCCACCCAGGCCCATTCGGGGGTGCCCGGGAACCAGCCGGTCATGATGTTGGCGGCGCCGATGCCCTCCAGGCCGACGGCCACGCAGAGCAGGAACCAGAAGGCCCAGCCGGCGGTGAAGCCGGCCCAGGGGCCGAAGGCGCGCTCGGCGTGGACGGAGAAGGAGCCGGAGGCCGGGTTCGCCGCCGACATCTCGCCGAGCATCCGCATCACCAGCATGACGAGCACGCCGGAGATCGCGTAGGCGACGACGATCGAGGGGCCGGCGGCGGCGATGCCGGCGCCGGAGCCGACGAAGAGGCCGGCGCCGATGACGCCGCCGAGGGCGATCATCGACAGATGGCGCTGCTTGAGACCGTGGGAGAGGCCCTCGGCGGGCGCGGCGCCGCCGTCCTGGCGGTCGGCCTGCGCGGGCGCGGTGGTCCGAGACATGGGCAACCCTGTTCATAGGCTGAGACGGGGGAGGGAAGCCCACAGTCTGGGTGCCCGCACCGCTCAGAGGGAACGGGTGTCCGCTATACGGTCACCACCTTCACACAAGGTGAAGATTCAATTCCGTTTCGTCGTGGACGTGCGGTCTTCCCCCGACGCCGCCCGTGACGCGCGCGCCTCCCGCAGCCACGCCACCACCAGCACGGCCGCCGTCGCGCCCGCCGACCACAGCACCTGCGGCCGCGCCCCGTCGTCGGTCAGCATCAGCACCAGCACCGCGCCCATCGCCGCCAGCGCCGTCCACGTCAGCCAGGGGAACCCCCACATCCGCAGCGTCAGCGTCTCCGGGGCCTCCCGCTCGATCCGCGGCCGCAGCCGCAGCTGCGACACCGCGATCAGCGCCCACACGAAGAGCAGCACCGCGCCGACCGCGTTGAGCATGTAGAGGAAGACGGAGTCCGGCCACTTCAGATTGAGCAGCACCGAGACGAACCCGAAGGCCACCGACGCGAGCACCGCCCGCCGCGGCACCCCTCCGCCCGACACCTTCAGCAGCCCCCGCGGCGCCTCGCCCCGCTCCGCCAGCGAGAAGACCATCCGGGAGGATCCGTACAGATTCGCGTTGAGCGCCGACAGCAGCGCCACGAAGACCACCACGTTCATGATCTGGCCCGCGCCCGGCACCCCGATCGCGTCGAGCACCGCCACGTACGGCGACTCGCCCGGCACCATCGACGTCCACGGCAGGAGGGTCACGATCACCAGCATCGAGCCCACGTAGAAGAGCAGGATCCGCCACACGGCGCTGCGCACCGCCCGTGCCACGTTCCGCGCCGGGTCCTCCGACTCGGCCGCCGCGATGGTGACGACCTCCAGACCGCCGAACGCGAAGACCACCGCGAGCACCCCGGAGACCACCCCGGACCAGCCGTTGGGCAGGAAGCCGCCCTGTCCGGTCAGGTTCGCGAGGCCCACCGGATCGGTGTCCGGCAGCCAGCCGACGATCGCCAGCGTGCCGAGGACCAGGAAGAGGACGATCGCGCCGACCTTCAGCGCGGCGAACCAGAACTCGAACTCGCCGAAGTTCTTCACCGCCGCCAGGTTGGCGAGGGTGAAGACCACCATGAAGAGCAGCACCCAGCCCCACTGCGGGACCCCCGGCACCCAGCCGTGCGCGATCCGCGCCGCGCCCGTCGCCTCCACCGCGAGGACGACGACCAGCAGGAACCAGTACAGCCAGCCCACCGAGAAACCGGCCCAGCGGCCCAGCGCCCGCTCCGCGTGCACCGAGAAGGCGCCGGAAGCCGGCATGGCCGCCGACATCTCGCCGAGCATCCGCATCACCAGCATCGCGAGCGCGCCCGCGATCAGGTACGAGAGCACGATGCCGGGCCCGGCGACCGCGATGCCCGCGCCCGAGCCGACGAAGAGGCCGGCGCCGATGACCCCGCCGAGCCCGAGCATCGTCAGGTGACGCTGCTTCAGGCCGTGGGGCAGGGGCTCGGGTTCGGCCAGGGAGGTGGGCGGTGCGTCGTCGCGCATGGTGGGGGACTCGCGCTCTGGAAGGAGGGGCACGTACAGGGACACTTTATGGAGACCCCACAGTCTCTCCGCTGAGCGACCCCGGACGCAAAAGGGGCGACACGTACCGACTCCCCAGTGACCAGCGTCACGTGGCGCCCGGCGCCCGGACTCTCCTTTGTCGGAATCCCATGAAGCCCCGCCCGTCGGCTTTGTCGGCGGCTGACGGTGATCGAGCGTTCACTCCTGGCATACCGTCAACCTGTCCCGACCCCTCACCCTCGCGGAGTACCGATGAGTAGCACCGCCGCCGCCCCCGTCCGCACCCTCCGTACGGGCACCGTCCTGGCCGACCTCCTGCCGTCGAGCCGCGTCCGCGACGTCGCGCTCGTCGTCGGCGGCGCCGCCCTCACCGGCCTGGCCGCGCAGATCTCCCTCCCGGTCCCCGGCTCCCCGGTCCCGGTCTCCGGCCAGACCTTCGCCGCCCTGCTCGTCGGCACCGCCCTCGGCGCCCGCCGCGGCTTCCTCTCCCTCGCCCTCTACGCCGTCGTGGGCATGGCGGGCGTCCCGTGGTTCGCCCAGGGCTCCTCGGGCTACGCGATGCCGTCCTTCGGCTACATCCTGGGCATGCTGCTCGCCGCCACCGTCGTCGGCGCCCTCGCCCGCCGCGGCGCCGACCGCTCGGTCCTGCGCACCGCCGGCACCATGGTCCTCGGCTCCGCGATCATCTACGCGGTCGGCGTGCCCTACCTGGCCCTCGCCACCGGCATGAGTCTCGGTCAGGCCGTCGCCGCCGGCCTGACCCCCTTCCTCATCGGCGACGCCCTCAAGGCCGCGCTCGCCATGGGCGCCCTCCCGGCCGCCTGGAAGCTCGCCGGCCGCAAGGGCTGACCGTCCGCCGCACACGCCGGAGCCCGGCCCGCCCGAGAGGGGCGGGCCGGGCTCCGGCGTGTGCGGCGTGCGGGCGATGCCCTGTGGGGGCTAGGCCGAGACGGTCGGCTTCCGCCGCTTCAGGCGTTCCTTCACCAGGCCGACCGCGACCACGAGCGCCGCGACCAGGGTGGAGAGGAGCACGATCTCCCGGTTGGCGTCGTCGAAGAACATGTAGCCGATCACGAACATGATCAGGCCGGCGGTGGCCCAGGTCAGGTACGGGAACAGCCACATCTTGACGGTCAGCTTCTCCGGCGACTCGCGGAGCAGGATCCCGCGCATCCGCAGCTGGGTGAAGCAGATCACCAGCCACACGAAGAGCGCGATCGCGCCCGAGGAGTTCAGCAGGAAGTTGAAGACGGTGTCCTTGAACGCGTAGTTGAAGTAGACGGCGACGAAGCCGAAGACCACCGAGCTCAGGATCGCGACGGCCGGCACGCCCTTGGCGTTGACCTTGGCGAAGGACTTCGGGGCGTCCCCGCGCTCACCGAGCGAGAAGGCCATCCGGGAGGCGGTGTACAGACCCGAGTTCAGGCAGGACAGCACGGCGGTCAGGACGATGACCTCCATGATCGTGCCCGCGTTCGCGATGCCGATCGAGTCCAGGGCGGCGACGTACGAGCCCTTCTCGGTGATCGACTTGTCGTTCCACGGCAGCAGGGTCAGCACCACGAAGATGGAACCCAGGTAGAAGACGCCGATCCGCCAGATCACGGAGTTGGTCGCCTTGGTCACCGCGCGGCGCGGGTCCTCGGACTCGCCGGCCGCCAGCGTGACGATCTCGCTGCCCATGAAGGAGAAGACGACCATCAGCACACCGGTCAGCACCGCGCCGTAGCCGTTGGGGAAGAAGCCCCCGGTGTCGGTCAGGTGCGCGAAGCCCACCCCCGGGTTGTCGGAGCCCGGCAGCACGCCGAAGACGGCCAGCAGGCCGATCACGACGAAGGCGCCGATCGCCACGACCTTGATGCCCGCGAACCAGAACTCGAACTCGCCGTAGGAGGCGACCGAACCCAGGTTGGTGGCCGTGAGCAGCGCCGTCACGATCAGCGCCCACGCCCACTGGGGTACGGCCGGGATCCAGTTCTCCAGGATCACCGCGCCGGCGGTGGCCTCCACGGCCAGCACCACGACCCAGAAGAACCAGTACAGCCAGCCGATGGAGAAACCGGCCCAGCGGCCGAGCGCCTGGTCGGCGTAGGTGGAGAAGGAGCCGGAGTTCGGACGGGCCGCGGCCATCTCGCCGAGCATCCGCATCACGAAGACGACCATCGCGCCGACGAGGGCGTACGAGATCAGGATCGCGGGGCCCGCCTTGGCGATGCCGCCGCCGGAGCCGACGAAGAGGCCGGCGCCGATGACGCCGCCGATCGCGATCATCGACAGGTGGCGGTTCTTGAGTCCGGCCTTGAGGCCGTCGGAGGGCGGGGTCTGACCGGGGTCACCGGTGCCGCTGCCTTCCTTGACGAGGGTCGGCTGCGTGTTCATGAACGCTTCCTTCGAATCCGGGGGTGGCTCGGGTCACGAGCCTGAGATATGAAACCTGGCGACGGGCCGGTACGGAAGAGCTAATTCCGGATCGTGATTCGAGCCACGTACAGGACAAAAGGTCCGGACCAGCCAGGGGCGGAGGTCCATGACCCGCCGGGACCAAGGTCCCGACCCCGCTGACCCCTGCCCCGTCCCGGCCGTGCCACACTCGAGGCCATGCGCGTCTACCTCGGTTCCGACCACGCCGGCTACGAACTCAAGAACCACCTCGTGGAGTGGCTCACCGCCCACGGCCACGAGCCCGTCGACTGCGGCCCCCACATCTACGACGCCCTCGACGACTACCCGCCGTTCTGCCTCCGCGCCGCCGAGCGGACGGCCGCCGACGCCGGCAGCCTCGGCATCGTCATCGGCGGCTCCGGCAACGGCGAGCAGATCGCCGCCAACAAGGTCAAGGGCGTCCGTGCCGCCCTCGCCTGGAGCGAGCAGACCGCCGCCCTCGGCCGCGAGCACAACAACGCCAACGTCGTCGCCGTCGGCGCCCGCATGCACAGCGAGGAGGAGGCGACCAAGTTCGTCGAGATCTTCCTCGCCACCCCGTACTCCGGTGACGAGCGCCACACCCGCCGCATCGAGATGCTGAGCGCGTACGAGACCACCGGCGAGCTCCCCGCGATCCCGGCCCACCACCCGCAGGAGCCCACCGCCTGATGCCCGAGGGGCACACCATCCACCGGCTGGCCGCCGACCACCGCGAGCGGTTCGGCGGCCGGCCCGTGCGCGTCTCCAGCCCCCAGGGCAAGTTCTCCGACTCCGCCGCCCTCCTCGACGGCGCCACCCTGGAGACCACCGAGGCGCACGGCAAGCACCTCTTCCTCGGCTTCCCCCGCGACGAGTGGATCCACATCCACCTCGGCCTCTTCGGCAAGGTCGCCTTCGGCGACGCCCCCGCGCCCCCGCCGACCGACACGGTCCGCCTGCGCCTCGCCACCCCCGAGGCGTACGTCGACCTCCGCGGCCCCACCACCTGCGCGCTGATCACCGACGCGGAGAAGCGGGCGGTGCACGACCGCCTCGGCCCCGACCCCCTCCGCCCGGACGGCGACCCCGACCGCGCCCGGGCCCGGATCGCGAAGTCCCGCACCACGATCGCCGCCCTGCTGATGGACCAGAAGGTCATCGCCGGCGTCGGCAACGTCTACCGGGCCGAGGTCCTCTTCCGCCACGGCATCGACCCGTACCGCGCCGGCAAGGACCTCACGGCGGGGGAGTGGACCGCGATCTGGGACGACCTGAAGGCCCTCATGCGCGAAGGCGTCCGCCTCAACCGCATCGACACGGTCCGGCCCGAGCACACCCCCGAGGCGATGAACCGCCCGCCCCGCGTCGACGACCACGGCGGCGAGGTCTACGTCTACCGCCGCGCACACCTGCCCTGCCACCTCTGCGGCACCGAGATCCGCACCGCCGGCCTGGCCGCCAGGAACCTCTTCTGGTGCCCCACCTGCCAGCGGCGCTGACCCGGGCGGCCGGCCACTGCCCCACCGGCCGGCGGCACCGACCCGCGCCGCCGTCCCGTCGCCCGCGCCCGGATCCCTCAGAACCCGTGCGGCAGCCAGGGCGCGACCTCGGAGCCGAACGCGAGCGACGCCTCCGCCAGCGCGCCCTCCCGCAGCTCGGTGACCCGCCCCGCGCCCGCCAGCGCCGCGAGCGACGTACCGCCCAGATAGGCGGAGCCCAACTCCCTTACGGACAGGGCGAGATCAGCCGCGTCGGAGGTCCGTGAGCACTCCGCGCCCTTCGCGTCCCCGGAGAGCCGCCACCGACCCGCGTTCCACGGACAGAAGGCGTCCTCGACCTCGAACACCACGTCCACCGGCGCCCGGTACGTCCGCGCCTCCAGCGCCGCCCCCACCTCCACCGGCCGGACGAACAGCGCCTCCCGCAGCACCGGTTCGCACCGCCGCACGTCCGAGACCAGATGCTGCCAGGCCGCGTCCACCGGCGAACTGTCCAGCCGCACCTTCGCCGTCAGGTCCACCGAGCAGAGGAACCGCCACAGCGCCGCCTCCGCCGCCCCGTCGAGCGCCATCACCTCCTGCGCGTTCACCGCGCCGTCCGCACCGGCCCAGCTCCACTCCGGCTTGATCGTGTAGTAGGCGTACCCGACGACCTCCCCGTCGCGCTCGGCCAGCACGCACTGCTTCGGAGAGGCGCCGTTCCGGGCCCCCGGCGGGTCCAGCAGCGGCAGCCGCTCCCAGCCGGGCGCCCGCGCCACCATCCCGGGCCGGCGCGGCACCATCCGCGCGTACACCGCCTCCGTCGCCGCCGACGACTCCGCCGCCGGCACCGCCCGCAGCGCCACCGCGTCCGCCCCCGCCGGCACGTCGAGACGCACCCGGGTCGTGTCGATCACCGCCCGCTGCGACCAGCTCGCCGCCCCGTAGCCGAACCGCCCGTAGATCACCGGCTCCGAGGCCGTCAGCACCGCCAGCGGCTCGCCCAGCGCCCGCACGTCGTCGAGCTGCCGCCGCATCATCGACGTCAGGATCCCCCGCCGGCGATGCGTTCCGGCCACGCTCACCATCGTGACGCCGGCGGCCGGCACCGAGGCCCCGCCCGGAACGGTCAGCCGGAACGAGAACGCCCCCGCCGTCGCCACCGCCCGCCCGCCGTCCCAGATCGCCAGCGACCGCTCGCACTCGGTCAGGTCCCGCCACAGCGTCCGCTCCTCCGGCTCCTCCGGAATCCCGCCGAAGGCGAGCTCCAGAGCCGCGAACCAGCGATCCCACTCCGACGGGTCGAGGACCCGCAGTTCAGTCGTCATATGCCATCGATATCAGCGTCCCGTGCCCGGGGCGACCCGATTTCAGGCACCTTGTCACCGGGGCACCCCTGCACGGACACAGCCCGGGTGGATAGGGTCCAGGCCAATGGCCCACCACGGAGTGAACACGTTCGCGGCCCGGTTGCGCAGACGCGCCCACCGGGCCCGCGTCGCGCTGCGCCGGACCGGCGTCGACTACTTCCGCGGCGGCGCCTCCGACCGGCTCGCCCTCGCCGGTCTCCTCCTCACCGTCCCCGCCATCGTCTGCGGCACCGTCCTCGACCCGGTCTGGTGCTCGCCCGCCGCCCTCGTCCTGCCGATCGTCGCCGGCGGCCTGCTGCTCCGGCCCGCCAGCCTCCTCGGCCTGTACGCGGCGGCGGCCGGCGGCCTGATCGTCGAGTCCGCGATCCTCGGCCCGTACGGCGAGGGCCCCGCCCGCGTCACCCCCGGCATCGTCCTGGTGGTCGCCGCCTGCGGCCTCTTCGGCCTGCTCATCGCCCAGTTCCGCGCCCGGGTCGGCGTGCCCTGGCGGCGCGGCGGCACCATGCTCTTCGACCTGCGCGAGCGGCTCCGCGTGCAGAGCGCGCTGCCCCGGCTGCCGCACGGCTGGCACCGCGAGATGGCGCTCCGCCCGGCCGGCGGCCAGTCCTTCTCCGGCGACTTCGTCGTCGCCGCCCGTACCCACGGCGGCCGCACCCTGGAGGTCGTCCTCACCGACGTCTCCGGCAAGGGCATGGACGCCGCCTCCCGCTCCCTGCTGCTCTCCGGCGCCTTCGGCGGCCTGCTCGGCTCGCTCCCGCCGCACGGCTTCCTGCCCGCGGCCAACGGCTACCTGCTCCGGCAGAACTGGGACGAGGGCTTCGCCACCTCCATCCACCTCGTCCTCGACCTGGACTCCGGCGACTACGAGCTCTTCTCCGCCGGCCATCTCCCCGCGCTCCAGCTCCACTCCGGCACCGGCCGCTGGGAGGAGAAGGACGGCGAGGGCCCCCTCCTCGGCGTCTACGACGGCGCCGAGTTCCACCCGGTCAAGGGCACCCTGCACGCCGGCGACGTCCTCATGCTCTTCACCGACGGCCTCGTCGAGGCCGCCGACCGCGATCTCGCCGAAGGCATCGACCGCCTCACCGGAGAGGCCGACCGCTGCGTCTCCGGCGGCTTCGAGGGCGTCGCCTGGCACCTCATCGAGGCGGTGGCCAAGGACGTCAACGACGACCGCGCCCTCCTCCTCATCTCCCGCCCCGCCTGAACCTTTCGGAGCTGTGGCGCGTCCCACGATTCGTCACTCCCTGCCGAGGGCAAAGGGGTTGGTGGCACGATGGAGGCGCGGGGGTGTCCGGATGCATACCCCGGGCTGGGCAGGTACCGACCGAGGGTGTGATCAGTTGTGGCCATTTCGCTGTCTGTGGTGTTGCTGTTGGCGATAGTCCTCGTGGTGCTGATCCGCGGCGGAAGCCTCAAGGCGGGGCCGGCCGTGGTCGCCGTCCTCTTCGGCTTCTTCCTCGCCTCCACGGGCATGGCGGACGACATCCAGCGCTTCCTGGACTCGATAACCCAGACCGTCGGCTCCATCAAGTTCTGACGGAGAGCCGACGGAAAACGGCTCCGGCCCGGTCCCTCGACGAGGGACCGGGCCGGAGCCGTACACAGAGCGGGCGACGGGAATCGAACCCGCGTAGCTAGTTTGGAAGACTAGGGCTCTACCATTGAGCTACGCCCGCACAGGCGGCGCCACAGGCCGGAAAGGCCGCGGCACGGACAGCATCGTAGCCGGTCCGGAGCCGTCCGTGCACGCCCGTGAAAAGAGGGGGCGTCGCAGCGTCTCCGTGCATGTACCCTACGTGTCGCACCGACGGGGTGTGGCGCAGCTTGGTAGCGCGTCCGCTTTGGGAGCGGAAGGCCGTGGGTTCAAATCCCGCCACCCCGACCAGCATGATCCTCACGATCCGCCGCGGTCCCCGACCTCGCGGGTTCTTGATCACGTTGTGGGCCTGATCCCACGTGCGGTTACTATGCAAGCTGCGTGCCCGTGTGTCTTTCTGACCGGGCCCATCGGCCGGAACCGCCCCGCGCGGCTCCGCCGGAATCCAGGAATCAGCCACAAGGAGACCGAACCGTGAAGAGCGCCGTGGAGACCCTGAACCCGACTCGGGTTCGGCTCACTGTCGAGGTGCCCTTCGAGGAGCTCAAGGACAGCCTCGACGCGGCGTACAAGAAGATCAACCAGCAGGTCACGGTCAAGGGCTTCCGCAAGGGCAAGATCCCCGCGCGCGTCATCGACCAGCGCTTCGGCCGCGGCGCCGTGCTGGAGGAGGCCGTCAACGACGCGCTCCCGAAGTTCTACACCGAGGCCGTGAACGAGGCCGAGGTCAACCCGCTGGGCCAGCCCGAGGTCGACATCAAGGAGCTGAAGGACGGCGAGCTGCTGTCCTTCACCGCCGAGGTCGACATCCGCCCGGCCATCGAGATCCCGGACTACTCCGGCATCGAGGTCGAGGTCGACGCCATCGAGGTCACCGACGAGGACATCGAGAAGTCGGTGGAGCAGCTCCGCGAGCGCTTCGCCTCCACCAACCCGGTCGAGCGCGCCGCCGCCGAGGGCGACGTCGTCACCCTCGACCTGACCGCCGAGGTCGACGGCGAGGTCCTGCCCGACGGTGTCGCCGACGGCGTCTCGTACACCATCGGCTCCGGCGAGCTGCTCGACGGCATCGACGCCGCCGTCACCGGCCTGGAGGCCGGCGGCGAGGCCACCTTCACCTCGCAGCTGAAGGGCGGCTCCGCCGCGGGCAAGGACGCCCAGGTCACCGTCAAGGTCACCGCCGTCGCCGCCCGCGAGCTCCCCGAGCTGGACGACGAGTTCGCGCAGATGGCGTCGGAGTTCGACACCCTCGACGAGCTCAAGGCCGACAGCCGCAAGCGCCTCGAGAACATGAAGCAGTTCGACCAGGCCACCCAGGCCCAGGAGCGCGTCCTGGAGAAGTTCCTGGAGCTGGCGGAGATCCCCGTTCCCGAGAAGCTCCTCGAGGACGAGGTCAACACCCGCAAGCACAACCTGGAGCACCACCAGCTCGGCCAGATGGGCCTGAGCCTGGAGAAGTACCTGGAGCTCCAGGGCAAGACGGTCGAGGAGTTCGAGACCGAGACCAAGGAGCAGGCGGTCAAGGGCATCAAGACCCAGTTCCTCCTCGACGAGCTCGTCTCCAAGGAGGAGCTGAACGTCGAGCAGGACGAGCTCACCGAGCACCTGTTCCGCCGTGCCGCCTCCTCCGGCATGTCCCCCGACCAGTTCGCCCAGGCCGTCGTCCAGGGCGGCCAGGTGCCGATGCTGGTCGGCGAGGTCGCCCGCGGCAAGGCCCTCGCGGTCGTCGTCGAGGCCGCCAAGGTCGTCGACACCAATGGCGAGGTCGTGGACCTCTCCGACGACGAGGACGAGGTCGAGGCCGCCGCCGAGACGGTCGAGGCCGTCACCGGCGAGGCCGAGGTCGCCGAGGAGAAGTAGGCCCCACCAGGCCGACCGCCGGGGCCCCGCCCCGCGCGCTCCGTATCGCGCCACGGGCCCGGACGCACAGCAGTGCGGCCGGGCCCGTGGACGTACGCGGACCTTTTATGCGCCCCCAACTACCTTGCGCTCCCAGCGAACAGTTCGGGAACCGGGATGGCGTTGTCCCACCTGCGCGTTAGGGTCCATGAATACGGGGGCACTGCCCTCTGAACGAGACGCTGAGACGGCCTGGGGGCCGTCGGAGACGAGCAGGTGGATACGTGACGAATCTGAAGCCTTACGCCGCGGGTGAGCCGTCCATCGGTGGTGGCCTCGGCGACCATGTCTACAACCGGCTGCTCGGCGAGCGCATCATCTTCCTCGGCCAGCAGGTCGACGACGAGATCGCCAACAAGATCACCGCCCAGATGCTCCTCCTGGCCGCCGACCCGGAGAAGGACATCTTCCTGTACATCAACAGCCCCGGTGGCTCCGTGACGGCCGGCATGGCCGTCTACGACACCATGCAGTACATCCCGAACGACGTCGTCACCATCGGTATGGGCATGGCGGCGTCGATGGGCCAGTTCCTGCTCACCGGCGGCACCCCCGGCAAGCGCTTCGCGCTGCCGAACACCGACATCCTGATGCACCAGGGCTCCGCCGGCATCGGCGGCACCGCCTCCGACATCAAGATCCAGGCCGAGTACCTCCTTCGCACGAAGAAGCGCATGGCCGAGATCACCGCGCACCACTCCGGCCAGACCGTCGAGGCGATCATCCGCGACGGCGACCGCGACCGCTGGTTCACCGCGGAGGAGGCCAAGGACTACGGCCTCATCGACGACATCATCACGCACGCCGCGGGCGTTCCGGGCGGCGGCGGCACGGGCGCCTGAGCGCCGGCAGCCAGCCCCAGAGCCCCAGCCCCCCGCCGAACGCCACCAGGACGGTGAACACCCACATGCAGAACAACCTCTCCCCGAGCGGCCTGTACACCGGCGCGCCGATGGACAACCGCTACGTCGTCCCGCGCTTCGTCGAGCGCACCTCGCAGGGCATCCGCGAGTACGACCCGTACGCGAAGCTCTTCGAGGAGCGCGTGATCTTCCTCGGCGTGCAGATCGACGATGCCTCCGCCAACGACGTCATGGCGCAGCTGCTGTGCCTGGAGTCGATGGACCCGGACCGCGACATCTCGATCTACATCAACAGCCCCGGAGGCTCCTTCACGGCGCTGACGGCGATCTACGACACGATGCAGTTCGTGAAGCCGGACATCCAGACGGTCTGCATGGGCCAGGCGGCCTCCGCCGCGGCCGTGCTGCTCGCCGCCGGCACCCCCGGCAAGCGGATGGCCCTGCCGAACGCCCGTGTGCTGATCCACCAGCCCTCCGGCGGCACCGGCCGTGAGCAGCTCTCCGACCTGGAGATCGCGGCCAAGGAGATCCTGCGGATGCGCGACCAGCTGGAGACCATGCTGGCCAAGCACTCCACCACGCCGATCGAGAAGATCCGCGAGGACATCGAGCGCGACAAGATCCTCACGGCCGAGGACGCCCTCGCGTACGGCTTGGTCGACCAGATCGTCTCGACCCGCAAGAGCACGGCCGCCGCGGCGCACTGACGCCCGACCTTCCCCTGGCACGGTCTCCACAGGCTCGCGTGGCCGAATCGCGACCATGTGAACCGTGCCAAGGGGGGCCCGAACGGGGGGCCCGGCAAGGTACCGTCGAATATGAGGCACCAGGAGTCGCTGAACCAGGCGCTCCCAGGCGAAGGGGAAGCACCTCGTGGCACGCATCGGTGATGGCGGCGATCTGCTCAAGTGCTCGTTCTGCGGAAAGAGCCAGAAGCAGGTGAAGAAGCTCATCGCGGGACCCGGTGTGTACATCTGCGACGAGTGCATCGACCTCTGCAACGAGATCATCGAAGAGGAACTCGCGGAGACGAGCGAGGTGCGCTGGGAGGAACTCCCCAAGCCCCGCGAGATCTACGAGTTCCTGGAGGGGTACGTCGTCGGCCAGGAGCCGGCGAAGAAGGCCCTCTCCGTCGCCGTGTACAACCACTACAAGCGCGTCCAGGCCGGCGAGAACGGCGGCGGGGCGGGCCGTGACGACGCCATCGAGCTGGCGAAGTCCAACATCCTGCTGCTGGGCCCCACGGGCTCCGGCAAGACGCTCCTCGCGCAGACGCTGGCCCGGATGCTCAACGTCCCGTTCGCCATCGCCGACGCGACCGCGCTGACGGAGGCCGGCTATGTCGGCGAGGACGTCGAGAACATCCTGCTCAAGCTGATCCAGGCGGCCGACTACGACGTCAAGAAGGCCGAGACCGGGATCATCTACATCGACGAGATCGACAAGGTCGCCCGTAAGAGCGAAAACCCGTCGATCACGCGCGACGTGAGCGGCGAGGGCGTGCAGCAGGCCCTGCTGAAGATCCTGGAGGGCACCACGGCCTCCGTCCCGCCGCAGGGCGGCCGGAAGCACCCGCACCAGGAGTTCATCCAGATCGACACGACGAACGTGCTCTTCATCGTGGGCGGCGCCTTCGCCGGCCTGGAGAAGATCATCGAGTCGCGCGCGGGCGCCAAGGGCATCGGCTTCGGGGCGACCATCCGCTCCAAGCGCGAGATCGAGGCGAGCGACCAGTTCCAGGAGGTCATGCCGGAGGACCTGGTGAAGTTCGGGATGATCCCCGAGTTCATCGGCCGTCTCCCCGTCATCACCTCGGTCCACAACCTGGACCGCGAGGCCCTCCTCAAGATCCTCGTCGAGCCGCGCAACGCGCTGGTGAAGCAGTACCAGCGCCTCTTCGAACTCGACGGCGTGGAGCTGGACTTCGACCGCCCGGCCCTGGAGGCCATCGCCGACCAGGCCATCCTCCGCGGCACCGGCGCGCGCGGCCTGCGCGCCATCATGGAGGAGGTCCTCCAGTCGGTGATGTACGAGGTCCCCTCCCGCAAGGACGTGGCCCGCGTCGTCATCACCGCGGACGTCGTCCGCAACAACGTGAACCCGACCCTGGTCCCCAGGATCGTCAAGAACGACGGCCGCCACGAGAAGTCCGCGTAGCGGCGGGCACGAACGCCGAAGGGGCGCCCCACCGGACCGGTGGGGCGCCCCTTCACGTGTGCCGGGCGCGTCAGATCTTGACGCGGACCTCCTTGCGGAGCTTGGCGGCGATCCCGGCGACCTCGTCGACGGTGCCGCCCTTGCCGGCCATCATGTCGGCCAGGTTGAAGTGCATCACGTAGCCGAGCGTGCTGTGGTCGGCCCAGATGCACACGGGCATGGTGACCTCCTTGGGGCCGAGGCCCCCGGACTCCTCACCCGTCTTGGACTTGACCTCCTGGCACTTCATCACGGCGCCGTCGAGACCCTCCGGCGTGACCGCCTTGGGGTCACCGATGAACTCGCCCTCGCTCTTGTCCTTCTCCGCTTCGGCCTCGGCCTTCATGCTGGCGAAGACGTTGTCGAGGGTCTTCTCCGGGTCGTCGATCTCGCCGTAGGCGCCGCCGAACATCAGCATCTTGCCGGCGAGCGGGTTGCTGGTGTCCTTGACCTGGTAGCTGGCGTTGGCCCGCTGGGGGTTCTTGACCCCGTACTTCTCCGCGTCCTTGATGAAGTCGTCGTCGTTCGACTGCTTGCCCTCGCCCGGCGCCTTCTTGTACTCGGTCAGCACCGTCTCCGGCGTCACCAGCTTGTGCGGGCCGTCGTTCGCGACGTCGGCGCCGCCACCGCCGCCGATCAGGAAGTACGCGCCGACCGCGATCGCCGCCACGACGGCCACCGCGCCGATGATCAGCGGGGTCTTGGACTTCTTCGGGGCCGGCGGGTGGGGCACGTAGCCGCCGGGGCCCTGGGGGGCGCCGTACTGGGGCTGCTGGCCGTAGGGGCCGGGCTGCTGCGGGTAGCCGTAGCCGGGCTGCGGCGGCACGCCCTGCGGGGCCTGCTGGGGGTAGCCGTAACCGGGCTGCCCCTGCGGCGGCTGGCCGTACGGGCCGGGCTGCTGGCCGTAGGGCCCGGGCTGCTGAGGCTGCTGGCCCCCGTACGGACCCGGCTGGTTGTAGCTCATCTACTGCTTCCCCTCACAGGACGTTTATGCGTAGCGAACATCCTGTCGGAAGCCGAGGGGCGGTGGAGCGGTGGGGGTCACACCGTTACGGAACAATCGCGTTTCGGGACAAGGCCGAGACCCCCCTAAACTGACCCCGTGACCGAGAACACTCAGCAGCAGACAGCGCCCACGACCGAACTGCCGACCCAGTACGCGCCGGCCGAGGTAGAGGGGCCGCTGTACGAGCGCTGGGTGGAGCGCGGGTACTTCGAGGCGGACGCGAAGAGCGAGAAGCCGGCGTACACCATCGTCATCCCGCCGCCGAACGTCACCGGCCAGCTCCACCTGGGCCACGCCTTCGAGCACACGCTGATCGACGCGCTCACCCGCCGCAAGCGCATGCAGGGCTTCGAGGCGCTGTGGCAGCCCGGCATGGACCACGCCGGCATCGCCACCCAGAACGTCGTCGAGCGCGAGCTCGCCAAGGAGGGCAAGTCCCGCCACGACCTGGGCCGCGAGGCCTTCGTCGAGCGCGTCTGGGAGTGGAAGGCCGAGTCCGGCGGGCAGATCGCCGGGCAGATGCGCCGTCTCGGTGAGGGCCTGGCCTGGAGCCGGGACCGCTTCACCATGGACGAGGGTCTGTCCCGCGCCGTCCAGACCATCTTCAAGAAGATGTTCGACGACGACCTGATCTACCGCGCCGAGCGCATCATCAACTGGTGCCCGCGCTGCCTGACCGCCATCTCGGACATCGAGGTGGACTACCAGGAGGACGACGGCGAGCTCGTCTCCATGAAGTACGGCGACGGGGACGAGACCATCGTCGTCGCCACGACCCGCGCCGAGACGATGCTCGGCGACACCGCCGTCGCCGTCCACCCCGACGACGAGCGCTACGCGCACCTGATCGGCAAGCGGATCAAGCTGCCGCTGACCGACCGCACGATCCCGGTCGTCGCGGACACGCACGTCGACCCGGAGTTCGGCACCGGCGCCGTCAAGGTGACCCCGGCGCACGACCCGAACGACTTCGCGATCGGCCAGCGCCACGACCTCGAGTCCATCGAGGTCCTCGACGAGCGCGGCGTGATCACCACCCACGGCCCCTTCCAGGGTCTGGACCGCTTCGAGGCCCGCTCGGCGATCGTCGCCGCCCTGCGCGCCGAAGGCCGGATCGTCGCCGAGAAGCGCCCGTACGTCCACTCCGTGGGCCACTGCTCGCGCTGCAAGACGACGCTGGAGCCGCGTCTGTCGATGCAGTGGTGGGTCAAGGTCGAGACGCTCGCCAAGGCCGCCGGTGACGCGGTCCGCGACGGCCGGGTCGACATCCACCCGGCCGACATGTCGCAGCGCTACTTCGACTGGGTCGACAACCTCAACGACTGGTGCATCTCGCGCCAGCTGTGGTGGGGCCACCGCATCCCCGTCTGGCACGGGCCGAACGGCGAGCTGGTCTGCGTCGGTCCCGACGAGCAGCCCCCCACGGGCGAGGGCTGGACGCAGGACACCGACGTCCTCGACACGTGGTTCTCGTCGGGCCTGTGGCCGTTCTCGACGATGGGCTGGCCGGAGCGGACGCCGGACCTGGAGAAGTTCTACCCGAACTCCGTCCTGGTCACCGGTTACGACCTCATGTTCTTCTGGGTCGCCCGGATGATGATGTTCGGCCTGTACGCGATGGACGGCCAGCCGCCGTTCCGCACGATCGCGTTCCACGGCATGGTCCGCGACGAGTTCGGCAAGAAGATGTCGAAGTCGTTCGGCAACACCGTCAACCCGCTCGACTGGATGGACAAGTACGGCTCCGACGCCCTGCGCTTCACCCTGGCCAAGGGCGCCAACCCGGGCGTCGACGTCCCGATCGGCGAGGACTGGGTCCAGGCGTCCCGGAACTTCGCCAACAAGATCTGGAACGCGACCCGTTTCGCGATGATGAACGGCGCCACCATCGAGGGCCCGCTGCCGGACGCCTCCGAGATGTCGGCGACCGACCGGTGGATCCTGTCGCGTCTCAACGAGACGGTCGCGCAGGTCGACGCGTACTACGACGACTTCCAGTTCGCGAAGCTGAGCGAGTCGCTCTACCACTTCGCGTGGGACGAGGTCTTCGCCTGGTATGTCGAGCTGTCGAAGACGACGTTCTTCGCGGGCGGCGAGGGCGCCAAGGTCTCCGGCCGGGTCCTCGGCGAGGTCCTGGACGTCATGCTGCGGCTGCTGCACCCGATCGTCCCGTTCGTCACCGACACCCTGTGGACCACGCTGACCGGCGGCGAGTCGCTGGTGATCGCGGACTGGCCGAAGGACTCGGGCTTCCGTGACACGGCCGCCGAGCGGGAGATCGAGCTGGTCCAGCGGGTCGTCACCGAGGTCCGCCGCTTCCGCAAGGAGCAGGGTCTCCAGGACGCCCAGAAGGTGCCCGCCCGCCTCACCCTGACGGGCACCCCGCTCGTCGCGCACGAGGCCGCCATCCGCCAGATCCTGCGGCTCCAGCCGGAGGGCGAGGCGTTCGCGGCGACCGCGTCGCTGCCGGTCGCCGGGGCCGAGGTCGCGCTCGACCTGTCGGGCACGATCGACGTGGCCGCCGAGCGGAAGCGGCTCGCCAAGGACCTGGCCGCCGCCGAGAAGGAGCGGGCGCAGGCCGAGGCCAAGCTCGGGAACGAGGCGTTCCTGGCGAAGGCGCCCGACAACGTCGTGGACAAGATCAAGGGCCGGCTGGCCAAGGCGGACGAGGACATCGCCCGCATCCAGTCCCAGCTGGAGAAGCTGCCGCAGGCGTAGCGCGTACGAGGGAAGGGCCCGGAACCGTCATGGTTCCGGGCCCTTCCGCGTCTCCCCGTCCCGCTCCGTCAGGACTCCGTGGCCACCGGCCCGACGCCCGCGCTCTCCGCGTTGCGGCGGGTCTTGGCCCAGCCGGTGCGGCCGCGGACCAGGCGGACGAAGCCGCGGGCCGAGACGACGAAGAGGTGGTAGGCGTACAGCCAGAGGGCGAGGCCCCACAGGACGCCCTTCAGCCGGGAGCGGTCGGCGGCGAACTCGCGGCGGTAGACCGGGCCCCAGAGGACGAAGGGGACGATCGAGACCAGGGCGAGGGCCAGGGCGAGCGGCCAGGCGGCGAGGACGACCGCGGCGGCGCTGCCCCCGGCGAGGAGCGCGAGGAACATGACGGCGGTCAGCAGCAGCGTCGCGAGGTGCGCGATCGGCTGGAAGAAGGTGTAGAGCGACTCCAGGACGCCGCGGGCCCTGTAGTGGCGGGAGGAGACGATCCGGCCGGCGTAGCGGACGCAGGCGATGTTGCCCTGTGCCCAGCGGGTGCGCTGGGTGAGGAAGCGGCGGGTGTACGGCAGCGCCTCCTGGCTGACCCAGGCGTCGTGGACGTGGGTGACGCGGTAGCCGGCGAGCCGCATGTGCAGGCCGAGTTCGTAGTCCTCCAGGAGCGCGTCCCGCTGCCACGGGCGGCGTTCGGCGGCGGCGATGCGGTCGAGCGCGGTGAGGCGGGTGAACTGCCCGTTGCCGCCCAGGCCGACGGAGCCGGTGCGGCGGCGCAGCAGTTGCATCGCGGTGTTGGAGACGGCGAACTCCGCGTCCTGCATGCGGATCAGGAGCCGGGCGTACGCGTTGGCGGCGCGGCCCCGGTCGGGCAGCGGGCGCTCGTCGTCGACGTTCCGCATCCGGACGCCGATCTGCACCCCGCCCATGTCCGGGTCGCCGAACGCCTCCGGGCCGCTGACCAGGGCCAGGGCGTCGGGGGAGAGCTGCCCGTCGGCGTCGACGACGCAGACGACCACCCGGGCGCGGTCGGTGCCGGCGGGCAGGTGCTCGCCGAGCGCGTCGTAGGCGGCGTTGAGGGCGGCGCCCTTGCCGATCCGGGCGTCCGGGCGGTGCCGCCGGACGAGGTGGACCCGTGGGTCGCGGGCGGCGAGCGAGGCGGTGATCGGGGCGGTCAGGTCGTCGCTGGCGTCGTCGATCACCCAGACGTGGCCGAGCGGGAAGTCGGCCCGCAGCCGGGCGACGGTGGTGGCGATCACGGCCTCCTCGTCGCGGCAGGGCACGAAGAAGTGCCAGTCGTACGCGGCCGGGTCGCCGGTCCGGGTGGGGCGGCGCCGGGCGTACGCGTGCCGGGCGCCGGCCCAGTACACGAGGAAGCAGCCGAGGAGGGCGAACGGGAAGACGTAGAGGAGGAGGGGGAGAGTCATGGGGAACGGGCTCCGCTGGGTGGAGGGCAGGAGGGCGGGAGGGCGCGGTCCGGCTCAGGCGGCCAGCGCGGGGGCCCGGTCGGGGACGGCGCGCGCGACGGCCAGGCGGGCGGTGAGGGTGGCGATCCGGCGGGACGCGGTCCCGTCGCCGTACGGACTGGGGAGCGAGGCCAGCCGGTCGAGGCCGGGCGTCCCCTCGGCGAGGCGGCGGCGGACGGCGGCGCCGATCCGCGGGCCGGGGGCGACGAGCTCGGCGAAGTCGGCCATGGCCTCGGGGCGTTCGGTGGAGCGGCGGACCACGACCAGCGGGCGGCCGAGGACCGTCGTCTCCTCCTGGACGCCGCCGGAGTCGGAGACGAGGACGGCTGCGTGCCGGGCGAGCGCGAGGAAGGTGCCGTAGCCGGCGGGCGGCAGGACGGTGAGGCGGTCGAGGAGTCCGGTCAGTCCCGCGGCCTCGATCCGGGCCCGGGTGCGCGGGTGCAGGGGGAGGACGACGGGGAGCTCGGAGGCGAGGCCGGCGAGCTCGGTGAGGACGGCGCGCAGGGCGGCCGGGTCGTCGGTGTTCTCGGGCCGGTGCACGGTGGCCAGCAGGTAGGAGTCGGGCGCGAGGCCGTGCGCGGCGAGCAGCGCGGCCCGGTCCCCGGCGGGCGGCAGGTGGTCGCGTACGGCTTCGACGACCGGGTTTCCGGTGACGGCGATCCGCTCCTGCGGCAGGCCCTCGGCGAGCAGCAGCGCGCGGTTGTCGGGGGTGGCGGCGCAGAGCAGGTCGGCGAGGCGGTCGATGAGGACGCGGTTGTGCTCCTCGGGCATCGCCCGGTCGTGGCTGCGCAGTCCGGCCTCGACGTGGACCAGGGGCAGGTCGCGGGCGTTGGCGGCGAGCGCGCCGGCGAGGGCGGCGTTGGTGTCGCCCTGGACGATCACCGCGAGCGGCGGTTCGGCGGCGAAGAGCTCGTCGAGGGCGGAGAGCGCGGCGGCGACCTGGACGGCGCGGGGGCGGCCGCCGACGCCGGTGAGGTACTCCGGTTCGGGCAGGCCCAGTTCGGTCAGGAAGCCGCCCGACAGCTCCTCGTCGTAGTGCTGGCCGGTGTGGACGACCCGGGCGGCGGGGCCGAGCACCCTGATGAGCTCGGCGAGTTTGACCAGCTCGGGGCGGGTACCGAGGACGACGGCGACACTGTGGGCGGGAAGGCTGTGCATGGAGCCGACGATGACGGCGGCCGGTGGCGCGCTCCGGTGGCACTTGGTTGCCGGACGGTTGTCATGGGCGATTCGCTCGGGTTCGTGACGGTGGGCCCGGGACCTTGGTCCCGGGAAGGGGGTGCTCTCCGTCACCCCGGCTCGTACCGGTAGCCGAGGCCCCGGACGGACTCGATCGGGTCGCGGGAGTGCGGCCCGCCCGCGTAGCGCAGCTTCCGGCGCAGCCGCAGCACGCCGAACTTGACCCGGTCGCGGCCGACGGCCGAGGCGTCGTCCCACACCTGGTCCAGGAGCTGCTCGGTGGTGACCACCCGGCCCCGGTTGCGGACCAGGAGCTGCAGGAGGCGGTACTCGATGTCGCTGAGCCGGATCTCGGAGCCGAGCCAGAGCGCGGAGCGGCGCTCGGGGACCAGCCGCAGGTCCTCCTCGACCGTCTCGCCGGCCCAGGAGCCCGGCCCGGTACGGCGGAGCAGGGCCTCGATCCGGGCCAGCAGCTCGGCCTGGGCGAACGGTTTCACCAGGTAGTCGTCGGCGCCCGAGCGCAGCCCCCGGACCCGGTCGTCGAGCTCGCCGAGTCCGGAGAGGACGAGGACCGGCAGGTCGCTCATGTCCCGGGTGCGGTCCAGCACCTCCCAGCCGTCGAGCGCGGGCAGGACGAGATCGAGCACCATCAGGGCGGGCCGCTCGGCGAAGAGCAGCCGCAGCCCCTCGCGCCCGTCGGCGGCGAGCGAGACGTCGTACCCGCTGCGGGTCAGCAGCACCCGCAGGGCGAGCGCGAGGTCGGGGTCGTCCTCGACGACGAGCAGCCGGGTCACGGGCCGGAGCCGCCCTCCGCCACGCGTCCGCCCGTCCCGTCCGGTCCGGTCAGCGGCAGCCGTACGGTGAAGACCGCGCCCGGTCCGTCGCGCCGGTCCCGGACGGTGAGGGTCCCGCCGTGCAGCCGGACCGCCTCCAGAGCGCTCGCCAGGCCGAGGCCGGTGCCGGGGTGGCCGCCGCGCCGGGCGTTGGGGGCGCGGACGTACGGCGTGAAGACCTCGTCCTGGTACTCCAGCGGGACGCCGATCCCGGTGTCCCTCACCTGGACGGTCCAGTGCCCGTCCCCGGCCCGCGCCCCGATCTCCACCCGCCCGCCGGCCGGGGTGAACCGCAGCGCGTTGGCGACCAGCTCCTCCAGCGCTCCGGTCAGCAGCCAGCCGTCGGCGGCCAGCGGCGGCCCCCCGGCGGGCACGTCGACGGAGAGGTAGGGCCCCGTCCCGCCGGTCCGCTGGAGCGCTTCCAGGGCCACCCGCCGGACCAGCTCGGGGACGAGGACCCGGTCGCGGCGGGGCGCGGCGTGCCGGGGGTCGGCGGGGTCCTCGCCCGCGGCCCGGGGGAGGTTCTCGGCGATCGAGGTCATCCGGCGGGCGTTGCGCAGGATCGCCTCCAGATAGGCGGTCTGCTCGGGGCCGAGCGGGCCGCTCGCCGGGTCGAGCAGCAGCTCGGTGAAGCTGAGGACCGTGGCGAGCGGGGTGCGCAGCTCGTGCAGGGCGCGGCCGGCGAAGGCGGTGCGCTCGTCGGTGAGCTCCGCCAGCCGGCGTACCCGCAGGTCGAGCTCGTCCCGGGCCTCGTACGCGCGGGTGACGTCCTCGATCAGGAGCAGATGGGCGCCGGCGCCCGCGGGGGAGCGGCGGCGGCGCAGGATCCGCCCGTCCTCCAGGTGGTAGTCGGCGGTCCGGGTGACGGGGCCGTGGGAGCGGGCCGCGGCGAGGAAGCGGGCGCGTTCCTCCGGACGGGCGAGGAGCGCGGCGACGTGGGCGAGGAGCAGCTCGCCGCCGTCCCGCCCGGTCGGGTCCAGGCCGTCCGGCAGCCGGAGCAGGGCGCGGAAGCGCCGGTTCGCCCCCAGGACCCGGGGACCGTCCCCGACGACGGCAGCGGCCTGGGGCAGGGCGTCGAGGAGGTCCGCGACCGCGGGTTCCGCGGCGGGAGAGGAATCGGGCACGCCTCCGAGTCAAACAGGAATCAGGACGAAGTGCCTGATCTCACAGCAGACGGGACTTCAGGTCCACGGCGTCGGGACCAAGGACCCTGGATGATGGAGACATGGTCCGCCTCCCCACCGTCCCCGCGCTGCGCCGCCGCGCGGACCGGTGGGCCGCCTCGCCGCGCGCCCTGGACGTCGTCGCCGCGCTCAGCGCCTTCGCGCTCATGCTCCTCGACGTGCCCGGCCTCGCCCGCGCCGACAACTCGCTCACCGGCGTCACCGCCACCCTCGTCCTCGCCGCCGGCGCGGCCACCCTGGTCCTGCGCCGGCGGGCCCCCTGGGTGCCGTACCTCGTGGCGCTCGCCCTGATGGGCTGGCTGCACGAGGTGACCCTGATCCAGTTCGCGCTGTACTCGATCGGCCGCTTCCGTGGCCGGCGGGCCGCCGTCGCCGCCACCCTGTTCTACATCGGGGTGGCGTACGGGTACTTCCTTACGCCCGGCTGGCCCGTCCGGCACGGCGCCACGCTGAGCGACTTCCTCAGCCTCGTCATCCCCATCGGGGTGCTCGCGGCCGGCGTCGGCATCGCCGCCCACCGCCACGACCTCGTCCGCGCCTTGGAGGTCCAGCGGCGCGAGGCCGCCGCCCGGCAGGCCGTCCAGGAGGAGCGCATCCAGGTGGGGCGGGACGTGCACGACCTGGTCGGCCGGGAGCTGACGGTGCTCGCGGTACGCGCCGAGGTGCTCGCGGTGCGCGCCCGCGGGGAGGCCCACCGGAAGGACTTCGAGGAGCTGGCCGACACCGCCCGGCGCGCCCACCTCATGCTGAACGAGACGATCGTGCGGCGCGCCGACCGGGAGGGCGCCACACCTGGCCTGGAGGGCCTGGCCGACCTGGCCGCCGAGAGCGAGCGGATGGGCAGCCCGGTGGACCTGGAGGTGGCCGAGGAGGTCAAGGCGCTCTCGCCGCTGCGGCAGACCGCCGTCCACCGGGTGGTCCAGGAGTGCCTGACGAACGCCGCGAAGCACGCGCCGGGGCTGGCGGTACGGATCGCGATCGGCGTCGAGGGCCCCGACCTGTGGATCGAGGTCCGCAACCCGCTGCCGAAGACCCCGCCGGACCGCGCCCCCGTCTCCACCGGCACCGGCCTCGTCTCGATGGACGAACGGGTCGCCAGCATGGGCGGCACCCTCACCGCCGGCGCCCACGACGGCACCTACACCGTCCGCGCCACCCTCCCGTCGGGTCTCCGCCCCTGAGCCCACACGCCCCCGCCCCGCACCGCCCGTGCCTCCGGCCCCGCCCCCGCGCTCCCTGGTCGACCCGTACACCCCCCAGGCCCGCCCCCCCCGCCGCGCTCCCCGGCCGCCCCGTACACCCCGTACACCCCGAGATCCCCAGGCCCCCAGGCCCCAGCCCCCCAAGCCGCGCCCCCGCTCTCCTCCCGTACGCCCCCGCCTACCGCGCCGACTCCGCCTTCCCCAGCACCCGCTGGAGGCCGTCGAAGTCCTCCACGCAGCGGCCGGAGCCGAGGGCCACGCAGTCGAGCGGGGCGTCGGCGACGAAGACCGGGATGCCCGTGGCCGACGCCATCCTGAGGTCGAGGCCCGGCAGCAGCGCCCCGCCGCCGGTCAGCACGATGCCGTGCTCCATCACGTCGCCGGACAGCTCCGGCGGGCACTCCTCCAGCGTCACCCGCACCGCCGCGATGACCGCCTCCACCGGCTCGTCCAAGGCCTCCCGCACCTCCGGCACGGTCAGCTCCACCGTCCGCGGCAGCCCGCTGACCCTCTCCCGGCCGCGCACGGTGAAGCCGCGCCGCTCGAACTCCTCGCCGCCCGGCACCGGCCACGCCGAGCCGATCGCCACCTTCACGTCCTCCGCCGTCCGCTCGCCGATCAGCAGCGAGTGCCGCTTGCGGACGTGGTCGGTGATCGCCGTGTCGAAGCGGTCGCCGCCGACCCGCAGGGACTGCGCGGTCACGATCCCTCCCAGCGAGATCACCGCCACCTCGGTCGTCCCGCCGCCGATGTCCACGACCATCGAGCCGCGCGGGTCGGCGACCGGGAGCCCCGCCCCGATCGCCGCCGCCATCGGCTCCTCGATGAGGTGGACGGCCCGCGCGCCCGCCGAGATCGACGCGTGCACGATCGCCCGCCGCTCGACCGGCGTCACCCCGCTCGGCACGCACACGACCATCCGGGTGCGCGGCCGGCGCCGCCCGGGCAGCGCCTTGCGGACGAAGTGCCGGATCATCTCCTCGGCGGCCTCGTAGTCGCTGATCACCCCGTCCCGGAGCGGCCGGATCGCGGTGATCGACCCCGGCGTCCGGCCGATCGTCTCCTTCGCCGCCGCGCCGACCGCGAGCGCGTGCCGGGAGCCCTCCTGGACCGCCACCACGGACGGCTCGTTGAGCACGATGCCCTGCCCGCGCGCGTAGAGGAGGGTGTTGGCCGTGCCGAGATCGATGCCTATGTCCATGATCGCCAAGTTTGCCGGGCCGCCCCCGCGGACGGCGGGCCGAAGGTCCCGAAAGGGGTGGGTCCATGGTCCTGTCGGTGGGCCTCCGTAGACTTGGGTCCGTGAGTGACCCGAGCGACCCGCGCGACCACGCCGACGAGACCGCCGACGACTTCGACGAACTCGTCGACGAAGCGACGAGCCGAGACCCCGACCTGGCGGTGATCGAGGCCGGCAGCCGCACCCTGCGCACCCAGGCCGGACCGCCGACGGGCGACCCCGTGCCGACCCGCCCCGAGGACCCGGAGCTGGACAAGGCGCTGCGCGAGGTCGAGACGGAGCTCTCGACCCGCTGGGGCGAGACCAAGCTGGAGCCCTCGGTCACCCGGATCGCGGCGCTCATGGACGTGCTGGGCGAGCCGCAGCGCGCGTACCCCTCGATCCACATCACGGGCACCAACGGCAAGACGTCGACGGCCCGCATGATCGAGTCCCTGCTGACCGCCTTCGAGCTGCGCACCGGCCGCTACACCTCGCCGCACGTGCAGACCATCACCGAGCGCATCAGCCTGGACGGCGCCCCGATCTCCGCCGAGCGGTTCATCGAGACGTACCAGGACGTGAAGCCGTACGTGGAGCTGGTCGACGCCCGGGAGGAGTACCGCCTCTCCTTCTTCGAGGTCCTCACCGCAATGGCCTACGCGGCCTTCGCGGACGCCCCGGTCGACGTGGCCGTCGTCGAGGTCGGCATGGGCGGCACCTGGGACGCGACCAACGTGATCGACGGCTCCGTCGCCGTCGTCACCCCGATCGACCTGGACCACACCGACCGGCTCGGCGAAACCACCGGCGAGATCGCCGGCGAGAAGTCCGGGATCATCAAGCGGGGCGCCACCGTCGTCCTGGCCCAGCAGCCGGTCGACGCCGCCCAGGTGCTCCTCAAGAAGGCCGTCGACGTCGACGCGACCGTGGCCCGCGAGGGCATGGAGTTCGGCGTCGTCTCCCGCGAGGTGGCCGTCGGCGGCCAGCTCCTGACCCTGCGCGGCCTCGGCGGCGAGTACGAGGAGGTCTTCCTCCCGCTGCACGGCGCCCACCAGGCGCACAACGCGGCCGTGGCGCTCGCCGCCGTCGAGGCGTTCTTCGGCATCGGCGCCGAGCAGGCCCGCAGCCTCGACCTCGACACGGTCCGGCGCGCCTTCGCGCAGACCTCCTCGCCCGGCCGCCTGGAGGTCGTCCGCTCCTCCCCGACGGTCATCCTCGACGCCGCGCACAATCCGCACGGCGCCCGCGCCACCGCCGAGGCCGTCTCCGAGGCCTTCGGCTTCTCCCGGCTCGTCGGCGTCGTCTCCACCAGCGGCGACAAGGACGCCCGCGGGCTCCTGGAGGCCTTCGAGCCGATCTTCGCCGAGATCGTCGTCACCCAGAACTCCACCCCCCGCGCCACCGACGCCGACGCGCTCGCCGCGGTCGCCGTCGAGGTCTTCGGCGAGGACCGGGTCGTCGTGGAGCCCCGGCTGCCCGACGCCCTGGAGGCGGCGATCACGCTCGCCGAGGAGGAGGCCGAGTACGGCGGCGCCGGCGTCCTGGTGACCGGTTCGATCTTCACGGTCGGGGATGCCCGACTGCTGCTCAAGAGGGGCTGACCCGGCATGCGCACGCTCTGCTCCTCCACCCTCGTCGGCGAGTTCTTCGTCATCGGCTTCGCCGGTCTCGTCGCCATGAAGGACGACTCGCTCACCACCTCCACCGTGTGGTGGGTGTGCGGCGTCGCCATGGTCCTCTCCGTGCTGCTCTGCGGGATGATCACCCGTCCCGGTGGCGTGCAGCTCGGCTGGGCCCTCCAGATCGGGCTGATCCTCAGCGGCTTCTTCGTCCCCGTGATGTTCTTCCTCGGCGCCGTCTTCGCCGTGCTGTGGTGGTGCTCGGTGCACTACGGACGCAAGGTGGACGAGATCAAGGCCCGCTGGGCCGCCTCGAACACCGCCGCCCAGGGCTCCGCAGGGCCTGACGCTGCGTGACGGAGGGCGGTGCGGGCCCTGTAGATTCATAGGCCCGCACATCCCTCCCGAAGGAGTTCCCCCCGTGAGCCAGCGCACGCTCGTCCTGCTCAAGCCCGACGCGGTCCGCCGCGGTCTGATCGGCGAGATCATCGGCCGCATCGAGCGCAAGGCCGGCTGGACCCTCGCGGCCCTGGAGCTGCGCGAGCTGGACCAGGAGACGCTGGAGCAGCACTACGGCGAGCACAAGGGCAAGCCCTTCTACGAGCCGCTGATGGGCTTCATGTCCTCCGGCCCGGTCGTCGCGCTCGTCGTCGAGGGCGAGCGGGTCATCGAGGGCGTCCGGCAGCTGGCCGGCCCGACCGACCCGATCGCCGCCGCCCCGGGCTCCATCCGCGGCGACTTCGGCACCATCGTCCGCGAGAACCTCATCCACGCCTCGGACTCCGAGGAGTCCGCCGCGCGCGAGCTGAAGATCTTCTTCCCGGGTCTCGCCTGACCCGTTCGCCGCGTACGGGTCGGGCCCGACCCGTTCGGCCGTGCGAGCTCCGGCTGACCCGCCGTCAGCCGAACGGCAGCCAGTTGTGGGGCGACCGAAGGAATTCGGCCGCCCCCAGGCATATGAACGCCAATCCCGGGAACGGATCGCCGCGTCCTACCGTCACCTAGTACAGAGGTGGACCAGCGCGCGCCATCCGCGTGAGCGGCACTACGATGAAAACTCTTCGCCGCACCACCCTCAGCCATGGGAAACAAGGGGAACTTCATGTCGTTCATCGGCCGTGACATGGCTGTCGACCTCGGGACCGCCAACACGCTGGTGTACGTCAGGGGTCGAGGCATCGTCCTCAACGAGCCGTCCGTCGTCGCGATCAACACCAACACCGGCGGAATCCTCGCGGTGGGTGCCGAGGCGAAGAAGATGATCGGCAGGACCCCCGGCAACATCGTCGCCGTGCGCCCGCTGAAGGACGGCGTCATCGCCGACTTCGAGATCACCGAGCGGATGCTCCGCTACTTCATCCTCAAGATCCACAAGCGGCGCTACCTCGCCCGCCCCCGGGTCGTCGTCTGCGTGCCCTCCGGCATCACCGGAGTCGAGCGCCGCGCCGTCATCGAGGCGTCCACCCAGGCGGGCGCCCGCCAGGTGCACATCATCGAGGAGCCCATGGCCGCCGCCATCGGATCCGGCCTCCCCGTCCACGAGGCCACCGGCAACATGGTCGTCGACATCGGCGGCGGCACCACCGAGGTCGCGGTCATCTCCCTCGGAGGAATCGTCACGGCACAGTCGATCCGGGTGGCCGGCGACGAGCTGGACAACGCGATCATCCAGCACATCAAGAAGGAGTACTCGCTCCTCCTCGGTGAGCGCACCGCCGAACAGATCAAGATCACCATCGGTTCGGCCTACGACCTGGAGCAGGACGAGCACACCGAGATCCGCGGCCGCGACCTCGTCTCCGGCCTCCCCAAGACCGTCGTCATCTCGGCCGCCGAGGTCCGCAAGGCCATCGAGGAGCCGGTCAACGCGATCGTCGACGCCGTGAAGACCACCCTCGACAAGTGCCCGCCGGAGCTCTCCGGTGACGTGATGGACCGCGGCATCGTTCTCACGGGTGGCGGCGCCCTGCTGCGCGGCCTCGACGAGCGGCTCCGCCGGGAGACCGGCATGCCGATCCACATCGCCGAGGACCCGCTGGACTCGGTCGCCCTCGGATCCGGCAAGTGCGTCGAGGAGTTCGAGGCCCTCCAGCAGGTCCTGGACGCCCAGCCGCGCCGCTGACCCAACGGCCGGGCGCGAGCCCGTACGGTACGAACATCTGCACAACGAACCACGAGGAAGGGCACGGCCGCCGCACGTGAGGGACACACGAGAGAGCCGGCTGCTCCTGGTGCTGCTGGTCGCCGTCGCGTTCGCGCTGATCACGGTGGACATCCGCGGCGGCCAGGAGTCGCCGGTCGACGGCGCCCGGCAGGCCGCCGCCGCCGTCTTCGGCCCGGTCGAGAACGGCGTCGCGGCCGCGGTCGACCCCATCGGCAACGCCATAGGCGCCGTCCGCGACTCCGGGGAGCGCCACAACCGCATCGCCGCCCTGGAGAAGGAGAACGCCGCGCTCAAGGCCGAGCTCGGCAGCGACGACCGCAACCGCAACCGGCTGCGCGAACTCGACGCCCTCCTCAAGACCGCCGGCGCCGGCCAGTACGGCATCAAGGGCGCCCAGGTCATCGCCATAGGGTCGGCCCAGGGCTTCTCCTGGACCGTCACCCTCGACGTCGGCGCCCGCGACGGCATCCAGCGCGACATGACCGTCCTCAACGGCGCCGGACTCGTCGGCCGGGTCACCACCGTCGGCCCGTCCACCTCCACCGTCCTCCTCGCCAACGACCCCGACTTCACCGTCGGCACCCGGATGGAGAAGTCCGACGAACTCGGCTTCGCCACCGGCCAGGGCGACCGGCCGCTCCTCGTCCAGCTCCTCAACGGCAAGGCCAAGGTGAAGGCGGGCGACCGCCTCGTCACCTTCGGCTCGGCCGGCGACCGGCCCTTCGTCCCCGGCGTGCCCGTCGGCGAGATCGTCCGCGTCGACCCCCTCGGCGGCGGCCTGACCCGCAACGTCCACGTCCGCCCGTACGTCGGCTTCAGCAAGCTCGACATCGTCGGCGTCGTCGTCCAGGCCCCCCGCTCCGACCCGCGCGACACGGTGCTGCCGCAGAAGCCGAAGCCCGCGCCGACCGTCACCGTCACGGTCACCGCCGAGCCGCCCGCCGACGGCGAGCAGGCGAACACCCGGCCCCAGGGCCAGGCCGAACAGCCGATCCAGGACCCGGCCCGGGAACAGGCCCCGGGGGACCAGGCCCGGAAGCCCGACGGCCGGGCGGCGAACCCGAACGACCAGGAGGACGCGACACCGTGAAGTTCAACCGCATCCTCCTCTCCGCGACCCTGATCGTGGTCGCCCTCGTCGTCCAGGTCTCCGTCCTCGCCCGGCTCCAGCTCCCCGGCGCCGTACCCGACCTCGTCCTCCTCACCGTCGTCGCCCTCGCGCTCGTCCACGGCCCCGTCACCGGCTCGCTCGTCGGCTTCTCCGCCGGCCTCCTCGCCGACCTGGCCCCGCCCGCCGACCACGCCGCCGGCCGCTACGCCCTCGTCCTCTGCGTCGTCGGCTACCTCGTCGGCCTCGCCCGGCCCGAGAACGGCCGCTTCACCTCCGCGATCGGCCCGATGGCCGCCGTCGTCGGCGCAGCCGTCGGCTCGACCCTGCTCTACGCGGGCGTCGGCGCCCTCGTCGGCGACACCGCCGCCCGCCACGTCGGCCTCGTCCCCCTGCTCTTCACCGCCGTCGTCTACGACCTGCTGCTCGCGCCCTTCACCGTGCCGCTCATCATGGCGCTGGCCCGCCGCGCCGAGAACGACCCGGTCGCGGACGCCACGGGGGCCGGCGCGGGAGACGTCGCCTCCGGCTGGCTCTCCTCCGGCACCGGCCTGAGGATCGGCACCCAGCGCGGCGGCCTCCGCGTCAAGGCCGCCCGCACCCGCGCCGGACGCGCCGGACGTATCAAGGGAGTCAAGCGACTGTGACCGAGGGGGCACCGGCAGCATGAGCAACATCCCCGAGACCGGACGGACCCCACGGGTCCAGACCCGGCTCATCGTCATCCAGGTCCTCGTCTTCTCGCTGCTGCTCACCCTGGGCGGCCGGCTCTGGTACCTCCAGATCCGCAACGGCAAGGAGTACGCCGACGAGGCCAAGAGCAACAACATCCAGCAGGTCGTCACGCCGGCCGTCCGCGGCTCCATCCTCGACGCCCGCGGCGTCCCGCTCGCCGACAACGAGACCCGGCTCGTGGTCTCCGCCTCCCGCACCGAGCTCATGAAGATGAAGGACGACGGCAAGGAGGTCCTCACCCGTCTCGCCGGCGTCCTGAACATGAAGCCCGAGGACGTCGTCAACAAGATCCGGCTCTGCGACTCCAAGACGCCCAAGCCCTGCTGGAACGGCTCCCCCTACCAGCCGATCCCGGTCACCGACGAGGCCACCGTCCAGCAGGCGCTCACCATCCGCGAGAGCACCGAGGACTTCCCCGGCATCACCGCCGAGCTCACCGCCGTCCGCCGCTACCCGGCCCCCGGCAAGGCCCGCACCGCCCAGGTCCTCGGCTACCTCTCGCCCGTCACCGACGACGAGATCACCAAGGCCAAGGACAGCGACTCGCCCTTCCTCCGCTCCGACCAGGTCGGCCGCTCCGGCATCGAGCGCACCTACGACAAGGAGCTGCGCGGCAAGGCCGGCGTCACCCGCTACGAGGTCGACAACCTCGGACGCGTCATGGGCCAGACCAAGTCCGACCCCGGCGTGGCCGGCTCCACCCTCGTCACCAGCATCGACGCCCGCGTCCAGTCCGTCGCCGAGTACGAGCTCGCACAGGCCATGAAGACGGTCCGCGGCGAGACCGACAAGATCACCGGCCGCAAGTACGAGGCCGACTCCGGCGCCGTCGTCGTCATGGAGACCAGGACCGGGCGGGTCGTCGCCATGGCCTCCCAGCCCGACTACGACCCCAACGTCTGGATCGGCGGCATCTCCGCCAAGGACTACGCCTCCCTCACCAGCAAGAACTCCAACTACCCGCTGCTCAACCGGGGCATCCAGGGCCAGGCCCCCGCCGGCTCCATCTTCAAGGTGATCTCCGCGAGCGCCGCCGTCCGGGCCGGCTACGACTTCAACGACACGTACAACTGCAGCGCCTCCTACAGCCTCGGCAGCCGCAGCTTCGCCAACTTCGAGTCCCAGGGGCACGGCCCGATCACCCTCGGCGACGCCCTCAAGTACTCCTGCAACACCGTCTTCTACGCCCTCGGCCACAAGGAGTGGCAGAAGGACGGCGGCATCACGGCGAACAAGGACTCCAAGGACTGGTTCTACGTGACCGCCCGCGACTTCGGCCTCGGCTCCGAGACCGGCGTCGACCTGCCCAACGAGGTCAAGGGCCGGATCCCGGACCGCCAGTGGAAGCAGGCGTTCTGGGAGGCCAACAAGGACGCCTGGTGCAAGCAGGGCAAGAAGGGCGGCAGCTACGTCGAGCAGATCGCGTACGAGAACTGCCTCGAAGGCAACCAGCTGAAGGCGTACGACAGCATCAACTTCGCCATCGGGCAGGGCGACGTCCTCGTCACCCCCATCCAGATGGCCACCATCTACGCGGCCATCAGCAACGGCGGCACCCTCTACGACCCCTCCGTCGGCAAGGCGATCATCAGCCCCGACGGCAAGCAGGTCCGCGAGATCAAGCCCAAGGCCCACGGCAAGCTGCCGGTCGACGCCGAGACCGTCCGCGACCTCGACAAGGGCCTGCGCTCCGTCGTCGAACCCGGCGGCACCGCCGCCTGGCGCTTCGGCGGCTGGCCCCAGGACAAGATCCCCATGCGCGCCAAGACCGGCACCGCCCAGGTCTACGGCAAGCAGACCACCTCCTGGCTCGCGACCTACACCGACGACTTCACCATCGTCATGACCATCTCCCAGGGCGGCACCGGCTCCGGCGCCTCCGGCCCCGCCGTCCGCAACATCTACGACGCCCTCTACGGCCTCGACGACGCCGGCAACCAGGACCTCAAGCGCGCCCTGCTCCCCGGGCCGCAGAAGACGCTGCCGAAGGTCGACGCCGACGGCACCATCGACGCGCCGACGATCAAGGCGTACGACCCCAAGTCCCAGCTGGTCGACCCGAACGGGCAGGACGGCGCCGCGCCGCCGCCGCTCGCGGGCACGCCCCCCAACAGGAGGGACTGACCCGATGCCGACGCGGACGAGCTTCTCCGTCTCCCGCTACGCCCCCGAGCGCGGCACCGTCGCCCGGCTGACCGCCCGCGACTCGGTGCTGCGCCGGCTCGACTGGCCGATCCTGCTCTCGGCCCTGGCGCTCTCGCTCATCGGCTCGCTGCTGGTGTGGTCGGCGACCCGGGGCCGTACCGAGCTGAACAACGGCGACCCGTACTACTTCCTCTTCCGGCACCTGCTCAACACCGGCATCGGCGTGGCGCTGATGATCGGCACGGTCTGGCTCGGCCACCGCACCCTGCGCGGCGCCGTCCCGGTCCTCTACGGCCTGTCGATCGTGCTGATCCTCGCCGTCCTCACCCCGCTCGGCGCCACCATCAACGGCGCCCACGCGTGGATCGTGGTCGGCGGCGGCTTCTCGCTCCAGCCCAGCGAATTCGTCAAGATCACCATCATCCTGGTGATGGCGATGCTGCTCGCCTCGAAGGTGGACGCGGGCGACCAGCTCCACCCGGACCACGGCACCGTCGCCAAATGCCTGGTGCTCGCGGCCCTCCCCATGGGCATCATCATGCTCATGCCCGACCTCGGCTCGGTCATGGTGATGATCGTGATCGTGCTCGGCGTCCTGCTCGCCTCCGGCGCCTCCAACCGCTGGGTCCTCGGCCTGATCTTCTCCGGCATCGCCGGCGCGGTCCTCGTCACCGCCCTCGGCATGCTCGACGAGTACCAGATCAACCGCTTCGCCGCCTTCGCCAACCCCGACCTCGACCCCTCCGGCGTCGGCTACAACACCAACCAGGCCCGCATCGCGATCGGCTCCGGCGGCCTCTACGGAGCCGGCCTCTTCAACGGCCACCAGACCAGCGGCCAGTTCGTCCCCGAGCAGCAGACCGACTTCGTCTTCACCGTCGCCGGCGAGGAGCTGGGCTTCGTCGGCTCCGGCTTCATCCTGCTGCTGCTCGGCATCGTCCTCTGGCGGGCCTGCCGGATCGCCCGCGAGACCACCGAGCTGTACGGCACGATCGTCGCCGCCGGCATCGTCGCCTGGTTCGCCTTCCAGGCCTTCGAGAACATCGGCATGAACCTCGGCATCATGCCCGTCGCCGGTCTGCCGCTCCCCTTCGTCTCCTACGGCGGCTCCTCCATGTTCGCCGTCTGGGTCGCCATCGGACTCCTCCAGTCGATCCGGGTGCAACGCCCGATGACCGCCTGACCCGCCACCGCGACCGCCACCGCCACCGCCACGGCAGGCTCTCCGGCGCGAGGACGCATGGAGTGCCGCCCCGGCGGTTAGATTCGACCTATGGCGGAGACCACACGCGAGATCGAGCGGAAGTACGAAGCCACCGCGGAGACCCGGCTGCCGGACCTCACCCGCGCCGACGGCGTCGCGGCGGTCACCGGCGAGGGCGTCACGGAACTCGACGCCGTCTACTACGACACGGCCGACCTGAGACTCGCGGCCGCCTCCCTCACCCTGCGGCGCCGCACCGGCGGGAAGGACGCCGGCTGGCACGTCAAGTTCCCCGTCGCCGTCGGCGTCCGCGACGAGATCAGGGCCCCGCTCTCGGAGACGCTCCCGCCCTCCCTGGCCGAGCTCCTGCGCTCCCGGCTCCGCCACGCCGAGGTCGTCCCCGTCGTCCGGCTCCGCTCCTCCCGCGACGTGAGGCACCTGAGGGACGCCGACGGCACGATCCTCGCCGAGCTCTCCGTGGACACCGTCCACGCCGACCGCCTCCTCGACGGCGAGGGCTCGGCCGCCTGGACCGAGATCGAGGTCGAGCTCGCCGGCGACACCGACCCCGAGGTCCTCGACGCCGTCGAGAAACGGCTCAGGAAGGCCGGCATCCACCCCTCCGACGCCCCCTCCAAACTGGCCCGCGCGCTCGACGAGACCGGCCTCGCCCCCGAGCCCCGCGACCCCGCGGAGGCGACCGGCGACTCCACGGCGGGCGCCGCCGTCCTCGCCTACGTACGGGAACAGGTCGAGGCCGTCGTCCGGCTCGACCCCGCCGTCCGCCGCGACCTCCCCGACTCCGTCCACCAGCTGCGGGTCGCCTGCCGCCGCCTCCGCAGCGCCTTCAAGACCTACCGCAAGGTCCTCGACCGGGACGTCACCGACCCCGTCGGCGCCGAGCTGAAGTGGCTCGCCGGCGAACTCGGCCACGCCCGCGACCAGGAGGTCCTGGACGCCCGGCTGGGCGACGCGGTCGACGCGCTGCCCCGCGACCTGCGCCACGGCCCCGTCCGCGGCCGGCTCCGCACCTGGAGCAACGCCCGCTCCCGCGGCGCCCGGCACCGCGCCCTCGACGCCCTCGACTCGCCCCGCCACCTCGCGCTCCTCGACGCCCTCGACGGACTGCTCGCCGACCCGCCGCTGCGGCCCGCCGCCCGGAAGAAGGCCGGCAAGGTCCTGCCGAAGGCGATCCGCCGCGACCACCGCCGCCTCGCCGACCGGATGGGCCCCGCGCTCGGCCTCGGCCCCGGCCACGAGCGCGACCTCGCCCTCCACGAGGCCCGCAAGGCCGCCAAACGGGCCCGCTACGCCGCCGACGCCGCCGTACCCGCCCTCGGCAAGCCCGCGAAACGGTTCGCCAAAAAGGTGAAGGCCGTCCAGAGCCTCCTCGGCGACCACCAGGACATCGTCGTCGCCCGAGCCGCCCTGGACGACCTCGCCCACCAGGCCGAATCGGCCGGCGAACCCTCCTTCACCTGGGGCGTTCTCCACGCCCGCCAGGAGGGCGCCGCCGAGGCCCAGGAGCGGAGGCTGCCGGAGGTGTGGGAGCGGGCCGCGGCCCCCGGACTCCGGGCGGCGCTGAGCCGCTGAGCGACGGGGTACGCTGGAGAGTCGCCCCCCTGCCAGCTCACGAAGGTTCGAGATGTCTGCTGCCGAGTCTGTCTTCCCGCAGCTCGAAGCTCTGCTCCCGCACGTGCAGAAGCCGATTCAGTACGTCGGTGGAGAGCTGAACTCCACGGTCAAGCCGTGGGAGTCCGCCGACGTCCGCTGGGCGCTGATGTACCCGGACGCGTACGAGGTCGGTCTGCCCAACCAGGGCGTCATGATCCTCTACGAGGTGCTGAACGAGCGCGAGGGCGTCCTCGCCGAGCGCACCTACAGCGTGTGGCCGGACCTCGAGGAGCTGATGCGGGAGCACAAGGTCCCGCAGTTCACGGTCGACAGCCACCGCCCGGTCGGCGCGTTCGACGTGTTCGGCCTGAGCTTCTCCACGGAGCTCGGCTACACGAACATGCTCACCGCCCTGGACCTGGCGGGCATCCCGCTGGAGGCGAAGGACCGCACCGTCGACCACCCCATCGTGCTCGCGGGCGGCCACGCGGCCTTCAACCCCGAGCCGATCGCGGAGTTCATCGACGCGGCGATCATCGGCGACGGCGAGCAGGCCGTCCTCGACATGACCGAGATCATCCGCGCCTGGAAGGCCGAGGGCAGGCCGGGCGGCCGCGAGGAGGTCCTCTTCCGCCTCGCACGGACGGGCTCCGTCTACATCCCGCGGTTCTACGACGTCGAGTACCTGCCGGACGGCCGCATCGGCCGTGTCGTGCCCAACCGGTCCGGCGTGCCGTGGCGGGTCTCCAAGCACACCGTCATGGACCTCGACGAGTGGCCGTACCCCAAGCAGCCCCTCGTGCCGCTCGCGGAGACCGTCCACGAGCGCATGTCCGTCGAGATCTTCCGCGGCTGCACCCGCGGCTGCCGCTTCTGCCAGGCCGGCATGATCACGCGCCCCGTGCGGGAGCGAAGCATCACCGGCATCGGCGAGATGGTCGAGAAGGGCCTCAAGGCGACGGGCTTCGAGGAGGTCGGCCTGCTCTCCCTGTCCTCCGCGGACCACTCGGAGATCGGCGACATCGCCAAGGGCCTCGCCGACCGGTACACCGAGGACAAGGTGGGCCTGTCCCTCCCCTCGACCCGCGTCGACGCCTTCAACGTGGACCTCGCCAACGAGCTGACCCGGAACGGCCGCCGCTCCGGTCTCACCTTCGCCCCCGAGGGCGGCTCCGAGCGCATGCGCAAGGTCATCAACAAGATGGTCTCGGAGGAGGACCTGATCCGGACCGTCTCCACGGCGTACGGCAACGGCTGGCGCCAGGTGAAGCTGTACTTCATGTGCGGCCTGCCGACGGAGACCGACGAGGACGTCCTCCAGATCGCCGACATGGCGATGAACGTGATCGCCGAGGGCCGCAAGGTCTCCGGCCAGAACGACATCCGCTGCACCGTCTCCATCGGCGGCTTCGTCCCCAAGCCGCACACCCCCTTCCAGTGGGCCCCGCAGCTCTCGGCGGAGGAGACGGACGAGCGCCTGCGCAAGCTCCGCGACAAGATCCGCGGCGACAAGAAGTACGGCCGCTCGATCGGCTTCCGCTACCACGACGGCAAGCCCGGCATCGTCGAAGGCCTGCTCTCCCGCGGCGACCGCCGCATCGGCGCCGTCATCCGCGCGGTCTACGAGGACGGCGGCCGCTTCGACGGCTGGCGCGAGCACTTCTCGTACGACCGCTGGATGGAGTGCGCCGGGAAGACCCTCCCCGAGTTCGGCGTGGACGTCGCCTGGTACACCACCCGCGAGCGCTCCTACGAGGAGGTCCTGCCCTGGGACCACCTGGACTCCGGTCTCGACAAGGACTGGCTCTGGGAGGACTGGCAGGACGCCCTCGACGAGACCGAGGTCGAGGACTGCCGCTGGACCCCGTGCTTCGACTGCGGTGTCTGTCCCCAGATGGACACGCACATCCAGATCGGTCCCACGGGCAAGAAGCTGCTGCCGCTCTCCGTGGTCAAGTAGCTCCCCGCACACACGACAGGGGCGCCCGGACGGTATCCGTCCGGGCGCCCCTGTCGTGTGTGGGTGCCGGGGTCAGTTCGTGACGTGCTCCGGGCGGGTGGTGGCCGCCTCGGCCGCTTCGGGGGTGGGGGCGGGGGTGCGCTCGGCGACCGGGACCACCGGCGGGTTCGGGGACGTCTCCGCCAGGAACACGGCGCGGGCGACGCGCTCGGCGGCGTGGCCGTCGTCCCAGGCGCAGAAGCGCTCCCGGAAGGCCCGGCGCAGCGCGGCGGCGGGCTCGGCGGCCCAGGCGCCGCCGCGGAAGGCCTCGATCAGCTCGTCCTCGGTGGTGGCGACCACGCCGGGGGTGTCACCGGGCTCGCCGGAGAGCAGGTCGAAGGTCACACCGCGGCAGGTGCGGTACATCTCCCAGTCGTCGGCGTAGGTGACGATCGGCCGGTCGAGGTTGGCGTAGTCGAACATGATCGACGAGTAGTCCGTGATCAGCGCGTCCGCCGCCAGGCACAGCTCCTCCACCGACGGGTGGCGGGAGACGTCCACCAGGGCGCCCCGCTCGGCGAGCGCGCTCAGCTCGCGGTCGGCGCCGTAGAAGTAGTGGGCGCGGACCAGGAGGACGTAGTCGGGGCCGAGCTCGCGGGCGAAGCGGGCGAGGTCCAGGCGGGAGACGAAGGCGTCCTTCTGGTGGTCGCGGACGGTGGGCGCGTACAGGATCGCCTTCTTGCCGGGGGCGATGCCCAGCGCGCCGCGGATCCGGCGCACGTCCTCGGCGCCGGCCCGGTAGTAGACGTCGTTGCGCGGGTAGCCGGCATTGAGGGTGCGGAAGGGCGCCGGGTAGACCCGCTCCCACTGCTCGGTGGAGTGCTGGTTGGAGGAGACGCTCCAGTCCCAGCGGTCCACCCGCTCCATGAGCTTGTCGAAGTCCATGCTCTTGGCGACGGCCGGGTAGTACTGCTGGTCCAGGCCCATCCGCTTCAGCGGGGTGCCGTGGTGGGTCTGGAGGTGGACCTGGCCGGGGCGCTTGACCACCGAGTCCGGGAAGTTCACGTTGTTGACCAGGTACTTCGCCCGGGCCATGGCCTTCCAGTAGCCGAAGGTGGCGGGGGCCACCCGGGTGATGCCCGCGGGCAGCTTGCCCGCGTACGCCTGGTTGACCACCCAGACCCCGCGCAGCTTCGGCGCGACCTTCCTGGCGGCGTCGTGGACGGCGAGCGGGTTGCAGCCGGGGGTGCGGCCCCAGTAGGCGGAGTAGACGGCGAGGTTCTCGTCCACGGGGAGCCGGCGCTGCACCGCGTAGTACGTCTTCAGGGCCTTGCGGCCGCCCCAGCGCTTCGAACGGCCCAGCGCGCGGGAGGCGGTCTCGCGGGTGCCGTTGGCCGCCTTGAGCGACTCGAAGGCCGCGTACGAGCCGGTCCTGAGGACCTTGAACTTCAGGCCGACGATGCCGGGCGGCGGGGTGAAGCCCCTGGGCTCGTTCCTGCGGTACGCCTTGCCGGCCTCGCGGACGTAGGCGCGGCGGTGGCTGCGCGGTATTCGGAAGCCGCGGGCGAGGGTGTAGAGGAAGTGGCTGACCATCCGCTCGAAGACGATCTTGCGGTACTCGTCGAGGCCGGGGCGGCCTTCGAGCTGGTCGAAGACCCGCTGGTACTGCTCGAAGATCACGAAGTGCTTGCGCGGGGAGCTGCTCCGCATGGAGCTGCCCTGGCGGCGCTGGCGGTACTCGACGACGACGTACTCCAGGCCGGCGACGCGCCGGGCGGCGGCCATGGTCGTGTAGACCATGAGCGCGTCCTCGTAGAGGCCGTCGGTGAAGCGGAAGCCGTCGCCGTCGCCGGTGAGGCCGCCGGTGGTGAAGAAGTCGCGGCGGTAGACGCGGTTCCAGACCACGGCGAAGACCCGCAGCAGTTCGAGGTGGTCGACGGGGCGGACCACCCGGTCGCCGATCGGGGCGATGTGCCGGGCGGACTTGCTGGGCTCGACGGTGCCGTCCACGTGGGTGCGGACGTAGTCGAAGAGGAGGATCTCGGGGTCGTCGGTCTCGGCGAGCCGGTCGGCGAGGGCCCGCAGCGAGCCGGGGCGGATGGAGTCGTCGCCGTCGAGGAAGAGCAGGTAGTCGCCGCGGGCGTGGGACACGCCGGTGTTGCGGGCGGCGCCGATGCCGCCGTTCCGCTCGCGGTGGACGGCGCGGACGCGCGCGTCGCGGGCGGCGAACTCGTCGATGATGGCGCCGCTGCTGTCCTGGGAGCAGTCGTCGACGGCGATGATCTCGAAGTCCGGGTAGCTCTGCGAGGTGATCGATTCGAGGCATTCGCGTATGTAGCCCTCGACCCCGTAGACAGGGATGATCACGCTGAAACGGGGGGTAGCTGCAGACGGCATGCCGTGTGTCTCTCCTCAGTCGAACCGCTCAAGCGCAGTATGACAGGAGTACTCGAACGCCTCTCGGGGGCGGCGGGCGCCTGTACGGGCATCCGGGCGGGTGAACGGCGGGTTCCCGGCAGGTGAGGCGGAGACCAATCGGGTTCGAACGGCCGAGAAGCCCATCGTCTATTCTGAAGAGCTGCGGCGGTGCTGCGCTCCGGCGCCGGGGCGGACGGGCCGGCAGGCGGGTCTTTCTCGGAGGGGAGACACCCCCCATCGGTCCGCTGGAACAACCGAAAGCACGCCCCGTCACCCCCTCAGACGCTCGAGCCTGTCGAGCGGGTCTGAACCGGAAAGGAACGCAGAACTACATGGCTCCCAGGCTCAGCGTCATCGTCCCGATATACAACGTGGCGTACTACCTGCCCGCCTGCCTGAACTCGCTCGCCGTGCAGACCTTCCAGGACCTGGAAGTGATCATGGTGGACGACGGGTCGACCGACGAGTCCCACGAGATCGCGGCGGAGTTCGCGGCGAAGGACGACCGCTTCCGGCTCATCCGGAAGGAGAACGCCGGCCTGGGCGCCGCCCGCAACACCGGTCTGGACAGCCTGGCGCCGGAGAGCGAATTCGTCGCCTTCGTCGACAGCGACGACCTGATCCCGCCGGACGCCTACCGGCTGATGGTCGAGACCCTCGACGAGACGGGCTCCTCCTTCGCCACCGGCAACGTGGAGCACATCAACTCCACCCGCATCTGGCAGTCCCCGATGCACCGCTTCCTCTCCCGGGGCGCGGTCAAGAAGACCCACGTCAGCCGCAAGCGCGCGCTGCTCACCGACCGCATCGCCTGCAACAAGGTCTTCCGCCGCGACTTCTGGGAGCGGCACGGCTTCCGCTTCCCGGAGGGCGTCCTGTACGAGGACACCCCGGTGATCGTCCCGGCGCAGTACCTCGCCGAGTCCGTCGACATCATCAGCGAGACCACGTACTACTGGCGTCTGCGCGAGGGCGAGGCCGCCCCGTCGATCACCCAGCGCCGTACCGAGCCCAAGGCCGCCCGCGACCGCGCCTCCGCGGTCGAGAGCGTCAGCCGCTTCCTCGCCGCGCGCACCGAGCCGGGCGCCGAGGAGCTCAAGCGCGAGTACGACAAGACCGTGCTCACCGGTGACCTGCGCATCTTCCTCAACGTGCTGCCCGACGGCGACGACGAGTACCGCGCGGAGTTCATGGCCGCGGCCAACAAGTTCCTCGACCAGATCGACCTGAAGACGGTCAAGACGCTGCCCACCGCGCTGCGCGTCAAGTGGCTGCTGGTCCGCAAGCACGCCCTGGCCGAGCTGCTGTCCTTCATCGAGGCCGAGCGCCTCGGCGAGCCGGTCGAGCTCGACGGCGCCTTCCGCCGCTACGCGGTCTACCCGGCGCTGGAGAGCACCCAGCTGCCCAAGAAGGTCCTCCGCATGGACCAGGACCTCCAGCTGCGCTCGCCGCTGAAGGAGCTGGAGTGGCTGCCGGGCGGGAAGCTGCGGCTGGCCGGCAACGCCTGGATCGACCGGGTCGACCAGGGCAGCAGGCGGAGCGTCGTGAAGCTGCTCCAGCTGAAGAAGGACGGCACCCAGCGGCGGATGCTGATCCCGCTGAAGAACCTCCAGACCGACGACGCCACCACGGCGGCCGGCTGGAAGAACCGCGGCCACAGCTTCGACTGGGCCGGCTGGGAGACCGAGATCGACCTGAGCCGCTTCCGCAAGGGCGGCCAGTGGCAGGAGGGCCTCTGGCACGTCGGCATGCGCGTGCTCTCCGGTGGTCTGGTGCGCTCCCGCTCGGTCCACTCGTACGGCTCCGACCGCACCGCCTACCCCTCGCCGCACTGGCTGGACGAGTCCCACCGGATCGTCCCCGAGCTGCGTCGCGCCGCGCTGAAGCTGCGCGTGGAGAAGGTGCCGTTCACGATCACCGGTTTCGCGCCGGACGGGGACGCGATCGTCGTCGACGGTCTGCTGCGCGAGACGGTCGACCCGGGCGTCGAGGTCTCCCTGCGGATCATCAACCAGAGCAGCGGCGAGGCGTTCTTCGTCCCCGCCGACGCGGTGACCCCGGCCGGTGCCCACACCGAGATCCGGGTCCGCGTCCCGCTCAAGGACGTGGCCCTGCTCCCGGAGCACCTGGAGACCGAGACGGCGGGCGCCGACCCGGCCAAGAACATGCGCCGCAACTGGAGCACCCAGCTCCAGCTCCAGCCCGAGGGCGAGAAGTGGCGCCGCTACAAGGCCGTCGTCCGGGACGGCGTGGCCGACCTCCAGGTGCGCCTCCCCGAGGCCTTCGGCGAGGACGCCCCGCTCAACGAGGTGGCGGTCCTCTCCGGCACCAACGGCTACCTGAAGTTCTCCGGCCGTCCGCTGCGCGGCCGGATCACCGGCGTCGCCACGGCCGACGGCACCTTCCTGATCCGCGGCACCGCGCCGCTGGACCTGACCGACTACCACCTGGTGGTCAGCGCCAAGAACCGCTTCGACGAGCGGACCGTCCCGCTGAACGCCGGCGCCGACGGCACCTTCGAGGCGACCTTCCGTCCGTCCACCATGTCCGGCACGGGCGGCGGTCTGCCGCTGAAGGCGGGCCGCTGGGTCTTCCGCCTGGAGGCCGGTGAGGACGCGCCGCAGCTGCCGCTGGTCGTCGACCGGACCGCCGTGGACCAGTTCCCGCTCCAGGGCGTCCACAACGGGCGCGAGAACTGGCTGGAGGTCCACTGGCAGGACCACCCGCAGCTCAACTGCCTGCCCGACCTGAGCCCGCTGGAGCGCGGTGACAACCGCCAGTACCAGCTGCGCCAGGAGGTGTACGAGAAGGGCCGCGAGCTGCCGCTGCGCGACTCGGTGCTGTACATCAGCTACAACGGCAAGCAGTACTCGGACAGCCCGCGCGCGATCCACGAGGAGCTGCTGCGCCGGGGTGCCGACGTCGAGCACCTGTGGCTGGTCCGCGACGGCCAGGTCGAGCTGCCGGACACGGTGCAGCCGGTCCGCTTCCAGGGCCGCGAGTGGTACGAGGCGCTGGCCCGTTCGCGCTACATCATCACCAACGCCCACCTGCCGCACTGGATCCGCCGCCGGGCGGGCCAGGTGATCGTGCAGACGTGGCACGGCACGATGCTGAAGAAGATCGGCCTGGACATCGACGCGCCGAAGTTCGACCCGAACTACCACGAGCGTCTGGTCAAGGAAGCCGAGAGCTGGAACGTCCTGGTCTCGTCGAACCGCTTCTCCACCCCGATCCTCAAGCGGGCCATGGGCTACAACGGCCTGATCGCGGAGACGGGCTACCCGCGCAACGACTACCTGTACGCCGAGGACCGCGAGGAGCGCGCGGCCGAGGTGAAGGCGAAGCTGGGCCTGCCCGCGGACAAGAAGGTCGTGCTGTACGCGCCGACCTGGCGCGACGACCTGTCGCACGCCCGCGGCCAGTTCAAGTTCGACCTCCGGGTGGACCTGGAGGACGCCCGCCGCCGCCTCGGCGACGACCACGTCTTCCTGATCCGGCGCCACTCCAACATCGTGGACAGCATCCCGGGCGCCGGGAACGGCTTCGTCCACGACGTCTCGGAGTACCCGGACATCGCGGACCTGTACCTGGCGGCCGACATCATGATCACGGACTACTCGTCGGTCATGTTCGACTACGCGCACCTGCGCCGCCCGATGCTCTTCTTCACGTACGACCTGGAGCACTACCGGGACCGTCTGCGGGGCTTCTACTTCGACTTCGAGAACGACGCCCCGGGCCCGCTGGTGGAGACCTCGGACGACCTGCTCCAGGCCATCCGGGAGATCGACGAGGTCGCGGCCGAGTACCAGGAGAAGTACGACGAGTTCCACCACCAGTTCTGCGACCTGGACGACGGCCACGCCGCCGGCCGTGTCGCCGATCTGATGTTCAAGATCGCCCAGGAGGGCGCGCCGCTGTAGCACGCGGACGAAGGAGCCCCGGTCCGCAGCGGCGGACCGGGGCTCCTTCGTATGCCGGGCGGTCCGGCTACTTCTTGTCGATGATCTTCAGCGACAGCTGTCCGTTGCTGGCGAAGTAGGGACGCAGCTCGTGCCGGGCGCCGGCGACGGCGGTGGGCACGGAGGACAGCCGGTTGCGCCAGCCGCTCTTCGGCTTGGTCTCCACGGAGGCGGGGACGGGGGCGCCGGACTGCTTCACCACCGGGTACGGGTAGGTGAAGACGTCCATCGGGACGAGCACGTCGGTGGCCAGCTTGCAGACCCGGATCCGCGGGGAGTCCTGGTCGGGCAGGAGCCACATGTCCCAGACGTCCTCGGTGCCGGGCTGGTGGAGACGGGCCGCGGCGGCGTTGTCCAGGGTGGCGGTGAAGCGTCCGTCGGCGCCGGCCTTCACCGGGAAGGTGAAGTTCTTGTCGGCGTCCTGGCGGTGGACGGCCTCGATCACGCTCTTCGCGCCGGGCGCGACGCCCCAGGCGGCGGCGTCGACGGTGATCGAGGTGGAGCCGGCCTTCAGGGCCGCGACCTCCACGTGCTGGGCGCGCACCCGGCTCTGCACCCGCAGGGTGCCGTCCGTGTGGGCGTGCGGCAGCAGCAGCGAGAGGGCGGGGCCCTCGGTGCGGGGGAGCTTCAGCGACAGGAGCTGGAGGGTGTCGCAGCCGGAGGAGCGCAGCGGCATGTCGAAGCCCGCGGCGCGGATCTGCAGCTGCCAGTCGCCCTCGACGAGCCTGCCGAGCGAGGGGACCACGGCCTCGTCGCCGACGAAGGGGACGACGACCTCGTCGGCCTTCTTGCGGACGTCCTTGCAGACCAGCTGGGCGCCGCTGTCGGCGGGCAGGCCCTCGACCGTCACCCGGACGTCGCCCTGCGGGGTGACCACGGCGGCGGCCGTGCGGGGGATCGCCCGGCGGGCCCGCATGGTCTCCACGAGCTCCTCGAAGCGGGCGGCCGTCGCGGCCTCGTGGAAGCGGACGACGTTGGCCACCGCGGCGGCCGCCATCTTCCGGCGCAGGTCCTCGTCGGCGATCAGCTTCTCGATGTGCTCGGCGAGCGCCTTCTTGTCGCCGAGCGGCACGACGTAGCCGTCCTCGCCCTGCTTGATGATGTTGCGCGGGCCGTGCGGGGCGTCGTAGCAGACCGCGGGCAGGCCGGCCGCCATCGCCTCGACGGTGACGTTGCCGAAGGCCTCCAGGTGGGAGGGGAGGACGAAGATGGAGCCCTTGGCGAACTCGGGGGTGACCGGGGTGGCCGGGCCCATCAGGAAGACCTGGTTGTTGCTGTCGCTCTCGTCGATCTTCTTGCGCAGGTTGGCGCGCTCGGGGCCGGAGCCGTAGATCCGCAGGCTCCAGTCCGGGTGGCGCGGCGCGACCGAGGAGAAGGCCTCGATGAGGTCGGCGAAGCCCTTGTGCGGCTTGAGCAGGCCGGCCGTGACGACGATCTTGTTGTCGCCGGTGGACATCTGGCCCTCGTGCGCCGGGATGCAGTTGGGCATCGGCGAGAGCAGGTGGGTCACGGCGGGGACGACGCCGGCGATGGTGCGGCACTCGTCCGGCGTCGGCGCGGTGATCGCGTCCATCTGCGGGTAGGCGTCCCGGAAGAGGGCGTCCCGGATGTGCGGGCCGTACCGCGCGGGGCGCGAGTGCTCCATCGCGACCTTGAGGAAGTCGCGGTCCGAGTGGGCCAGCATGATGGTGATCTTGGGGTTGTTGCTGACCACGACGTCGGCGTCGGTGGTGGCCAGGTACTCCATCAGCCGCTTCTCGCCCAGACGGCTGATCCACGGCTTCTTGTCCGTGGGTTCGTTCGGGTAGATGTGCGGGAAGACGTCGATCTGCGGGTCGTCGCCGTCGTAGGTGTGGGAGTGCTTCCGGTAGTCGGTCAGGGCGATGGTCTTCACCCGGGGGTCGAGCGGGAAGAACGCCTGGTCGCGGTTGCGGCGGAGCGCCACCAGCTCGACCTCGTGGTCCTCCACGAGGGCCTTGGCCAGGTTGTGGATGGCGCTCACTACGCCGCCGATGTGACAGCGGTCCACCAGGATGAAGGATATTTTCACGCCGAGCCTCGATGTCTACGGGTGGAGGGGCCCCGGGGGGAGGGGCATGCGGGACGTGCGTCGAGCACGGAGGTGACGCACCTTAGGTTACGGGGCCGTGACCCGGAAGCGGGGCCGGTCCGTCCGCCACCGTACGGATGCCCAGGGGCCGCCGTCCCGTAACGCCTTGGTATCGGCCGCCGCGACCGGAACCCGATGGTCGGCCCGGCTCGTCGTTCTGGGCATGAACACGGAAAACCCGGGCTGTCTCACGGGGGTGGCGCGCGCCATCGCCCTCGTCGTCGTCCTGCCCCTCCGGCTGGTCTGGGACGCCCTCGCCTGGTGTTTCCGGCAGCTGTGGCGCTGGATCCTCGCCCCGGTCGGCCGCGCGCTGGGGTGGCTCCTGCGCCATCTGGTCGTCATCCCCCTCGGATGGCTCTGGGAGTGGGTCCTCGTCCCGGTCGGCCGCGCGCTGGGGTGGCTCCTCCACCATCTGGTCGTCATTCCCCTCCAATGGCTGTGGGAATGGGTCCTCCTCCCCGTCGGCAAGGCCCTCTGGTGGGTCGTCGACCTCCTCGTCGTCACCCCGCTCCGCCTGCTCTGGCGGTACGTGCTCGGCCCCGTCTGCCGCTTCGTCGGCGCCGCCCTCGCCTGGGCCTGGCGGATCGCCGGGCGGATCTCGCGGGCCGTCGGCCGGGTGATCCGCCGGTCGCTGTGGATCGCGATCGGCCTCCCCTTCGCCTGGGCGTACCGGGTGGTCCTCACTCCGGTGGGCCACTGGCTGCGCACCTGGGTGTGGGCGCCGCTCGCCTCCCTCGGGCGCGCCGTCCGCACCGCCACCCGCGACGTGTGGACCGCCCTCTTCGGCGGCCCCCGCTGACCCGCCCGCCCGCCTCCCGGACGCCCCGCCCGGGAACCCGAGGTGGCCCGGGCGCGTACTCTGGGTAGTACAACGAACGTCCACGGCGCGGCGCCCGCCCCCGAGATCTCCCCGCCCCGGGCGGGGGTGGTCCGGGCGGGAGCCCACGGGACGTCCCGAGAGCTTCCGGGCGGAGCGCCACCCGCGCCCGCCCCGCACCGAGGAGAAGAACCACTGGGCAAGCGACAGCCCGAAGGCCCGCCGCCCGCACCGGCGGTGCAGCGCATCCGTCTGCGCTACACCAAGCGCGGCCGCCTCCGGTTCACCAGCCACCGCGACTTCCAGCGCGCCTTCGAGCGCGCCCTGCGCCGCGCCGAGGTGCCCATGGCGTACTCGGCCGGCTTCACCCCGCACCCCAAGGTGTCGTACGCCAACGCCGCCCCCACGGGTACGGGCTCCGAGGCCGAGTTCCTGGAGATCGCCCTCACCGAGCACCGCGACCCCGAGATCCTGCGGGCCCTGCTCGACGAGTCCCTCCCGGCCGGGCTCGACATCACCGACGCCGTGGAGGCCCGCACCTCCGGGCTCGCCGACCGGCTCACCGCCTCCGTGTGGGAGCTCCGGCTCGACGGCGTCGCCGTCGACGACGCCCGCAAGGCCGTCGACGCCTTCCTCGCCGCCGAGACGGTGGAGGTGCAGCGCAAGACCAAGAACGGCATCCGTACCTTCGACACCCGCTCCGCGGTCGCCGGCCTCGTCGCGGACCGTCCCCAGGGCGATCCCCAGGGTGATAGGCCCGCCACCGATGCCTGTGCGATACTGCGGCTGGTTGTTCGGCACGTGACACCTGCCGTGCGACCCGACGACGTCCTGTCCGGTCTCCGAGCTGTGGCCGACCTGGCGCCGCCGGTCCCCGCAGCGGTGACCAGGCTGGCGCAGGGGCTCTTCGACGAGGAGTCCGGCACGGTGACCGACCCGCTCGCGCCCGACCGCGAGGCAGTCACGGCCGCCCCATCCACGGCCGCCGCGACCGCCCCGGCGACGGCGCCGGAGGCAGGCCCCGCGTAGGGGACGACGTCGAGCGCAGCCCTGGCACTCGGGAGCCACCTGGGTCGGGCAGCGCACTGACCAGAAGACTTTCGCCAGGCCGTACGCATCGGGCGTACGGAACCGGCGAGCCAGACATTCAGCTCCCGTGCGGCGCCCGCGCCCCGGACGGCGGCACCGCGCACGAAGCGCGTCCGTGCCGCCCACCGGAATCCGACGCGGCGCCCGGGAGCGTGACGGGAGAACCGCCCGCATGCTCGAAAACACCAACGAGACCACCGAGAACAACGACAGCGACGCACCCGGCGACAAGCTGCCGCCGCGCCGCAGGCGCCGCGCCGCCTCCCGGCCCGCCGGCCCGCCGGTGAAGGCCGTCGGCGAGACCGCCGAGGCCGCCGCCGAGGTCGTGGAGCCCACCGCGGCCCCGGCCGCCGAGGAGCCGGCCGCCGAGGCCGCCCCGGCCCGGACCCGCCGCCGCGCCACCCGCAAGACCGCCGCCCCGGAGGCCCCCGAGGCCCCGGTCGAGGAGCCCGCCGCCGAGGCCCCGGCAGCCGAGCCCGCCGTCGGGGCGGAGCAGCCCGCCGAGGCCGCCCCGGCCCGCACCCGCCGCCGCGCCACCCGCAAGGCCACCGCGTCCGCGACCGCCCCGGCCGCCGACGAGGCGCCCGCCGAGGAGACCGCCGAGCCCGTCCCCGCCGAGGCCCCGGCCGAGCCCGAGGCCGCCCCGGCACGCCCGCGCCGCCGCGCCACCCGACGCGCCAGCGCCCCGGCCACCTCCCCGGCCCCGGTCGAGGAGCCCGCCGCCGAGGCCCCGGCAGCCGAGCCCGCCATCGAGGCGGAGCAGCCCGCCGAGGCCGCCCCGGCCCGCACCCGCCGCCGCGCCACCCGTCGCTCCACCGCCCCCGAGGTCACCCCGGACGTGGCGGCCGAGCTCGCCGCGCCCACCTCCGGCGAGGAGCTGCCCCAGGACACCGTCGAGGAGATCGCCTCCCACGCCGCCGACGTCGCCGCCGCCGAGGCCGCCGCCACCCGCGGCCGCGGCCGTCGCCGCGTCAGCACGCCGCAGTTCACCTCCGAGCCGCCCACGGCCGAGGAGGCCCCGCGCCGCCGCCGCGCCGAGCGCCCGGCCCTCGCCGTCTTCCAGGCCCCCGTCTTCGCCGAGCCGATGTTCCAGACGCCGGAGACCGCCGCCTTCGCCGCCGCCGCGGTCGAGGCCGAGGTCGAGGAGGAGCCGGAGGAGGCCGAGGAGACCGTCGTCGAGACGGTCGAGGCCGTCGAGCCCGCCGAGACCGGCACCCGCCGCCGTCGCCGCCGTCGCGGCGAGCCCGTCGCGGTCGAGCCCGTCCCGTCGACCGTCGCCGACGAGCCCGAGGTCGAGCACGTCGCCGACGAGACCGAGGCCGAGGCCGAGGACACCGAGGAGGGCGACGACGCCGACGAGTACGGCGACCGTCCCTCCCGCCGCCGCCGTCGGGGCGGCCGTCGCCGCCGCCGCGGCGAGTCCGCCGAGGCGGAGGACGCCGAGGAGGGCGACGAGTCCGACGAGCCGCACGCCGAGGACGAGGCGGAGGCCGAGGACGCCGACGACGAGTCCGGCTTCGGCGGCTCCAGCAGCTCCCGTCGCCGTCGCCGCCGTCGCCGCCGCAGCGGTGACGCCTCCGGCGAGGCCGAGACCACCGAAGAGGACGGCGTCCGCACGGTCGTCAAGGTCCGCGAGCCCCGCCCGGCCCGCGAGAAGGCCGAGCCCGGCACCGGTGCGGACGAGGTCCAGTCCATCAAGGGCTCCACCCGCCTGGAGGCCAAGAAGCAGCGCCGCCGCGAGGGCCGCGAGCAGGGCCGCCGCCGCGTCCCGATCATCACCGAGGCCGAGTTCCTCGCCCGCCGCGAGGCCGTCGAGCGCGTGATGGTCGTCCGCCAGAACGGCGAGCGCACCCAGATCGGCGTCCTGGAAGACAACGTGCTCGTCGAGCACTACGTCAACAAGGAGCAGGCCACCTCGTACGTCGGCAACGTCTACCTGGGCAAGGTCCAGAACGTGCTGCCGTCGATGGAGGCCGCCTTCGTCGACATCGGCAAGGGCCGCAACGCCGTCCTGTACGCCGGCGAGGTCAACTTCGAGGCGCTCGGCATGGGCCACGGCCCGCGCCGCATCGAGTCCGCCCTCAAGTCCGGCCAGTCCGTCCTGGTGCAGGTCACCAAGGACCCGATCGGCCACAAGGGCGCCCGCCTCACCAGCCAGGTCTCCCTGCCCGGCCGCTACCTCGTGTACGTCCCCGAGGGCTCGATGACCGGCATCAGCCGCAAGCTCCCGGACACCGAGCGCGCCCGTCTGAAGACCATCCTCAAGAAGATCGTCCCCGAGGACGCGGGCGTCATCGTGCGCACCGCCGCCGAGGGCGCGAGCGAGGACGAGCTGCGCCGCGACGTCGAGCGCCTCCAGGCGCAGTGGGCCGACATCCAGAAGAAGGCGAGCCAGATCTCGACGTCCGCGCCGAGCCTGCTCTACGGCGAGCCGGACATGACCGTCCGGGTCGTCCGCGACATCTTCAACGAGGACTTCTCCAAGGTCATCGTGAGCGGTGACGACGCCTGGGAGACCATCCACGGCTACGTCTCGCACGTCGCGCCCGACCTGGCCGACCGCCTCCAGCGCTGGACCAGCGAGGTCGACGTCTTCGCCACCTACCGGATCGACGAGCAGCTGATGAAGGCGCTCGACCGGAAGGTCTGGCTGCCGTCCGGCGGCTCGCTGGTGATCGACAAGACCGAGGCGATGATCGTCGTCGACGTCAACACCGGCAAGTTCACCGGCCAGGGCGGCAACCTGGAGGAGACCGTCACCAGGAACAACCTGGAGGCGGCCGAGGAGATCGTGCGCCAGCTGCGCCTGCGCGACCTCGGCGGCATCGTCGTCATCGACTTCATCGACATGGTCCTGGAGTCCAACCGCGACCTGGTGCTCCGCCGCCTCCTGGAGTGCCTGGGCCGCGACCGGACCAAGCACCAGGTGGCCGAGGTCACCTCGCTGGGCCTGGTCCAGATGACCCGCAAGCGGGTCGGCCAGGGCCTCCTGGAGTCCTTCTCCGAGACCTGCGTCCACTGCAACGGCCGCGGTGTCATCGTCCACATGGAGCAGCCGGCCACGCACGGCGGCGGCGGTGGCGGCAAGCGCTCGAAGAAGCGCGGCCGCGGCGGAGAGGGCCACGACCACGCCCACGACCACGAGACGCACGAGGCCGAGGCCTCCGCGGAGACCGAGGCCGAGGTCGCGGCCGAGCTGGCCGCCCCGGTGGCCGTGCCGGTCCCGATCGCACCGGACGAGGAGCTGTACGGCAGCGTCGCCGAGGCCGAGGCCGCCGCGACCCGGGGCCGTGGCCGCCGCCGGGTCACCCGCAAGGTGACCGCGCCGGTGACCCCGACCCCCGCCCCCGCCCCGACCCCGATCGCGGAGCCGGAGCCCGTCGCGCCGGAGCCCGTCGTGGCCGAGGCCGCGCCGGAGCCGGTCGTGGAGGCCGCCGAGACGGTGGAGGCGGCGCCCGCGCCCCGTACCCGCCGCCGCGCGACCCGCCGCGCGACCTCCCCGGTCGTGTCGACGGCCGCCGAGGCCGTCGCCGCGGGGCCGGAGGCCGCGCCGGAGCCGGTCGTGGAGACCGCGCCCGAGCCGGTCGTCGAGCCGGTCGTCGAGCCCGTCACCGAGCCCGTCGCCGAGGAGGCCCCCGCGGCCGCCGCGCCGCGGGCCCGCCGCCGGGTGGTCCGCAAGGCCACCGCCCCGGCCGGCGCCCCCGCCGGTGCCGAGGCCGCCGAGATCGTGGTGGCCTCGGCCGCCCCGGCCGAGGAGCCGCAGGCGGACACCGAGCCGGAGGCCGAGGCCGCGCCGGCGGCCAAGAAGGCCGCCCGGAAGACGGCGAAGAAGGCCACCGCCAAGAAGGCCGCCACCAAGAAGACGGCGGCCAAGAAGACGGCGGCGAAGAAGACCGTCGCCAAGAAGACCACGGCCAAGAAGGCCGCGGAGAAGACCGCGGCCCCGGCCCAGGACTGAGCCGGTCCCGCCCCGGTGGCCCCCCTCCCGAGGGGGGCCACCGGGGCGGTCCGCACCCGGACGGGCGAATTTGACCCCCTGTGGCAGGCGCCCGTAACCTAGACCGTCGGCGTGTCTATGACGCGCCGCTCCTCTGAGCACCCCCCTCCCGCCCGCCGGGAGAGGCCGCTCGTCCGATCCGGATCGTCGTGGGCCCCCGGGCCCGCGCGTGGGTGGCTGGCGTCAGAGGTCCCGTTTCCGAGTGAGAGAGAGATCCGCGTGTACGCCATCGTGCGCAGCGGTGGTCGCCAGCACAAGGTTGCTGTCGGCGACATCGTTGAGGTTGACAAGATTTCCACCGCCAAGATCGGCGACACGGTCGAGCTCTCGACCCTGCTCGTCGTCGACGGCGACGCCGTGACCAGCGACCCGTGGGTCCTGGCGGGCATCAAGGTCGAGGCCGAGGTCGTGGACCACACCAAGGGCGCCAAGATCGACATCCTGCGCTACAAGAACAAGACCGGCTACCGCCGTCGCCAGGGTCACCGTCAGCAGTACACGGCGATCAAGGTCACGTCCATCCCGTCGGCCGCGAAGTAAAGAGGGACTGAGCAATGGCACACAAGAAGGGCGCATCGTCCACCCGGAACGGTCGCGATTCCAACGCCCAGCGGCTCGGCGTGAAGCGCTTCGGCGGTCAGGTCGTCAACGCCGGTGAGATCCTGGTCCGCCAGCGCGGCACCCACTTCCACCCGGGCTCGGGTGTCGGTCGCGGTGGCGACGACACGCTGTTCGCCCTGCAGGCCGGTTCGGTGCAGTTCGGCACCTTCCGTGGCCGCAAGGTCGTGAACATCGTTCCGGTCGCCTGATCGGACGCTTTGCGGAGGCGGACCTCACTTCCCGGCTGGGAAGAGGGTCCGCCTTTCGCGTGTTACTAGATAGACATTCCCGTACATAGCTTTCCCGTACTTCGCTCTTCTGGAGGCACAGAACCATGACCACCTTCGTGGACCGCGTCGAGCTGCACGTCGCCGCGGGTAACGGGGGCCACGGCTGCGCCTCCGTTCACCGGGAGAAGTTCAAGCCGCTCGGCGGCCCCGACGGCGGCAACGGCGGCCGCGGCGGCGACGTGATCCTGGTCGTCGACCAGTCCGTCACCACGCTCCTCGAGTACCACCACTCGCCGCACCGCAAGGCCACCAACGGCAAGCCCGGCGAGGGCGGCAACCGCGCGGGCAAGGACGGCCAGGACCTCGTCCTGTACGTGCCCGACGGCACCGTCGTCCTCGACAAGAAGGGCGAGGTCCTCGCCGACCTCGTCGGCCACGGCACGACGTACGTCGCCGCCGAGGGCGGCCGGGGCGGCCTCGGCAACGCCGCGCTCTCCTCCGCCCGCCGCAAGGCCCCCGGCTTCGCGCTGCTCGGCGTGCCCGGCGACCTCCAGGACATCGTCCTGGAGCTGAAGACCGTCGCCGACGTGGCGCTCGTCGGCTACCCCAGCGCTGGCAAGTCCTCCCTCATCTCGGTGCTCTCGGCCGCCAAGCCGAAGATCGCGGACTACCCCTTCACGACCCTGGTCCCGAACCTGGGCGTGGTGACGGCCGGCTCGACCGTCTACACGATCGCCGACGTCCCCGGCCTCATCCCCGGCGCCAGCCAGGGCCGCGGCCTCGGCCTGGAGTTCCTGCGCCACGTCGAGCGCTGCTCGGTCCTCGTCCACGTCCTCGACACGGCGACGCTGGAGTCCGACCGCGACCCGGTCACCGACCTCGACGTCATCGAGGAGGAGCTGAAGCAGTACGGCGGCCTCGACGACCGTCCGCGCATCGTCGTCCTCAACAAGATCGACATCCCGGACGGCCAGGACCTCGCGGACATGATCCGCCCGGACCTGGAGGAGCGCGGCTACCGCGTCTTCGAGGTCTCCGCGGTCGCCCGCACCGGCCTGAAGGAGCTCTCCTTCGCCCTCGCCGACATCGTCGGCAAGGCCCGCGCCGCGAAGCCGAAGGAGGAGGCGACCCGCATCGTCATCCGCCCGAAGGCCGTCGACGACGCCGGCTTCACCGTCACGTACGAGGAGCACGAGGACGTCTACCGGGTGCGCGGCGAGAAGCCGGAGCGCTGGGTCCGCCAGACCGACTTCAACAACGACGAGGCCGTCGGCTACCTCGCCGACCGCCTCAACCGCCTCGGCGTCGAGGACGCGCTGATGAAGGCCGGCGCCCGCGCCGGCGACGGCGTCGCCATCGGCTCCGAGGAGAACGCGGTCGTCTTCGACTGGGAGCCCACCGTCATGGCCGGCGCCGAGATGCTCGGCCGCCGAGGCGAGGACCACCGCCTCGACGCCCCCCGCCCCGCCGTGCAGCGCCGCCGCGACCGCGACGCGGAGCGGGACGACGCTGAGCGCGAGTACGACGAGTTCAACCCGTTCTAGCGGGACCCCGCGACGCGGAACGGGCGGACGCCCCGTTCCGGCGGGACCCCGCGACGCGGAGCGCGAGGACGACGAGTCCACCCCGTTCCAGCGGGACCTCGACCGTGCCGGGACCCCCGGCGGCTTCGGCCGCCGGGGGTCCCGGCGTGTCCGGACCCTCGCCGCCGGGGGCGGTCGGTCCGTCCCACGAACGGGTGAGACTCACCGCGCGGGGCGCGTCGACGCACGCGCCCGCGCGCACCCCGGCCCGCGCCCGGGCCCACCGCTCCCCGCCCGCCGTGAGCGGCTTCGACGGGCGTCGGCGCGGCCCGCCCGGCGGACCCGGCCCGGGCGGCGAACGCCGAGGTCATGGGCGGGGCCCGGTCCCCGACCCGGTGACGGCTCCGCCGGGAGCCGGACGGTGACCGGCGGCGGAGCCCGTACGGCCGTCCCCTCCGCGGCCACGGACGGGCCCCCGGATCCGCCGCCTCGACAGGGCTTCCGCACCCCTTCCCGCGCGCCGAAGGTGATTTGCCTTCGATGGGGGGCCTTGCCACTATGTGGCGCCCGACTGTCAACCCCCAGAACGGAAGCCGGGATTGTCGTGAGTGACGCCTTGCTGCCCTACGCGGTGGGTGCCGCGAAACGAGCCCGGCGGGTGGCGGTGCGGATGCGCCGCCGGGTCGAGCGCCTGCACACCGCGCCGGCGTTCGGCGGGGGGATCCCGCCCCGGCCCGCGCTCCGTCCGCTCCACCTCTCCGTCCTCGGCGGCCGCACCCTCAACGCCGCCCTGGTCCCGCCGCCCGGCACCGAGGTCGCCTCCGCCCGGCTCGAACTCACCCGCGGCGGCCGCGTCCACCGGCTGCCCCTGGAGCTCGAACCGCAGCCCGACGGCACGCTCCTGCTCACCGTGACCACGGCCCTCCGCTTCGCCGACGCCCCCACCCCCGCCGACACGGACGCCGGCACCGGCCCGGGCGCCGGAGCCGACACCGGCCTCGCCCTCACCCCCGGTCTGTGGCGTGTTGGCGCCGTCCTCACCCGCCCCGACGGGCAGGAGCAGCGCGCCGGCGTCGCCGCCGTGCCGCTCCCCGCGACCGACGGCCCCATCGCCCCCGTCTCGCCCGACCCGGCCGGCGGCGCGCACTTCCGGCTGATGCGCTCGGTCGACGGCTTCGCCGTCCTCAAGATCCGCGCCCCCGCCCACCAGGCCGAACTGGACACCTTCGCCCTCCGCTGGGACCGGATCACGGTCCGCGGCCGGGTCGTCGCCCCGCAGGCCCCGCCCGCCGCGTACACCGCCCAGGCGGTCCGCCGGGGCGGCGGCGCCGTCGTCCAGGCCCCGCTGGAGTGGGACGGCGACGCCTTCGCCTTCGACCTCCCGCTCGCCGGCATGGTCTCCGGGCGCAAGGCCCTCCGCTGGGACATCCAGCTCCAGCAGGGACGCACCGGCCTCAAGATCGGCCGCCGGCTCACCGACCTGCGCCGGCGCAACCAGGTGATCCGCACCTCGTTCCGGATCATCGCCCTGGAAGACGGCTCGCTCCTCCGAGTGCATGCCTACATCACCTCGGCCGGGGCGCTCGCCGTCTCCTGCGTCGGGTTCGAAGGCGCCCCCGACGGCGCGGAGGAACGCGTATGAAGATCACCATCCTGCTCACCTGGGGCGACGCCATGGGCGGCACCGAGATGGCCGCCTACACCCAGGCCGCCCAGCTGATGCCGCGTCACGAGGTGGAGATCCTCAGCGTGTTCAGGACGGAGGAGGAGCCGTTCCTGCCGGAGGCGAAGGGGGTGCGGATCCGCTATCTGGTCGACCGCACCGGCCGCTCGCCACGCCCGGTCCGCCCCTCCACGCTCACCGCGGGGGAGTGCGAGGCGCTCGCCAAGCTGCCCAGTGAGCTGATCGCGACCGCCTGGGAGCCCACCTTCGACCGGCTCTCCGACATCGAGATGACCGCCGCCCTCTCCGGTCTCGACGCGGACGTCCTCGTCACCACCACCCCCGCCCTGATGGCCGCCGCCGTGACCCTCGCCCCCGCCCGGGTCGCCGTCGTCCACCAGGAGCACCGGGTCTCCCAGCTGCGCGGCGCCACCGGCGAACCGCTCCTCACCCACGCGCCCCGGCTCGACGCCCTGGTGTCGCTCACCGAGCTCACCACCGACTGGTTCGCCGAGTCGCTCGGCACCGCCGCCCCGCGTCTCGCCACCATCCCCAACGCCATGCCCGAGGGGTACCGGCCGCGCTCCGACCTCGGTTCGAAGACCGTCGTGGTGGCCGGCCGGCTGGTCCCGGAGAAGCAACTCGACCACGCCATCCAGGCCTTCTCCGACATCGCGGGCGACCACCCCGGCTGGACGCTGCGGATCTTCGGAGACGGCCCCCAGCTGGCCGCCCTGCGCCGGCTCGTCGAGGGCCTCGGCGTGCACGACCGGGTCGAGCTCGTGGGCCGCAGCCGCCGGATGGCCGAGGAGTGGGCCACGGCCGCGGTCTGCCTGATGCCCTCGCGCGTCGAGTCCTTCGGCCTGGTGATGCTGGAGGCGTTCACCGCGGGCGTCCCGGTCGTCGCGTACGACACCCTCACCGGGCCCTCCCAGATCGTCCGCCACGAGGTGGACGGCCTCCTCGTCCCCGCCGACGACATCGCCTCGCTCGGCGCGGCCCTCTCCCGGCTGATGGGCGACGACGCACTGCGCGCCGGCTACGGCGCCGCCGCCCGCGCCGGGGCCCGCGAGCGCTTCGCCCCGGAGCTCGTCACCGCCCGCTGGGACGAGCTCTTCGGCGCGCTGCACGCCGAGGGTCCGGCCACCCGCGCCGCCGCCCGCGCCGACCGCGCCGCCCACCGGGTCGCCGCCGGCGGCAGCCGCAGCTTCGCCGTCTCCGCGCCGATCAGCAGGCTCTCGCCCTCCGCCGACGAGCAGAAGGCCCGCGAGGTCATCCTCCAGGCCAAGGACCCCAAGTCCCTGGTCCGTTCGGCCGGCCGGCTCGCCGAGGTCCGCGACGACGTGCCGTCCTGGCGGATGGGCGAGATCAACCTGGAGCTCACCGCCCAGGCCCTGGAGCGGCACGGCGTCCCCTTCGTCCTGCTCCACGACCCCACCACCGTCGGCCACCGCCTCGCCGTCCGCGAGCCCGACCGGGAGCGCGCGCTGCGCGCCCTCGGCACCGAGCTGCACGGGCGGGCCGTCTACGCCGAGCTGGTCGCCCCCCGTACCGCCGCTCCCGGCGCCCGGCTCGCCGAGACCCTCACCCACGCCCCCGACGTCGCCGGCGTCCGGATCTTCAAGCCGCTCGTCAGCGACAGCCGGACCCTCAGGTACGGGCCGGTGTACGGCTGCGGCGTCGAGTTCTGGACCGAGGAGGAGGACGGCACCGGCTGGTACACCGCCCCCCGCGGCACCACCCTGGTCGGCCCCCGCCTGCCCTCCCTCGACGGGGACGCCCGGGTCTCCGTGGCCGGCCGGGAGTACCCGACCCTGCGGGTCTTCACCAAGAAGCTCATGTGGAACGTCGACTTCCCCGTCGACGCCGTCTACACCTGGGTCGACGACACCGACCCCGTGTGGCGGGCCAAGCGCGACGCCGCCCGCCGGGAGCGGGGACTCGCCGCGGACGACGCCCAGTCCGGCGACGTCCGCTTCCGCAACCGCGACGAGCTGCGCTACTCGCTGCGCTCCCTCGCCGCGCACGCCCCCTGGATCCGGCGGATCTTCCTCGTCACCGACGACCAGACGCCGTCCTGGCTGGACACCTCCCACCCGTCGATCGAGGTGGTCGACCACCGGGAGCTCTTCGCCGACCCGGCATGGCTGCCCAGCTTCAACTCGCACGCCATCGAGTCGCAGCTCCACCGCGTCGAGGGCCTGGCGGAGCACTTCCTCTACGTCAACGACGACGTCTTCTTCGGCCGCCCGCTCGCCCCGAACAAGTTCTTCCAGTCGAACGGCAACTCGCTCTTCTTCCGCTCGCCGACCGCCGTCCCGCCCGGCGACGTCACGGAGGAGACCGAGGGCTACTTCGTCGCCGCCAAGAACAACCAGACGCTCCTGGAGGAGGCCTTCGGCCGGGTCGCCACCCACGGCTTCCTGCACACCCCGCACCCGCTGCGGCGCAGCGTCCTCGCGGAGATCGCCGAGCGCTGGCCGGAGGAGACCGCGCGGACCGCCGCGACGCCGTTCCGCGGCCGGGACGACCTGTCGATCACCTCCTCGCTCCACCACCACTACGGCTATCTGACGGGCAAGGCGTCCCCCGGCGGCATCTCCGCCGCCTACACCAACATCGGCGACTACAAGCACCACGTGGCGCTGAGCCGCCTCCTCGCCGCCCGCCACCGGGACGTCATCTGCATCGGCGAGTCCGCGGAGGCGGAGGTGCCGCTGGACGAGCAGGACCGGGTGCTGCGCGCCTTCCTGGAGGCGTATTTCCCGGTGCGCTCGCCGTACGAGAAGGGCTGAGGGAGCCGCGTACGCGTGGAGGGGGCGGGGGTGTGTGGCGTGGGCGCGTACGCGTGAGGGGGGCGCCCGGCTCGGGCACCCCCCTCGTCCCGCGTACCGCTAGCGCTTCTCGTACGGGCTCGGGACCGGGAAGTACGCCTCCAGGAACGGGGTGATGAGGTCCTTCTGGCCGCCCGCGTCCTGCTCCGTCGAGACCGTGTCGTTGACGCAGAAGACCGCCCGGTCGCGCTGGGCGAGGAGCCGGCCGAGCCGGGTCTCCGTCCAGGGGTGGGTCAGGTCCAGGTATGCGTACGGCAGGTCGTTCGAGGGGACCGCCCGGCCGGTGTGGAAGGCGTAGTAGTGGTGGAGCGAGGAGGCGATCGAGATGTCGTCCACGCTGCGGAAGCGGTTCGACTCGGTGCGCCGGTACTCGGCGGCGAACTCCGTCTCGATCTCGGCCAGCACGCTGCGCCGCAGCGGATGCGGCATGTGCTTCATCTTCTGCACCAGGACGGAGCCGTACCGCTGCTCGATCAGCCGCCGGTTGTTCTTGCCCGCGGCGGCCACCGGCGGGTCGTCGACGCTCCGCTCGCCCAGCGGCACCAGCGCGGGGGAGGGGAAGAACTTGGTGAGCCCGCTGGAGTGGAAGAAGTCCCGGGGGGTCACCTCGCGGCTGAGCATGACGTCGTCGTTGAGGTAGAGGAAGTGCTCGGCCAGACCGTCGATGTGGTGCAGCTGCGACTCGATCGCGTGCGAGTTGAAGGTCGGCAGCACCTCGGGCGAGCGGAAGATCTCCTTGTGCGAGACGACCCGCAGACCGGGGACGGTGGTGTCCAGCCAGGCCGGCGTCTGGTCGTCGGTGACCAGGAAGACGGTCCGCACCCAGGGCGCGTAGAGGTGGAGCGAGCGGAGCGAGTAGCGCAGCTCGTCGCGGCTGAGGTAGCGGGCCGCGTTCGCCGCCTCCGCGTGGTAGCCCTCACCGGTGTACTCGGCGCGCCGCCGCAGCCACTCCGGGTCCGCCCCGTCCACCCAGGTGTAGACGACGTCGACGGGGAAGGTGACCTGGTCGCTGCGGACGACGGCGGTCTCGGCGCGGGCCGGCACGAGCGGAGCGCCGTCGGGGGCGGTCCTGGCGCCGGGCCGGACGTCGGTGAAGTCGGTGAAGCAGGACTCCGGGGCGTCGACCAGCGTGCCCTCGCAGGGGAGGCAGGCGGTGATCCGGCCGGGGCGGGGCGCGGTCAGCTCGCGGCCCTCCCGGCGCCAGAACTCCACGTCGCAGCCGTACGGCTCGCCGAGCTTGAGCTGGTGGGTGGGGTCGGCGCGGTACCAGGTCAGCCGCAGGACGGCGGCGGTACGCAGCCGGTGCCAGGTCGCCGCGGCGAAGCCGGGCCGGGAGCCGCCGCCGACCGCGCCGTTCCCGCTCACCGGGCTCGCGTAGCCGGGCTCGCGCTCGCACGCGGCGGCGAGGGCGGCGAGCACGGCGGCCCGGTCCTCCTCGCGCACGGCCACCGCGGAGGAGGTGTCCGACTTGCCGGGGACGCAGAAGTGCGGGACGCCGGCCGTGGCGAGGGCGCCGAGCACCGCGTCCAGATTGGCCCGGCGGGCCCGCAGCGGGGTGATCCCCTCGGCGACGAGCGCCACCTTCGGCTCGCGGCCGACGCTGATCACCGCGCGGTCGGGGCCGGCGGTGAGTGCCGCGTACCGCCGGGCCAGCCGGTTCAGGCGGAGCCGTTCGGCGGCGGCCGTCCCGCCGGCGATGCGCAGCTTCACGCGGCGGCGCACATCGGCGTCCAGCTGCGCGACGACGGCCCGTCGCACGCGGTCGGGAACGGCTCGGCGGTAGACCCCCAGCAGCCGGGGTGACTCGGGATTTCGCACTGCTGTTTACTCCTCGAACACAGGCATATGCGGAGAGTGAGCAGCACCAGTATGCAGCCTCCGAGGGCTGCCCCCAGGGCGCGCGAGCACTGCTCACGCGCCCCCTCGCGGCGCCGTGCGCCTGCGTCGGGACGCAGGCGTTTCGACGCTCCGGCGGCCAGCAGGTACGGTGTGTTTCCGCGGTGGATGTCCGCGATGCTCAGCGACAAGGGATGTGGGGAGAGCATGACGTACCTGATCACCGGTGGTGCCGGTTACATCGGCGCGCACGTGGTCCGGGCCATGACGGCGGCGGGGGAGCGGGTGGTCGTCCTCGACGACCTGTCGACCGGCTACGCGCACCGGGTGCCCGAAGGCGTACCGCTGGTCGTCGGATCCACCCTCGACCGCGAGCTGCTCGACCGGACGCTCGCCGAGCACGGCGTCACCGGCGTCGTCCACCTCGCCGCGAAGAAGCAGGTCGGCGAGTCCGTCGAGCTGCCGCTGCACTACTACCGCGAGAACGTCGTCGGCCTCACCGTCCTCCTGGAGGCGGTCGCCGCCGCCGGCGTGCGCAACTTCCTCTTCTCCTCCTCCGCCGCCGTGTACGGCATGCCGGACGTCGACCTCGTCACCGAGGACACCCTCTGCGCCCCGCTCAGCCCGTACGGCGAGACCAAGCTCGCGGGCGAGTGGCTGGTCCGCGCGGCCGGCCGGGCGCACGGCATCGCGACGGCCTGCCTGCGCTACTTCAACGTGGCCGGCGCCGCCACCCCCGAGCTCGCCGACACCGGCGTCTTCAACCTGGTGCCGATGGTCTTCGAGCGGCTCGACGCCGGCGAGGCGCCGCGCGTCTTCGGCGACGACTACGCCACCCCGGACGGCACCTGCATCCGCGACTACATCCACGTCGAGGACCTCGCCGACGCCCACCTCGTCGCCGCCCGTAAGCTCGCCGAGTGGGCCGAGGCCGGCGAGCCGCGCGACCTCACCGTGAACATCGGCCGCGGCGAGGGCGTCTCCGTCACCGAGATGGTCGCCCTGATCAACGAGATCACCGAGCACACCACCGAGCCCGTCGTCACCCCGCGCCGCCCCGGCGACCCGGCCCGTGTCGTCGCCTCCGCCGACCGCATCGCCGCCGAGCTCGGCTGGAAGGCCCGCTACGACGTCCGCGACATGATCGGCTCCGCCTGGACCGGCTGGACCGCCCGCCGCGGCGCGAACGTCTGACCCGACCAGACCGCCCGCCGAGGCGCGAACGTCTGACCCGACCGGACCCCGCACGGCCCTCTCGTACCCGGCGTACGAGGGGGCCGTTCGCCGTGCGGGCGTCGCCCCCTCGGCATGCGCCGTTCATCTCGCGGCGATCTGATGGGCCCATGCGAGACCAGCTCGGCCAGATCATCCGCTTCGGCGTGGTGGGCGGGATCAACACCGGCACCTTCTTCGGCTGCTACCTGCTGCTCCACCCCTGGATGCCGTACTTCGCCGCGTACACCCTCGCCTTCCTGCTCAGCATGGTGGGCTCCTTCTTCCTCAACACGTACTTCACCTACCGCACCCGCCCCACCTGGAAGAAGTTCGCCCTCTTCCCGCTCACCAACGTCACCAACTACGTGGTGCAGAGCGCCGGCCTGTACGCGCTCGTCACCTGGGCCGGAATGGACGACCGGATCGCGCCACTCGTGGCCGCCGTCGTCGCCATCCCCTTCACCTACGTCATCTCCCGCCGGATCCTCGTCACCCGGGTCCCCGCACCGGAGACGGAGGCGGAGGCGGCGGCGGGCGCGGCCGGGACCGTGGCACCGGAGGGCGGCGGACCGGCGGGGCGGGCCGGGTCGCCGGAGGCCGACCGGGCTCCGAGGGGAGGCGGGCCCGAGCACGACGGCGCTCCACGGCGAGGCGGGCCCGGGCTCGGCGGTCCGGAGGGCGGAATGGAGGAGCGGCGGCCGTCCCGGCTCGCGTAGATTGCCCCTCGCGACCGTGCCGGGAGCGCACGGCGCCGTAACAGCGAGCGAGGACGGCCCAGGTGGCGACGGAGATGGCGACGGTGCAGCAGGACATGAACCGACAGGACGCGACTCCGCGGACCTCGACCCCGCCGTCCGTGACCCGCCCGTTCGTCACCGAGGCCCGCCGGATCGTCGTCAAGGTCGGCTCCTCCTCCCTCACCACCGCCGCCGGCGGCCTCGACGCCGACCGGGTCGACGCCCTCGTCGACGTCCTCGCCAAGGTCCGCAGCGGCGGCGAGAAGGAGGTCGTCCTGGTCTCCTCCGGTGCCATCGCCGCCGGCCTCGCCCCGCTCGGCCTCACCCGCCGCCCCAAGGACCTGGCCCGCCAGCAGGCCGCCGCCAGCGTCGGCCAGGGCCTCCTCGTCGCCCGCTACACCGCCTCCTTCGCCCGCTACGGCGTCCGCGTCGGCCAGGTGCTGCTCACCACCGACGACACCAGCCGCCGCGCCCACTACCGCAACGCCTACCGCACCCTCGACCAGCTCCTCGCCATGGGCGCGCTGCCGGTCGTCAACGAGAACGACACCGTCGCCACCGACGAGATCCGCTTCGGCGACAACGACCGGCTCGCCGCCCTCGTCGCCCACCTCGTCCGCGCCGACCTCCTCGTCCTCCTCTCCGACGTCGACGGCCTCTACGACGGCGACCCCGCCAAGCCCGGCACCTCCCGGATCGCCGAGGTCACCGGCCCGCAGTCCATCGCCCACGTCGAGATCGGCTCCGCCGGCAAGGCCGGCGTCGGCACCGGCGGCATGGTCACCAAGGTCGAGGCCGCCCGGATCGCGGCCGCCGCCGGCATCCCCGTCGTCCTCACCTCCGCCAGCCGCGCCGCCGACGCCCTCGCCGGACGCGACACCGGCACGTACTTCCAGCGCACCGGGCGCCGCTCCGCCGACCGCCTCCTCTGGCTCGCCCACGCCTCCACCCCGCAGGGCTCCCTCGCCCTGGACGACGGAGCCGTCCGGGCCGTCGTCGAAGGCAAGAAATCGCTGCTCGCCGCCGGTGTCGCCGCCGTCGAGGGCGACTTCGTCGCCGGTGACCCGGTCGAGCTCCGCGACGGCGCCGGCCGCCCCGTCGCCCGCGGCCTCGTCAACTTCGACGCCAAGGAACTCCCCCGGATGCTGGGCCGCTCCACACACGAACTCGCCCGGGAGCTCGGCCCGGAGTACGAGCGCGAGGTCGTCCACCGCGACGACCTCGTCGTCCTCGGCTGACACCGTCCGAGACAGTGTCCGGAACCCCGTGCGGAAGCCCTTGCGAAACCCCCGCCGAAACGGCTGAAACTCCTGCCATCCGGAAGGGACCTTTACCAAAACCGCCCCATGCGACGGCTCGGACTGGTCAACTTTGTCCCGGGGGTAATGAGCAACGCGGGGTACAGCACCACACGCATCACACAGGAGGCCGCCGGTGAGACGAGCGCGCCCAGGGGCATCGCCCCGCGGGACGGCCGAACGCGCCCTGACGAGTGTCGGGGCCGGAGCCGACTTCGACGCGGCACAGGACACGGCCACGGAAGGCGAGAGCACAGCAGCCGAGACGGGCACACGGGACGGCGGCGCGGGGGAGCGCCCGCTGTCCAAGCTGTGGCACGTCACGCTCAGCGTGTCCGGCGTCGAGTCACCGCTGCAGGAGGTGCGCCGCGGGCTCGAACAGCTGGCTCACGACCACCCCTTCCTGCTGACCAGCCGCTACGCCAACGACCACGCCGAGATCCGGTACTGGGAGGAGGCCCGCGACCTGCACGACGCGGCCGCCGTCGCCCTCCGGCTCTGGGGCGAGCACCGGCAGACGGCGAAGCTCCCCCCGTGGGAGATCGTCGGCCTCGAGGTCATCGACCGGGAGACCTACCACCAGCGGATCGCGGAGGGCTACGGCCCGCCGCCCGCCGCCCCGGTCGGAGTCCACCCCTACTGACCGGCCGGGGGCCCGGGACCTGACGGGCCGGGTCCCCGCCGTCCGTACGGTGGCACGGGCGCGTCTCGCACTGCGGGATGCGCCCGTCGTACGTGCGGGCGGGACCGGCCCGTGCCAGTACCCTGCGGGCATGACCTCGCTCACGCCCCTCGACAACCTCACCCCGGTCACCCGGGCCGCCTACCGGGCCCGTGGCGCCGCCGCACAGATCGCGCCACTGCCGCGCTCGGCCAAGGACGAAGCCCTCCTCGCGATCGCGGACGCCCTCGAGGTCCGCACCGCCGAGATCGTCGAGGCCAACGCCGAGGACATCGCGAAGGCCCGCGAGGCCGGCACCAGCGAGTCGATCATCGACCGGCTCACGCTGACCCCGGAGCGGGTCCGCGCCATCGCCGCCGACGTCCGCCACGTCGCCGCCCTGCCCGACCCCGTCGGTGAGGTCGTCCGCGGCTCGACGCTCCCCAACGGGATCGACCTCCGCCAGGTCCGGGTCCCCCTCGGCGTCGTCGGCATCATCTACGAGGCCCGGCCCAACGTCACCGTGGACGCCGCCGCCCTCTGCCTCAAGGCCGGCAACGCCGTCCTGCTCCGCGGCTCCTCCTCCGCCTACGCTTCCAACACCGCCCTCGTCACGGTCCTCCGCGACGCGGTCGGCGGCGCGGGCCTGCCCGCCGACGCCGTCCAGCTCGTCCCCGGCGAGTCCCGCGACTCCGTCCGCGAGCTGATGCGCGCCCGCGGCCTCGTCGACGTCCTCATCCCGCGCGGCGGAGCCTCCCTCATCCGCACGGTCGTCGAGGAGTCCACCGTCCCGGTCATCGAGACCGGCACCGGCAACTGCCACGTCTACGTCGACGCCACCGCCGACCTCGACATGGCCGTCGACATCCTGATCAACTCCAAGGCCCAGCGGGTCAGCGTCTGCAACGCCGCCGAGACCCTCCTCGTCCACCAGGACATCGCCGACGCCTTCCTGCCCCGCGCCCTCGACGCGCTGGCCGAGGCCGGCGTCACCGTACACGCCGACGAGCGGGTCCTCGCCCGCGCCGAGGGCACCAAGGCCACCGTCGTCCCGGCCACCACCGAGGACTGGGAGACCGAGTACCTCTCCCACGACATCGCCGCCGCCGTGGTCGATTCCCTCGACAAGGCCGTCGAGCACATCCGCATGTGGACCTCCGGCCACACCGAGGCCATCGTCACCACCTCGCAGGCCGCCGCACGCCGCTTCACCCAGCTGGTCGACTCCACCACGGTCGCCGTGAACGCCTCCACCCGCTTCACGGACGGCGGACAGTTCGGCTTCGGCGCGGAGATCGGCATCTCCACCCAGAAGCTCCACGCCCGAGGCCCCATGGGCCTTCCGGAGCTCACCTCCACCAAGTACATCGTCACCGGCGACGGTCACATCCGGTAACACCATCCCGCACACCTCCTTTCGGTACGGGCGGGGAGACTTCGCACTCTCCCTGCCCAAATCCACGGAGCCGGTCTACTCTGAATCCGTGCCGGACGACGTGGGGGGCAGGTCCCCGAACGGCTGGGAGCCCGACGACGAGCGCGGAGGCGCCGACGAGGGCCGCTGGGACGTGGTCTTCGACGAGGAGTTCGTCCGGGCCGCCGCGGTCCACGAACCCTCCGCCGTCGAACGCCTCCTCGCCGCGGCCCAGGCCCGTGCCGAAGCCGAGTCCGCCCGCGCCCGGGCCCTCCGGGCAGCCGGGGACGACGACCTCTACGACGAGGGCCGCGACCCCGTCGGCCTCACCTACGAACCCGACGACATCGGCGACGACGCCAGCCCCTACGGCCGCCACGGCGGCGCCCTGCGCCCCTACCGGGGCAGCGCCCGCTGGCACCGCCCCGTCGCCTGGCTCCTCGCCCTGCTGATGGGCATCGGCATGGTCGCCCTCGCCTTCACCGCCGTCTACCGGGGCGCCGTCGCCAACCGGCAGGACCAGCTCCCCCCGGCCTCCACCGGCGTCGACCAGCCCAATCCGGCTCCGCCCGCCGCCTCGCCGGCCGCCGCGCCCCCGGTGCCGGTGCTCACCGGCACCCCGGCCACCGCGGCCGCCCCGAGGGCGACCGCCCCCGCGGCCGACGGCCGCCGCACGACTCCGCCGGCCCCCGCCGCACCCCTCACCCCCTGACACCACCCGGACGGCCGCGCCCGCCTGCCCCGAACCACCACCCCGACGGCGGAATTCTTCCGAACTTGTCGTGTACCTGGGCGTTTACCGAAGCCCCCGCCGACCTACCCTGAAGGTATGGCAGGGCGTGGCGACCCGCCTGAGGGGACTCCCGAGGGACTCCCCGGCGGTGAGGACGAGTACCGAGCCGTCGTCTTCGACGAGGCGTTCGTCCGCGCTGCCCGCCTCCAGGAGTTCTCGGCCCAGGAACGGATGGGGGAGCATGCGCTCGCCGTCCGCAGCCGCCCCGGCGGCACCGGCCGCCGCCGTGGTTCGGGCCAGGCCCTCCTGCTGGTCCTGCTGATCGTCCTCGCCTTCGGCATGGCCGTCTACCTCGGCCTCCGCAACCCCTACCAGCCGCCGCCCGACCAGCGCGCCGAGCCGCTCCGCACCACCGTCGTCCCGCTCGCCCCGCAGGGCCCCGTGCCCGGCGGCGACCCCGCCAGGCTCCTCGCCCGCAGCCCCGCCGCCGAGTACCGCGCCGGCGCCGCCGGCATCAACCTCCCCGTCGCCGCCCGCACCACCCACTTCTCCGAGGGCCAGGTCGTCACCGCCCTCAGCATCGCCAAGGACTACCTCGTCGCCTCCTCCCTGGAGCCCGACGTCCTCGCGAGCCGGACCGTCCGGCCCGCCCGCCTGCTGCTCGATCCCGACCAGCTCGCCCAGTTCGACCGGAGCGTGGCCTCACCCGCCGACGACGGCCGGCACGCCGTCGCCGCCTGGGTGATCCGCTTCGACCCCGCCCGCGTGAGCCCCGCCGGCGCCGCGCCCCGCGTGCAGGGCACCCTCCGCTTCGCCGAGAGCACCCCGGACACCCTGGACGTCACCGCCGACCACACCTTCACCTACGCGCTGCGCCCCGCCGACCGGGCCCCGGGCGACGCCACCGCCGCCTCCCTCTTCACGGTCCACCGCACCCTGCACCTCCGCTTCGACCGCGAGGACCTGCGCATGCACCGGGCCGAGCTGCTGACCAGCACCGTCGAGGCAGGGCCACAGGCGTGCGGCACCGACACCGGAGGCGGACTCAGCCCGCTCCTGGCCGGAGCCGAGGCCCCGGCCAGGACCGGACCGGCCCTCACCGACCCGTACGCCACCCGCCGCCCCGCGGCCCCCGCGCTCTGCGGAGCCCTCGCCCCCGCCGCGCAGCCCAGGCCCTGACGCATCCCCGCCGCGAGAGCCGGTCCGGCCCGGGCGCCGGCCGATCGAGGACCTCCGACTACTCCGCGGAGTCCTGACCGGAGCCGCTCTTGCCGCCCTCCTCGCCCCGGTCCTTCGCCGCGCCGCCGCCGAACACGGTCCGCAGGCGTCCGCCCAGGTCCCCGGCGAGGTCACCGGCCCCGCCGGCTATGTCACCGACGAGCTTGACCAGCGGATCCTTGCTGTCCCTCACCGTCTGCGCGTAGTGCCCGGCCGACTCACGGAAGGAGTCCGTGACCGAGGTGTCTTTATCCTCCGAGCGCTTCGGGTAGTGGCCGTCCATCAGCCGCTGGTGGTCCCGGCTCTCCGACCACTTCTTCAGCTCGGCCGCCCGGACTGTGGTGAACGGGTGCGAGCGCGGCAGCACGTTGAGGATCTTCAGGACCGAGTCCCGCAGGTCACCGGCCTTCTCGTACTCGTCCGCCTGGGCGAGGAAGGCGTCCACGTTCATCTCGTGCAGGTGGTTGCCGCCGGCGAGCTTCATCAGCCCCCGCATCGAGGCGTGCAGGTCCTGTCCCACCAGCAGGCCGGCCCGGTCGGCCGACAGCTCCGACTTGCGGAACCACTCGCGCAGCGCGGTCACGATCGCCGTCACCGCCACGTTCCCCAGCGGGATCCACGCCACCTTCAGCGCCACGTTCGTGAGGAAGAGCAGCACCGTCCGGTAGACCGCGTGCCCCGACAGGGCGTGACCGACCTCGTGGCCGACCACCGCCCGCATCTCCTCCTCGTCGAGCAGCTCGACGAGCCCCGTGGTCAGCACGATCACCGGCTCGTCCAGGCCCACGCACATCGCGTTCGGCACCGGGTTCTGCGTGACGTACATCGGCGGGACCTTGTCCAGGTCGAGGATGTAGCAGGCGTCCCGCAGCATGTCGTGGAGGTGGGAGAACTGCGCGTCGCTCACCCGGACGGAGTCCGAGAGGTAGAGCAGTCGCAGGCTGCGCTCGGGCAGCAGTCCGCTGAGCGCCTTGAACACCGTGTCGAACCCGGTCAGCTTCCGCAGCGCCACCAGCGCCGAACGGTCCGCCGGGTGCTCGTACGCCCGGGAGGAGATGCCGGGGAACCGCTTGCGCTGCCTGCTCGGCACGCCGCCCCGCTGGTCCCCGCCGTGGTTGTCGGTCATGAACGCCCCCTGTCCATCCTTACGAGTCGGTACTCGTCCCCCTGACACGACCCACCCTAGGCGAGGGCGCTACCGTGTGCCGGGGGCCTGTGGACAACTCGGGCCCTGTGGACAACGAGGGAGTACGACCTCATGCCGGACATCGCCACGGCCACCGCCGCCCTCACCGCGACCGCCGCGGCGGCGCAGCAGGGCCCGGGCGACACCCTCCGCATCGTCCTGCTGGTCTCCATGGTCGGCGGCGCCCTCCTCGCCTGGTTCCTGCTCCGCGGCTACGGCGGCGGGACCCCGGACGACGCCACCGCCGAGAGCGCCGGCAAGGCCACCGGAGAGACCTCCGACGGGACCCCCGGAGAGGCCGCCGCCGGGACGGCCGGCCGGCCCGCCGGCGCCGCCGCGCGAGGGGCGTCAGGGGACGCCGGGGACGCCAACGCCTGAGTCGGCGTGAGAGAGCCGGGACCGCCCGCATACGATGTGCGCGAAGTCTCCGCTCCCACCCCCGATCGGATAGGTCTGCCGAAGATGAGCCTCCACAGCACCGCCGCCAACCTCGTCACGCTTGCTTCCGAGGGCGCCGAGCACGGTGGCAACCACGACAGCCTCAACCCGTACGTCACGGGCGGCGGCGCCTTCATCGCGCTGATGCTCCTGCTCTGGATCACCACCCGCTTCAACCGCGACCGCTGAGCCGGACGCCGACCGGGAGGCCGCTGATCCGGCGCCCGCCGCCGTGCCAGTAGGCTCTGCACGCATGGGAGAGCAGGAAGTGCCTACCGGCGGCCGCGGCAAGCGCCGCCTCGGCGTGATGGGCGGGACGTTCGACCCGATCCACCACGGACACCTGGTGGCGGCCAGCGAGGTCGCCGCCCTGTTCCACCTGGACGAGGTGGTGTTCGTACCGACCGGTGAACCGTGGCAGAAGAGCCACAAGGCCGTCTCGCCCGCCGAGGACCGCTACCTGATGACGGTCATCGCCACCGCCTCCAACCCGCAGTTCTCGGTCAGCCGCATCGACATCGACCGCGGCGGCGCCACCTACACCATCGACACCCTGAGGGACCTGAGCTCCCTCAACGCCGACGCCGACCTGTTCTTCATCACCGGGGCCGACGCGCTCTCGCAGATCCTCACCTGGCGCGACGCGGAGGAGCTCTTCGCCCTCGCCCACTTCATCGGCGTCACCCGACCGGGCCACGACCTCACCGACGACGGGCTGCCCAAGGGCGGAGTCTCCCTCGTCGAGATCCCCGCCCTCGCCATCTCGTCCACCGACTGCCGCGCCCGGGTCGCGAAGGGCGACCCCGTCTGGTACCTCGTCCCGGACGGCGTGGTCCGCTACATCGACAAGCGCCAGCTGTACCGCGGCGAGTGAGTCCCGGGGAGGGGCACCGGTGAACGATCAGCAGAACCCGTACGACCCGTACCAGCCGCAGCCGCAGATCATCGGCTACGACGCGTACGGGCAGCCGGTGTACCAGCAGCAGGCCCAGGCCCCGCAGCAGGCCGCGTACGACCCGTACGCGGGACAGCAGCAGGCGTACGGCTACGACCCCTACGCCCAGCCCCAGGCCCCGCAGCAGCCCCAGCCCCCCCAGCAGCCCTCGTACGACGCCTACCAGGGCGGGCAGCCCCAGGGCGGCTACGCCCAGCCCTCCTACGACCCGTACGACACCTACGGCGGTGCCGGGCAGCAGCAGTGGCAGGCCGCAGAGCCCGCGGCGCCCGTCGCCGCGGCCCCCGCCGGGGTCCCCGGCCAGCGGCCCGCCCCCGAGCCGCCCGCCACCCCCAGGACGCCCCGCCGGCCCGACGTCGGCGCCGACGACGCCAAGGACTACCGGACCGAGCAGTTCTCCTTCATCGAGGAGCCCGACGAGGACTCCGAGGACGTCATCGACTGGCTCAAGTTCACCGAGAGCCGGTCGGAGCGCCGTGAGGAGGCCCGCCGCCGCGGCCGCAACCGGGTGATCGCCCTCGTCGTCGTCCTCGTCCTCGCCGTCGTGGGCGGTGTGGGCTACCTGTGGTCGGCCGGTCTGCTCCCCGGCACCGGCGACACCGGGAAGCCGGGCCAGAACGCCGCCACCGGACCGCAGCAGCGCGCCACCATCGTGCTCCACCTCCACGACCTCAAGGGCGGCGGCACCTCCACCGCCCTCCTCGTGGACAACTCCACCACCAAGCAGGGCACCACCGTCCTGCTGCCCAACGCGCTCGCCGTCGCCGACAGCGAAGGCGCCGCCACCACCCTCGGCAAGTCCGTCGAGGAGGACGGCTCCAGCGGGACCCGCGAAGCCCTCGACACCCTCCTCGGCGCCAAGATCGCCGGCACCTGGCGCCTGGACACGCCGTACCTGGAGAACCTCGTCGAGTACCTCGGCGGCATCGAGGTCGACACCGACGCGACCGTCCCCGACCCCAAGGGCAAGAAGGGCGCCGACCCGCTCGTCGCCAAGGGCGAGCAGCAGACCCTCAACGGCCGCGCCGCCGTCGCCTACGCCACCCACAGGGCCTCCGGCGAGGCCGAGGCCAAGCAGCTCCAGCGCTTCGGCCAGGTCGTCGGCGGCATGCTCCGCAAGATGCCCAGCGACGCGGCGAACGCCGCGGCCGCCATCGAGTACCTCCAGCAGATCGCCGACCCGTCCCTCCCCGAGAAGGACCTCGCCGCCTCCCTCGCCAAGCTCGCCGAGCACGCCAAGACCGGCGCCTTCAAGACGGCGCTGCTCCCGGTCGGCGAGGACGGCTCGCTCGCCGACGGCGCAGGCGACAGCGTGGTCAAGGACATCCTCGGCGGCAAGGTCACGGCCCTCGACGCCGGCGGAGTGCCGCGCGTCTCGATCAAGGACGGAACCGGCGAGGACGCCGTCGAGGCGGCCAAGATCGTCCTGATCAACGGCGGCTACGCCTTCGTCGGCGGGACCAAGGCCGAGAGCCGGGCGAAGTCCGAGATCGTCTACGGCGACGACGCGCAGAAGGCCACGGCCGTCGAGGTCGCCAAGACCCTCGGTCTGCCAGAGGACTCGGTGACCAAGGGCAAGCCCGCCGGCACCGCCGCGGTCACCGTCGTCCTCGGCCGGGACTACGAGATTCCGGGCGCCTCGTAATCGTTTGCGGGACCGTCGGCGGTCCGTGAGACCCTGGAGGGGTACCTGACCGCCGACGAAAGCCTGCTTGTGACCGCCACGGATCGCTCCATCGAGCTCGTCAACGCCGCCGCCCAGGCGGCGGCCGACCGGCTCGCGCACGACATCATCGCGTACGACGTCAGCGACGTGCTGTCGATCACCGACGCCTTCCTGCTCGCCTCCGCGCCCAACGACCGCCAGGTCAAGTCGATCGTCGACGAGATCGAGGAGCGGCTCCAGAAGGAGCTCGGCGCCAAGCCGGTGCGCCGCGAGGGCGACCGGGACGCCCGCTGGATCCTCCTGGACTACGTCGACATTGTCGTCCACGTGCAGCACAGCGAGGAGCGGGTCTTCTACGCCCTCGAGCGGCTGTGGAAGGACTGCCCCGAGCTCCCGCTGCCCGAGGACGCCGTCAAGACCCGCGGCAAGGCCGCCGAGCACGCCGAGCTGACCGGCGCCGACAGGGCGGACGGTGAGCTGAGCTGAGCGCCGCCAAGGGCGGCACCGGCCGCCGTATCGTCCTGTGGCGCCACGGCCAGACGTCCTGGAACCTGGAGCGCCGCTTCCAGGGCTCGACCGACATCGAGCTCACGGAAGCCGGCGTCCACCAGGCCCGCCGGGCCGCCCGGCTGCTCGCCGCCCTCCGGCCCGACGCGATCGTCGCCTCCGACCTGAAGCGGACGGCGGCCACGGCCGCCGAGCTGGCCGCGCTGACCGGACTGGCCGTCGCCCACGACGCCGCGCTGCGCGAGACGTACGCGGGGGAGTGGCAGGGGCTCACGCACGACGAGATCGTCGCGCGCTTCGGCGACCAGTACGCCGCCTGGAAGCGCGGCGAGCCCGTGCGCAGGGGCGGCGGCGAGCTGGAGACCGAGGTGGCCGACCGGGCCGCTCCGGTGATCCTGGAGCACGCCGACAAGCTCCCGCAGGACGGCACCCTGGTCGTGGTCAGCCACGGCGGCACCATCAGGACCGCCATCGGCCGCCTCCTCGGCCTGGAGCCGCACCACTGGGAGGGCCTCGGCGGCCTCTCGAACTGCTCCTGGTCCGTCCTCGGCCAGGGCGCGCGCGGCTGGCGCCTGATGGAGCACAACGCCGGCTCGCTGCCCGAGCCGGTTCTCGGCGACGACACCTGACACACCCCGGGCGTCCGCCCGGGGCCCGGATTTCACTTTCCGGCAGGTCACCGGCTAAAGTTCTTCTTGTTCGCAGCGCCGAGCGCGAAGAACACGAGGGGCTATAGCTCAGTTGGTAGAGCGCCTGCATGGCATGCAGGAGGTCAGGAGTTCAATTCTCCTTAGCTCCACAGTCACCGGATCCCGTCCTCCTGCACAGGAGGGCGGGATCTGTTGTTTTGTCACTTCTGGGCGGCCGCCCGGCCATGGCAGAATCGGACGGCCGGAGGGGGAACCAGGTCCGGACGGGAGGGTGGCCTTTGGGTGCGCACAGGCGGAAGTGCGACTGGTGCGGCAGCGGCACGCCCATCGTGCGGGACATGGACCCCGTCAACCCCGACTTCCAGTACTGGTGCGAGGAGTGCGCGCGGGCGCTGATCATAAAGGGCGACCCGATCGAGACCTACCGCGAACTCGAGGGGGAGCCGATCTACGGCCGGCTCCTCGACGAGCACTGCACCCTCAAGCGGTTCTACTCCTTCGCCACGGCCTGAGGCTCCCGGACCACGACGGCCTCCCGCCGCGGGTTCGGGATGTGGGGCCGGCTCGTCGCCCGCCACCGCGTCAGCGCATAGCCGGTGAGGACCGCCATGGCCGTGAGCGGGTAGACCGCCGACAGCAGCATCTGACCCGCGTTCTGGTCGAGTTCGGGACGGCCCGGGTCGTGCGGCACCCACCACAGCGCGAACGAGGCGAAGGCCAGCCCCACGGCGCCCGTCGTGAGCCACGCGCGCGTGGCGCGGTCGTGCAGCAGGATCAGCAGCGGCACGCACCAGACCCAGTGGTGGGACCAGGAGATCGGGGAGACCATCAGCGCCGTGAACGCGGTGACGACCACGGCCACCGCCTTGTCGCCGCGCACCGCCGCCCGGATCGCGAGCGCCATCGCCGCGCCGCCCAGCAGCACCGCCGCGGCCAGCCACCACAGCCCGGGCGCGTCCGTGTGCATCAGCCGGGCGAGCACCCCGCTGAGCGACTGGTTCGCCGTCTCCTCCTTGTGGCCCACCCGGCCGGTCTCGAACAGCGTCCGGGTCCAGAAGGTCTTCGAGTCCGCCGGCAGCGCCACCACCATGGCCAGCGTCGTGACCAGGAAGGCGCCGGTCGCGGTCAGCGCGGTGCGCAGCCACTGGTTCATCCCCCGGTCGCGCCGCCACAGCAGCAGGCCCGCGGCGAGGAGCAGCACCACGAAGAGTCCGGGTGTGAGTTTCACCGCGGTCGCCAGGCCGATGCCGAGGCCGGCCCACCGGCTGCCCTCGCGGCGCGTGAGGTCCCACAGCACAGCCACCGCGACCAGCAGGTTGATCTGCCCGTACCGCAGGGTCGTCCACACCGGTTCGCACCAGACGAGCACCGCCGCCACCCACAGTGCCGTACGCCACAGGTCGGCCCGGCGCCCCGGCGCGGCGAGCGCCGGGCGGACCAGCTGGAGCGACAGCCGCACCAGGGCCACGACGAGCAGCAGGTTCCCGGCCGTGGAGAGCGTCCGCATGAGCGGGACGTCCACCAGGGTCAGCGGCAGGAACAGCGCGGCGGCGAACGGCGGATAGGTCATCGCCAGGTTCGCCGAGGTGGCGCGCATCGCGTACAGATCGCCGCCGGCCCGCAGCGTCTCCGCCTCGGCCCGGTAGACCATCACGTCGAGCATGTTCACGTGGGCTACGCGCTGCGCCACCCAGAAGGCGGCGAACGAGATCAGGCAGGTCGCCGCGGCGGCGACCAGGGGCCACGGCCGGGCGCGGGACGGGGAAGGCGCGGAGGGGGACACAGGGGGCGACCCTACCCGGAGCCTCCGACAGCACCCGAGAAACGGATTTGGAGTTCTGCCCGACGGCCGGTTACTGTTCTGTCCGTCGCCGCGAGGAAGCCCTGAGAGGGAGCCGGGCGGAGACGATCTTGAGGGGCTATAGCTCAGTTGGTAGAGCGCCTGCATGGCATGCAGGAGGTCAGGAGTTCAATTCTCCTTAGCTCCACAGAAGGCAGACGGGCCATCCATGACCGGATGGCTCTCCGCACTTCTGCGGTAAGCTGAACGCCGCACACGAGGGGCTATAGCTCAGTTGGTAGAGCGCCTGCATGGCATGCAGGAGGTCAGGAGTTCAATTCTCCTTAGCTCCACAGAAGAAGCGGGTCATCCACATCGGATGGCCCGCTTCGTCGTTCCCGCCACCCCCTGGACATCGACGCGGCCCCTGTGGGCGCTGCGGTACCCTGGCGCCATGCGTGCCGTACGCCTCCTGCTTATCGAGCCGCGCTGATCAGTCCCGACGGGCGGAAGAGACCCCGTCGGAGTCGGCGCGGCGTCCCCTCCTGTGCGAGGGGATTTTTCATTTCGTGGCAGTTCGTGGCAGTGGGCAGAGACGATCGATGGAGCTTCTAGGACCATGACCGAGATCAACACGGCCGCCGAGACGGCGGCCCCGCATCGCTACACGGCGGCCATGGCCGCCGACATCGAGGCACGCTGGCAGGACGTATGGGACGCCGAGGGCACCTACGAGGCGCCGAACCCCTCCGGTGACCTGGCGGGCGACCCCGAGCTCGCCGCCCGGCCCAAGAAGTTCATCATGGACATGTTCCCGTACCCCTCGGGTGCGGGCCTCCACGTCGGCCACCCGCTCGGCTACATCGCCACGGACGTCTTCGCCCGCCACGCGCGCATGAGCGGTCACAACGTGCTCCACACCCTCGGCTTCGACGCCTTCGGCCTGCCCGCCGAGCAGTACGCCGTGCAGACCGGCACGCACCCCCGCGTGTCCACCGAGGCCAACATGGAGAACATGAAGGCCCAGCTGCGCCGGCTGGGCCTCGGCCACGACAAGCGCCGGTCCTTCGCCACGATCGACCCGGACTACTACAAGTGGACCCAGTGGATCTTCCTGCAGATCTACAACTCCTGGTACGACACCGAGGCCGCGAAGGCCCGCCCGATCGCCGAGCTGATCGAGCAGTTTGAGAACGGCACCCGTGAGATTCCGGGCGCCACGCGCGCGTGGGGCGAGCTGAGCTCCGCCGAGCGCGCCGACGTCCTGGGCGAGTACCGCCTGGCGTACGCCTCCGACGCCCCGGTCAACTGGTGTCCCGGCCTGGGCACCGTCCTCGCCAACGAGGAGGTCACCGCCGACGGCCGCTCCGAGCGCGGCAACTTCCCCGTCTTCAAGGCCAAGCTGCGCCAGTGGAACATGCGCATCACCGCCTACGCGGACCGCCTGCTGGACGACCTCGACGGCCTGGACTGGCCCGAGGCCATCAAGCTGCAGCAGCGCAACTGGATCGGCCGCTCCGAGGGCGCCCGCGTCGACTTCCAGGTCGGCGACACCGGCGCCATCACCGTCTTCACCACCCGCCAGGACACCCTGTTCGGCGCCACCTACATGGTCCTGGCCCCCGAGCACGACCTGGTCGAGAAGATCGTCCCGGCCGAGTGGCCCGAGGGCACCCACGCGGTGTGGACCGGCGGGCACGCCACTCCCGCCGAGGCCGTCGACGCCTACCGCAAGCAGGCCGCCTCCAAGTCCGACGTCGAGCGGCAGGCCGACGCCAAGGAGAAGACCGGCGTCTTCACCGGCGCGTACGCGACCAACCCGGTCAGCGGCGACCGGGTCCCCGTCTTCATCGCGGACTATGTCCTCATGGGCTACGGGACCGGCGCCATCATGGCCGTCCCCGCCCACGACGCCCGCGACTTCGCCTTCGCCCGCGCCTTCGAGCTGCCGATGCGCTGCGTCGTCGAGCCGAGCGACGACCGCGGCACCGACCCGTCCACCTGGGACGACGCCTTCTCCTCGTACGAGGCGAAGCTGGTCGGCTCCGCCAACGACGAGATCTCCCTGGACGGCCTGGGCGTCGTCGAGGCGAAGGCGAAGATCACCGACTGGCTGGCCGCCCGCGGCATCGGCGAGGGCACCGTCAACTTCCGCCTCCGCGACTGGCTGTTCAGCCGTCAGCGGTACTGGGGCGAGCCCTTCCCGATCGTCTACGACGAGGACGGCGTCGCCCACGCGCTGCCGGAGTCGATGCTCCCGCTGGAGCTGCCCGAGGTCGAGGACTACTCGCCGCGGACCTTCGACCCGGACGACGCCGACACCCAGCCCGAGACCCCGCTCTCCCGCAACGACGAGTGGGTCCACGTCACCCTCGACCTGGGCGACGGGCCGAAGAAGTACCGCCGCGAGACCAACACCATGCCCAACTGGGCCGGTTCCTGCTGGTACGAGCTGCGCTACCTGGACCCGCACAACGACGAGAAGCTCGTCGACCCGGCCATCGAGCAGTACTGGATGGGCCCGCGCGAGGGCATGCCCACCGGCGGTGTCGACCTCTACGTCGGCGGCGCCGAGCATGCCGTGCTGCACCTGCTGTACGCCCGCTTCTGGTCGAAGGTCCTCTTCGACCTGGGCCACGTGTCCTCGGCCGAGCCCTTCCACAAGCTCTACAACCAGGGCATGATCCAGGCCTTCGTCTACCGCGACGCCCGCGGCATCGCCGTGCCGGCCGCCGAGGTCGAGGAGCGCGACGGCGCCTACTGGTACGAGGGCGAGAAGGTCAGCCGCGTCCTCGGCAAGATGGGCAAGTCCCTGAAGAACGCCGTCACGCCGGACGAAATCTGCGGCGAGTACGGCGCCGACACCCTGCGCCTCTACGAGATGGCGATGGGCCCGCTGGACGTCTCCCGCCCGTGGGACACCCGCGCCGTCGTCGGCCAGTACCGCCTGCTCCAGCGGCTGTGGCGGAACATCGTCGACGAGGCGACCGGCGAGGTCACCGTCGCCGACACCACGCCCGACGACGACACCCTGCGCGCCCTGCACAAGGCGATCGACGGCGTCTCCCAGGACATGGCCGCGATGCGCTTCAACACCGCCATCGCCAAGATCACCGAGCTGAACAACCACCTCACCAAGGGCGGCGGCTCGCTCCCCCGCCCGGTCGCCGAACAGCTTGTCCTGCTGGTCGCCCCGCTCGCCCCGCACATCGCGGAGGAGCTGTGGCACCGCCTCGGCCACACCGACTCGGTCGTCCACCAGGACTTCCCGGTCGCCGACCCGGCCTACGTGGTGGACGAGACCGTGACCTGCGTCGTGCAGATCAAGGGCAAGGTCAAGGCCCGCCTGGAGGTCTCCCCGTCGATCTCCGACGCCGATCTGGAGGCGCTGGCGCTGGCCGACCCGCACGTCGTCACGGCCCTCGGCGGCGCCGAGATCCGCAAGGTGATCGTGCGCGCGCCGAAGCTGGTGAACATCGTGGCCTGAGTGCCGCGGCGGGATGAGGGGTTTCCCCTACGGGCAGGTTGGGGGTTCCGATGGAACCTCCGGCCTGCCCTTTCCGTTTACGGTGGAAGGACCACAGCCGTGGGACGCCGCCGGAGCCTGAGGAGCGACGCACATGGAAGCCGCGATTGTCACGATCCTGGCGCTTCTCATCCTTTCCTTCGTGGCGCTCGGGGTCTACGCCACCGTGAAGGTGGCCAAGGCCACCAAGCGCGGAGTCGACCGCACCCTCGACCAGGCCCGCCGCACGGTCGAGGACACGACCCTGCGGGCCAAGAGCTTCGGCCAGGCCGGAGTCGCCGCCGAGCTGGCCAAGCTGCGGCTCTCGCTCCGCACCTCGATGCGCGCCACCCAGGACGCCCTCCAGGCGGGGGCCGTGGAGGACGCCTCGCTGCGCGAGTCGCTCGACCTCTTCGCCCGGCTCAGCGCGCACGGCCGCGAGCTGGACGAGGACCTCAAGCGCCTGGAGCGGGAGCCGGACAAGGCGTACGTGTCCGGGCAGCTGCCCGCGCTGACCGAGCGGACCGAGCGGATCACCGGCTCGGCGGAAGCACTGCGGCGGGCCGCCCGCGACCGGGCCCGGCGCTTCGCCGAGGACGACCTGGACACCCTGAGCGCCCAGATCGACGTGGAGGCGGGCGCGCTGCGCCACTGGACCACCACCGACCCGGACACGACCGCGCAGGACCCCGCGCAGCCGGCCTGGTACGAGTCGGCGCCCGGGCCGGCGAGCCGGCCGCAGGCGCGGTCCGAGGAGCAGCCCCAGGCCGCTGAGGGACCGCAGGCGATCACCGCGCCCGACCCCCGCGCGGCGGCGTACCCGTGGGAGAAGACGGCCCGCCCGGAGTCCGCCGGCTGACGGCCGGGACTCGGCCGCCGACCCTGTCCGCCGACCTTGTGCGCCGACCCTGTGCGGGGCCGACGGCGGGCTGTCCCCAGGTCTGCCGGCCGAGGCGTCTGCGGGGCCGGGGTGACCTGTTTGCGGGGTCGGGGCTCGGCGTCTGCGGGGCCGGGGTGGCGTGCTTGCGGGGTCGGGGTGTCTCGTTTGCGGGCCGGGGTGAGGGGTGTACGGGGCCGGGGTGAGGTGTTCGCGGGGCTTCTTCGGGGCTTCTGTGGGATCTTCGGACCGGGTGTGACCGGGGCCGGGCTGCCGAGCGGCGGTCGTGGCGGGTAACCTCCCGCTCATGTCCCGGCATGTCGCGATCGTCACCGATTCCACGGCCTACCTGCCACCCCAGACGATGGAGCGGCACGCCATCACCGCGGTCCCGCTGACCGTCGTCATCGGCGACCGCGCCCTCCTGGAGGGCACCGAGATCTCCGCCAGATCGCTCGCCGAGGCGCTGCAGAAGCGGCGGTCCGTCACCACCTCCCGGCCCAGCCCCGAGGTCTTCGCCGCCACCTACCGCGAGGCCGCGGAGGCCGGTGCGCGCGGGATCGTCTCCCTCCACCTCTCCGCCGAGGTCTCCGGCACCTACGACGCCGCCGTGCTCGCGGCGAAGGACGCCCCCGTACCCGTACGGGTCGTGGACACGCGCATGATCGGCATGGCCCTCGGATTCTGCGCCCTCGCGGCGGCTGAGGTCGTGGAGGCCGGCGGCTCGCTCGACGAGGCCGTGGCGGCGGCCGAGAAGCGCGCCGGGAACACCTCCGCCTACTTCTACGTCGACACGCTCGACTACCTGCGCCGGGGCGGACGGATCGGGACCGCCCAGGCGCTGCTCGGCTCCGCGCTCGCGGTGAAGCCGCTCCTCGAACTCGACGGCGGCCGCATCGAACTGCGGGAGAAGGTACGCACCGCCTCGAAGGCGATCGCGCGGCTGGAGGAACTGGCGGTGGAACAGGCCGGCTCCGGTCCCGTCGACGTCGCCGTCCACCACCTCTCCGCGCCCGAGCGGGCAGAAACGCTCGCCGAACGCCTCAGGGAACGGGTGCCCGGCCTCGCCGAGCTGCACGTCAGCGAGGTCGGCGCGGTCATCGGCGCGCACACCGGGCCAGGGCTGCTCGCGGTGGTCGTCTCGCCGCGCTGAGCCAGGAGCTCTCACCCTTGTGGGTGAGGGAGTTGTCCACAGACGCGTCGTTCTCCACGGAAGCCGGAGGGCGACGGCACGGGGTCGTCCCGGTCTCTACCGTCGCTGACATGGATCTTCGTACGGCTTCTTCGCCTTCATCGGTTTCTTCCTCCTCTCCGGCCGCGTCGCGTTCGCGTTCCTCGTCCTTGTCCTTGTCCTTGTCCTCGTCCTCCGCCTCCTCGCGGACCGGGCCCGAATCCGGGGCGCCCCGTCGGGGTGCCCCGCCGGGACGGGCCCGGCGGCGGGTACGGGTCCGGCGGGTTCCCGTGCCGCCGGGGCCCGGCGGGGGCGGGGCAGGCGTCGTACGGGAGCGGGGGGACGCGCTGTTCCCGCCTGCCGTGCCCGCCGCGCCGGATCCGGTGGTGGTGGTCGAGGAGAGGGCGCCCGTCGGCGCGGGGGAGCGGCGGTGGCGGGCCGCGGTGCGTGAGCGGTTGCCGCTGTGGGTGCAGACGCGGTGCGGGCTCGAACCGAGGTCACTGGCGGCGCTCGGCGTGGTCCTGGTGGTGGCCGTCTGCGCTGCCGGCGGCTTCTTCTGGGCGGGTCGGCCGGAGCCGGTGCGCGCCCCGGAGATGGTGGGCGCCGCGCCGGTCGCCGTCTCGCCTTCGACGCCGGGATCAGGGACGAAGGCCGCGTCCGGCGCTCCGTCCCCCACGGCGGAGGTCGTCGTGGACGTGGGAGGGAAGGTCCGCAGGCCGGGGGTGCTGACGTTGCCGGCCGGGTCGCGGGTCGCGGACGCGCTGCGGGCCGCCGGAGGGGTGCGGGCGGGCGCGGATCTGACGGGGCTCAACCGGGCCCGGGTCCTCTTCGACGGGGAGCAGGTGCTCGTCGGGATTCCGGGCGCGGGAGCCCCGGGTGCGGGGGCCGCCGGGGCTTCGGGCGGTGGAGGATCGGGGGTCGGGCTGGGCGCGAGTGGTGTGCCGTTGAGCCTCAACACGGCGACGGCCGAGCAGTTCGACGGACTGCCGGGCGTGGGGCCGGTGCTGGCCCGGCGGATCGTCGACCACCGCACGGAACGCGGGGGATTCCGTGCGGTGGAGGAGCTGCGCGAGGTCGACGGCATCGGCGAGCGGCGTTACGCGGACCTTCAGCCGCTGGTGCGGCCGTGAACCGGGCCGGGCCGGTGGCGGACGGGCTCCGCGAGGACGAGACGCGGCCGGACGACGGGACTCGGCAGCCTGGAGAGGGGACGCGGCACGGGGAGGGGGCGCGGTTCGAGGAGGAAGTCGATCTGAGGCTCGTTCCGCCCGCGCTCGCGGCCTGGGCGGCAGCGGCCGCGGCCCTGGGCGTGGCCGGCTGGTGGACGGTCGCGGGCGTCGGGCTGTGCCTGGCCGGGGCGGTGGCGGTGCTGACGCCTGCCGTGGCGCGACGGCTGACCGGGGGCCGGGATCCCGCCGCTTCGGGCGAGGGGCCGGGTGACGTTCGGGGCCTGGGTCGGGGTCGGGCGAGGGTGCCCGGATGGCGGTTGAGGGCCACCGCCTGGGCCGGGGTGCTGCTGTGCGCCGCGGCGGGGGCGGCTTCGGCGGGGCTGCACGCGGCGGACCTTCGGCGGGGGCCGGTGCCGGTCCTGGCCCAGGAGTACGGCAGGGCCTGGGTGGAGGTCACGGTGACCTCGGACCCGAGGCTGACCCGACCCCGGGTGAGCGGTAGGGCGATGGTGCCGGTGTCGGTGGTGATGGACGCGGAGGTGGTGCGGGTGGAGGTGAAGGGCGGTTCGGCCGTGCGGACCCGGGCGCCGGTGCTGCTGATCGTGCCGCCGGGGGAGGGGCGGGACGCGTGGCTGGGGCTGCTGCCGTCCACCCGGCTGCGGGTCGGCGCCCGCTTTGCGCCGCCCGGGGACCCGGGGGACCCGTACGCGGCCGTGCTCAAGGCCCGGGCGGGTCCGCCGCGGATCGTGGGGCCGCCGAGCGCGCTCCAGCGGACCGCGGGGGAGCTCAGGGCCGGGCTCAGGGCGGCGACCGACGGGCTCGCCCCCGACGCGCGGGCGCTGCTCCCCGGCCTGGTCGTCGGGGACACCTCCCGGATCGGCACCGAACTGCGGGACGCCTTCACGGCCACCGACCTCACGCACCTTTTGGCTGTGTCGGGCAGCAACCTCTCGATCGTGTTGCTCCTGCTCGTGGGGCCGCCGGGGCGGGCTCGGCAGGTCGAGCGGGGCGGGCTCGCCCCGCGGATCGGGCTCTCGCTGCGGGGGACCGCGGTGGCGGGAGCGGGGCTCACGCTGGCGTTCGTGGTGGTGTGCCGGCCGGAGCCGAGCGTGCTGCGGGCGGCGGCCTGCGGGCTGGTGGCGCTGCTGGCGATCGCCACCGGCCGCAGGCGGTCGCTGATCCCGGCGCTGGCCGGGGTGGTGCTGCTCCTGGTGCTGTACGACCCTTGGCTGGCGCGGAGTTACGGCTTCCTGTTGTCGGTGCTGGCCACCGGGGCGCTGCTGGTGGTGGCACCGGGGTGGAGCGACGGGCTGCGGCGGCGCGGGGTGCCGGGGCGGGTCGCGGAGGCGCTGGCCGCCGCGCTGGCGGCGCAGGCGGTGACCGCGCCGGTCGTGGTGGTCTTCGCGGGCCGGACGAGCCTGGTGGCGATCCCGGCGAACCTCTTCGCGGAGCTGGCGGTGGCGCCCGCGACGGTGTTCGGGTTCGTGGCGCTCGCGGTGGCGCCGGTGTGGGCCGGGGGCGCGAGCGCGGCGGCCTGGGTGGCGGGCTGGCCGGCCGGGTGGATCGCCTGGGTGGCCCGGGCGGGAGCGGAGCTGCCGGGTGCGGAGGTGGCGTGGCCCGGAGGCTGGTGGGGCGGGGCGGCGCTGGCGCTGCTCACGTGCGGGGTGGTGTCGGGGGTGCGGCGGCTGCGGCACCGGACCTGGCTGGTCGTCGGGGTGGCGGTGCTGCTGGTGCTTGTGGTGGTGCGGCCGGTGCCGCTGGTGCGGTGGGTGACCGGATGGCCACCGCCGGGCTGGGTGTTCGCGATGTGCCAGGTGGGGCAGGGCGACGCCGTGGTGCTCGCGGCGGGCGGAGGCGCGGGGGTGGTCGTGGACGCCGGGCCGGATCCGGCGGCGGTGGACGGCTGTCTGCGCGAACTCGGGGTGAGGAAGGTGCCGTTGCTGGTGCTGACCCACTTCCATGCCGACCATGTGGCCGGTCTGCCTGGGGTGTTGAAGGGGCGGTCCGTGGGGGCCATCCAGGTCACGGGACTCGACGAGCCGCCCGGGCAGGCGGAGTTCGTCCGGCGGGTGGCGGGGGCGGCGGGGGTGCCGGTGGTGCGGGCGGAGACGGGGGAGCGGCGGCGGGTCGGGGCGTTGGAGTGGCGGGTGCTGTGGCCGCCGGCCGGTCCGGGGCCGCCCGACGGTGGGCCGAACGACGTCAGTGTCACGCTCCTCGTCCGGGGCCCGGGCGGAGTGAGTGTGCTGCTCCTCGGGGATCTGGAGCCGCCGGCGCAGCGCGCCCTGTGGCAGGCCCATCCGGAGCTGGGCGCGGTGGACGTGCTGAAGGTGGCGCACCACGGGTCCGCGCACCAGGACCCGGGGCTGACCGCGAGGGTACGGCCGCGCCTCGCGCTCGTGTCGGCGGGGCGGGACAACCCGTACGGCCATCCGTCGCCGCGGACGCTGGCGGCGTTGCGGGCGGGCGGGGCGAGGGTGCTGCGGACCGACCGGGACGGGGCGATCGCGGTGGCGGGTGCGGGGAGCGGTCTGGTGGCCGTGGCGCGGGGGTGGTGAGCGGTGCCCCGCCGGTGCGGAAGCCCCTGGGGGCAGCTTCCGCGGGGACGCGCTGGTGCAGTGCTTATGAGGAATCGCTTGTAAAGAAACGCCGGCCCGACGAGCCCGCCCCGGCGCCCGTGGCGAAGGGGCACTTCACGGAGGGGATCCGCTGGGTGGTGAGAGAGCCGTCGATGCGGGCGCTCTTCGCCGCTGCCGGCCACATCCAGTTCTTCAACTTCATGTTCCACACCCTCTTCGTCCTCCACGTCACCAAGGGCCTCGGTCTGGGCGCGGGACTGCTCGGTCTGGTGCTCGGCACCGGGGCCGTCGGCGGCCTGCTCGGGGCGGCGTGCAGCGGAGCGGTCGTCCGCCGGATCGGCATCGGCGGCTCCCTCGTCGCCGGCACCCTGGGCTTCACCCTGCCCCTGGTCCTCATACCCGCCGCCGACGGGCCGCTGCCGCTCGTGGTGGGGGTGCTCTTCGCCGCCGAGTTCCTGTCCTGCGCCGGAGTGATGATCGTCGACGTGGCCGCCGGGTCCCTCCAGATGGCCCTCATACCCGAGACCATGCGGGCCCGGGTCATGGGCGCCTTCCGCACCCTCAACCACGGCTTCCGCCCGGTCGGCGCCCTCGTCGGCGGTGTGCTGGGCACGGCGATCGGCGTGCGCCCCACCCTGTGGGTCGCCACCGTCGGTGCCGTCTTCGCGGTCCTGTGGCTGCTGCCCTCACCACTCCGGCGGATGCGTGAACTACCCACCCGGGAGACGGAAGCGACCACCGCCACCCCCTGACGCCGCCCGCCCGGGCAGACTGCCCGTATGACCGATCATGAAGAGACCGCGGGACTGCCGGACGCCTCCGTGCGGCACTACCTGGAGCGCATCGGTGCCCGACGGCCGGACCGGGCCGACGCCGAGGCGCTGCGGGACCTCCACCTGAGGCACCTGCTCGCCGTGCCCTTCGAGAACCTTTCCATCCACCTCGGGCAGGACATCGTCCTCGACGAGAAGGCGCTGGTCGCCAAGGTGGTCGCGGCCCGGCGGGGCGGGTTCTGTTACGAGCTGAACGTCGCCTTCGCCGCGCTGCTCCGAGCGCTCGGCTACCGGGTCGAGCTGCTCCAGGCCCGGGTCCTCGGTCCGGACGGCCGGGTGGGGATCCCGTACGACCACATGGCCCTGCGGGTGGAGACCGCGGACGGGGAGCGGTGGCTGGCGGACGTGGGCTTCGGGGACCACAGCCACCATCCGCTCGCCTTCGACGAGCGCGGGGAGCAGCCCGACCCCTCGGGGACCTTCGTGATCGTCGAGGTCCCGGGGGCGGGCGGGGACCTCGACGTGGTGCGGGACGGCAAGCCGCAGTACCGGCTGGAGCAGCGGCCGCGGGAGCTCGCGGACTTCACCGCCGGCGCCTGGTACCACCGGACCTCGCCGGATTCCCACTTCACCCGCGGGGTGATCTGCTCGCTGCTCACCGAGGACGGCCGGGTCAGCATCGGCGGCCGGAAGCTGTACCGGACCGTGGCCGGCGAGCGCACCGAGCGGGAGTTCGGCACGGACGAGGAGCTGCGCGAGGCGTACCGGGCGCTCTTCGGCATCGTGCTCGACGAACTGCCGGTCGTACCGGTGCCCGGCAAGCAGAATCCGTAATTCGGACGCGTCGACAGGAAGAGTGCGTTTGCCTCGAACACCTCAAGGGTGATCGAATGCGAACTCGTTGCATAGTGAACGAGTCGCACGGGGGTGCGTTGAGGATGTTCGGTGGTCTCTTCGGGAAGCGCGGGAACGGCGTCGGGGGCGGGCGGGGCGGTGCCCTCGCCGGGGTCACCGTGCCCGCCTCCGCCGGGGTGCTGAGCTGCCGGGTGCTCGACCCCGTGCACGAGCCGCTGCGGCAGGCGGAGTTCGCGCTCACCGACACGGCGGGCCGCAAGGTGCTGGGCGGGGAGACCGACCCGTACGGCACCCTCCTCGCCACGGTTCCGGCCGGCGAGTACCGGATCGCCGTCACCTCCGACGGGTACACCCCGCACCACGCCGCCGCCGTGGTGGAGCAGGGCGCCCACGCCGACCTCGGGGACGTCATGCTCCAGGTCGCCCCGCAGCCGCCGCTGCCCGAGCCGGGCGACTGGGAGATCGACCCCACCCACTCCCAGATCGGCTTCACCGCCCGGCACATCGGGCTGGCGCGGATCCACGGCCGCTTCAACAGCTTCGCCGGCGCGGTCCGGATCGCCGACCGCATGGAGCATTCCGCGATGCACGTCGTCATCGACGCCGCCTCCATCGACACCGGCGTCCAGATGCGCGACGACCACCTGCGGTCGAGCGACTTCCTCGACATCGGCGTCCACCCGACCATCGAGTTCTTCAGCGAGCGCTTCACCCACCGGGGCGGCGCCCGCTGGAACGTCACCGGAGCGCTCAGCCTCCACGGCGTCAGCCGCACGGTCACGCTGGACACCCAGTACCTCGGCCTCGGCAGCGGACTGGAGGGCGAGCCGCGCTGCGCCTGCCGGGCCACCACCGAACTCCACCGCGAGGACTTCACCCTCACCTGGCAGACCCTGCTCGCGCGGGGCATCGCGGCCGTCGGCTCCAGCATCTCCATCGACCTGGACGTCCAGATCGTGCCGAAGGCAGCCCGCTAGCGGGCGGAGCCGGTCAAGGGGCCTCCAGCCAGCCCTCGTACTCGGCGGCGAAGGAGTCCAGTGCCGACGGGTCGAGCCGGCCGTCCGGATCCTCGACCACCACCAGCCACTGCGCGTCCTCGGCGTCGTCCTCGCCGGCCAGCGCGTCCCTGACCAGCTGCGGCTCCTCGGCCACCCCGAAGCGGCCGGCCAGCTCCTCGGCCACCTCCTCGGCGGCGTCGCGGTCGGGGAGCACCAGTACGTGTCGTTCGCTCACCCGCCCATTCTCGCCCGGGCCGAGCGGGAGCCTCGCCGGGGTCCGCTGTCGGTGGGCCGTGGGATGCTGGATCGCGATGGCCACCAGAAAGACTTCCAGCGACGACCTCCTCGGCCCCGTCACGCTCGCCGTGGGCCAGGAGGACCTGCTCCTCGACCGCGCCGTCCGGGAGGTGGTGGCGGCCGCGCGCGCCGCCGACGCCGACACGGACGTACGGGACCTCACCCCCGACCAGCTCCAGACCGGGACGCTCGCCGAACTCACCAGCCCCTCGCTCTTCGCCGAGCGCAAGGTGCTGGTCGTGCGCAACGCGCAGGACCTCTCGGCGGAGACCGTCAAGGACGTCAAGGGCTACCTCGACGCGCCCGTCGAGGACATCACGCTCGTCCTGCTGCACGCGGGCGGAGCCAAGGGCAAGGGCCTCCTCGACGCGGCGCGCAAGGCGGGGGCGCGGGAGGTGGCCTGCCCGAAGACGACGAAACCGGCGGAGCGGCTGACCTTCGTCCGGCAGGAGTTCCGGACGCTCGGGCGCTCCGCCACGCCCGAGGCGTGCCAGGCCCTCGTCGACTCCATCGGCAGCGATCTGCGGGAGCTGGCCTCCGCGGTCACCCAGCTGACGGCGGACGTCGACGGGACGATCGACGAGGCTGTCGTCGGCCGGTACTACACGGGCAGGGCCGAGGCGTCGTCCTTCAACGTGGCCGACCGGGCCGTGGAGGGGCGGGCGGCGGAGGCCCTGGAGGCCTTGCGCTGGTCGCTCTCGACCGGGGTCGCGCCGGTCCTCATCACGAGTGCGCTCGCCCAGGGAGTACGGGCGATCGGGAAGCTGTCGTCCGCGCGAGGCGGGCGGCCCGCCGACCTCGCGCGCGAGCTGGGCATGCCGCCGTGGAAGATCGACCGGGTGCGGCAGCAGATGCGGGGCTGGACCCCGGACGGCGTCGCCCTGGCCCTGCGGGCCGTCGCGGAGGCGGACGCGGGGGTGAAGGGCGGCGGGGACGACCCCGAGTACGCCCTGGAGAAGGCGGTCGTCGCGGTGGCGCGAGCCGCGCGGCTGCGGCGGAACTGAAGCGGCGTCCGTCGGGCGGTCCGGGGGCGCGGGTGGTGGCCGGGCGGGCGTTCCCGTCGGGGGCGCGCGGTGCGGGGCGGGCCTCCTGATCACGGGCCGCCATGAATCCGCGCGCGTCAGCGCCCTCGGCGCAGGCGCCGCAGGGTGCGGAGCCCGGAGCCGCGGAGGCCTGAGCGGCGGCGGATCCGCGTCGCGGCCGTGCGGCCGTCGCGGGGGCCGGCCGGGTACGGGGAGTGCCACGGGCCGTCGGGGGAGAGCAGTGGCGCCTTGCGGGTGACCTGCGCCTGGATCTCCACGTAGGACTCGTGGGCCGTGACGCGGAACGCCTCGTCGTGGGCGGCCATCGCCGCGGCCATGGCCGCACCGGCGCCGCCACGGCGGCGCGCCACCACCGCCAGTCGGGTCAGCAGAGCCAGGACCCCGGCGATCGCGGCGCCGATCACGAGCAGCGGCAGGAACTCGGCCATGCCGGCGAGCCTACGACGTCCGGCCCCGCGCCAGGCGTCCGGCGCCGCGCAAGCCGCCAGGTCCCCCCGGCGGGCATGGCGCGGAGGCCGTACCCGAGCTGCCCCCGGCGGGTATGGCGCGGAGACCGTACGCGGGGTCCCCGGTGGGCAGGACGCGAAGGCCATACCCGGGGTCGCTTCCGGTCGGCATGGTGCGGGGGCTGCCCTTAGGGCCCCTCCCGCAGGGCAGGCCGCAGGGGCCACACCGAGGTTCCCTCCCGCCGGGCATGGCCCGGCGGCCGCGCCCCAGCGGCCGTACCCGGGAGGCCGCCTCCGGCCGGCGTCGCGCGGAGGTCGTACAGGCGCCGCACCTCGGGCGGCGGCCGAGGTCGCCCCCGTACCCCGCCCCCGCCCCCGGGCGCCCCGCAACCCGCCCCCGGCCGAGGTGCGGAACCCGCTCGCCCTGAGCCGGGCAGCACGAAGGCCCCGGCGTCCTGGGGAAGGAGCGGCCGGGGCCTTCGGGTCACTGCTCGTGGTCCCGTACACGCGTGGCGAACGCGTCTCGCGTACGGGCCGGGTGGCCGGACGGGAGCGGAAGAGAGGGTCCGCTGGGTCCCGTGCGGCCGGGGTACAGCCTGAGATCAGGAGATCCGGACTCAGCCCTGGAGGGAGGCAACCTTGATCGCCAGCGCCGACTTCTTGTTGGCGGCGGCGTTCTTGTGGATGACGCCCTTCGAGACGGCCTTGTCGAGCTGACGCGAGGCGGCACGGGTGGCCACGGTGGCCTTCTCGAGGTCGCCGGCGGCGACAGCCTCACGGGCCTTGCGGATCGCGGTCTTGAGCGACGACTTGACGGCCTTGTTGCGCAGGCGCGCCTTCTCGTTGGTCTTGTTCCGCTTGATCTGGGACTTGATGTTCGCCACTGAGAGAGCCTTTACAGGTTCGATGTTTCTTCAGGTATGTGCCACGCAGCTGAGAGGGCACACGAGACACAGCCGTCCACGTTATCAGGCGCCCGCGCGGCGGCCCAAACGGGGGCCCGGGCCGCCCGAACCGGACGCCTGGCCGTGGGCATGGGACGATGGGGGCTACGTATCCGTTCCGAACATCGCCCGAGACGAGAACCCTGCGTGCCCGCGACTCCTACCAACGTGCCCGAGCCGAGCCGTACCGACCCGGCTCTGATCCGCAACTTCTGCATCATCGCGCACATCGACCACGGCAAGTCCACGCTCGCCGACCGGATGCTCCAGCTGACCGGTGTGGTCGACCAGCGGCAGATGCGCGCCCAGTACCTCGACCGGATGGACATCGAGCGTGAGCGCGGCATCACGATCAAGTCCCAGGCGGTCCGGCTGCCCTGGGCCCCCACGGAGGGGCCGGAGCAGGGACGCACGCACATCCTCAACATGATCGACACCCCCGGGCACGTCGACTTCACGTACGAGGTGTCGCGGTCGCTGGCCGCCTGCGAGGGCACGATCCTGCTGGTCGACGCCGCCCAGGGCATCGAGGCGCAGACCCTCGCCAACCTGTACCTGGCGATGGAGAACGACCTCACGATCGTCCCGGTCCTCAACAAGATCGACCTCCCGGCCGCCCAGCCGGAGAAGTTCGCCGAGGAGCTGGCCAACCTCATCGGCTGCCAGCCGGAGGACGTGCTCAAGGTCTCCGCCAAGACCGGCCTCGGCGTCGAGGCGCTGCTCGACCGGGTCGTCAAGGACGTGCCGGCGCCGGTCGGTGTCGCCGACGCGCCCGCCCGCGCGATGATCTTCGACTCCGTGTACGACTCGTACCGGGGCGTCGTGACCTACGTGCGTGTCGTCGACGGGCAGCTCAACAAGCGCGAGCGCATCAGGATGATGTCGACCGGCGCCACTCACGAGCTGCTGGAGATCGGCGTCTCGTCCCCCGAGATGACGGCCTCCGACGGTCTCGGCGTCGGCGAGGTGGGCTACCTCATCACCGGTGTGAAGGACGTCCGCCAGTCCAAGGTCGGTGACACGATCACCTCGCAGTCGAAGGGTGCAACCGAGGCCCTCGGCGGGTACAAGGACCCGAAGCCGATGGTCTTCTCGGGCCTCTACCCGCTGGACGGCTCCGAGTACCCCGACCTCCGCGAGGCCCTGGACAAGCTCCAGCTCAACGACGCCGCGCTCGTCTACGAGCCGGAGACCTCCGCGGCCCTCGGCTTCGGCTTCCGCGTCGGCTTCCTGGGCCTGCTCCACCTGGACGTGATCCGGGAGCGCCTGGAGCGCGAGTTCGGGCTCGACCTCATCGCCACCGCCCCCAACGTGGTCTACCGCGTGGTCATGGAGGACGGCAGCGAGCACACGGTCACCAACCCGAGCGAGTTCCCCGAGGGCAAGATCGACGACGTGTACGAGCCCGTCGTGCGCGCCACGATCCTCGCGCCCAGCGAGTTCATCGGCGCGATCATGGAGCTCTGCCAGACCCGCCGCGGCACGCTCATCGGCATGGACTACCTCTCCGAGGACCGGGTCGAGATCCGCTACACCCTGCCCCTCGCCGAGATCGTCTTCGACTTCTTCGACCAGCTGAAGTCGAAGACACGCGGGTACGCCTCGCTGGACTACGAGCCCACCGGCGAGCAGGCCTCCAGCCTGGTCAAGGTCGACATCCTGCTGCACGGCGACAAGGTCGACGCCTTCTCCGCCGTCACCCACAAGGACGCCGCCTACGCGTACGGCGTGCGGCTCGTCGCCAAGCTGCGCGAGCTCATCCCGCGGCAGGCGTTCGAGGTGCCGATCCAGGCCGCCATCGGTTCGCGGGTCATCGCCCGCGAGACCATCCGCGCCATCCGCAAGGACGTCCTCGCCAAGTGCTACGGCGGTGACATCTCCCGTAAGCGGAAGCTGCTGGAGAAGCAGAAGGAAGGCAAGAAGCGGATGAAGATGGTCGGCTCCGTGGAGGTCCCGCAGGAGGCCTTCATCGCCGTGCTGTCGAGCGACGAGTCCGGCGGCAAGAGCAAGAAGTAGCCATCCCGGCCGAAGTGAACGGGTCCGTGTGCCATCGGCGCGCGGACCCGTTCGTTATCCACAGGCCCTTACGTACCGGACCTCGGCGCTCTAATCTGAAGCCCCCCGAAGGTTACTCGCGAGTTAGTTACGCTTCAGCAGTCGTCGTACCCGAACTCGCGCCCAGTCGTAGTTGCACCGACCACCGCACCGCCAACAGGCACTGCCGCCGCCCGGAGGACGACGTGAGCGACAACCAGACCCAGATCGACAACCGGCCGCCCTCCGTCGCGGCGCTCTTCCTCGAACGAGTCGAGCGCACCCCCGACGCCGAGGCGTACCGCCATCCGGTGCCCGCCGCCTCCGGCACGGGGCCGGACGACTGGAAGTCGCTCAGCTGGGGTCAGGCCGCGCAGCGCGTCTTCGCCATCGCCGCCGGTCTGATCGACCTCGGCATCCGCTCCGAGGAGCGGGTCGCCCTCGCCTCCGCCACCCGGGTCGAGTGGATCCTCGCCGACCTCGGCGTGATGTGCGCCGGCGCCGCCACCACCACGGTCTACCCGCAGACCAACGCCGACGAGTCCGCCTTCATCCTCTCGGACTCCGAGTCCAAGGTGCTCATCGCCGAGGACGCCACCCAGCTCGCCAAGGCGGTCGAGCGCCGCGCCGACCTGCCCGGCCTCCACCACGTCGTCGTCATCGACGCCGAGGGCGCGGACACCTCCGAGGAGTGGGTCCTCACCCTCGCCGACCTGGAGGCGCGCGGAGCGGCGTACCTGGAGAAGCACCCCGAGGCGGTCAAGGAGCGGGTCTCCGCGATCACCGCCGAGCAGCTCGCCACCCTCATCTACACCTCCGGCACCACCGGCCGCCCCAAGGGCGTCCGCCTGCCGCACGACAACTGGTCGTACATGGCCAAGGCCATCGCCGCCACCGGCCTCGTCACCCAGGACGACGTCCAGTACCTGTGGCTGCCGCTCGCCCACGTCTTCGGCAAGGTCCTCACCTCCGGCCAGATCGAGGTGGGCCACGTGACCGCCGTCGACGGCCGCGTCGACAAGATCATCGAGAACCTGCCGGTGGTCCGGCCGACCTACATGGCGGCCGTCCCGCGCATCTTCGAGAAGGTCTACAACGGGGTCGCCGCCAAGGCCCGCGCCGCCGGCGGCGCCAAGTACAAGATCTTCCAGTGGGCCGCCGGCGTCGGCCGCGAGTACGCCAAGGTCACCCAGGACAACTTCCGCCGCACCGGCACCGCCTCCGCGCCCTTCGGCCTCACCGCCAAGCACAAGGTCGCCGACACCCTCGTCTTCGCCAAGATCCGCGAGGCCTTCGGCGGCCGGCTGCGCGCCTGCGTCTCCGGCTCCGCCGCCCTCGCCCCCGAGATCGGCTACTTCTTCGCCGGCGCCGGCATCCACATCCTGGAGGGATACGGCCTGACCGAGTCCTCCGCCGCCTCCTTCGTCAACCCCGGCGAGGCCTACCGCACCGGCACCGTCGGCAAGCCGCTCCCCGGCACCGAGGTCCGGATCGCCGACGACGGCGAGATCCTGCTCCGCGGCCCCGGCATCATGGAGGGCTACCACGGCCTCCCCGAGAAGACCGCCGAGGTCCTGGAGGCCGACGGCTGGTTCCACACCGGCGACATCGGCGAGCTCTCCGCCGACGGCTACCTCAAGATCACCGACCGCAAGAAGGACCTGATCAAGACCTCCGGCGGCAAGTACATCGCCCCGGCCGAGGTCGAGGGCCAGTTCAAGGCCGTCTGCCCGTTCGTGTCGAACATCCTCGTCCACGGCGCCGACCGGAACTACTGCACCGCGCTCATCGCCCTCGACGAGCCCGCCATCCTCGGCTGGGCCGCCGACCACGACCTCGCCGGCAAGCCGTACGCCGAGGTCGTCGCCGCCCCGCAGACCCAGAAGATGATCCAGGGGTACGTCGACCGGCTCAACGAGGGCCTCCAGCGCTGGCAGACGATCAAGAAGTTCCGCCTGCTCCCGCGCGACCTCGACATCGAGCACGGCGAGCTCACCCCCTCGCTGAAGCTGAAGCGCCCCGTCGTCGAGCGCAGCTACAAGGAGCTCATCGAGGAGATGTACGCCGGGTCCCGCGAGGCCTGACCGGCGCGGAACCCCTCACCGCGGGCGGTGCGGGACAATGGACCCCATGCCTTCCGTACTGCCCGATGGTGAGCCCATGCCCGAGGACGGGGCGCTGCCCGCGCGCGCCCTGGAAGGGGCCGGGGAGCGACCGCTCGGTTTCTATCTGCACGTGCCGTACTGCGCCACGCGGTGCGGCTACTGCGACTTCAACACCTACACCGCGAGCGAGCTGCGCGGTGCCGGCGGAGCACTCGCCTCGCGGGACAACTACGCGGGGCAGGTCGTCGAGGAGGTCCGGCTCGCCCGGAAGGTGCTCGGCGACGACCCGCGGCCGGTGCGGACGGTCTTCGTCGGCGGCGGCACGCCGACGCTGCTGGCCGCCGGTGACCTCGTACGGATGCTGGCGGCGATCCGGGACGAGTTCGGGCTCGCCGACGACGCCGAGGTGACCACCGAGGCGAACCCGGACTCCGTGGATCCCGCCTACCTCGCGGAGCTGCGGGCCGGCGGGTTCAACCGCGTCTCCTTCGGCATGCAGAGCGCCCGGCCGCACGTCCTGCAGATCCTCGACCGCACCCACACGCCGGGACGGCCCGAGGCGTGCGTCGCGGAGGCGCGGGCGGCCGGCTTCGAGCACGTGAACCTCGACCTGATCTACGGCACCCCCGGCGAGAGCGACGACGACTGGCGGGCCTCGCTGGACGCGGCCATCGGGGCCGGGCCCGACCACGTCAGCGCCTACGCCCTGATCGTCGAGGAGGGCACCCAGCTGGCGCGCCGGATCCGGCGCGGCGAGGTGCCGATGACCGACGACGACGTGCACGCGGACCGGTACCTGATCGCCGACGAGGCCTTCGAGAAGGCCGGGTACGCCTGGTACGAGGTGTCCAACTGGGCCACCTCCGAGGCGGGTCGCTGCCTCCACAACGAGCTGTACTGGCGCGGCGCCGACTGGTGGGGCGCCGGGCCCGGCGCCCACTCGCACGTGGGCGGGGTGCGGTGGTGGAACGTCAAGCATCCCGGCGCGTACGCCGCCGCGCTCGGCGCCGGCAGGTCGCCGGGGGCCGGGCGGGAGCTGCTGTCGGACGAGGACCGGCGGGTCGAGCGGATCCTGCTGGAGCTGCGGCTCCGGGAGGGCTGCCCGCTGGAGCTGCTGCGGGAGCGGGGGCTCGCCGCGTCGCGCCGGGCGCTGGCCGACGGGCTGCTCGACGCGGAGCCCTACGCCGCCGGGCGGGCCGTGCTGACGCTTCGCGGGCGGCTGCTCGCGGACGCGGTGGTGCGGGACCTCGTGGACTGAGCGGCGGGGCGGACTCCGTCCGTCGGGGCGGACGAAGCCCGCCGTGCACGGAGCCCGGGTGCGCGAAGCCCGGGGCCGGGGGCGGGCGGAGCCCGGGCGCACGGAGCCGGGCCGGCGGGGCACAGGCGCACGTAGCCCGGGCCGGCGGGGCTCGGGCCTGCGGGGGTGCTACTCCGCCGTCACGAAGTCGATCAGATGCTCGACCTTGCCGAGCAGCTCCGGCTCCAGGTCCTTGTACGACGTGACCCGCTTCAGGATGGCCTGCCAGATCGCGCCCGTGTTGTCGGCGGGCCAGCCCAGGGCCCGGCAGGTGCCCGTCTTCCAGTCCTGCCCGCGGGGGACCTCCGGCCAGGCGCGGATGCCGAGGACGGACGGCTTCACCGCCTGCCAGATGTCGATGTACGGGTGCCCCACCACCAGGACGTCGGGGGAGGCGACCCGCTCGGCGATGCGGGACTCCTTGGAGCCCGGCACCAGATGGTCGACGAGGACGCCGAGGCGGGCGTCCGGGCCGGGCGCGAAGTCGGCGGCGATCTCCGGGAGGTGGTCGACGCCCTCCAGGTACTCCACCACCACGCCCTCGACACGCAGGTCGTCGCCCCAGACCCGCTCGACCAGCTCGGCGTCGTGGCGGCCCTCCACGTAGATCCGGCTCGCCCGTGCCACGCGCGCGCGTGCGCCGGGGACGGCGACCGAACCGGAGGCCGTACGGGCCGGGCGTGCCGGTCCGCCGGACGCGGGGCGGACCAGGGTCACCACACGCCCCTCCAGGAGGAAGCCGCGCGGGTCCATCGGGAAGACGCGGTGCTTGCCGAAGCGGTCCTCCAGCGTCACCGTGCCCGCCTCGCAGCGGATCACGGCCCCGCAGAAGCCCGTCGAGACCTCCTCGACCACCAGGTCCGGCTCGGCGGGAACCTCGGGGGCGGGGGCCTGCTTCTTCCATCGGGGCGTCAGGTCCGGGTCGTAGCTGCGCATTTCGGGGACGCTACGACACCAGGAAGCGGCGTGCCAGTTCATCGCGCTGGCGTCGGACGAAAGCCGCGTCGACGACCGCGCCGTGGCCGGGCACGTAGAGCGCGTCCTCGCCGCCGAGGGCGAGGAGGCGGTCGAGGGCGTCGGGCCAGCGGGTGCCGATCGCGTCGGGTCCCGCCTGGGGTTCGCCGGACTCCTCCACCAGGTCGCCGCAGAAGACCGTCTCGCGCTCACCGGGGACCAGCAGGACCAGGTCGTGGCCGGTGTGGCCGGGGCCGACGTTGGCCAGGAGGACCTGCCGGCCGCCCAGGTCGAGGGTCCGCTCGCCGGTGACGGTGTGGCGCGGGGCCACCAGGGCCTCCGTCGCCTCGGCCGCCGCCGACTCCTCGACGCCCTGGCGCACGGCGTCCTCGTACAGCTCCTCGCGGGTCCGGGCGGAGCCGAGGAGTTCGTCCGTGCCGACCGCGCCGAAGACCTCCGCGCCGGCGAAGGCGGCGGTGCCGAGGACGTGGTCGAAGTGGGGGTGGCCGAGTGCGATGTGCGTCACGCGCCGGCCGCCGGTGATCGCCTCCGCCTGGGCGCGGATCTCGGCTCCCTCGGCGAGCGTGGCACCGGTGTCGTAGAGCAGCACGGCCCCGTCCCCCACGACCAGTCCCGTGGTCGCGTCCCAGCCGGGAAGCCGTCGCCGGCCCACCCCGGCCGCCAGTCGTTCCCACCCCTGAGCCGCCCAGACCGCCTGTTCGATGTCCATGCGACCGACGCTAGCGGGTCCGCCTCCTTGCCAGGAGCGACGGGCCCGGCCGTACACTGGCCGGGGGTTTCCTGGCACTCGGACAGGGTGAGTGCCAAAAGCGGAGCAACCGGAACGGCTGGAGCGGGAGGTGTGCGCGTGCTGAGCGAACGCAGACTCGAGGTGCTGCGCGCCATCGTCCAGGACTACGTCGGGACGGAGGAACCGGTCGGTTCCAAGGCGCTCACCGAGCGCCACAAGCTCGGCGTGTCACCCGCCACCGTGCGCAACGACATGGCGGTGCTGGAGGAGGAGGGGTACATCGCCCAGCCCCACACCAGCGCGGGCCGGATCCCCACCGACAAGGGCTACCGGCTCTTCGTCGACCGGCTGGCCGGCGTCAAGCCGCTCTCGACCCCCGAGCGGCGCGCCATCCACAACTTCCTCGACGGCGCCGTGGACCTCGACGACGTCGTGGGCCGCACGGTGCGGCTGCTCGCGCAGCTGACCCGGCAGGTCGCCGTCGTGCAGTACCCGTCGCTCACCCGCTCCTCGATCCGGCACGTCGAGCTGCTGTCGCTGGCCCCGGCCCGGCTGATGCTCGTCCTGATCACGGACACCGGGCGGGTCGAGCAGCGGGTGATCGACTGTCCCGCGCCGTTCGGCGAGACCTCCCTCGCCGATCTGCGGGCCCGGCTCCTCAGCCGGGTCGGCGGCCGTCGCTTCGCCGACGTGCCGCAGCTGGTGCAGGACCTCCCCGAGTCCTTCGAGGAGCCCGAGGACCGCGCCACGGTCTCGACCGTGCTCGCGACCCTCCTGGAGACGCTCGTGGAGGAGCACGAGGAGCGGCTGATGATCGGCGGCACCGCCAATCTCACCCGCTTCGGACACGACTTCCCCCTGACGATCAGGCCCGTCCTGGAGGCACTCGAGGAGCAGGTCGTGCTCCTCAAGCTCCTCGGCGAGGTCAAGGAATCGGGCATGACCGTACGCATCGGGCACGAGAACGCCTACGAGGGGCTGAACTCCACGTCCGTCGTCTCGGTCGGCTACGGTTCGGGCGGCGAGGCAGTCGCCAAACTCGGCGTGGTCGGACCGACCCGCATGGACTACCCCGGAACGATGGGAGCGGTACGCGCAGTGGCACGTTACGTCGGACAGATCCTGGCGGAGTCGTAAGTGGCCACGGACTACTACGCCACACTCGGCGTACGCCGCGACGCGTCCCAGGACGAGATCAAGAAGGCCTTCCGGCGCCTCGCCCGCGAGCTTCACCCGGACGTCAATCCGGACCCGAAGACGCAGGAGCGGTTCAAGGAGATCAACGCCGCCTACGAGGTGCTGTCGGACCCGCAGAAGAAGCAGGTCTACGACCTCGGCGGCGACCCGCTCTCCGCCTCCGGCGGCATGGGTGCCGGGGGAGGCTTCGGAGCCGGCGGCTTCGGCAACTTCTCCGACATCATGGACGCCTTCTTCGGCGCGGCCGGGCAGCGCGGGCCGCGCTCGCGGACCCGGCGCGGCCAGGACGCCATGATCCGCCTGGAGATCGACCTCAACGAGGCGGCCTTCGGCACCACCAAGGACATCCAGGTCGACACGGCCGTCGTCTGCACCACCTGTTCGGGTGAGGGTGCCGCCCCCGGCACCTCCGCGCAGACGTGCGACATGTGTCACGGCCGCGGCGAGGTCTCCCAGGTCACCCGGTCGTTCCTCGGCCAGGTCATGACCTCCCGACCCTGCCCCCAGTGCCAGGGCTTCGGCACCGTCGTCCCGACCCCGTGCCCCGAGTGCGCGGGCGACGGGCGGGTGCGGTCGCGCCGCACGCTGACGGTGAAGATCCCGGCCGGCGTCGACAACGGCACCCGGATCCAGCTCGCGGGCGAGGGCGAGGTCGGCCCCGGCGGCGGCCCCGCCGGCGACCTGTACGTCGAGATCCAGGAGACCCCGCACGAGGTCTTCCAGCGGCGGGGCGACGACCTGCACTGCACGGTCACCCTCCCGATGACGGCGGCGGCGCTCGGCACGAAGGTGCAGCTCCAGACGCTCGACGGGCTGGAGGAGATCGACATCCGCCCGGGCACCCAGTCGGGCCAGTCGGTCCCGCTGCACGGCCGGGGCATCACGCACCTGCGGGGCAACGGCCGCGGCGACCTGATCGTCCACGTCGAGGTCCAGACCCCGGGCAAGCTCGACCCCGAGCAGGAGCGCCTCCTGCGCGAACTGGCCAAGCTGCGCGGCGAGGAGCGGCCCACGGGCCAGTTCCAGCCGGGCCAGCAGGGACTGTTCTCGCGGCTGAAGGACGCGTTCAACGGGCGCTGAGCGGGTGGTCCGTGTGCCGGGGGTCCGGGGGTGGTCCCCCGGGTCGGCACAGTCAGCCGGGCCAGCAGGGGCTGTTCTCGCGGCTGAAGGACGCGTTCAACGGGCGCTGAGCGGGTGGTCCGTGTGCCGGGGGTCCGGGCGTGGTCCCCCGGGTCGGCACAGTCAGCCGGGCCGGCAGGGACTGTTCTCGCGGCTGAAGGACGCGTTCGACGGGCGCTGAGCCTTGGAGGGGCATGACCCCTGTGTGAGAGGGGCGGCACTCTGAGTGCCGCCCCTTTCCCGTGTGCGGGAGGGGGCATGACACGATGCCCATATGTCCACCACCGCGCTGAACGATCTCTTCCGGTACCCGATCGTGCAGGCCCCCATGGCCGGTGGCGCTTCCAGTCCCGCGCTCGTCGGAGCCGTCTGCGAGGCGGGCGCGCTCGGCTTCCTCGCCGCCGGGTACAAGACGGCCGGCAGCCTCTATCAGGAGATCAAGCAGGTCCGCGGACTGACCGGACAGCCCTTCGGCGTCAACGTCTTCATGCCCCAGACCGGCCCCTCGGTGGACCCCGCGGCCGTCGAGGTCTACCGCCACCAGCTCGCCGGGGAGGCCGGCTGGTACGAGACGCCGCTCGGCGAGACCGACGACTCCCGCGACGACGGGTACGAGTCCAAGCTGGCGATCCTCCTGGACGACCCGGTCCCCGTCGTCTCGTTCACCTTCGGCTGCCCGAAGCAGGAGACCCTCCAGGCGTTCGCCCGCGCCGGTACGTACACGATCGTCACCGTCACCTCGGCCGCGGAGGCCCGTACGGCGCAGGCGGCCGGCGCCGACGCGCTGTGCGTCCAGGGCGTGGAGGCGGGCGGCCACCAGGGCACGTACCGCGACGACCCGGCCGACGAGCAGCCCGGCATCGGCCTCCTCGCCCTCCTCACCCTGGTCCGGGAGGCCACCGCGCTGCCGCTCGTCGCCGCGGGCGGCCTGATGCGCGGGGCGCAGATCGCCGCGGTCCTCGCGGCCGGGGCCACCGCCGCCCAGTTCGGCACCGCCTTCCTCGTCTGCCCCGAGTCCGGCGCGCACCCGCTGCACAAGCGGGCCCTGACCGACCCGCTCTTCAACCGCACCGCCCTCACCCGGGCGTTCTCGGGCCGGCCGGCCCGCGGGCTCGTCAACCGCTTCATGCGCGAGCACGGCCCGTACGCCCCGGCCGGCTACCCCGAGATCCACCACCTCACCGCCCCGCTGCGGAAGGCCGCCGCCACCGCGGGCGACGCCCAGGGCATGGCCCTGTGGGCGGGCCAGGGTCACCGGCTGGCCCGTGAGCTGCCCGCCGGGGAACTCGTCGAGGTGCTCGCCGCCGAACTCGACACCGCCCTCACCGAACTCGCCGACCCGGCCACCAGGAGTGCCTCATGACCGCCCCCGTCTTCGTCGTCGACGCCGTCCCCGGCGCCGGCACCTTCGTCCTGGAGGGGCCCGAGGGGCGGCACGCCGTCTCCGTGAAGCGGCTCCAGGCCGGCGAGGAACTCGTCCTCACCGACGGCCGGGGCCGCTGGGCGGAGTGCGTGGCCCGGGAGACCGAGGGCAAGGACCGGCTCACCGTGGAGGTGACCGCGGACCACGAGGACCCGCCGGAGCAGCCCCGGATCACCGTCGTCCAGGCCCTCCCCAAGGGCGACCGCGGCGAACTCGCCGTCGAGACCATGACCGAGACCGGCGTCGACGCGATCGTGCCGTGGGCGGCCTCCCGCTGCATCACCCAGTGGCGCGGCGACCGCGGCCTCAAGGCGCTCGCCAAGTGGCGCTCCACCGCCCGCGAGGCCGGCAAGCAGTCCCGCCGCACCCGCTTCCCCGAGGTCGCCGACCTCATGTCCACCAAGCAGGTCGCCGGGCTCCTCGCCACCGCCGACCTGGCGGCCGTGCTGCACGAGGACCGCGACCACCCCAGCGGGGCCCTCGCCACCGCCGAACTCCCCGCGACCGGCTCGATCGTGCTCGTCGTCGGCCCCGAGGGCGGGGTGTCCCCGGAGGAGCTGGCCGCCTTCGAGGCGGCGGGGGCGAAGCCGTACCGGCTCGGCCGCAGCGTCCTGCGCACCTCCACGGCGGGCACGGCCGCCACCGCCCTCGTCCTCGGCCGCACCGGCCGCTGGAGCTAGGCCGACTCCTTCCCGGTCCGGCGGTTGGGCGGTTCGGCATACCGGTGGTCCGTCCGGCATACCGGTGGTCCGGTGGTCCGGCGGACCGGGGGCAGGCCTCGGGCCCCATGGGGCCCGGGTCCCGAGGGGAACGGTTGTCCACAGGGTGGGCGGCGGAGGCGGTTGTCCACAGAGTGGGGGACCCGGTGTCCATGTGTCCGAGGTCTTTTCTAGGCTGATCCGTATGGCCGACGAGTCCCCCCTCCTCCGCAGTCTGCGCGCCGCGATCGCCGCCGCGCCCGGCGACGTGCCCCTGCGCCTCCACTTCGCCGAACTCCTCCTCGCGGAGGGGCGGAACGACGATGCCGTCACGGAGGCGGCCGTCGCCCTCCAGCACGCGCCGGGGGACGCCGACGCCCGGGCGCTGATGGTCCGCGCCATGGGGATGGCGTCGCCCGCGCCCGCGCCGGAGCCCCCGGTCGTACGGCCCGAGGCTCCGCAGGCCCCCGCGCCCGCCCCCGTACAGCAGACCCCGCAGACTCCGCAGGCCCCTCAGGCCCCTCAGGCCCCTCAGGCCCCTCAGGCCCCGCAGGCGTCGGGCGAGCCGAAGCCGTTCTTCGACTGGGCCGCCGCCGAGGAGCAGGTGTCGGACGTGGTCGGGCCGCGGTTCCTTGAGGAGCCGCAGGCCGAGGGCGGGGACGGGCTCGCCGGGGACGCCGCCGCCTGGGACGTGGACGCGCCCGGGGCCGTGCGCCTCGCCGACGTCGGCGGCATGACGGACGTCAAGGACCGGCTCGAAGCCGCCTTCCTCGCCCCCATGCGCAATCCCGAACTCCGCCGCCTCTACGGCAAGTCGCTCCGCGGCGGACTCCTCCTCTACGGTCCTCCCGGCTGCGGCAAGACCTTCATCGCCCGGGCCGTCGCCGGCGAACTCGGCGCGAACTTCCTCACCGTCTCGCTCTCCGACGTCCTCGACATGTGGATCGGGGCCTCCGAGAAGAACATCCACGACATCTTCGAGACCGCCCGCCGGCAGGCCCCCTGCGTCGTCTTCCTCGACGAGCTGGACGCCCTCGGCGGCAAGCGCTCCCGCACCCACAGCAACGGCCTCCGCAACGTCGTCAACCAGCTCCTCACCGAGCTCGACGGCATCGCCTCCGGTGCGGGCAACGAGGGCGTCTTCGTCCTCGCCGCCACCAACGTGCCCTGGGACGTCGACCTCGCGCTGCGCCGTCCCGGCCGCCTCGACCGCACCCTGCTCGTCCTCCCGCCGGACGCCCCCGCCCGCGAGGCGATCCTCCGCTACCACCTGCGCGACCGGCCGATCGAGGCCGTCGACCTCGGCAAGCTCGTCAAGGTCACCGAGGACTTCTCCGGCGCCGACCTAGCCCACCTGTGCGAGACCGCGGCCGAGGCCACCCTCCTCGACTCCGCCCGCAGCGGCTCCGTCCGGCTCATCACCACCAAGGACCTGCTCGCCGCCGCCAAGCAGCTCCGGCCCTCCACCGAACCCTGGTTCGCCTCCGCCAGGAACGTCGCCATGTTCGCCAACGAGGGCGGTCTCTACGACGACCTGCTCGCCTACCTGAAGCGGAAGCGCAAGCTGTGACCACCCCAGGCATCCCCGGCACCCCCGGCACCCCGGGCGGGCCCTCCACCCCCGCCACGCCCTCCACCCCGGCAGCGCCCTCCGCGCTCGCCCGGGCCGAGGCGCTGTACGAGGCCGGCCGGTACGAACAGGCCGGGACGCTGGCCGCCCGGCACCTCGCCGACGACCCTGAGGACGCCGACGCCCTCACCCTGCTCGCCCGGTGCCGGCACCGGGCGGGCGACCATCCCACCGCCCTCGTCGCCGTCGAGCAGGCCCTGCGCGCCGAGCCCGAACTGGTCATGGCGCACCTGATGCGCACCCAGGTCCTGCTCGCCCTCAAGCGGTACGCCGAGGCCGAGGCCGCCGCCCGGCGCACGGTCGAACTCGCCCCGGACTTCTGGGGCAGCCACTACGCGCTCGGCACCGCCCTCGCCGAGTCGGCCGAGGCCGGCGGCGGCCGCGACCGGGCCCGCCGCGCCGCCGCCTACGAGGCCGCCAGAACGGCCGTCGCCCTCGGCCCGGAGGAGGACGCCGCCCACTTCCTCGTCGGCCTCACCGCCCAGCGGCGCGGCGACCACGCCACCGCCCGGCAGGCCTACGAGACGACTCTGCGGCTCAACCCGCAGAGCAGCGAGGCCCACAACAACCTCTCCCTGCTGAGACTGCGCCGCCGCTGGTTCCGGCGCGGGGCCTGGACGCAGGCCGCCGAGGGCTTCGTCGCCTCCGCCGCGCTCGACCTCGACGACCGCAAGGCCCGCTACAACCTGGAGGCGATGGCCTGGGGCACCGCCGCGGGCGCCCGCTGGGTCGCCCTGCTCGGCTTCCTCGCCGTCACGCTCGGCGCCGCCCCGGTCCGCACCGGCGCGACCGGCGCGGACGCGGTCGTGCCCTTCGTCATCGGGGCCGGCGTGCTCGTCGGCGCCTGGGGCGGCTGGGCCGTGTGGATGGCCCGCCGGGTCCCGCGGCGGCTGCGCCGCCCGCTGCTGCTCGTCGCCCGCACCTGCCGGCCGGTGCTCGCGATGGCCGCCGCCGTCGGGCTCCTCGGCCTGTACTCGGCCGTCACCCTGGCGCTGTGGACCTACGACACCGGGTTCCTCGGGATCACGCTCTTCTGGGCCGTCGTCATCACGTACTGGGTGAGTCGCTCGGCTCTCAACCGGCGGATGCCCAAGGACTGACCGGGGCCGCCGGATAGCATGCGCAAGTACTGACCACCGAGGGCGAGGAGGCCCGCAGCATGGCCGGAGAGCCGCAGAGCGACTGCCTGTTCTGCAAGATCGTGGCGGGGGAGGTGCCGGCGACGCTCGTCCGCGAGACCGAGACCACGCTGGCCTTCCGCGACATCAACCCGCAGGCGCCCACCCACGTGCTCGTCATCCCGCGTCTCCACTACCCGGACGCCGCCTCGCTCGCCGCCGCCGAGCCGGGCGTCGCCGCCGACGTGCTGCGCGAGGCGGGCGAGGTCGCCGAGCAGGAGAAGGTGGACGGCAGCGGGTACCGGATCATCCTCAACACCGGCGCCGGCGCCGGCCAGACCGTCTTCCACGCGCACGCGCACGTGCTGGGCGGCCGCGGTCTCAACTGGCCCCCCGGATAAGCACGTGTCCGTCCGCGAACTGGTCGTCCTCGGCACCGCAAGCCAGGTCCCGACCCGGCACCGCAACCACAACGGGTACCTGCTGCGCTGGGACGGCCACGGCCTCCTCTTCGACCCCGGCGAGGGCACCCAGCGCCAGATGCTGCGGGCCGGGGTCGCCGCGCACGACCTGAACCGGATCTGCGTCACGCACTTCCACGGCGACCACTCGCTGGGCCTGGCCGGGGTGATCCAGCGGATCAACCTCGACCAGGTCCCGCATCAGGTCACCGCGCACTTCCCCGCGAGCGGACGGCACTTCTTCGAACGGCTCCGGTACGCCACCGCCTACCGCGAGTCCGTCGAGCTGACCGAGGCGCCGGTCGCGGACGACGGCGTCCTCGCCGTCACCGACGCCTTCACCCTGGAGGCCCGCCGGCTGTCCCACCCCGTCGAGTCCTTCGGCTACCGGCTCGTCGAGCCCGACGGACGCCGGCTGCTCCCCGAGCGGCTCGCCGCCCACGGCATCACGGGACCGGACGTCGGCCGCATCCAGCGCGAGGGCAGCCTCGGCGGGGTCGGTCTGGAGGAGGTGAGCGAGGTCCGGCGCGGCCAGAGCTTCGCCTTCGTCATGGACACCCGTCTCTGCGACGGCGTGCACGCCCTCGCGGAGGGCACCGACATGCTGGTCATCGAGTCGACCTTCCTCGACGAGGACGTCCGGCTCGCCGAGGACCACGGCCACCTGACCGCCGGACAGGCCGCCGCCGTCGCCCGCGACGCGGGCGTCCGGCACCTCGTCCTCACCCACTTCTCGCAGCGCTACTCCGACCCGTCGGAGTTCGAACGGCAGGCCCGCGCCGCCGGATTCGCGGGCGAGCTGAGCATTGCCCAGGACCTGATGAGGGTCCCCGTACCGAAGAGACAGAGCACCACCCATGCCCCTTCCCAAGGCTGAGCTGCACCTCCACATCGAGGGCACCCTCGAACCCGAGCTGGCCTTCGCGCTCGCCGCCCGCAACGGCGTCGTCCTGCCCTTCGCCGACACCGAGGAGCTGCGCGCCGCCTACCGCTTCGGCGACCTCCAGTCCTTCCTGGACCTCTACTACGCCCTGATGGCGGTCCTGCGCACCCCCGAGGACTTCACCGCGCTCGCCGACGCCTACCTGGAGCGGGCCGCCGCGCAGGGCGTCCGGCACGCCGAGATCTTCTTCGACCCGCAGGCGCACACGGCGCGCGGCGTCCCCTTCGCCACCGTCATCGAGGGGCTGGGCGCCTCCCTCGACCGCTCCGAGGAGCGGTACGGGATCTCCACCCGGCTCATCATGTGCTTCCTGCGCGACGAGTCCGCCGAGTCGGCGCTCGCCACGCTGGAGTCGGCCAAGCCGTACCTGGACCGGATCACCGGAGTCGGCCTCGACTCCGCCGAGGTCGGCCACCCGCCGGCCAAGTTCCGCGCGGTGTACGAGGAGGCCGCGAGGCTCGGTCTGCGGCGCGTCGCGCACGCGGGCGAGGAAGGGCCGGCGGCGTACGTCCGCGAGGCGCTGGACGTCCTCGGCGTGGAGCGGATCGACCACGGACTGCGCTCCATGGAGGACCCGGAGCTGGTCGCACGCCTCGTCCGCGAGCGGATCCCGCTCACGCTCTGCCCGCTGTCGAACGTGCGGCTCCGGGTCATCGACACCCTCGCCGACCATCCGCTGCGGGCCATGCTGGACGCGGGGCTCCTGGTCACCGTGAACTCCGACGACCCCGCGTACTTCGGGGGCTACGCCGGCGACAACTACGACGCGGTGCGCGAGGCGCTGTCGCTCGACCCCGAGCAGCTGCGCACGCTGGCCCGCCAGTCCTTCGAGGCCTCCTTCCTGGAGGACGACGAGCCGCGTCGGGAGCGGTACCTGGCCGAGGTCGAGGCGTACGACTTCCCCGCCTGACCCGCACAGCGCACAGCCCTGCCCCGCCAGCCCCGGGCCGGTCGTCCGCGACCCGCTCAGCCCCGGTCCGACGGGCGGGCCAGGCGGAAGGCGGACCGGGTCGGGCGCCGGAGGGCGGGCGCCGGGATCGGGGCGATCTCCTGCTCGGGGGCGCCGACCTGGGGGACGAGCGCCGTCGTCGCGGGGGCCGCGCCCGCCATGAAGGCCGCGGGCGCGCCGCCCCGGCGGCGGATCGAGCCGGGGACCAGGGGACGGCCGGAGGAGTGCCGCGCCACCGCCGTCATCGGGGCGGCCACCAGCAGCAGGAGCGCGGCGAGGACCGCGCCCATGCCCGGGTAGCCGGCGGTCTCCGAGAGGACGCTGCCGGCCAGCGGGCCGCAGGCCGTGCCCAGGGAGGACGCCGAGCCGACCAGGACGGCCCAGCGGCCGCGCGGGTCGAGGGAGGCGGCGAGGCCCAGGAGGTACGAGAGGACCACCGGGTAGACGGTGTTCCAGAGGATCTCGCCGGTCGCGAAGGACGCCAGGCCGCCCGCGGCCGAACTGAGCAGCACGCAGGCCGCGATCAGGACCGTGCCCGCGCCGATCGGCACCGCCCGGCCGAGCCGCGAGCCGAGCGCCCCGGCGGCGGTGACCCCCGCGAGGCCCGCGCCGAGCGCCAGGGCGAAGACCGCGCCGACGGTCACCTCGGAGAGCCCGGCCTGCCCGGTGCCGATCCGGCCGCTCACGCCCCAGAGGGCGTTCTGGGCGAGGGACCAGCACAGGATGCAGCCGGCGAGGACGGCCCCCGCCCGGCGGTACGGCAGCGGTCCGGAGGGCTCGGCGGCGGAGGCACCCCGCCACGCGCGCGTGGCGCCCGGCAGCCGGCCCGTCACCGGCCACACCAGGACCGCGGCCCCGGCGAGTGCCAGGAGCGGCAGGGAGTGGCCGCCGCCGAGCCGGGGCAGCGTCAGGTACAGGGCGCCGGCCGTGGCCGAGACCGACAGCAGGCCCAGTGTCGACGCCCGCTGAGGGTCCGGCTGCCCGGCGATGCCGGAGGCGGCCACCGCCGTCGCCGTGCCCGAGCCGAAGCCGCCGAGCACCACTCCGGCCACCACCAGCGGCAGGGTGCCGGTCGAGGCGGCGGAGCCGTACCCCAGGGCCATCGCGAGCAGCCCGAGCCGGGCCGCGCGGCGCGGGCCGATCCGCTCCACGCGGGCGGCGAGCGTGAATCCGGCGGAGGCGGAGCCGAGCAGCAGCACCGAGCCGACCAGTCCGGCCTGGGACGGGCCGAGCCCGAGTCCGGCGGCGAGCCGGCCGACGACGGTCGGCAGCAGGTACGGGGCGAGGTATCCGGCCGTGAAGAGGGCGACGAGGGCGACGAGCGCCCCACGGGCGCGCGGGCGCGACGGCATGGGCGTTCCAGGAAATGAACGGGGGAATGAGACGGCGCCCGGTGATCCACGGGGTCGCGGCACCATGTGTATCAAGCAACCGAATGGGCGGAGAAGGTACTCTCCCCCGATTCATCCTGTGATTCAGGACACAATCGGTTTGGAGTGGGTGAGGCGGGGTAACCAGCGCCGGTCCGTCGCGTCACCGCCGTCCCCCCGACCCCATCGGGCACACTGTCCGGATCGGCACCCGGTGCCGATCCCGCCGCACCACGACCGGGGAGTTCGCCGTGAGCACAGCCAGCGGAGACCAGCGCGAAGAGCGGTCAGCGGACGGCTACCGCGCAGAGCGGTCAGCGGACGGCCACCGCGCAGAGCGGTCCGCGGACGGCCACCGCGCAGAGCGGTCCGCGGACGCGTACGAGGACCGGCGCGCGACGCCGTCCCCGGACACGGCCCGGCCCGACGCCCGCCCCGACGCCCGGCCCGATTCCCGCCCCGACGCCGGCATCGACCCGCTGGAGACCGTCCGCGAACCCGCCGACCCGGCCTGCGACGTCTTCCTCACCGGCACCGTCTTCCTCGACATCGTCTTCACCGGCCTCGACAGCGCCCCCGTCCGCGGCACCGAGTCCTGGGCCCGCGGCATGGGCTCCAGCCCCGGAGGCGTCGCCAACATGGCCACCGCCCTCGCCCGGCTCGGCCTGCGCACCTCCCTCGCCGCCGCCTTCGGCGACGACCACTACGGCGAGTACTGCTGGGACGCCCTCGAACAGGGCGAGGGCATCGACCTCGCGCTCTCCCGCACCGTCGAGGGCTGGCACTCCCCGGTCACCGTCTCCATGGCCTACGAGGGCGAGCGCACGATGGTCTCCCACGGCCACGAGGCCCCCCACCCCGACGGGACCGCGGTCCACCCGCCGCTCGCCCGCGCCGCCGTCGCCTCCCTCGCCCCCGGCCGCACCGAGGAGTGGGTCGCCCGCGCCGCCCGCGACGGCGCCCGGGTCTTCGCCGACGTCGGCTGGGACGACACCGGCCGCTGGGACCTGGCGGCCCTGCCCGACCTCGACCACTGCGAGGCCTTCCTGCCCAACGCCGCCGAGGCGATGCGCTACACCCGCACCGAGTGCCCCCGCGCCGCCGCCCGCGCGCTCGCCGACAGGGTCCGCTACGCCGTGGTCACCCTCGGCGCCGAGGGCGCCTACGCCGTGGACGGCGCCACCGGCGAGACCGCCGAGGTCCCCGCCATCCGCGTCGAGGCACTGGACCCCACCGGCGCCGGCGACGTCTTCGTCGCCGGCTTCGTCACCGGCACCCTCGCCGACTGGCCGCTCGCCGACCGGCTCGCCTTCGCGGGCCTCACCGCCGCCCTCTCCGTCCAGGAGTTCGGCGGCTCCCTCTCCGCCCCCACCTGGGCCGAGATCGCCGCCTGGTGGCAGCACGTCCAGCACGACGACCGCCAGGACCCCGAGGCCCTGCGGGCCCGCTACGCCTTCCTGGAGGACCTCCTCCCGGCGCCCGCCCGTCCCTGGCCGCCCCGCCGCGCGGTGCCCACCATCGGCTTCCGATCTTCCGTCCCGTAAACCGCTTCGGGCACACCGGTACCAGGTCGTAGGCTGGGGACGAGAGGTTGTCGAGCAGCGAGAACCCCGCAGCAGGAGGTATGCGCAGGCCAGAGGGCCGGCCCATGACGCAGACACCCACAGCACCCAACGGAACGCCGGGCGAGGCCCGCGCACACTTCGTGGTGCCCGCCAAGCACCCGATGGTGACCCTCCTCGGTTCCGGCGACTCCCTGCTCCGCGTGATCGAGCAGGCTTTCCCCCGGGCGGACATCCACGTCCGGGGCAATCAGGTCAGCGCGGTCGGCGACCCCGCGGAAGTCGCCCTCATCCAGCGCCTGTTCGACGAGATGATGCTGGTGCTCCGCACCGGACAGCCGATGACGGAGGACGCAGTGGAACGCTCCATCGCCATGCTCAAGGCGAGCGAGGACGGCGCGGGCGCCGAAGAGACCCCGGCCGAGGTGCTCACCCAGAACATCCTCTCCAGCCGCGGCCGCACCATCCGCCCCAAGACGCTCAACCAGAAGCGGTACGTCGACGCCATCGACAAGCACACCATCGTCTTCGGCATCGGCCCCGCCGGCACCGGCAAGACCTACCTGGCGATGGCCAAGGCGGTCCAGGCCCTGCAGTCCAAGCAGGTCACCCGGATCATCCTGACCCGCCCGGCGGTCGAGGCCGGCGAGCGCCTGGGCTTCCTCCCCGGCACCCTCTACGAGAAGATCGACCCGTACCTGCGCCCGCTCTACGACGCCCTGCACGACATGCTCGACCCCGACTCCATCCCCAAGCTCATGGCGAGCGGGACGATCGAGGTCGCGCCGCTGGCGTACATGCGCGGAAGGACGCTCAACGACGCGTTCATCATCCTCGACGAGGCGCAGAACACGAACCCCGAGCAGATGAAGATGTTCCTCACCCGCCTCGGCTTCGACTCGAAGATCGTCATCACCGGTGACGTGACCCAGGTCGACCTGCCGAACGGGACGAAGAGCGGTCTGCGGCAGGTCCGGGACATCCTCGACGGGGTCCCCGACGTCCACTTCTCGACGCTCACGTCCCAGGATGTCGTCCGGCACAAGCTCGTCGGCCGTATCGTCGACGCGTACGAGAAGTACGACAGCGCCAACGAGCAGCGCACCGGCCGCAACGGGAAGTAGAAGCACCGCACATGTCGATCGACGTCAACAACGAGTCCGGAACCGGGGTCGACGAGCAGGCGATCCTGGACATCGCCCGCTACGCCCTCGGCCGCATGCGCATCCACCCGCTCTCCGAGCTCTCGGTGATCGTGGTGGACGCGGAGGCGATGGAGCAGCTCCACATCCAGTGGATGGACCTCCCCGGACCGACGGACGTCATGTCCTTCCCGATGGACGAGCTGCGCCCGCCGGCCAAGGACGACGAGGAGCCCCCGCAGGGGCTCCTCGGCGACATCGTGCTCTGCCCCGAGGTCGCCAAGAAGCAGGGCGAGGACGCCGAGACCGGGCACTCCATGGACGAGGAGCTCCAGCTCCTCACCGTCCACGGCGTCCTCCACCTCCTCGGCTACGACCACGAGGAGCCGGAGGAGAAGGCCGAGATGTTCGGCCTCCAGGCGGCCATCGTCGACGGCTGGCGCGCCGAGAGGGGCCTCACCGGCCCGTCCCCGGCCCCCACCGTCAACTGAGCCCGCGCGCCCGATGAGCATCCAGCTGATCCTCGGCGCCGTCGCCCTGGTCGTCGTCGCCTGGCTCGCCGCCTGCGCCGAGGCCGGACTCGCCCGCGTCTCCAGCTTCCGCGCCGCCGAGGCCGTCCGCTCCGGGCGGCGCGGGGCCGAGAAGCTCGCCCAGGTCGCCGCCGACCCCACCCGCTACCTCAACGTGGCGCTGCTCGTCCGCGTCGCCTGCGAGATGGCGGCCGGCGTCCTCGTCACCTACGCCTGCCTGGAGTACTTCCCCGAGACCTGGGAGGCGCTGCTCGTCGCGATCGGCGTGATGGTCCTGGTCAGCTACGTGGCCGTCGGCGTCTCGCCGCGCACCATCGGCCGCCAGCACCCGCTGAGCACGGCGACCGCCGCCGCGTACGTCCTCGTCCCGCTGGCCCGGATCATGGGCCCGATCCCGCAGCTGCTGATCCTCATCGGCAACGCGCTCACCCCCGGCAAGGGCTTCCGCAAGGGCCCCTTCGCCTCGGAGGCCGAGCTGCGGGCCCTGGTGGACCTGGCGGAGCAGGAGTCGCTGATCGAGGACGACGAGCGCCGCATGGTGCACTCGGTCTTCGAGCTGGGCGACACCCTGGTCCGCGAGGTGATGGTGCCCCGTACCGACCTGATCTGCATCGAGCGGTACAAGACCGTCCGGCAGGCCCTCACCCTCGCGCTGCGCTCCGGCTTCTCCCGGATCCCGGTGACGGGGGAGAACGAGGACGACATCGTCGGGATCGTGTACCTGAAGGACCTGGTCCGCAAGACCCACATCAACCGCGACGCCGAGGCCGATCTGGTCTCCACCGCGATGCGGGCGGCGGCCTTCGTCCCCGACACCAAGAACGCCGGCGACCTGCTGCGCGAGATGCAGCAGGAGCGCAACCACGTCGCCGTCGTCATCGACGAGTACGGCGGCACGGCGGGCATCGTCACGATCGAGGACATCCTGGAGGAGATCGTCGGTGAGATCACCGACGAGTACGACCGGGAGCTGCCGCCCGTCCAGGACCTCGGCGACGACCGCCACCGGGTCACCGCCCGCCTCGACATCGGAGACCTGGGCGAGCTGTACGGCTTCGGCCCGGACGAGTTCGACGACGAGGACGTGGAGACGGTCGGCGGTCTGCTGGCGAAGGCCCTCGGCCGGGTCCCGATCTCCGGCGCCTCGGCCCCCGTCACCCTGCCCGACGGACGGGAGCTGCGGCTGACCGCCGAGGCCCCGGCCGGCCGCCGGAACAAGATCGTCACCGTGCTCGTCGAGCCGGTCGCCCCGGTCGGCGCGGAGGGAGAGGACCCGGCATGACCCCGGAGCAGCTGCGCGCCTTCTGCCTGGAGTTCAACGACGCCACCGAGGAGTTCCCCTTCGGACCCGACACCTCGGTCTTCAAGGTGGCGGGGAAGCTGTTCGCGCTCTCCTGGCTGGACGGCGAGCCGCTGCGGGTCAATCTGAAGTGCGATCCGGAGGACGCCGTACGGCTCCGCGAGGAGCACCCGGCGATCACCCCCGGCTACCACATGAACAAGCGCCACTGGAACACGGTCGAGGTGGCCGGGCTCCCGGACCGGATGGTCCGGGAGCTCGTCGAGGACTCGTACGACCTGGTCGTCGCGGGTCTGCCGAAGGCGGTACGGCTCCGCCTGGACCGGCCGTAGCTCACCGGGCGCGGCGCAGACCCGCGGCGACCAGCACCGCCGCCCCCAGCACGATCGCCGCGTCCAGGGCGATCACCGTGCGCACCCCCTCGTAGAGGCTGGGCCCGGTGGTGGCCAGCACGCCCAGCATCGGGATGCCGACGGTGAGTCCGGCCTGCTGCGTGGTGGTCACCAGACCGGTCGCGAGGCCCTGCTCCTCGTCCCGGACGCCCGAGGTGACCGTCAGGCCGTACGAGATGATCGCGCCGAGGTGGAACATCGAGGCGAGGGTGACCGCGACGGTCGCCACGACCACGCCCGAGCGCTCGCCCACGGCGAGCAGCGCGGCGGTGAGCACCGCCTGCCCGGCGAGTCCGGCGACGAGGGTGCGGCGGGCGCCGAGCCGCCCGATCACCTTCGGCGTGAGCGTCCCGGCGAGGACCGAGAAGACGCCCTGGATCCCGAAGACGATGCCGGTGGCGAAGGCCGACAGGCCCAGCGTCTCCTGGAGGTACAGGGTCAGGACGAAGATGATCGTCGACATCATCGAGAAGGTGACGAGCCCGCCGATGTTGCCGAAGGCGACGGTGCGGCGGCGCAGCATCGGCAGTGAGACCAGCGGCGCGGGGTGCCGGGACTCGACGATCACGAACGCGGTCAGCAGGACCAGCGCCCCGGCCAGGGTGATCAGGACGTCGGCGCCGCCGAAGCCGCGCTCGGCGGCCGTCGTCAGGGCGTAGATCAGGGCGAGCAGGCCGCCGGTGACGGTGACGGCGCCGGGCACGTCCAGACGCGGCCGGTCCGGCGTGCGGAACTCGGTGAGCAGGCCGGGGGCGAGCGGCAGCACCAGCAGGGTGAAGACGGCGAGCAGTCCCATGGTGGAGCGCCAGCCGAGGGTCTCGGTCATGACGCCGCCGAGGACCATGCCGATGGTGAAGCCCAGCGACATGAGGGTGCCGGAGACGCCGAGCGCCCGGTCGCGCGCCGGGCCCTCGGGGAAGGAGGTGGTCAGCAGCGACATGCCGGTGGGCACGATCGCGGCGGCGGCGAGGCCCTGGAGGGCGCGGCCGGTGAGGAAGGAGGCGGGGTCCCAGGCGACCGTGGCGAGGACGGAGGCGGCGGTGAAGAGGCCGAGGCCGCCGAGGAAGAGCCGCTTGCGGCCGTACAGGTCGCCGATCCGGCCGAAGAGCAGCAGGAAGCCGCCGGAGGGGAGCGCGAAGGCGGTGACCGCCCACTGGAGGGCGGAGCGGTCGAGGCCGAGGTCGGCGCCGAGGACGGGCAGGGCGACGTTGAGGACGGAGAAGTCGAGCGCCACGATGAACTGCGCGGCGCAGAGCACGAAGAGGACGAGCCGGGCCCGTCCGTCGAGGGCGGGGGAGGGCGGTGGGGACACGGACGGGGGAGAGGACACGGTTGCCATGGCCGCGACTCTCCTCGGCCGGGAACAACGCTGGGGAGCGGGAACTTATCCTGTTGGCCGCACCACCAGCGTCCGGGGGAGGAAGCACACGTGGGCACAGCAGTGGAGAGCGCCGGCGGCAAGGCGCACCGGCTGGCGGAGCTGCGCGAGTTCCTGATGAGCCGCCGGGCCCGGGTCGGTCCGGCCGAGGCGGGGCTGCCGGACGGCGGCCGGCGGCGTACGCCGGGGCTGCGCCGGGAGGAGGTCGCCGTCCTGGCCGGGGTCGGGGTCAGCTGGTACCAGTGGCTGGAGCAGGGCCGGGACATCACGGTCTCCCCGCAGGTGCTCGACGCGGTGGCGCGGGTGCTCAGGCTGAGCCCGGCCGAGCGGCGCCACCTGTACGTCCTGGCGGGGCTCAACCCGCCGGCGCTCGAACCGGCCCCGGAGGACCGGGAGATCTGCCACGGGCTGCACCGGCTGATCGACGCCTGGATGCCGTTCCCGGCGCACATCATGGACGTGTACTGGAACACGGTGATGTACAACGACGCGGCGGCGTCGGTGCTCGGGATGCGGCCGGACGTCAGCCGGAACTGCCTGATCGACTTCTTCACCGACGAGCGGTACCGGGCGCGGATGCGGGGCTGGGAGGAGCTGGCGCCGAAGGTCGTGGCGCAGTTCCGGTCGGCCTGCTCGGAGTGCCCGGACGACGAGGGCTTCCGGGCGGTGGTCGAGGAGGCGAAGGCGGTGAGCGCCGAGTTCGCGGAGCTGTGGGAGCGCCGGGACATCCGGCCGGGCGGCCAGAACCGCAAGGAGATGGACCACCCGGTGGCCGGCCTGCTCGTCATGGAGGCCACCCAGCTGCGGGTGCCGGCCCGGCCGGACCTGGTGATCGTGCTGCACACCCCGATGCCGGAGGCCGGCACGGCGGAGAAGCTGGAGTGGCTGGCCTCGCCGGAGGGCCGGCGGGGGACGCTGTACCCGCTGGCGGGGTGAACGCCCGCTGCCGGGCGGCTCCTGGTGTGCGCCGACCCGGTCGCGGGGTGGGCCCGCTGTCGCGGTCCGGCGCTCCGTCCCCGGCCGCGCGGTGGGCCCGCCGACGGGCCGGTCCGGCGCCCCGACCTATGCTCGGTCCATGACACTCAGCAGTGAGCACGGCGATCTCGGCGCCGAGGACCTCAAGATCATCACGCTGGCGCGCAGCGCCCGCGCCCGCAACGGGGTGCCCGAGGGCGCGGCGGTACGGGACGAGACCGGCCGCACCTATGTGGCGGGCACGGTGGAGCTGGAGTCGCTGAAGCTGAGCGCCCTGCGGACGGCCGTGGCGATGGCCGTGGCGAGCGGCGCGCAGTCGCTGGAGGCGGCGGCCGTGGTCTCCGCCGCCGAGGCCGCGTCCGACGAGGACCGGGCGGCCGTACGGGACCTGGGCGGGCCGGAGACGCCGGTGCTGCTCGCGGGCCCCGACGGGCAGCTGCGCTCGGCCGTCACGGCGGGCTGACCGCACCCGAGGGGCGGGGGTCCGGCCGCGGCCGGACCCTTGCGCGTTTGTGAAGGATCTCCGCGACTTCTCTTGCCTTCCCATGCCGTCTGCGCGTCAATAGGCGGCGGACGGCCCGACGGACCGTCAGATCTGCGCCATTCCACGCAGCGCCCGCACCCCTGCGTTCTTCATCGGAAGGGGTACGAACTCACCATGAGAAGAAGCACCTTGGGCGCGGCCGGAGCGCTCGCCGCAGGCCTCGCCGCAGCCTCGCTCGCCTTCGCCCCCACGGCCGCCGCCGCGGTGTCGCCGGGCACGGCGACGGCCACGTACGACTGCGGCATGTGGGGCGGGGGCACCGCCACCCTCACCATGACCCACTCCGGGAGCACGGGCCAGGTCTCCATCACCGCCCCCGTCACCACCCCGGTCGCCGTCGGCGCGGACACGATCAGCTCCTCGCTGATCCTGGACAACGCGACGGGCCCGGACCGGACCTTCACCGGCAAGAAGAACCCCGCCATCCCGGCCGGCGGCACCGCGAAGCTCGGTCCGCTGACCGCCACCAACGTGGTGGCCGGCGACAGTCTCAACTCCTACTTCGCGGGCGTCGCCCTCAAGCTGGTCATCTTCGGTGTCACGGTGAACTGCGACGCGGTCACGTCGCAGTCCCCGGGGCCGTTCGTCATCAGCTGATCCACCGCACCCTCCACGACCGGTGCCGCCGAGGGCGGCACCGGTCTCCGCCGTGCTCCCGGACATGCCGGAGAAGTCAGCAGATCGACCGATCTTGCCATGATCTGATGGGTCATCAGTCGATGGCTCCCGTCTCCCTTGACTTCTCTCGGCCCCCGGCCGTCAATGGCGCCCTCTCGACCCTCAGGAGGGGGACCTCACATGGCATTCACCCGAACCCGGGCGGCGGCCCGAAGACGGCGCTGGACCGCCGTCCTCGGCGCCACCGCCCTCGCGTTCGCGGCCGGCGGCGCGCTCGCCGCCCCGGCGCAGGCGACCGGCGCCGGACAGTCGGTGGAATTCCCCACCCGCTGCGTACCGCCGCCCATCGCCGGGATCCCGCCCATCGAGGGCGTCACCACGGCCGTGATCTCGGTCGACAAGCCCAACCCGAAGATCGGCGACACCGTCGGCGTGACCTACTCGATCACCAAGCCGGCGGCCTCGAACCCGGTGGACCTCGCGCTCCCGGCCGACATCCTCACCCCCACCGGGAAGGTCGTCCTCGGCGGCGCGCAGACCGGCGCGGTGAACGTCACCGGCCCCAAGAAGAACCCGCCGGTCCCCGGCAAGGGCGCCTTCCCCGGCTTCTCCATGACCGGCAGCTTCACGGTCACCAAGGCCGGCGAGATCACCCTCTCGCCGGGCGACTACAACATCCACACCAGCTACATCATGGAGCTGGACACCCCCTGCACGGTGCTCAACCCGCCCGCGCCCGTCTCCCAGCGGGTCCAGGCCGGCGACCAGCCCGTGCCCAACGAGCGGACCCTCGAACTCGGCTCCGGCACCGGCGCCCCCGGTGCCCGGGTCACCGTCACCGGCGCCAGGTTCACCCCGCTCGCCGAGGTGACCGTGGTCGCCCGCGCCGGCGCCGCGGAGACCGCCGACCGGATGACCGTCACCACCGACAGCCAGGGCGGCTTCGTCGCCCGGCTCAAGGTGAACGACCTCGCCACCACCGGCGTCGTCGCCTACGAGGGCGCGTCCTGGAACGCGGAGAAGGGCGCGGGACCGATCCCGTACCAGGTGATCGACGACACCCCGACCCCGCCGAACAGCCAGAAGATCACCGCCGCGGTCACGGCGGGCGAACTGTCCATGACCCAGGCCGGGGACGCCGTCGCGCTCTCCGCGGTCGACTTCGGCCAGGGCGGCGCGGCCACCGGAGCCCTCCGGACGGTGACGGTCAAGGACTTCCGCGGCGGCCCCGCGGGCTGGTCCGTGACCGGCAAGGTCACCGACTTCGCCGGCCCGGGCGGCGCCATCGGCGCCGACCGGCTCAGCTGGACCCCGGCCTGCGTCGCCAAGGAGGGCAGCCCCAGCGCCTGCACGGCCGGCACCGCCGGACCCGTCGGCGCCGGCGCCACCCTCGCCTCCACGGCGAACGGCACGCTCACCGGCGGCGAGTTCACCGTCGACGCCCAGCTCTCGCTGGACGTCCCGGCGTTCACCGCGCCCGGCAGCTACGCGGGCGTGCTCACGCTGACCCTGTCCTGACAGCGGCCGACGGGCCGGCCGGGCGCACACCCGGCCGGCCCGTCGCCGCCTCCCCTCCCTCCCACCGCACCCGGGGGTTCCGCACCGTGCGACGCAAGCTGTACGTCCTCCTCATGAGCGCCGCCCTGCTGCTCCTCGGGGCCCCGGCCGCCCAGGCCGCCGAGAACGGCGAGTGGGCCGTCTACCCGGCCGCCGCCCGGCTCGGCGAACGCCCCTACTACTTCCTCACCGCCGACCCCGGCGCCACCCTCCGCGACAAGGTCACCGTGGCCAACAAGACGGCCGAGCCCCTGACCTTCCGCCTCTACGGCGCCGACGCCTACAACACCGAGCGCGACGGCGGCTTCGCCGTCCGCACCCTCAAGGAGCCGCGGACCGGCGCCGGCGCCTGGATCAGGCCCGAGCGCACCACGGTCACCGTCCCGCCGCGCTCCGCCGTCACCGTCCCCTTCACTCTCACCGTCCCCGCCGACGCCGACCCCGGCGACCACCCCGGGGCCGTCGTCGCCCTCGACGAGCGGATCACCCCCGGCGGCGGCGCCGTCGCCATGGGGATCCAGCGGGCCGTCGCCGCCCGCGTCTACCTCAAGGTCAACGGCCCGGCCGTGCCCGCGCTCGCCGTCGAGGACGTCACCCTGGAGCAGGACCGGCCGGTCGTCCCCGGCACCCGGGAGAGCACCGCGCTCGTCACGTACACCCTGCACAACCGCGGCAACGTCACCCTCAACCCCAAGGTCGTCCTCACCGCCGAGGGGCTCTTCGGACGGACCCTGCTCGACCGCGACCTCGCCCAGGTGCCGTCCGAGCTGCTGCCCCGGCAGCGGATCCGGCTGACCGAGAAGTGGATCGGCTCGCCCCAGCTCGACTGGGCCGAGGTGACCCTCGTCGCCACCGCCCAGGACGTCCGCGAGAGCGCCGGCGTCTCCCTCCTCGCCCTGCCCTGGCTGGTCGCCTCCGTGCTCGCGCTGGGCGCCGCCGGCGGCCTCACGGGGTGGCGGATCCGGCGCCGCCGGGCCCGGCCGGGACACTGAGTACGTGACGGGGCCGCTCATCGGGGACAATGGCCCCCATGAGCGTGCGCCGTGATGAGACCGATGAGAACACCGCCCCCCACCGGGCGGGCTTCGCCTGCTTCGTCGGGCGCCCCAACGCGGGCAAGTCCACCCTCACCAACGCTCTGGTCGGACAGAAGGTGGCGATCACCTCCAACCGCCCCCAGACGACCCGGCACACCGTGCGGGGCATCGTGCACCGCCCGGACGCCCAGCTGATCCTGGTGGACACCCCCGGCCTCCACAAGCCGCGCACCCTCCTCGGCGAGCGGCTCAACGACGTCGTCCGCACCACCTGGGCCGAGGTCGACGTGATCGGCTTCTGCCTGCCCGCCGACCAGAAGCTCGGCCCCGGCGACCGCTTCATCGCCAAGGAGCTCGCCGAGATCAAGAAGACCCCCAAGGTCGCCATCGTCACCAAGACCGACCTGGTCGACTCCAAGACCCTCGCCGAGCAGCTGATCGCCATCGACCAGCTCGGCCGCGAGCTCGGCATCGAGTGGGCCGAGATCGTCCCGGTCTCGGCCGTCGGCGACAAGCAGGTCCAGCTCGTCGCCGACCTGCTCATCCCGCTCCTGCCGAAGTCCCCGCCGCTCTACCCGGAGGGCGACCTCACGGACGAGCCGGAGCAGGTCATGGTCGCCGAGCTGATCCGCGAGGCCGCGCTCGAAGGCGTACGCGACGAGCTGCCGCACTCCATCGCGGTCGTCGTCGAGGAGATGATCCCGCGCGAGGGCCGCCCCGCCGACCGGCCGCTGCTCGACATCCACGCCAACGTCTACATCGAGCGCCCCAGCCAGAAGGGCATCATCATCGGCCCCAAGGGCAGCCGCCTGAAGGAGGTCGGGATGAAGTCCCGCAAGCACATCGAGGCCCTCCTCGGCACGCCCGTCTTCCTCGACCTGCACGTCAAGGTGGCCAAGGACTGGCAGCGCGACCCCAAGCAGCTCCGCCGCCTCGGCTTCTAGCCCTTCCGGACCGGCGCCGGGATCAGGCGCCTTCCCTCAGCACCCTCGACACGAGGGTCCGCTGCGCCTCCGACAGGTGGGGGTCGGCGCAGCGGACCGTCCGGCCGTCGACGGTGATCTCGTACGAGAAGCCGTCCGGGACGACCCGGGTGGCCTCCGGCGCCGCGAGGACGGCGGAGGCCAGGGACTCCCACTCGGGGCCCGAGACCTCCACCTCCGCCGACCGCTCGATGCCCGCGAAACCACCCGTGCGCCGCACTCGAATCCGCATGGGCCCTGTCTACCAGCCGGGTCAGTCGGTCGGCACGCCCACGGCCGCCCACGCCTTCGTGACCGCCTGGATCTCCGCCGAGTCGCCGTACCGCGCCCGCGCCGCCGCCACCGTGGCCACCGCGAACTCGGAGAAGCGGGTGTCCGGGGCGAGCGTTCCGCTCGTCATGACGTCGTACCAGATCCGTCCGGCCCGCTCCCAGGCGTGGCCGCCGAGCTCGGTCGCCGCCAGGTAGAAGGCGTGGTTCGGGATGCCGGAGTTGATGTGCACACCGCCGTTGTCCCGGCCGGTGCGCACGTAGTCGTCCATGTGGGCGGGCTGCGGGTCCTTGCCGAGCACGTCGTCGTCGTACGCGGTCCCCGGCGCCTTCATCGAGCGCAGCGCCGTCCCCTCCACGTCCGGGTGGAAGAGGCCCTCGCCGATCAGCCAGTCGGCCTGCTCGGCGGTCTGGCCGAGCGCGTGCTGCTTCACCAGCGCGCCGAAGACGTCGGAGACGGACTCGTTGAGCGCGCCGGACTGGCTGAAGTACTCCAGGTTCGCCGTGTACTGGGTGAAGCCGTGCGCCAGCTCGTGCGCGATGACGTCCACCGGCAGGGTGAAGTCGAGGAAGATCTCGTCGTCGCCGTCGCCGAACACCATCTGCTCGCCGTTCCAGAAGGCGTTGCCGTACTTCTCGTCGTAGTGGACGGTCGCGAGCAGCGGCAGCCCGGCCCCGTCCATCGAGTCACGGCCGAAGGCGTCCCGGAAGAGCGTGAAGGTGGCGCCCAGACCGGCGTAGGCCCGGTTGACGGTGGCGTCGGCGGTCGCCTCACCGCCCTCGTCGCGGACCTTCACCCCGGGCAGCTCGGTACGGCGCTGGGCGTCGTACACGGTCCGGCGCGGGGACGCGGGCTCCGCCGGCGCGGCGGACGGCGCGGCGGCCGTGCGGGGGAGGACCCGGGCGGTACGGGCCGAGGCGTCGGCGATCAGGGTGCGGCGGGCGGCGGCGGCGACGGCGGGGTTCGCGGAGGCCGCCAGGTGCTCCAGGAGGTGGGGCGGCACGATCGTGCAGAAGGGGGAGGTCATACTCGGAAATGTGGCAGTGAGTGACGCACTTGTCACGAGAGGCGACGAGGATTGGCGAAATGGAGTGATGAGTCACCATTCAGCCTTGACGACACCGCCGTCCCGCATACTGAAACAGACGTCCGCCTTCCCCGGCCCTGGGCTATGGTGACGCACATCATGCGTTTCGGGCTGCTTCTCCTTAGCTGCCGCGGCGAGGGCCTGTAGTCGTAGGCCGACCCCCTCCCCGCGGGTTTCGGTGTTGCGTTCGACAGTCGGCCGTCCCCCGTGAAGGACCCGAGGAGCCCTACGCAATGTCCCAGTCTCCGTTCGTCAGCAGGCCCACGCCCGTCACCAACGCGACGCACACGCAGAAGCCGTCCGGGATGCCGATCCACAAGTACGGCCGCTACGAGGCCGTCGAGATCCCCGACCGCACCTGGCCCGAGCAGCGCATCACCCGGGCGCCCCGCTGGCTCTCCACCGACCTGCGCGACGGCAACCAGGCCCTGATCGACCCGATGTCGCCGGCCCGCAAGCGCGAGATGTTCGACCTGCTGGTACGCCTGGGCTACAAGGAGATCGAGGTCGGCTTCCCGTCCTCCGGCGAGACCGACTTCGCCTTCGTCCGCTCCATCATCGAAGAGGGCGCGATCCCGGACGACGTCACCATCTCCGTCCTGACCCAGGCCCGCGAGGACCTGATCGAGCGGACCGTGGAGTCCCTGGTCGGCGCCAGGCGCGCCACCGTCCACCTGTACAACGCCACCGCGCCGACCTTCCGCCGGGTCGTCTTCCGCGGCTCCAAGGACGACATCAAGCAGATCGCCGTCGACGGCACCCGCCTGGTGATGGAGTACGCCGAGAAGCTGCTGGGCCCGGAGACCGCCTTCGGCTACCAGTACAGCCCCGAGATCTTCACCGACACCGAGCTGGACTTCGCCCTGGAGGTCTGCGAGGCGGTCTGCGACGTCTGGCAGCCCGGCCCCGGCCGCGAGATCATCCTGAACCTGCCGGCCACCGTGGAGCGGTCGACCCCCTCCACGCACGCGGACCGCTTCGAGTGGATGTCCCGCAACCTGACCCGCCGCGAGCACGTCTGCCTGTCGGTCCACCCGCACAACGACCGCGGCACCGCCGTCGCCGCCGCCGAGCTGGCCATCATGGCCGGCGCCGACCGCATCGAGGGCTGCCTGTTCGGGCAGGGCGAGCGGACCGGCAACGTCGACCTGGTCACCCTGGGCATGAACCTCTTCAGCCAGGGCGTCGACCCGCAGATCGACTTCTCGCAGATCGACGAGATCCGCCGCACCAGCGAGTACTGCAACCAGATGGAGGTCCACCCGCGCCACCCCTACGCGGGCGACCTGGTCTACACCGCCTTCTCCGGCTCCCACCAGGACGCCATCAAGAAGGGCTTCGACGCGATGGAGGCCGACGCGGCCGCCCGGGGCAAGACCGTCGACGACATCGAGTGGGCCGTCCCCTACCTGCCCATCGACCCCAAGGACGTCGGCCGCTCCTACGAGGCCGTCATCCGGGTCAACTCGCAGTCCGGCAAGGGCGGCATCGCCTACGTCCTGAAGAACGACCACAAGCTGGACCTGCCCCGCCGGATGCAGATCGAGTTCTCCCGGATCATCCAGGCCAAGACCGACGCCGAGGGCGGCGAGGTCACCCCGGCCGCGATCTGGTCCGTCTTCCAGGACGAGTACCTGCCCAACCCGGAGAACCCCTGGGGCCGCATCCAGCTGCGCGCCAACCAGTCCACCTCCGACACCGACGGCACCGACACCCTGAAGGTCGAGGCGGTCGTCGACGGCGTCGAGACCGTCCTGACCGGTGCCGGCAACGGCCCGATCTCCGCCTTCTTCGACGCCCTGCAGTCGGTCGGCGTGGACGCCCGCCTGCTGGACTACCAGGAGCACACCATGAGCGAGGGAGCCTCCGCGCAGGCCGCCTCGTACATCGAGTGCGCCATCGACGGACGCGTGCTGTGGGGCATCGGCATCGACGCCAACACCACCCGCGCCTCCCTGAAGGCGGTCATCTCGGCGGTCAACCGCGCGGCCCGCTGACCTCGCGCGCTCCCGGCGCCCCGCCCCTCCGAGAGGGGGGCGGGGCGCCGTCTTTTTGTGAAGTGCGTCACGGTTTCAGATGCACTTAAGGAAGATCATGGGGACATGCCGGAATCCTTGCCATATGAGGGCAGTTGACGGCACATCAAGGTCTGACGGATGGTACGGACCATCCTCCCCCGTACTCCCTGACCTGGAGTTCCGCATGCGCACGTCCGCTGCCGTCGCCACCGTCCTCGCGGTGACCGGAGCCGCCCTCGCCTGGGCCCCCGCCGCTTCCGCCGCCCCCGCGCAGTGCGCGCCGAACCCGCTCGGCACCGCCGGTCTCTACGCCGAGTTCGTCGAGGGCGACTCGGTGCGGCACTCGGACTCCGAGGGCGCGGTGGCGGTCGGCGGCGACGCGACCTTCGGCGACCCGGCGCTGTCCTCCGGCTTCTCCGTCGGCTACCAGCTCACCCCCGGCGACCTCGGGAAGCTCCCCGGCGGTCACAGCCTCGTCGTCGGCGGCACCCTCTCCGCCAACCAGGTCGTCATCACCAAGGGCACCGGTACAGCCGGCAAGGTGGTCAACGCCTCCGGCGGCAAGAACTTCGGCGTCGACGGCCCGATCACCGAGGGCGCCTCCCCGGTCGACTTCGGCAAGGAGTTCGCGAACCTGCGGACCCTCTCCGCCGGCTGGGCGGGCGAGAAGCCCAACGGCTCGGTCTCCGCCTCCGGCGACGGCCTCTTCCTCACCGGCACCGACGCCACGCTCAACGTCTTCGCCGTCGACGCCGCCGACCTCCAGAAGGCCCGCGCGATCACCTTCGACGTGCCGGTCGGCGCCTCGACCCTGGTGAACGTGCTCGGCGCCACGTACGACATGAACGCGAACGCCACCTACGGCGTCTACTACAAGAACCTCGCCGGCGGGCTGCCCGTCGTCGACGACTACAACGTGCCGGACCAGGCCTACCGGACCATCCGCTCCAAGCTGCTGTGGAACTTCCCGCAGGCCACCACGGTGAAGAAGAACTACACCTCCTGGCCCGGCACGATCCTGGCGCCCGGCGCCACCGTCCACATGGGCGGCCCCGGCGTCGGCCCCGGCCACGTCAACGGCGCCGTCATCGCGAAGAACCTCGTCACCGTGCCCGGCGCCGAGACCCACCAGATGACCTTCGCCGGCTGCCTCCCCGGGACGACCACCCCCGGCCCGGTCGTCACCCCGGAGACCCCGAAGCCGACCGACACCCCCGTCCCGACCCCGCCGGCCACCACCGAGCCGCCCGCCCCCACCACCTCGGCCCCGGCGCCCACCACCTCGGCCCCCGGCACCCCGGAGACCACCGCCCCGGCGCCCTCCGAGACGGGCTCCCAGGCGCCCTCGGAGGAGCCCTCCGGCACCCCGTCCGCAAGCACCGCGCCCGCCGGGACCCCGGACGGGACCGCGCCGACGCCGGCCCCCTCCGCGACCACCCCGGAGGGTGATCTCGCGACGACCGGTTCGGCCATCGGGCCCGGTGTCATCGGGGCCGCCGTCGGCGCCCTGCTGCTCGGCGGAGGGTTCCTGGCCTTCGCCAAGCGCCGCCGCCGGGCCTGAAACCCCGGTGTCGTGTCTCGGCCATCTCCGGTGCGAAGTACGGACGAGGTGCTGACGTCACATCATGGATGTGGCTAACATCACGCCAACGCACCGGCAGTGCAGCCGGGCCGTTGAGGAGGTGCGCGTGCGTTCTGCCAGGAAAACACGTGGTGGGAAGCTGACCGTCTGCGGGATCCGCACCTCCTGGAACACCATCGGCGACGGCGAGTTCTTCTGCGAGGAGTGCGGCGGGGACCGCGGCTACCGGCGGCGCACCGGCCGCCGCCGGTTCGCCGTCCTCGGCGTACCGCTGCTGCCCCGGGGCTGTACCGGGCCGGTCGTGGAGTGCGCCGCCTGCCACACCCACTTCGGCACCGAGGTGCTGGAGCGGCCGACCACCGGCCGCTTCTCCGGGATGCTGCGGGACGCCGTCCACACCGTCGCCCTCGCCGTGCTGGCGGCGGGCGGCACCGGCTCCCGCGAGGTCCTCGACCGGGCCGTGCGCGCCGTCCGGTCCGCCGGCTACGCCGACTGCACGGCCGTCCAGCTCGTCGACCTGGTCGAGGCGCTGGAGGCCGACACCGGCCGCTTCATGCCGGAGATCAACCCCGAGGGCGCCCTCCTCGCCATCGAGATCCACGAGGCCGTCGCCCCGCTCAGCCCGCACCTGGAGCCCGCCGGACGCGAGGCGCTGCTGCTCCAGGCGGCCCGGATCGCCCTGGCCGACGGCGGCTACAGCCCGGCCGAGCAGGAGGTCCTGGGCACCGTCGGGACGGCGCTCGGCCTCCCGCCCGAGGACGTCCTGCGGCTGCTGGCCTCCGCCCGGACGGTCTCCTGAGCCGGGGCCTCAGGCGCGACGTCCCGGTCGAGCCGGACTCGTCCCGTCCTTCCGGCCCAGGACCGGACACGGGAAGGGGGCACCCGGTGGATGCCCCCTTCCCGCTTCGCGGTGTCGCGCCGTGTCAGCCGATGGCGCCGCTCGCCCGGAGCATGTCCTCGCGCTCGACGATCTTCACGCGCTCGCGGCCCTGCGGCTCGCCCAGCGCCTTCTCGGCGGCGTCGAGGGCGTACCAGCCCTCCCATGTCGTGTAGGTGAGGCCCTTGCCCTCCAGGAAGCCGACGATCGCGTCGGTCTCGGGGCTGGCGGGGGTGAGGAGGCGGCCGGCGGCGAAGTCCTCCAGGAGGTTCGCGACGGTCTCGTTGGCGTCGCCCTTGGTGTGGCCGATGAGGCCGACCGGGCCGCGGCGGATCCAGCCGGTGACGTAGGTGGAGGCCATGTGCTCCTCGCCCTCCATCACGCGGCCGCCCTCGTCCGGGACGGTGCCGCTGACGGTGTCCCAGGGGAGCTTGGGCAGCTCGTCGGAGAGGTAGCCGACGGCGCGGTAGACGGACGTGACGTCCCAGTCGGTGGTGACGCCGGTGCCCTTCACGTTCCCGGTGCCGTCGAGCTCGGTGCGCTCGGTGCGCAGGCCGACGACCTCGCCGTTCTCGCCGAGGATCTCGACGGGGGACTCGAAGAAGTGCAGGAAGAGCTTGTGCGGGCGGTCGCCGATGTCGCGGATCGCCCAGTTCTCCAGGGTCTTGGCGACCATGTCGGTCTGCTTGTTCTTGCGGCGCTCGGCGATCGAGCCCTCGTCGTAGTCGATGTCCTCGGGGTTGACGATGACCTCGATGGTGGGCGAGTGGTCCAGCTCGCGCAGCTCCATGGGGCTGAACTTGGCCTGGGCGGGGCCGCGGCGGCCGAAGACGTGGATCTCGACGGCCTTGTTGGCCTTCAGGCCCTCGTGGACGTTGGCCGGGATCTCGGTCGGCAGCAGCTCCTCGGCGGTCTTCGCGAGGATGCGGGCGACGTCGAGGGCGACGTTGCCGACGCCGAGGACGGCGACCTTCTCGGCGGAGAGGTCCCAGGTGCGCGGGACGTCCGGGTGGCCGTCGTACCAGGAGGCGAAGTCGGCGGCGCCGAAGGAGCCGTCCAGGTCCACGCCGGGGATCTTCAGCTCGCGGTCGAACATGGCGCCGGTCGAGAAGACCACGGCGTCGTAGAACGAGCGCAGGTCGTCGAGGTGTATGTCGGTGCCGTAGTTCACATTGCCGAAGAGGCGGACCTGCGGCTTGTCGAGGACCTGGTGGAGGGCGGTGATGATGCCCTTGATCCGCGGGTGGTCGGGGGCGACGCCGTACCGGATGAGGCCGAAGGGGGCCGGCATCCGCTCGAAGATGTCGATGGACACGCCCGGCTCGGTGGCCGTGTCGGACTTCAGCAGCGCGTCGGCGGCGTAGATGCCGGCGGGGCCGGCGCCGACGATCGCGACCCGGAGGGGGCGGGGCATGACTGGGTTCCCTTCGCATACGGCGTGCGGCGGAGCCGCCGACACTTAGGCCACCCTAATTAACATCCGGCGAAGAGTGGTACCCGACCCCGGTCTATGCCCCCATAAGGCAGACTTATGACTTCTCAAAGCGCTCCTGAGAAGAGGGCGGCCGACAGCGCCCCGAGGGCGATCGTCAGCACGGCCGCGGCGAACACGAGGAAGGGGCCGGCCAGGGAGTTCACCAGATCGGTGAACGGCTTGGACAGCACCAGCACGTCCTCCGGGGCGTCCGCCGGGAACCCCACCGTGAGGGCCGGGTCGTCGTCGCCGTGCAGGAAGCCGCGGTAGGCGCCGGTCCCGTCGGGGTACATGTATCCGCCCCGGCCGGTGGTCCGGACGGCGGTCGCCAGGACGCCGTGCCGGCGCAGCCACCTCTCGCGCCGGCTGCGCGCGGCCCCGTACCAGCCCATGGCGAGGCACAGCCAGCCGAAGCCGCCCAGCACGACCGCCGCGGCGACCACGTCCCCGTGGCCGGTCACGGCGCCGGCCACCCCCAGGGCGAGCAGGGCCAGCAGGTGGGCGAGCAGGCCCCGCCCGAGCCGCCGGTGGAAGCCCTTCCGCCAGGTCGGGCCCAGGTGGCGGATGACGGCGAACCGGGCCCCGTCGACGTCGTCGTCGTCCACCCGCCTCGCCAGCGCCTCGTTCATCCGGTCGGCGAAGCGGCGCGCGTCCTCCTCGTCGACGTCGTCGATCCGGTGGACGATCGGCGTCGTCCCCGTCCTGGCCCGCAGCTCGATGAGGAGCGTCCGCCCCTCCGCCCGCAGCCGCCCGAGCCCGTCGGCCGTGAAGGTGATCTGCTCGACGGGGAGGTCGAGGACCAGGTAGGCGTCCTCGGCGGTCAGGACGGCGCCGTCGCGGCCCCGGAGGACGGGGAAGGAGGGGAGTGGTCTCGACATGTGCATGATCGTACGGGCGGCCCTGCGCCGGCGTCAGTCCCTTCCCGAGGCTCCGCGCCCCCGGCCCGCCCCGCCCCGGAGGCCCCGGCGCCGGGGCCGTCAGGGCCTCCGCCGCGCCCTGTACGCCAGGAAGCCGCCCCCGGCGGCGGCCGCCAGGGTCAGGAGCCAGAACACCGCCGCGTAGGGGCCCCGGGGGGCGTTCAGCGCGAGGAACGCGCCCAGCGCGACGAGCGGCAGGGCGACGACCGCCGCCGCCGGACGGCGGGTGCGCGGGGGCTCAGGGGCGCGGGTGGTCACGAGCTCGGCGCCGTCGGGGGCCGGAGCCTCGGGCAGGGCCGCGGTGACGGCCTCCGCGAAGGCGAGCGCGTCGGCCTCGTCGACGTCGGTGACCCGGTAGATGGTCGGCTCGTTCGTGCCCGACGCCGTCAGGACGATGGCGAGGGAGCGGCCCTCGGCGTGGACGAAGGAGATCGCCGCCAGCGGTATGTGGTGCTCCTTGTCCACGCGGTGCAGGGTCACGGGCCCGCCCGCGAAGCGGAGAACCGATTCGCCACCGCGCAGGACCAGAGAGGGGGTGGCCGTCATCGTCCGTCTTCCTCCGCCGCCGTCGCTTCGGTCCCGGGGCGCCTCCGGGCGACAGGGCGACGCTCCCGCGCCGATCGTAGGGGCACCGGCCCGCCCCGCACCACGTCCGGGCTCCCGCGGCGGGTTCCGGACGGGCCCGTTCCGCGCGCCCCCTTCACGCGCCCCGGCGTGCGCCGGAGCGAAAACACGGGACCCCGGAGAACAATTCCCCGACGCATCAGGACGGCCGTTCGAGAATCCCCCGGATTTACGGTACTTCGCCGATTCCACGCCCGACCCGACGGCCGTGAATCGAATTCTCCGCTCGAACATCCCGCCCCGGTGGCGTGCGGGAACGTCCCGAACTCCCTTGGTGCGTCCGACGATTCTACGGATCACCGACCGGCCGGGAGTGGGGAAGGGGGAAATGGATTCAGAAAGGCATACGTTGGTGAAGGAAGACACCAGGAGAGAACGACCACGGGGGAAGTCGGAGCGGCGCGGCACGCGGAGCCGGAGAACCGCGGGAACGGCACGGAGGCGATCCCCGCCGGCCCCGGCGTCCGGCCCGCGGCCCCGCCGTCCCCGCGGCCGCTCGCTCGCAAGGGACACCGCACGGCGGACCCGGCCGGCCCCGCCGGACCCGGACCGCCGGGGAGGAGGGCCGGTCATGGCACTGCCGATCGGGGCGTACGTCGTGGAGATCCGCACCGGGCGGGTCGCGAGAGTGATGGGCCACGAGGGGCCCTACGTCCAGGTCCGCCCGCTCGGCGGAGGGCGCGAGTGGGACGTGGCCCCCGAAGAGGTCCGCGAGGCCACCTCGGCGGAGCGCCTCAGCGCCGCCACCGCCCACGCCAACGCCCGCAGCCGCGGAGAGGTCCCCTGACCCCCCGGCCCCCTCCGCCGCACCCGCCCCGGCCCCGGTGTGACCGGGCCCACCGCCCGCTCCGGCGTCCCGGATCCGCACGGGCGCCCGGGAGCGGCCCCGCGTACGGGAGAATGGGGCCCATGAGTCTGTTCCGCGACGACGGCATCGTGCTGCGCACCCAGAAGCTGGGCGAAGCGGATCGCATCATCACGATCCTCACCCGCGGCCACGGCCGGGTCCGCGCCGTCGCGCGCGGGGTGCGCCGGACCAAGTCCAAGTTCGGCGCGCGCCTCGAACCCTTCTCCCACGTGGACGTGCAGTTCTTCGCCCGCGGGAGCGAGCTGATCGGACGCGGGCTGCCGCTCTGCACCCAGAGCGAGACCATCGCCGCGTACGGCGGCGGCATCGTCACCGACTACGCCCGCTACACCGCCGGCACCGCCATGCTGGAGACCGCGGAGCGCTTCACCGACCACGAGGGCGAACCGGCCGTGCAGCAGTACCTGCTGCTCGTCGGCGGGCTGCGGACCCTCGCCCGGGGCGAGCACGCCCCCCATCTCATCCTCGACGCCTTCCTGCTCCGCTCCCTCGCCGTCAACGGCTACGCGCCCTCCTTCTCGGACTGCGCCAAGTGCGGACTCGACGGCCCCAACCGGTTCTTCTCGGTGGCCGCGGGCGGCGTCATATGCGGCGACTGCCGGGTGCCCGGAAGCGTCGTACCCTCGGCGGAGGCCATCGGCCTGCTCAGCGCGCTGCTCACCGGCGACTGGGCGACGGCGGACGCGTGCGAGCCGCGTCACGTCAGGGAGGGCAGCGGACTCGTGTCCGCCTATCTGCACTGGCACCTGGAGCGCGGCCTGCGCTCCCTGCGGTACGTAGAGAAAAGCTAGGAGAGACCACGCCATGGCCATCGCACGACTCCTCGGGCGCCAGCGCCGGGAGTACAGCACCCCCGAGCCGCACCCGTCCGGCGCCCGCCCGCCGAAGCTCCAGTCCGAGCTCGTGCCGGAACACGTCGCGATCGTCATGGACGGCAACGGCCGCTGGGCCAAGGAGCGCGGACTGCCCCGCACCGAGGGCCACAAGGTCGGCGCCGAGCAGGTCCTCGACGTCCTCCAGGGCGCCATCGAGATGGGCGTCGGATCGATCTCCCTGTACGCCTTCTCCACCGAGAACTGGAAGCGCTCGCCCGAGGAGGTGCGCTTCCTGATGAACTTCAACCGCGACTTCATCCGCAAGTCCCGCGACCAGCTCGACTCCCTCGGCGTCCGGGTCCGCTGGGTCGGCCGGATGCCCAAGCTGTGGAAGTCCGTGGCCAAGGAGCTCCAGATCGCCCAGGAGCAGACCAAGGACAACACCAGGCTCACGCTCTACTTCTGCATGAACTACGGCGGCCGCGCCGAGCTCACGGACGCCGCGCAGGCGCTCGCCGAGGACGTGAAGGCCGGCCGGCTCGACCCGTCGAAGATCACCGAGAAGACGATCCAGAAGTACCTCTACTACCCGGACATGCCGGACGTGGACCTCTTCCTGCGCCCCAGCGGCGAGCAGCGCACGTCCAACTACCTGATCTGGCAGAGCGCGTACGCCGAGATGGTCTTCCAGGACGTGCTCTGGCCCGACTTCGACCGCCGGGACCTGTGGCGCGCCTGCGTCGAGTTCGCCCAGCGCGACCGCCGCTTCGGCGGGGTGGACCCGGCCGACCTGGCCGTCCTCGACAAGGCCTGACGAGGCCCCGCGCGCGGGGGCCCGTACCGGAATCGTCCGGTACGGCCCCCGCGTATGTCAGGTCTCAGCTCACTTCGCCGCGCACTCCGCGCAGGTGCCGAAGATCTCGACGGTGTGCGCCACGTTCACGAAGCCGTGCTCGGCGGCGACCGCCTCGGCCCACTGCTCGACCATCGGGCCCTCGACCTCCACGGCCTTGCCGCAGGCGCGGCAGACCAGATGGTGGTGGTGGTCGTCCGACGAGCAGCGGCGGTAGACGGTCTCGCCGTCGCTGGTGCGCAGCGCGTCCACCTCGCCCGCGTCCGCCAGGGACTGGAGGGTGCGGTAGACGGTGGTGAGGCCGACGGAGTCGCCGCGGTGCTTGAGCATGTCGTGCAGCTCCTGGGCGCTGCGGAACTCGTCCACCTCGCTCAGCGCTGCCGCCACGGCGGCGCGCTGCCTGGTGGAGCGGCCGCGTACGGGGGGTCCTGCCGTCGCCACGGGGGCCTCCTAGATGATTCCGTTGCCCCCCTCATTCTGCCAGTCCCCTTCCACCCCGAGGGCGGTCCCGGTCCCTCCCGGCTCAGACCTTGACGTCGTCGGCCGGTTTCCGGCCCGCCGGGAGGGAGGTGTCGCACCCCTCGACCGCGGCGGCCGCGGCGGCCCGGGCCCGTCGCCCGGCGAGCGGGGAGGCCAGCAGCGTCAGCAGGACGAAGACCCCGATCGCGTACAGAACGATCGTCGCGCCGGGCGGGACGTCCTGGTAGTAGGAGGTGACCGTGCCGGCCAGGGTGACCGTGATGCCGGTCGCCACCGAGAGCACGAAGGTGGCCCGGAAGGACTTCGTCAGCTGCTGGGCCGCCGCCACCGGCACGACCATCAGCGCGCTGACCAGCAGCAGGCCGACGACCCGCATGGCGACGGTGACGGTGACCGCGGCCGTGACCGCGATCAGCAGGTTGAGCAGCCGGACCGGCAGGCCGGTGACGCGGGCGAACTCCTCGTCCTGGCTGACCGCGAAGAGCTGCTTGCGCAGGCCGACGGTGACGAGGACCACGAAGGCGGCGAGAACGCTGATCGCGGTGACGTCCTCGGTGGAGACCGTGGAGAGCGAGCCGAAGAGGTAGGTGCTGAGGTTGGCGTTGGAGCCGGTCGGCGAGAGGTTGATCAGCAGGACGCCGCCGGCCATGCCGCCGTAGAAGAGCAGGGCGAGCGCGAGGTCGCCGCGGGTCTTGCCGTACGCCCTGATCAGCTCCATCGCGACCGAGCCGGCGACGGCGACGGCGGTGGCCATCCAGATCGGGCTCGCGTTCAGCAGGAAGCCGAGGCCGACACCGGTCATGGCGACGTGCCCGATGCCGTCGCCCATCAGGGCCTGGCGGCGCTGGACGAGGTAGATGCCGACGGCGGGCGCGGTGATGCCGACGAGCACGGCCGCGAGCAGCGCCCGCTGCATGAAGGCGGGTTCGAGGAAGTCCATGGTCAGGTCAGCAGTCCCGTGCGGAGCGGCTCGCCGGCCGCGTGCGGATGTACGTGGTCGTGGCCGGGCAGCGCGTGCTGGCCGACGCCCTCGGGCGGCGGGCCGTCGTGGACGACGCAGCCGTCGCGCAGGACGACCGCGCGGTCGATGAGGGGCTCCAGCGGGCCCAGCTCGTGCAGGACGAGGAGGACGGTGGTGCCGCCGGCGACCTGCTCGCGCAGGGTCGTGGCGAGCACCTCCTGACTGGCGAGGTCCACGCCGGCCATCGGCTCGTCCATGATCAGGAGCTCGGGCTCGGAGGCGAGCGCGCGGGCGATGAGCACCCGCTGGTGCTGGCCGCCGGAGAGCGCGGAGACGGAGTCCCCGGCCCGGTCGGTGAGGCCGACGAGCTCGATGGCCCGGTCGACGGCGGCTCTGTCGGCCCTGGTGGCGAAGCCGAACTTCCGGCGGGAGAGCCGGCCGGAGGAGACGACCTCGCGGATGGTGGCGGGGACGCCGGCGGCGGCGGTGGTGCGCTGGGGCACGTAGCCGACCCGGGCCCAGTCGCGGAACCGCTTCCGCTCGGTGCCGAAGAGCTCGATGGTGCCACCGGTCAGCGGGACCTGGCCGATGACCGCGCGGACGGCGGTGGACTTTCCGGAGCCGTTGGCGCCGAGCAGGGCGACGACCTCACCGCGCCGGACGGTGAGGTCGACGCCCCGGAGGACGGGGCGGGCGCCGAGGGCCGCCGTGGCGCCGCGGACGGAGATGACGGGCTCGTCGCTCACGGGTGCCTCCTGCTGTGCTGTGGTCACTTGGCGCCGAGGGCCTTCTTCAGCGCGGCGAGGTTGGACTGCATGACCTCGAAGTAGTCGTCGCCCCGGGACTTGTCCGTGATCCCCTCCAGCGGGTCGAGCACGTCGGTCCTGAGACCGGTGTCGCCGGCGAGGGTCTTCGCGGTCTTGTCGCTCGCGAGGGTCTCGAAGAAGACGGTGGAGACCTTGTCGGCCTTCGCGATGTCCTGGAGCTCCTTGATGCGGGCGGGGCTCGGCTCGGACTCGGGGTCGATGCCGGTGATGCCCTCCTGCTCCAGGTGGTAGCGCTCGGCGAGGTAGCCGAAGGCGGAGTGGGTGGTGATGAAGGTGCGGGTCCCGGTGTTCTTCAGGCCCGTCTCGAAGGCGGTGTCCAGCTCGCCGAGCCTCTTCACCAGGGCGGCGGTGTTCTTCTCGTAGTCGGCGGCGTGGTCCGGGTCGGCCTCGGCGAAGGCGGCGCCGACGCCCTTGGCGACCTCGGCGTACTTCACGGGGTCGAGCCAGACGTGCGGGTCGGTGCCGGCCTCGGAGCCGTGGTCGTGGCCCTCGTGGGACTCGCCCTCGTGGCCCTCGTGGGACTCCTCGCCCTCGTGGGCGTGGTCGTGGCCCTCGCCGGCCGAGGCGCCGTGGGACTCGAGGGTGGTGAGGGTCGCGGCGTCGACGGTGTGCTTCACGCCGGCCTGGTCGATGGCCTTGTCGACGGCGGGCTGGACGCCCTTGAGGTAGAGGAGGACGTCGGCGTCGGAGAGCTCGCCGATCTGCCGGGGCTTGAGCTCCAGGTCGTGCGGCTCGACGCCGGGCTTGGTCAGGGTCTGGACGGCCACGTGGCCGCCGCCTATCTGCTCGGCGAGGTACTGCACGGGGTAGAACGACGCGACGACGTCCAGCTTGCCGTCCGTCCCCTTGTCGGCGGCCGAGGAGCTTCCGCCGCAGGCGGAGAGGGTGACGAGTCCGAGGGTGACGGCTCCGGCGACGGCGGTGGTGGGTATCAGACGGCGTACGTTCATGACACTCATTTTCAACAAAATTGGAAACGGTTGTCAATTGCCGGAGCTGTGGTCCCGGCCACGCGGCCCGCGGGGCCGCCGGCCACCGAACCGATTTGATACGGAGGGTGCGGGCGCCGGTAACCTGTGGCATTCGCACTTCGTCGTCGTAATGAAGAGAGCACCGTGGCCGCCGACAAGATCGACACCATCGTCAGCCTGAGCAAGCGCCGTGGCTTCGTCTACCCGTGCAGCGAGATCTACGGCGGTCAGCGTGCCGCCTGGGACTACGGACCGCTGGGTGTCGAGCTCAAGGAGAACATCAAGCGCCAGTGGTGGCGTTACATGGTCACCGCGCGCGAGGACGTCGTCGGCATCGACTCGTCGGTCATCCTGGCGACCGAGGTCTGGGAGGCGTCCGGTCACGTCGCCACCTTCACCGACCCCCTGACCGAGTGCACCTCCTGCCACAAGCGCTTCCGCGCCGACCACCTGGAGGAGGCGTACGAGGAGAAGCACGGCCGCCTCCCCGAGAACGGCCTGACCGACCTCAACTGCCCGAACTGCGGCAACAAGGGCACCTTCACCGAGCCCAAGAACTTCTCGGGCCTGCTCTCCACCCACCTCGGCCCGACCCAGGACTCCGGCTCCGTCGCCTACCTGCGCCCCGAGACCGCCCAGGGCATCTTCACCAACTACGCCCAGGTGCAGACGACCTCGCGCAAGAAGCCCCCGTTCGGCATCGCGCAGATGGGCAAGTCCTTCCGGAACGAGATCACTCCGGGCAACTTCATCTTCCGGACCCGCGAGTTCGAGCAGATGGAGATGGAGTTCTTCGTCAAGCCGGGCGAGGACGAGGAGTGGCAGGAGTACTGGATGCAGCAGCGCTGGAACTGGTACACCAACCTCGGCCTGCGCGAGGAGAACATGCGCTGGTTCGAGCACCCGCAGGAGAAGCTCTCCCACTACTCGAAGCGCACCGCCGACATCGAGTACCGCTTCTCCTTCGGCGGCAGCGAGTGGGGCGAGCTGGAGGGCGTCGCCAACCGCACCGACTACGACCTGAGCGCCCACTCCAAGGCCTCCGGCGCCAACCTGACGTACCTGAACCAGGAGACCGGCGAGCGCTACACGCCGTTCGTCATCGAGCCCGCCGCCGGTGTCGGCCGCACCATGCTCGCCTTCCTCCTGGACGCGTACACCGAGGACGAGGCGCCCAACGCCAAGGGCGTCATGGAGAAGCGCGTCGTGCTGCGCCTCGACCACCGCCTGGCCCCGGTCAAGGCCGCCGTCCTGCCGCTCTCCCGCAACGCGCAGCTCTCCCCGAAGGCCAAGGGCCTCGCGGCGGACCTGCGCCAGAACTGGAACATCGAGTTCGACGACGCCGGCGCCATCGGCCGCCGCTACCGCCGCCAGGACGAGATCGGCACCCCGTTCTGCATCACCGTCGACTTCGACACCCTCGAGGACGACGCGGTGACCGTGCGCGAGCGCGACACCATGAAGCAGGAGCGGGTCTCCCTCGACCAGATCCAGGGCTACCTCGCCAGCCGCCTCATCGGCTGCTGACCCTCCGCCCGCACGCGGGAAGCCCCCGGTCCGAGTCTCGGACCGGGGGCTTCCCCGTACGCGGGTGCCGGTGCCTCAGGCCCGGCGCAGCGCCCTGAGGACGAGGGAGAGGACCGCTTCGAAGGCGGACTCGATGCCGGGCGCGGACCAGTCGGCGGCGTGCGCCGGGTCGTGGAAGCGGTCGGTGGCGTCGAAGACGGCCCGGGCGGTGGTGGTGAGGCCGGGGTCCGCGGCGGCGAGGACCCCCTCGCGGACGCCGTCCGCGAGGATGGCGGCGATCTGCTCCACGAGGTGGTCCACGTGCCGGTCGACGACCGCGCTGTTCTCGCCGATGAGCACCATGTACGTGGCCATCAGTTCGGGGTCGCCGCCCGCCTTCTGCCGCTTGAGCGCGAAGAGGTGGCGCAGCCAGCCGCTCAGCCGCTCGTCGGCGGGCCCGGGGCCCTCGGCGTACGGACGGAGCTCGATCACGTTCCGCTCCAGCCACCGCTCGGTGACCGCCTCGCGCAGGGCCGCCTTGGTGCGGAAGTGGCGGTAGACGCTGCCGTGGCTCACGCCGAGCGCCCGTGCCACGTCCACCACCGTGGCCTTCGCGGGGCCGTACCGCCGCAACACCTCCTCGGTGGCTTCGAGGATGCGTTCGGCGGTGAGGGTCTCGGTGGCGGCCATGGACCGACAGTACCCGTCAGTGCTCGCTGTCCAGGTGGGCCATCTGGGCCTCCGGGTAGCGCTCGCCGGCCGCGGCGCCCGCGGGCACGGCCCGCTCGATCGCGGCGAGGTCGGAGGCGTCGAGGACCACATCCAGCGCGCCCAGCGCCTCGGTGAGCCGGGTCCGGGTGCGGGCGCCGACCAGCGGCACGACGTCCTCGCCCCGGGACAGGGCCCAGGCGATCGCGATCTGGGCGACGGAGACCCCCTTGGCCTCGGCGACGGTCCGCAGCCGGTCCACGAGGTCGAGGTTCCGGTGCAGGTTCTCGCCCTGGAAGCGGGGGCTCATGCCGCGGAAGTCGCCGGGGGCGAGCGCCCGGTCGCGGGTGAAGTGGCCGCTGATCAGGCCGCGCGAGAGCACGCCGTACGCGGTGACGCCGATGCCCAGCTCGCGGGCGGTCGGCAGGATCTTCTCCTCGATGCCCCGGGAGACCAGCGAGTACTCGATCTGGAGGTCGGCGATCGGGGCCACGGCCGCGGCCCGGCGCAGGGTGTCCGCGCCGACCTCGGAGAGGCCGATGTGCCGGACGTGCCCCGCCTCGACCAGCCCGGCGATGGCGCCGACGGTCTCCTCGATCGGCACGTCGGGGTCGACGCGGGCGATCCGGTAGACGTCGATGTGGTCGGTGCCGAGCCGCTGGAGCGAGTACGCGGCGAAGTTCCGCACCGCCGCCGGGCGGCCGTCGTAGCCGGTGAAGCCGCCCTCGACGGTCCGCAGCGCGCCGAACTTCACGCTGGTCAGCGCCTTCTCGCGGAGTCCGGCGGGCGCGGTGCGCAGGGCCTCGGCGATCAGCAGCTCGTTGTGGCCCATGCCGTAGAAGTCGCCGGTGTCGAGCAGGGTCACGCCGGCCTCCAGGGCCGCGTGGATCGTCGCGATCGACTCGGCCCGGTCGGCCTCGCCGTAGAGGGCGGACATCCCCATGCAGCCGAGACCGAGCGCGGAGACGGCGGGGCCGGTGGTGCCGAGGGTGCGGGTGGGAAGCATGGCGGTCTCCTGAGGGGAGGAGGGGAGGGGTGCCCTTCCACCATGACATGACTGATGACAGATTTCAATATCTGTCATTCGACCCCCGGGGTGTGCCGGAAAACCGGATGCACCGGCGCGCGCGGCCCCGGTACGGTGCGGGCATGTTTGCTCACCTCCCGATCTACGAGTGAGAGCGGCGCGCAGGCCGATCCACCGACCACCGCCCACCTCATCGAAGGGGAGACCCCCATGGCGAAGAGCCGCAACAACCTCCTCGGCGTCGGCGGACAGCGCAAGAAGCTGTCCCGCGCCGAACAGCACGGCGCCGGACAGAGCCGCGCCGCCGACCGCCGCTCCGCGGAGGAGAAGAAGCAGGACCTCCTGAAGAAGATGCGCGAGCGCACCCAGGACACCACCACCGAGTAGTCGCCCGTACGGAGGGCCCGGACCGCCACCCGCGGCCCGGGCCCTCCGCCGTACCCGCACCCTCCGCCGCGCCCCGGGCCCTCCGCCGTATCCGCACCCTCCGCCGCACCCCGGGCCCTCCGTCGTGCCCCGCACCTATCGCCGTACCCCGGGCCCGGCCCTCCGCCGTGCCCCGGCGGCTCGGCCCGCCGCTCGGGCCCGTCGCCCGCCCCGTACACCCGGCGCTTCCGCCCGGCGAGCCCCCGCCGTCGAGGAGTGAAGGGTCTCCGGCACCCGCGGCGGCGGCAGTGCCGCCGCGGCACCCTGTGCCACTCGCGCGGCGCGCCGGACGCCCGCTCGCCGCCGCCCGGGCCACAAGCCCCTGCGGGCCGTGCCCGTGCGCCCGTCCGGCCCGTTCCGCGGTGCGGGACAATGGACTCCATGACCGCGTTCTCCCCCCTCTCCATCGGCCCCCACGTCGTGCAGCCGCCGGTGGTGCTCGCGCCCATGGCCGGCATCACCAACGCCCCCTTCCGGACCCTCTGCCGCGAGTTCAGCGGTGGCAAGGGCCTCTTCGTGAGCGAGATGATCACGACCCGGGCGCTGGTGGAGCGCAACGAGAAGACCATGCAGCTCATCCGGTTCGACGCGACGGAGCAGCCGCGCTCGATCCAGCTGTACGGGGTGGACCCGGTCACCGTCGGCAAGGCGGTGCGGATGATCGTCGACGAGGACCTCGCCGACCACATCGACCTGAACTTCGGCTGCCCGGTGCCCAAGGTGACCCGCAAGGGCGGCGGCTCGGCGCTGCCGTACAAGCGCCCGCTGCTGCGCGCGATCCTCCACGAGGCCGTGACGAACGCCGGCGACCTGCCGGTCACCATGAAGATGCGCAAGGGCATCGACGACGACCACATCACCTACCTCGACGCGGGCCGGATCGCCGTCGAGGAGGGCGTCACGGCCATCGCCCTGCACGGGCGGACGGCGGCGCAGCACTACGGCGGTACGGCCGACTGGGACGCGATCGCGCGGCTCAAGGAGCACGTGCCGGAGATCCCGGTGCTGGGCAACGGCGACATCTGGTCGGCCGACGACGCCGTGCGGATGATGCGCGAGACCGGCTGCGACGGCGTGGTCGTCGGCCGCGGCTGCCTGGGCCGGCCGTGGCTCTTCTCGGACCTCGTGGCGGGCCTGGAGGGCACCGGCGGGTACCGGACCCCGGGGCTGCGGGAGGTCGCCGACGTGATGGTGCGGCACGCGACGCTGCTCGGGGAGTGGATCGGTGACGAGTCGCGCGGTGTCATCGACTTCCGCAAGCACGTGGCCTGGTACCTGAAGGGGTTCGCGGTCGGTTCGGAGATGCGGAAGCGGCTCGCGGTCACCTCCTCCCTGGACGAGCTGCGCGCTCAGTTGAGCGAGCTGGATCTGGACCAGCCGTGGCCGGCGGGCGCGGACGGCCCTCGGGGTCGTACGTCCGGAAACAACCGGGTTGTCCTGCCGGACGGCTGGCTGAAGGACCCCTACGACTGCGCCGGAGTGAGCGAGGACGCGGAGCTGGACACGTCCGGCGGCTGAGATTTTCGGCCTTTCGAGGGAGTGATCCTCGCCACCCCTGAGGGGGGTGGTGCTCAGATGAGCATGTTACGAGCAACTGCACCGCCTGAAGGGGTGGCACCGGGTGCCACCCCTTTTGTGTTCAAGAGTTGAACGCAAATGGGCGATGTGGGCGCTCATGTGAGCGTCTATTCCCTGGATTGGGTCAAGCGGGCTTCGGGGCGTGAAAGCGGAAGCTTCGCCTCGGTAACTTTCGAAGTGGGGGCGGACGGGTGGTTACGACCGTGTGACCGGTAGGCGTACCTCCCCAGAAGCCTTCGATCTGGGTATGTTCCTCGCCGTCAGGGCAGCCAACCGAGTCGTCGAGGAGTCGAGACCCGTGTCGGAAAACAATGATCAGAAGTTCGTGTACGACTTCACCGAGGGCAACAGGGACCTGAAGGACCTGCTCGGTGGCAAGGGGGCCAACCTCGCCGAGATGACCAACCTCGGCCTTCCGGTCCCCCCGGGCTTCACGATCACCACCGAGGCGTGCAAGGTCTACCTCGAGTCCGGCTCGGAGCCCGTCGCCCTGCGCGACGAGGTCTCCGCCCACCTCGACGCCCTCGAGCGGCAGATGGGCAAGAAGCTCGGCCAGGCCGACGACCCGCTGCTCGTCTCGGTCCGCTCGGGCGCCAAGTTCTCCATGCCCGGCATGATGGACACGGTCCTCAACATCGGCCTCTCCGACGAGTCCGTGAACGGCCTCGCCCGCCAGGCGGACAACGAGCGCTTCGCGTGGGACTCGTACCGCCGGCTCATCCAGATGTTCGGCAAGACCGTCCTCGGCGTCGAGGGCGAGCTCTTCGAGGACGCCCTCGACGAGGCCAAGGCCGCCAAGCAGGTCGCCAGCGACACCGACCTGGACGCCGCCGACCTCCGCGGGGTCGTCGAGCACTTCAAGGCGATCGTGAAGGCCGAGACCGGCCGCGACTTCCCGCAGGACCCGCGCGAGCAGATGGACCTCGCCATCGAGGCCGTCTTCAACTCGTGGAACACCGACCGCGCGAAGCTGTACCGCCGCCAGGAGCGCATCCCCGGCGACCTCGGCACCGCCGTCAACGTCTGCTCGATGGTCTTCGGCAACCTCGGCCCGGACTCCGGCACCGGCGTCGCCTTCACCCGCGACCCCGCCTCCGGCCACGAGGGCGTCTACGGCGACTACCTCCAGAACGCGCAGGGCGAGGACGTCGTCGCCGGCATCCGCAACACGGTGCCGCTGGCCGACCTCGAGTCGATCGACAAGAAGTCGTACGACCAGCTCATGCAGATCATGAACACGCTGGAGACCCACTACAAGGATCTCTGCGACATCGAGTTCACCATCGAGCGCGGCCAGCTCTGGATGCTCCAGACCCGCGTCGGCAAGCGCACCGCCGGTGCCGCCTTCCGCATCGCGACCCAGCTGGTGGACCAGGGCCTGATCGACGAGGCCGAGGCGCTCCAGCGCGTCACCGGCGCCCAGCTGGCCCAGCTGATGTTCCCCAAGTTCGACGAGGACGCGAAGGTCGAGCAGATCGGGCGCGGCATCGCCGCCTCCCCGGGCGCCGCCGTCGGCAAGGCCGTCTTCGACTCGTACACGGCCGTCAAGTGGTCCCGCTCCGGCGAGAAGGTCATCCTGATCCGCCGCGAGACCAACCCGGACGACCTGGACGGCATGATCGCCGCCGAGGGCATCCTGACCTCGCGCGGCGGCAAGACCTCGCACGCCGCCGTCGTCGCCCGCGGCATGGGCAAGACCTGTGTCTGCGGGGCCGAGGAGCTGGAGGTCGACACCAAGCGCCGCCGCATGACCACCGCCTCCGGCGCGGTCATCGAGGAGGGCGACGTCGTCTCGATCGACGGTTCCACCGGCAAGGTCTACCTCGGTGAGGTACCCGTCGTACCGTCCCCGGTGGTCGAGTACTTCGAGGGCCGGATGCACGCCGGCGCCGACGACGCCGACGAGCTGGTCCAGGCCGTCCACCGGATCATGGCCTACGCCGACCGCGTCCGCCGGCTGCGGGTCCGCGCCAACGCCGACAACGCCGAGGACGCCTCCCGCGCCCGCCGCTTCGGCGCGCAGGGCATCGGCCTGTGCCGCACCGAGCACATGTTCCTCGGTGAGCGCCGCCAGTACGTCGAGCGCCTGATCCTGGCCGACACCGACGCCGAGCGCGACGAGGCCCTCAAGGCCCTGCTGCCGCTCCAGAAGACCGACTTCGTCGAGCTCTTCGAGGCGATGGACGGGCTGCCGGTCACGGTCCGCCTGCTCGACCCGCCGCTCCACGAGTTCCTGCCCGACATCACCGAGCTGTCGGTGCGCGTCGCCCTCGCCGAGTCCCGCAAGGAGCCGCACGAGAACGACCTGCGCCTGCTCCAGGCCGTGCACCGGCTGCACGAGCAGAACCCGATGCTGGGTCTGCGCGGCGTCCGCCTCGGCCTGGTCATCCCCGGTCTGTTCACCATGCAGGTCCGGGCGATCGCCGAGGCCGCCGCCCAGCGGATCGACGCGAAGGGCGACCCGCGCGTCGAGATCATGATCCCGCTCGTCGGCACCGTCCAGGAGCTGGAGATCGTCCGCGAGGACGCCGAGCGGGTCATCGCCGAGGTCGTGGCGGAGACGGGCGTGGAGCTGAAGCTGGCGCTCGGCACCATGATCGAGCTGCCCCGCGCGGCCGTCACCGCCGGCCAGATCGCCGAGGCCGCCGAGTTCTTCTCCTTCGGTACCAACGACCTCACCCAGACGGTCTGGGGCTTCTCCCGCGACGACGTGGAGGCCAGCTTCTTCACCGCGTACCTGGAGAAGGGCATCTTCGGCGTCAGCCCCTTCGAGACCATCGACAAGGACGGCGTCGGCGCGCTGGTCCGCTCCGCGGTCGAGGCCGGCCGGGCCACCCGCCCGGACATCAAGCTCGGCGTCTGCGGCGAGCACGGCGGCGACCCGGAGTCGGTGCACTTCTTCCACGAGGTCGGCCTCGACTACGTCTCCTGCTCGCCGTTCCGGATCCCGGTGGCGCGTCTGGAGGCGGGCCGCGCGGCCGCCGAGTCGAAGGGCAGCGACAGCCGCTGACCCGAGGGGCCCGGGGGCCCCGCGAAGCCCCCGGGACCGCTGTCGGTCATCCCTTCGAACCCTCACCGACGGACGGCGGTCCCGGATCCGAAAGAGACGGGACGGACACCTTGTGCGGAGGTGTCCGTCCCGTCGTTTTCACGTCAGATTCATGCGCAATTACGTCCGCATTGAATTATTGGAAATTGAACGTCTGTGTTTGCGGCCGTTTCGGCTGCGGCCCCCGGATCCCCACCCGGGGGCCGCACCCTTTTTCACGTGTCGGGCAGGTGAGCCGCAACCCTCGCCGACCGCCGCCGGACGGGCAAAGCCCCCCACGGTCTTCACCACGTCACCTCGGTCCTGAAGGTTTCCTGCCCGACCTGCACAGCATTTCCGTTGGGCCGTGTTCGCCGCGATGCTTTTCATCTGTGGCTGAAACACCCTGGTAACGTGCAGTGATGGTGTGCATACTCGACCGCGGGGTGGTTGCGAGTGCACAGGTGGGGACTTCATGCTTCGTATTCATTTCACCGCGGACGATCTGGCGGGGGTGCGGATCGCCGCCCGTCCTGACGTCCTGTGGGAAACGATTCTCAGCTTTCACCGTTTAAGGGACCGGCGCGGCCCGGTGGTGTTCGGCGGATGGCGCACGGAAACGAGGGCGCGGCTCGGCGGTGAGACCCGGCTGCTGGCCGCCCTCGTCCCGAGCCGCGGCTATTTCCCTGATTTCCTGACCCCGGCGGAGGGCCTGCACGGCCTCGACGACGGCCTCCAGGCGCTCCGCGCGACCGCGCCCGGCCGGCTCCGCTCGGAACTCTCCCTGCTGGCGGCGGACCGGTCGGGCGGCCGTACGGTGCCGCACTCGCTGCGGGCCCTCGCCGACGGCGGCCCGGAGCCCTTCGACCGGCTGCTCGGGGCGCTGCGCAGCTACCACCGGGCGGCCGTGGAGCCGTACTGGCCGCACATCCAGGCCCGCGTGGAGGCGGACAGGGCGTGCAAGGGCCGGGCCGTCCTGGACGGCGGCGCGGAGGAGCTGCTCGACTCGCTGCCGCCGATGCTGACCTGGCGGGCGCCGGTCCTGGAGGCGTCCTACCCGGTCGACCGGGACGTGCACCTGGACGGGCGGGGGCTGCTGCTCCAGCCCTCGTACTTCTGCCGGGGGACGCCGGTGATGCTGCGGGACCCGGCGCTGCCGCCGGTGCTGGTCTACCCGGTGACGCACGGGGAGTCGCCGACGGTCCGCCCGCCGGGTGTGTCCTCACTGGCGAAGCTGGTGGGCCAGACGCGGGCGGAGGTCCTCCGGGCCATCGGGGACGGCGGGACGACGAGCGAGCTGGCCCGGCGGGCCGGGGTGTCGCTCGCCTCGGCCAGCCAGCACACGGGGGTGCTGCGGGAGGCGGGTCTGATCGCCACCCTGCGGCACGGGAACGCGGTGCTGCACACGCTGACGCCGCTGGGCGCCGCCCTCCTCGGCGGGGGCGGGGCCCAGCGGCGCGGCGTGGAGCGCTGCTACGCGCGGAACGGGCCGGTCACCTCGTAGGTGATGCCGCCCGAGGAGCTGCCGGTGGTGCCGCGCTGGCTGGAGAAGTACAGCCGGCTGCCGTCGGGGGAGAAGGCCGGTCCGCAGATCTCGGAGCCGGACTGGCCGGTGATCCGCAGGAACGGCGACACGACGTCGTCCGGCGTGATCAGGCAGATCTCCATGTTGCCGCCGTCCTCGGCGATGTACAGGTCGCCGGAGGAGGTCCCGGTGACGTTGTCCACGCCGGTGAGCGGGGCGGCGCCGCCGGGCACCAGGGAGTCGTCGTAGGCGAGCTCGTAGGTGTTGTTCACGAGGTTCAGCTGCCAGAGGCGGTTGTCGCCCTTGGTGGTGAACCAGACCTTGTCGTCGGCGTAGTGGCAGCCCTCGCCGCCGTTGAACTTCTTCGCGCCGGAGACCTGGGTGCGGGTGGTGGTCGGCGAGCCGTCCGGGTCCGGCACGTTCTGCCAGGTGAAGGAGCCGGAGGCGGCCGTGCCGGCGACGAGGACCTGGAGGGTGCCGGAGGCGAGGTTGCCCCAGGTGGTCGGGACGAAGCGGTAGAAGCAGCCGCTGGACTCGTCCTCGGTCAGGTAGATCACCTTGCGGACCGGGTCGGCGGCGGCGGCCTCGTGCTTGAAGCGGCCCATGGCGTCCCGGCGGACGGCCGCGTTCACGCCGTACGGGTCGGCCTCGTAGACGTACCCGAGGCTGACCTCCTCGCAGGAGAGCCAGGTGTTCCACGGGGTCTTGCCGCCCGCGCAGTTCTGGCGGGTGTTGGACAGGATGCGGTAGGCGCCGGTGACGGTGCCGGACGCGTTGAACCGCAGCGCACTCGCGCCGCCGCTCGGGTTGATCTCCGAGTTGGAGACGTATATCCAGCCGGTGCCGTCGGTGTAGCAGGCGCCGCCGTCGGGGGCGTTGTGCCAGGTGTACGAGGTGCCGGGGACGGTCTGTCCCGAGCGGGCGACGATCCGGCTGGTGAACCCGGACGGCAGCATGATGCCGTTCGCGTTCGCCGCGCCGAGGGCCCCGTAGGGGCCGGTGCCGGGCTGGGCGGGTGCCGCGTAGGCCGCGCCCGCCATCAGGGTGCCGCCGAAGGCGGCCGCCGACGTGCCGATGACCGCTCCACGCAGGAAACTGCGTCGCTCCACGTGTTCTCTCCAGGGGTGTGGTGACCTCCCGCCGCACGGTCAGCGGCGGGGCCGCGCGGAGAGTGAACCTAGGAGCCCAGAGTTGACTGAGCATCAACAAGCGGTGACGGGGAGGGGGCGGGTACGGGGCGGGCCGCCGCCGCTCCGCCGGACGGGGCGCGGTCAGCCGCCGCGGCCGGGACCTTCGGCACTGGGGGAGGCGCGGACGGCCCGGCAGACTGGGCCCATGCGCGAGAACCGGGAGCTCACCGACATCGGCGGCCGCGACGACCTCGACACGCTGCTGCGCCGCTTCTACACGGCCGCCTTCGCCGACCCCCTCATCGGCCCCTTCTTCACCGAGGTCGCCGGCACCGACCTGGAGGTCCATCTGCCGCGCATCACCGACTTCTGGGAGCGGGCCCTCTTCCGTACCGCCGCCTACGGGCGGGACGCCTTCGGCCCGCACGCCGCGCTGCACTCCGCCCGCCCCCTCGGTCCCGCCCACTTCGGGCGCTGGGTGCAGCTCTGGCACGCCACCGTCGACGGGCTGCACCGGGGACCGCTCGCGGACCGGGCCAAGTCGACGGGGGAGCGGATCTCCGTCTCGATGATGAAGCGGCTGGGCGGCCCCGGCGCGGAGGCCGAGGCGGCCACCGGCGGGACCGGCGGTTTCGTCCCGCTGGCGGCGCTCGCGCTGCGCACGGCGGCCTGAGCGAAAAAACTTCTCCGGGGAGCGATGAGTTCGGGCCGGCCGGTCCGTCTTACCTCTCGACAGCACCGCACAGCACGACGGAGAAGAGAGAACACGCCATGGCCCCGCAGATGATCTTCGTGAACCTGCCCGTGAAGGACCTCGCCACGAGCCGCGGCTTCTACGAGAAGCTCGGGTACACGATCAACCCGCAGTTCAGCGACGACAGCACCGCCTGTGTGGTGATCAGCGACACCATCTTCGTCATGCTGCTCACCGAGGAGAAGTTCGCCGGCTTCACGGCGCCCGGCAAGCGGGTCGGCGACGCCTCCGCCGCCACCCAGGTGCTGCTCACGCTGAACGCCGAGAGCCGCGAGAAGGCCGACGAGCTGGCCGACCGCGCCCTGGAGGTGGGCGGCAGCCCGGCGAAGGAGCCCATGGACATGGGCTTCATGTACGGCCGCTCCTTCGCCGACCCGGACGGCCACCACTGGGAGGTCTTCTGGATGGACATGACCGCGCAGGGCTGAGCCCCGGGGGGCCGGGCCCCGGCGGGGCTCAGGCGGGGCTCAGGCGGAGACGCCGCCGTCGACCACCAGGTCCGTGCCGACGGCGGATCCCGCCGCGTCCGACGCGAGGTACAGCACCGCCGCCGCCACCTCGGCGGCCGAGGAGATCCGGCCGAGCGGCGACTGCTCCTTCATCCGGACCTCCCGCTCCGCCTCCGTCTCGCCCGGCAGCAGGGACATCGCGGACTCCGACGCGCCCGGGCTGACCGCGTTGATCCGCACCCCGTCGGCGATGTGGTCGCGGGCCGCGGCGCGGGTGAGCGCCGAGACGGCCGCCTTGGAGACCTGGTAGCCGAAGAGGCCGGGGATCCGGACGTGCGGGCCCAGGTTGGACGAGATGTTGACGATCGCGCCGCCGCCGTGCGCCCGCATGTGGGCGACCTCGGCCTGGAGGGCGTTCAGGACGCCGGTGACGTTGGTGTCGAGCAGGGCCCGCCAGTCGTCGAGGGGGAAGTCGGCCGCGCTGTGGCCGCCCCGGAAGATCCCCGCGTTGTTCACGGCGACGTCGAGCCCGCCGTACGTCTCCACCGCGCTCCGGACCAGCGCGCGGGTGGACGCGGGGCTCGTGACGTCGGCGGTGACGGCGGTCGCGGTACCGCCTTCGGCCTCGATCAGGGCCACGGTGGCGTCGAGCGCCGACGCGGTGCGTCCGGCGGCCACCACCCTCGCGCCCTCGGCGGCGAAGGCGCGGGCGATCTCCCGGCCGAGGCCGGAACCGGCACCGGTGACGAGGACGACGCGGCCGGTGAAACGAGCGGACATGGGAACTCCCCTGGGAAGAAAGGTCACGTGGCGAGGCGGAAGGTCAGGAGGGCGAGGGCGGCGAAGAGCCCGGCCGCCGCGGCGAGCGGCGCGGCGGAGCCGCCGAGGGTGAGCAGGGTGGCGAAGACCACGGTCGGTCCGAGCTCCATCGCCGTGTTGAGGACACCGCCGGCGAGCCCGGCCCGGTCGGCCGGCACCCGCTCGGTGGCGAGGACGGCGGCGGCCGCGAAGGAGAGCGCCCCGCCGGCCGGCAGCAGGAGCAGCCCGGGCAGCAGGCCCTGGGCGTACGGGGTGGCGGGGTCGCCGGCGCCCGCCGCGAGCAGGGCCAGTCCGGCTCCGGCCGTGCCGAGCCCGGCGGCGGTGACCCGTCCGGGCCCGTACCGTCCGATGAGCGGTCCCGCGAGCCGTCCCGCGCCCAGCAGCGCGGCGGCGAAGGGGACGAAGGCGGCCGAGGTGAGCAGGGCCGACCAGCCGCGCTCCCGCTGGAGGTCGAGCGACAGCAGCACGAAGACGGTGGCCGTACCGGCGGCGGTGAGCGCGATGGCGGCGAGGCCGAGGAGCCGCCGCCGGTCGCGCAGGAAGTCCGGCGGCAGCAGCGGGTCGGCGGCCCGGTGTGCGGCGCGGGCGAAGCCGGCGAGCAGGGCGAGGCCGGTGAGCAGCGGTACGAGGACGGGCGCGGAGCCCCACGGGTGGGCGTCGGTGAGCACGAGGCCGGTGCTGGTCAGGACGATCCCCGCGGTGGCGAGCAGGGCGCCCGGCAGGTCCGGCGAGCGGTCGGTGCCGGGCGGGGTGGCGGGCAGCAGCCGGGGCGCGAGGAACAGGGCGACGAGTGCGACGGCGACCGGCACGGCGAAGGAGGCGCGCCAGGAGGCGGCGGCGGTGATCACGCCGGAGAGCAGGTTCCCGGCGGTGGCGCCGAGCACGGAGAGGCCGCCCCAGGTGCCCATCGCCCTTCCGTACGCGCCCGGTTCGGGGTGGAGTGCGCGCAGCACGCCCATCGCGGCCGGGGCGACGAGCGCGGCGCCGGCGCCCTGCGCGAAGCGGGCGCCGAGCAGCGTGCCGTATCCGGGGGCGAGCGGGGCGAGCGCGGAGGCGGCGGCGAAGAGGAGCAGCCCGGCGGTGAGCGCCCGCCGCGCTCCGTACCGGTCGGCGAGCCGTCCGCCGAGCAGCAGGAGTCCGGCGAAGGTCAGCCCGTACGCGGCGCTGAGGAGGATCAGCCGGCCCCGGTCCAGGCCGAGTTCGGCGCCGATCAGGGGGAGCGGCACGGCGAGCGAGGCGAGCGTGAAGACGAGCGTCGCCTGCACGGTCCCGAGCAGCGCGAACCCCCGGCGGGCACCCCCGTGGTCCACCGGTGCGACGGGCGCCGCGGCCCCCTCGTACGTCGTCATGCCGTCCCCCCGTATCAGTTGTACTTGACCGTACATTCCAGAATGAGCCCCGAAAAAAGGCGCCCCCGCAAGGGCGCCCGTCCGGCGGCCGCTCAGTCGAGCAGCCGCAGGGCCTCCTCCGCTGCGTCCCGCACCCTGGCCGGGTCCGTCGACGCCTTGCCGACCACCCGGATCCCCTGGAGCAGGACCAGGAGCATCCGGGAGAGGGTCCGCGGATCGCGGCCCTCCGGTAGCTCGCCCTGCGCGCGGGCCCGGGCGAGCGCCGCGTGCAGCAGCGTCTCGACCTGCTCCCAGCTCAGCTCGACCCGGCGGGCCACCACCGGGTCGCGCGGGGCCAGTTCCGCCGCCGAATTGGTGACGAAGCAGCCGGTCAGGCGCACGCCCTCCGCCGTCGCCTCGGCGGCGAAGCGGCGGACGACGGCCCGCACGGCCGGCAGCGCCGGGCCCGGCGCGGACAGCTCCTCGACGAGCCCGGGGTCCCGGGTCTCCAGGTAATGGTCCAGCGCCTTCAGGTACAGCTCGTGCTTGTTGCCGAAGGTCGCGTAGATGCTGGCCCGGCCGATCCCGAGGTGCTCCACGAGGTCCGCCATCGACGTCGCCTCGTAGCCGCGCGCCCAGAACAGGTCGAGTGCCGCCTGGAGCGCGGCCCCGGGATCGAATTCCTTGGTCCTGGCCACGTCGTGGATAGTACGCCTTTCTGGAACGATCGGTCAAGCTAGACCGTGCGGACCGGGTAGACCGCCACCGCCACCTCGTCGTCGTCCAGGCACCGCCCGGTCTCCAGGTCGAAGCGCTGCTTCAGGAGCGGCGAGGCCACGAACGGACGCCCGTCCGCCGAGCCGATCAGCCCCCGGGACAGCACCTGCGCCCCGGTGAAGGGATCGCGGTTGTCGATCGCGTACGCCCGCCCCTCGCGGTCCCGGAAGACCGCCGCCTGCCGGCCGTCCGGCAGCAGCGCCGCCAGGCCCCGGCCCGGGGTCAGCCGGGCCTCCTCGCAGACCGCCATCCAGGCGTCGGGCGCCGGGGAGAGTTCGAGAGTCGTCGGTGTCTTCATCGGGAAGTGGCTCCTTCCAGGGTGCCGATCGTCAGGATCGTGAGGTCCGGCTTGATCTGGTCCCGCTCCGGCACGAACCGCACCGTCGGGTCCGGGGTCTCCGGCGCGTTGACGAAGGAGACGAACCGGCGCAGCCGCTCGGGGTCGTCCAGGGTCTGCGCCCATTCGTCCTGGTAGTCGGCGACGTGCGCCGCCATCAGCGCCTCCAGCTCGCCGCACAGGCCCAGCGAGTCCTTCACGATCACGTCCCGGAGGTGGTCGAGCCCGCCCTCCAGGCGCTCCAGCCAGACCGACGTCCGCTCCAGGCGGTCCGCCGTCCGGATGTAGAACATCAGGAACCGGTCGATGAGCCGGATCAGTTCGGCGTCCGACAGGTCCTGGGCGAGCAGGTCCGCGTGGCGCGGGGTCGCGCCGCCGTTGCCGCCCACGTACAGGTTCCAGCCGTTCGCCGTCGCGATCACGCCGAAGTCCTTCGACTGGGCCTCCGCGCACTCGCGGGCGCAGCCGGAGACCGCCGACTTCAGCTTGTGCGGCGCGCGCAGTCCCCGGTAGCGCAGCTCCAGCTGGATCGCCATCCTCACCGAGTCCTGCACGCCGTAGCGGCACCAGGTCTGCCCCACGCAGGACTTCACCGTGCGCAGCGCCTTGCCGTACGCGTGCCCGGACTCGAAACCGGCGTCCACCAGCCGGGTCCAGATCGCCGGGAGCTGGTCGACGCGGGCGCCGAAGAGGTCGATCCGCTGACCGCCGGTGATCTTCGTGTAGAGGCCGTAGTCGCGGGCCACCTCGCCGATCACGATCAGCTTCTCCGGGGTGATCTCGCCGCCGGGGATGCGGGGGACCACCGAATAGGAGCCGTTGCGCTGGAGGTTGGCCAGGTGGTGGTCGTTGGTGTCCTGGAGCGAGGCCTGCTCGCCGTCGAGGATGTAGCCGTTGTTGAGGGACGCGAGGATCGAGCCGACGGTCGGCTTGCACACCTCGCAGCCCTCGCCGCCCTTCGCGCCCTCCCGCCCGTGCGAGTCGAGCAGGGCGGCGAAGGAGGTCGCCCGCAGGGTGCGGGCGATCTCGTAGAGCTCGCTGCGGGTGTGGGGGAAGCAGCCGCAGAGCCCCTTGTCGGCCGCCTTCGGCAGCAGCTTCTCGATCACCTTCACGCAACTGCCGCAGCCCGTACCGGCCTTGGTGCACTTCTTCACCTCGGGCAGCGAGGCGCACTGGGTGATCGCGTGCTTGGTCACGTTGTGGCAGGAGCAGATGACGGCCTCGTCCGGCAGCGCCGACGGGCCGAGCGCCACCGGCGCACCGGCCCCCGCCGGGAGGACCAGCTGCTCGGGGGAGACCGGCGGCTTCGTCCCGGTCAGCGGGCGCAGCAGCCCGTACGACTCGGCGTCGCCGACCAGCACGCCGCCGAGCAGCCGGCCCTCGGCGTCCACCACGAGCTTCTTGTACACGCCCGCCCGGGAGTCCGAGTAGACGACGTCCAGGCAGCCCTCGGCGGCGCCGTGCGCGTCACCGAAGGAGGCCACGTCGACCCCGAGCAGCTTCAGCTTCGTCGACAGGTCCGCGCCGGTGAACCCGGTCTCCTCGCCCGCCTCCTCGGCGAGGACCGAGGCCACCGTCAGCGCCATCTCGTAGCCAGGCGCCACCAGGCCGTAGACCCGCCCGTCCGCGGCGAGCGCGCACTCGCCGATCGCGAAGACCGCCGGGTCGGAGGTGCGGCACAGCTCGTCCACGGCGATGCCGCCGCGCTCGCCCACGTCCAGGCCGCAGTCGCGCGCCAGCTGGTCCCGGGGCCGTACGCCCGCCGAGAACACCACGAGGTCGGTGGCGAGTTCGGTGCCGTCCGACAGCTTCATGCCGGTCACGGCACCGTCGGCCGTCACGACCTCCTGGGTGCCCGTGCCGGTGTGCACGGTCAGCCCCATCCGCTCGATCGTCCGCAGCAGCGCCGCGCCGCCGCCCTCGTCGACCTGCACCGGCATCAGCCGCGGCGCGAACTCCACGATGTGCGTGGCGAGGCCGAGGCCCTTCAGCGCGCCGGCCGCCTCCAGACCGAGCAGGCCGCCGCCGACCACGGCGCCGGTCGTCGCCGTCTTCGCGTACTCCTCGATCGCCAGCAGGTCCTCGATCGTCCGGTACACGAAACAGCCGGTGGCGTCCTTGCCGGGCACCGGCGGCACGAAGGGGTACGAGCCGGTGGCCAGCACCAGGTGGTCGTAGGCCACGACCCGCCCCGACCTCGCGGTCACCGTCCGCGCCGCCCGGTCGATGCCCACGACGGGCTCGTCCGTGTACAGCTCGATGCCGTGCCGCTCCATGAAGCCGTCCTCGACCATCGACAGGTCGTCGGGCGTCCTCCCGGAGAAGTACGAGGTCAGCTGGACCCGGTCGTACGCCGGGCGGGGCTCCTCGCAGAGGACCACGATCCGGGCCCGCTCGGTGACGCCCCGGTCGGCGAGCGCCTCCAGGAACCGCTGGCCGACCATTCCGTGGCCGACCAGGACGATGGTGGGGGTGGTCATGAGGAGCCTCCGTCGTGGGTGAGCAGGTGCAGCAGAGGGGCCTCCGGGAGGGCTTCGTCGCCCTCCCAGGCCCGGGCGAGCGCGCCGACCGCGGCCAGATCGCCGAGGAGGACGCCCCCGACGAGCCGGTTGTCGCGGACGACGACCTTGCGGTAGGCGCCCTTGGTCGCGTCGGCCAGCTGGACGACGTCGTCCCCCGGCCGCGGGGTGGCCTCGCCGAAGGCGGCGAGGTCCAGCGGCTGCGCCCCGCCGAGGGTCAGCCGGGTGAGCGCCCGGGTGCCCGTGTAGCGGGGTCCCGCGGCACCGGACAGCACGTCCGCGAGGACGTCCGCCTGTTCGAGCGCGGGGCCCGCCAGGCCGTAGACCCGCCCGTCGTGCTCGGCGCAGTCGCCGATCGCGTGGATGTACGGGTCCGAGGTGCGCAGCTCGTCGTCGACGACCACGCCGCTCCGCACGTCGAGCCCCGCCTCGCGGGCGAGCGCGACCCGGGGACGCACCCCGCAGGCCAGGACCACGACCTGGGCGTCCAGGACGAAGCCGTCGGCCAGCTCGACCGCCGTCACCGCCCCGTCCCGCTGCCGCAGACCGCTGACCCGGCACTCGGTGTGCGTCTCGACGCCGAGCCCGTCGAGGTGTTCCCGCAGCAGCGCGGAGGCCCGCGGGTCCAGATGGCGCTCCATCAGGCCCTCGCCCTGCTGGGTGAGGACCACCTCCGCGCCCAGCGCGGCGAGCGCCCGCGCCGCCGACACCCCGAGGAGCCCGCCGCCGATGACGACCGCCCGCATCCCGGGCCGGACGGCGGCCCGCAGCGCGAGGCAGTCGTCGAGCGTGCGGAAGGAGTGCACGCCCTCCGGCGGCACCGCCCCGCGCAGACCGCGCAGCGGCGGCAGCACCGGGTTCGAGCCGGTGGCCAGGACCAGCCGGTCGTACGGGACGAGCTCGCCGTCGGAGCACTCGACCGTCCGGGCCGCCCGGTCGATCCCCACCACCCGCACACCGCGGCGCGCGGGCTCGCGGGGCTCGGGCAGGGCGACGACCTCGGGGGCGTACCGCCCGGCGAGGACGTCGGCGAGCAGCACCCGGTTGTACGGGGCGTGCGTCTCCTCGCCGAGGAGGGTGACCGGCAGGCGCTGGGCGAGGCGGAGGCCCGCCGTTCCGCCTCCGACCACCACGATCCGTGTACTCATACCCGGAAGGGTGCGCGGCCGGTGTTTCCCGACGGCATCCCGACTGTTTCCCGTACGGAACGCTGATCTCCGAGACCGGCCCGGCGCGCTGTGAGGGGCCCGGGTGGTTAAGCCGTGATCAGGCTCGGCTCAAGCCCGGCTTAAGGATGGCGGCGGCGCGGCCGAGCCCGGGATTCCCGTATACGGGCGCCCCTAGGGTGCCGAAGGTGACCACCGAGGCTCGCCAGCACCCCCTCTACGCCCGCGTCCCCGTCCCGCTCGCCGCCGACCGGACGCCGCCGCCCGCGCCCCCGTCGCAGGAGGGGTACGGCCCCGGGCCCGCCGCCCGCCGGCAGGACGCGGGTCCGGCGGTGGCGCCGGCCGGGGCGCCGCCCGCGCCGCGCCCCGGACTCCGGCCGGGGCGGGGTCCGGCGGCCCGCCGCGCGACCCCCGCCCGTCCCGCCCCCGCCCGTCCCGCCCCCGCTCGCCCCGTGTCCGCCCCGCGGCTCGCGCCCGGGCGGCTGCGGGACGGGATCGTCGGCGGCGCCGGGGCCGTCGCCCTGCTGTGGGGCGTACAGGCCCGGCCCTCCGCCCGCCTCGACGCCTTCTTCGCCACCGGCGCCCATCTCACCGGCCTGCTCGCCGGGTACGGCGTCCTCGTGCTGCTCCTCCTCATGGCCCGGATCCCGGCGGTCGAGCACGGCGTCGGCGCCGACCGGCTGGCCCGCTGGCACGCGCGCGGCGGCCGGTACGTCCTCGGCCTGATCGCCGCGCACACGGTCCTCGCCCTCGTCGGCTACGCCGTCCACACCCGTACCGACCTGATCACCGCCACCGGTGGCCTCCTCTCCTACGGGGCGATCGCCGCCGCCACCGCCGGCACCGCCCTCTTCACGGCGGTCGGCATCACCTCCGCCCGCGCCGTCCGCCGCCGCATCCGCCACGAGACCTGGCACGCCGTCCACCTCGGCGCCCTGCTGGCCGCCGCCCTCGGCTTCGTCCACCAGCTCGCGGGACCCGACCTCGCCGGCGGGCTCCTGACCCGCTGGCTCTGGTCGATGGCGCACGCCACCGTCGCCGTCCTGCTCCTCTGGTACCGCTTCGTCGTCCCCGTCCGGGCCGCGCTCCGCCACGACCTGCGGGTCGCCGAGGTCCGCGACGAGACGCCCGGCGTGGTCTCCGTCCTGGTCCGGGGGAGGGGAGTGGCCCGGCTGCGCGCCGAACCCGGCCAGTTCTTCCGCTGGCGCTTCCTCAGCCGGGGCCTGTGGGCCACCGCCCTGCCCTTCTCACTCTCCGCGCCCGTCCGCGACGACACCCTCCGGATCACCGTGAAGGTCCGCGGCGACCACACCCGCCGGGTCCGCCGGCTCCGCCCCGGCACCCGCGTCCTCGCCTCCGGCCCCTACGGCGCGCTCACCGCCCACCGCCGGACCCGCCGCAAGGTTCTGCTGCTCGCCGGCGGTGTCGGGATCACCCCGCTGCGGGCCCTCTTCGAGACCCTGCCCGGCGGCCCCGGCGACATGACCCTCCTCTACCGCGCCTCCGACGAGGGCGGGCTCGTGCTCCGCGAGGAGCTGGAGACCATCGCCCGTGAACGCCGGGCCGCCCTCCACTACCTGCTCGGCCCCTCCGACTCCTCCTACGACCCACTGGCCCCGCGCGCCTTGCGCGCCCTCGTCCCCGACCTGGCCGTCCACGACGTCTACCTCTGCGGGCCGCCCGCCATGGCCCGCGCGGCGACCGCCTCCCTCGTCAGGGCCGGGGTCCCGGCCTCCCGCATCCACACCGAGAACTTCGAGGAGCCGAGCCCGTGAACAGCGCCCCCGCCCCCGCCCCGGCTTTCGCCCCCGTCCCCGCCCCGGTCTTCGCCCCCGCCCCAGCTTTCGCCCCTGTCTTCGCCCCCGCCCCTGCCCCGGCTTTCGTCCCCGCCCCCGCCGCCGCCCCTGCGGCCCGGCGCCACCGGGCCCGCCCCCAGCCCCCGTCCGAGGAGCGGCTGCGCCGCCGCCTCGCGGTCGCGCTCCTCGGCGCCGGGGCGCTCGCGGCGACCCTGCTCACGGCCGTGGAACCGGCGGCTCCGCCCGCCCCCGACCGGGAGCCCGGGCACGCAAGCTCAGACCTTGCTCAATGATCAGGTGATCGATGGACGGGGCAACGATCCCGTCCCTAGGCTCGCTGCCATGCCTGACATCACCCTGACCACGCTCGTCCTGCTCTGCCTGGCCGCACTCGTCGCCGGCTGGATCGACGCGGTGGTCGGGGGCGGCGGGCTGCTGCTCCTGCCGGCGCTGCTGATCGCCCTGCCGAACGCGGCCAACGGCTTCGTCCTCGGCACCAACAAGGCGGTCGCGATCGTCGGCACCACCGGCGCCGCGGTCACCTACGCCCGCAGGACGAAGGTGCCGGTGTGGACGGCGGTACGGGTCGGGATCGCGGCGCTCGCGGGCTCGTCCTTCGGCGCGCTCTTCGTCACGATGATCAGCCGGGAGGTGCTCCGGCCGCTGATCATCGTGGTGCTCGTGGCGGTCGCCGCCTTCGTCATCCTGAGGCCGACCTTCGGGCAGCGGCCGGCGGAGGAGGACCGGGCGCCGCTCACCCGCGCCCGGATGGTCACGGCGATCGTCCTCGTCGGCGGCGGCATCGGCTTCTACGACGGCCTGTTCGGGCCGGGCACCGGCACCTTCCTGGTGCTCGCCCTGACCGCCGTCCTCCACCTCGATCTGGTCACGGCCTCCGCCACCGCCAAGATCGTCAACGTCTGCACCAACGCGGGCGCGCTCGTCACCTTCGCCCTGAGCGGCACCGTCTACTGGCAGCTGGCCGCGCTCATGGCCGCCTTCAACCTGGCCGGAGGCATGGTCGGCGCCCGGATGGCGCTCAGCAAGGGCTCCGGCTTCGTCCGCGCCGTGCTGCTGGTCGTGGTGCTCTCGATGGTCGCCAAGCTCGCCTGGGACCAGTGGGCGTGAGACCGGCTCAGCGCACCCCGATGAGGTGCCCGAAGGCCACCACGTTCCCCTGGTAGCCGCCGCTCTTCTCGGAGAAGCCGCCGCCGCAGGTGATCACCCGGAGCTCGGCGCGGTCGGTGGAGCCGTACACCTTCTCGTCGGGGAAGGCGTCGTTGTCGTAGACCTCGACGGCGTCGACGGTGAAGACCGCGGTCCTGCCGTCCTCCCGGTCGATCTCGATCCGGTGGCCCTTCCGCAGGGCGCCCAGTGTGTAGAAGACCGCCGGGCCGCCGGCGTTGTCGACGTGGCCGGCGACGATCGAGGTGCCCTCGGCGCCGGGCGTGACACCGTCCGCGTACCAGCCCGCCAGGTTGCGGTCCTCGGCGGGCGGCACCTCCAGGGAGCCGTTCGGGGCGAGGCCGAGCCGGGTCATCGGGGCGTCCACGTCCGTCTCCGGGATGCGCAGCCGCACCGGCGGGGACGGCGGCAGCGGGTCGGCGGCGGCGTCGGTGTGCACGCTGGGCCCGGCGGCGAACGCCTGGGCGGCGGACGGGACGGGCGGAGTGACGTCCTGCGAGCCGTTCTGGACGAGCCAGAGGCCGACGCAGGCGGCCACCGCGATCCCCCAGCCCTTGCTCCTGTTGCTCACGTCGCTTCCTCACTCGGGGAGGGGGATGGGCCCCGCCCCCGGCCGGCCGTGTGCGGAGGCCGGGCGGGGGCGGGGCGGGGCGGTGTGATCAGTGGCCCTGGGCGCCGCTCGCCCGGCGCCGCATGAGCCACACACCGCCGACGGCAGCCGCGGCCAGCACCGCCGCGCCCGCCGTGACCTGGGCGGTGTCGGGGCCGATACTGCCGCCGACACCGGTCTTCACATGACCGCTGGGCTCGCGGTGCTTCACGGTCAGCTCGCCCCGGGCGGTCCGCCCGTTGTCGCAGGCCACCGAGATCCAGTGGGTGCCGGGCTTGGCGTGCTGGGGCAGGGTGAACTGCCCGACCACGACCTCCTTGTGGGTGCTGGGGCTGAGCCGGAACTCGCCGGCGCCGACCGAGTTCGCGTCGCCGACGCCGTGGCCGTTCTTGCCGCAGGCGAGGGTGTTCACGGTGACGGTGGTGCCGGGCGAGGCGGAGGAGGGGTAGATCTCCAGCGTCTGGGGGCCGTCGTTGTTCGCGTACGCGGCCGGCGCGGCGAACGCGCCGAGCGCGACGACCGTCAGCGCGGTTCCGGTGAGCAGGCGGGTAGTGGGGCGCATGGTGGGGTCCTCCGGGGCGCGCGGTCGTTCGGTCTTCCGTAGGACCGAGGTAACGGCCACGGCGCGGGGCGCGCCTGCTGATGGGGCATCAGGATTGCGCCGTCCGATACGGCGCGTCGACTGGAATCCGGAGGTTTCCGCAGGTCGGAGAGGGTGTCATCCCGTCAGTCGGCACCCCGTGCCGAACGGGTGAGCGGACCGGGCGGCGGGGCCCTGGGGGCCGCTCCCCGGTGCGGCGGGGGGCTCGGTCGCCGCCGCAGCACCGGGAGCGGTGGCCGGGACGGTGGCACCGGCCCCGCCGCACCGGGGGCGGGGCCGGTGGAGCGGTCGTCGTCCACCGTGGCCGGGAGCCGGGAGCCGGGAGCCGGGAGCCGGGAGCCGGGAGCCGAGGGCCGAGGGCCGGGAGCCGGAAGCCGGGGACCAGGAGGAGCCAGGGGCCGGGGGCAGGGACCGGGAGGGGCTAGGAGCCCGGGGCCTGGGACCAGGAGGGGCCAGGTGCCGTCGGCCGGGGGCCCGGGACCGGGACCGGGGCCGGGGGGGTCAGTCGTCGTCGCGGGCGGTGGCCTTCAGGAGGGCCGCCTCCGCCAGCCACTGCCGCGCGTCCGCCGCGAAGTCACGGGTGCCGACCTCGTGGTGGGCGGCCACGTACCGCAGGGCGGGCGGCTTCTCGTCCCAGTACTTCGTCCCGCCCTGCTTCCGGAGGAAGATCTCGCTGCCCACCGCGTTGGTGTGGAAGGTCAGCTCCAGCTTCCCCGGGCGTCCCTCGGCGGGCGACGGGTGGACGAGCCGGACGCCCTGCCACGCGTAGAGGTGCCGCTCGACGTCCGGGATCGTCGTTCCGTGGACCGGCGCGCCCTCGACCGCGTACCCCTCCGCCGTGAACGCGTCGAGGACCGCCTCGTGCAGCGGCAGCGCCTCCACCCGCACCGGGTCCATGTCCGTCTGCGCCTTGACGCCCGACGCGTCGACCTCCGTGCTGATGCCGATGACGACCCCGAGGTCCTGTCCCCGGAGGTCGTTCACCGGGGTCTCCCACTTCAGCCGGAACGTCAGCGGGACCCGCTTCTCCTGGCCCTTCCGCAGCTTGAACCAGCCGCTGGCGCTGGGGTGTCCGATCGTGTCGCCGCTGCCCCCGCCGTCCCCGTCGCCCTTGTGGAAGAGCGGCGCGTTCGCGACGAGCCGGAGCTGTATGGACTCGATCTCCAGGTCCCGCTCGGGCGCCCGGACCACCACCTCGCCGCGCAGCATGCCACCGGGCCGCACCGGGCCGGGCTCGATGATCGTGTCCACTTCGAGCGGGATGCCGCCGCCGAAAAGCCTCTTGAGAACCATGGCCGCAGGTTAGCCGCCGGATCCGCCCCCGTCCGCGGAAATGATCTTCTCGCCCGGTACGTCCGCGTACGCGCCGAGGACCCGCTCCATCAGCTCCCCGTCCACCGGGTACGCGACCCCGTCGACGCCCGTCACCGGCGCGATCGTGCGCGCGTTGGCGGTGAAGGCGGCCCGGAAGGAGGGTAGTTCGTCCAGCATGACCGCTCGGTGGACCGACGGGAGCCGGGGCGCCAGCAGTGCCATGGTGATCCCGGTCAGGTGCGGGGCCGTCGGCCACACCAGGGAAGTGCCGTCCCAGAAGGCGATGTTGGACACCGCGCCCTCCGCCACCTCGCCCGCCGGAGAGGTCAGCAGCGCCCCGTCGAAGCCCGCCCGCCGGGCCGCGTCACCGTGGTACCTCTGCCCGAAGCCGCCCACGTGCTTGAGGTGCGCCGCCGGGCGCAGGTGGTCGACGGACCGCAGTCGCTGCGGCGCGCCGGGCCCGTCGGGAGCCGCCTCCCGGACGAGGACGGCCACCAGGAAGCCGGGCCCGTCCTCGTACACGTACACCCGCGCCGAGGAGTCTTGCCGCCCCGACGCCCGGACGGCCCGCCCGAGCAGCTCCCGGACCCGCCCGCCGGGCAGCGGCGCGCCGAACAGCTCGCGGGTGGACCGGTCGAGGCGGTCGAGGTGCAGCCCGAGGCCCTTCACCCGCCCGTCGCGCACCTGCATCGCCGTGAAGTGCCCGTACCCGCCCGTCACGGCACCGAGCACCCCCGGATCGGCGGCGGGGACCCCGTCGATCTCGACGTGGGCGGAGGCGGGGCCGGGGCCGGGCGGCGGCGAGGTCGTCATGGCGTCACCGTAGCCCCGGAGCCGGCTCCGGCGGCTTCCGGAGATCCGCGCTTGACCTCAACCAAACTTGAGGGACCACGATCCTCGACATGGACATCACGAACGCCTCCACCGAGGCTCCCGCCGCCCCCCTCGCCCTCGCCCTCGTCGTCGCCAGCGACCGCGAAGGCCGCTTCGCCCCCGTCATCGCCGACTGGTTCCGCACCCGCGTCGCCGAGCGCCCCGACTTCACCCTCACCGTCGTCGACCTCGCCGAGACCAGGCTCCCCACCGCCCTCTCCTACGGGCCCGACCCCGCCGTCAGCGCCGAACTCGCCCGCATCACCCCCGTCCTGGAGGCCGCCGACGCCTACGTCGTCCTCACCCCCGAGTACAACCACTCCTTCCCGGCCGCCCTGAAGAACCTCATCGACCGTCACTACACCGAGTGGCGCGCCAAGCCCGTCGGCTTCGTCTCCTACGGCGGCATCTCCGGCGGCATCCGCGCCGTCGAACAACTCCGCCAGATCTACGCCGAGATGCACGCCGTCACCGTCCGCGACGGCGTCGTCCTGCCCAACGCCCACGGGCAGTTCGACGAGGACGGCCGGTTCAAGGACCCGACCGGACCCGACAACGGCGCCAAGCTCATGCTCGACCAGCTCGCCTGGTGGGGTCGCGCCCTCAAGGAAGCCAAGTCCGCCCGCCCGTACGCCGCCTGAGGGGACGTCATGACCCTGCTGCGACTCCTCGCCGGACGGCTCCGCCCGCACCGCGCCCGGCTCGCCTTACTCGTCCTGCTCCAGCTTCTCCAGAGCCTCGCCTCCCTCACCCTGCCCGCCCTCAACGCCGGCGTCATCGACGAGGGCGTCCTGCGCGGCGACACCGGCCGCATCCTCTCCGGCGGCGCCGTCATGGCCGGCGTCACCCTCCTCCAGGCCGCCGCGGCCGCCGCCGTCACCTTCACCGGAGCCCGTATCGCCCTGGCCGTCGCCCGCGACCTGCGCTCCGAGGTCTTCCGCCGGATCCAGGAGTTCTCCGCCCTGGAACGCGGCCGCTTCGGCACCGCCTCCCTCATCACCCGCGCCACCAACGACGTCCAGCAGGTGCAGACCTTCGCCGTCCTCGCCCTCACCATGCTGGTCGCCGCCCCCCTGCTGTGCGTCGGCGGACTCGCCATGGCGCTGCGCCAGGACGTGCCGCTCGCCCTGGTCCTGCTGCTCTTCGTCCCCGTGATGACCCTCGCCGTCGGCGCCGTCGTGCTCCGCATGCGGCCCCTCTTCCGGGGCATGCAGGAGCACCTCGACCGGGTCACCCGCGTCCTGCGCGAGCAGATCACCGGCGTCCGGGTCGTCCGCGCCTTCGTCCGCGACGGCCACGAGCGCGCCCGCTTCGCCGCCGCCAACGCGGCCCTCCTCGACACCGGCCTGCGGGCCGGCCGGCTCCAGGCCGTCATGTTCCCGGTCGTCCTCCTGGTCTGGGAGACCACCACCATCGTCCTCATCTGGGCCGGCGCGCACCGGATCGACTCCGGCGCCGTCCAGGCCGGCGCGCTCGTCGCCTTCCTCGGCTACCTCCTCCAGACCGCCATGTCCGTGATGATGGCGCTCTTCCTCCTCATGCACCTGCCCCGGGCCGAGGCCGGCGCCGCCCGCGTCCGCGAACTCCTCGACACCGCCCCCTCCCTCACCCCGCCCGCCGACCCCGTCCGCGCCCTCCCCGGCGGCGGCTCCGGCCGGCTCGCCCTGGAGGACGTCACCTTCCGCTACCCCGGAGCCGAGGAACCCGTCCTCAGCGGCGTCTCCCTGCACGCCGCCCCCGGCGAGACCACCGCGATCATCGGCTCGACCGGCAGCGGCAAGTCCACCCTCCTCGGCCTGGTCCCCCGGCTCCTCGACCCCACCGCCGGACGGATCCTCCTCGACGGCACCGACCTCCGCGCCCTCGACCCCGGGCTCACCGCCGCCACCGTCGGACTCGTCCCCCAGAAGCCGTACCTCTTCGCCGGCACCGTCGCCTCCAACCTGCGGTACGGAAAGCCCGGAGCCACCGACGAGGAGCTGTGGCACGCCCTGGAGACCGCCCAGGCCGCCGGCTTCGTCCGGGCGCTCGACGAAGGGCTCGACGCGCCCGTCACCCAGGGCGGCGCCAACCTCTCCGGAGGCCAGCGGCAGCGGCTCGCCATCGCCCGCGTCCTCGTCGCCCGACCCCGCGTCTACCTCTTCGACGACTCCTTCTCCGCCCTCGACAACGCCACCGACGCCCGGCTGCGCGCCGCCCTGCGCCGCGAGACCGCGGACGCCGCCGTCGTCCTCGTCGCCCAGCGGGTCTCCACCATCCGCCACGCCGACCGGATCGTCGTCCTCGACCGGGGCCGCGCCGTCGGCACCGGCACCCACGAGGAACTCCTGGCGACCAACCCCACCTACCGGGAGATCGTCCGCTCCCAGCCGACCGAGGAGGCCGCCGCGTGAGCACCGCGACCCCGCCCCGCCCCACCACGCGCACCGCCCCCACCGCCCCCGCCCGCCGCGGCCCCGCCCCCCAGCCGGGCGGCGGTCCCGGCGCCCCCGGCACCCCCTCCCTGGAACGGTCCCTCCACTTCCGCGCCTCCGCCGTCCGCCTGCTGCGCACCCTCGCCCCCGACCGGGCCCGGCTCGCCGCCGCCCTCGCCGCGGGCGCCGGCGCCGTCGCCCTCACCGTCCTCGTCCCGCTCCTCCTCGGCCGCGCCACCGACCTCGTCCTCACCGGCGCCGCGGGCCCGTACGGCGTCGACTTCACGGCCCTCGCCCGGCAGCTCGCCCTTGCCGCCACCGCCGTCGCCGCCGCCTCCCTGCTCACCTGGGCCCAGCAGCGGCTCGTCACCGACGTCGTCCAGCGGGCCGGCCACCGGCTGCGCGAGCGGACCCAGCACAAGCTCGCCCGACTGCCCCTCGGCTACCTCGACGGACAGCCGCGCGGCGAGGTCCTCTCCCGCGCCACCAACGACGTCGACAACGTCACCCAGACCCTCCAGCAGGCGCTCAGCCAGATGATGCGGGCCGTGCTCACCCTCCTCGGGGTGCTCGCGATGATGGTCTGGATCTCCCCGCTGCTCGCCCTCGTCGCCCTCGGCACCGTCCCCGTCTCGCTCGGCCTCGCCGCCCTCGTCGCCCGCCGCGCCCAGCCCCAGTTCGTCCGGCAGTGGGCGGTCACCGGCAAGCTCGGCGGCCACACCGAGGAGACCATCACCGGCCACACCGAGGTCGTCGCCTTCGGCCGCCGCGAGGAGGCGGTCCGCCGCTTCGACGAGCTCGGCGAGGAGCTGTACCGGGCGGGCCTGCGCGCCCAGGTCGTCTCCGGCCTCGTCCAGCCCGCCGTCACCCTCGTCGGCAACCTCACCTACGTCCTCATCGCCGTCCTCGGCGGCCTCAAGGTCGCGAGCGGCACCCTCACCGTCGGCGACGTCCAGGCCTTCGTCCAGTACTCCTACGAGTTCAACGGCCCGGTCAACCAGGTCGCCGCCATGGCCGGCCTCCTCCAGTCCGGGATCGCCTCCGCCGAGCGGGTCTTCGACCTCCTCGACGCCGAGGAGGAGTCCCCGGGGCCGGCCGTCCCCGAGAAGCCCGCCGAGCGGCGCGGCCGGGTCGTCTTCGAGCGCGTCTCCTTCCGCTACGAGCCCGGCCGGCCGCTCGTCGAGGACCTCTCCCTCACCGTCGAACCCGGCCGCACGGTCGCCCTCGTCGGCCCCACCGGCGCCGGCAAGACCACCCTGGTCAATCTGCTGCTCCGGTTCCACGAGCCCACCGGCGGCCGGATCCTCCTCGACGGCGTCGACACCGCCCGGATGGACCGGGAGGAGCTGCGCTCCGGCATCGGCATGGTCCTCCAGGACACCTGGCTCTTCGGCGGCACCATCGCCGACAACATCGCCTACGGGGTCCCCGGCGAGGTCTCCCGCGAGCGGATCACCGCCGCCGCCGAGGCCGTCCACGCCGACCGGTTCATCCGCACCCTCCCCGACGGCTACGACACCGTCCTCGACGAGGACGGCGGCGGCCTCAGCGCCGGCGAGCGGCAGCTCGTCACCCTGGCCCGCGCCTTCCTCTCCGAGCCGGTCGTCCTCGTCCTCGACGAGGCCACCAGCTCCGTCGACACCCGCACCGAACTCCACGTCCAGCGGGCCATGTCCGCCCTCAGGGCCGGCCGCACCAGCTTCGTCGTCGCCCACCGGCTCTCCACGATCCGGGACGCCGACACCATCGTCGTCATGGACGGCGGCGGCATCGCCGAGCAGGGCACCCACGAGGAGCTGCTCGCCCGCGGCGGCGCGTACGCCCGGCTGCACGCGGCACAGTTCGCCCCTACGGTGGAGACGTGATCGTCACCGTCCGCACCACCACCGACGCGCGCGCCAAGGCCGAGGCCCTGGCGCGCGGCGCCGTCGAGGCCCGGCTCGCCGCGTGCGCGCAGATCTCGGGGCCCGTCACCTCCGTCTACCACTGGCGGGGCGCGATCGAGACGACCGAGGAGTGGGAGGTGGTCCTCAAGACCACCGAGGCCCGCTACCAGGCCCTCGAAGCGCACCTGATCGCGGCCCACGACTACGAGACGCCCGAGATCGTCGCCACCCGGGTGGCACGGGTCGCGGAGGCGTACGCCCGCTGGGTCGAGGCGGAGACCGAGGACGCCGTCGAGCCCGAAGCCCTCGCGTACGAGGAGCGCCCGTTCTTCGTGTACGGGACGCTGCGCCCGGGCGGGTACAACCACGACCGGTTCCTCGCCGGCCGGATCGGCGACGAGGCGGACGCCGTGCTGCCCGGGGCGGTCCTGCACGACGGGCCGGGCTATCCGTACGTCGTCCCGGGGCGGGGGAGCGAGGTGGTCGGCACCCTCCTCACGCCCTCCTCCGGCGACTACGGCGACCTGTTCGGCCTGCTCGACCGGCTGGAGCTGCCCGCCGGTTACGAGCGGGCGGCCATGGACGTCGTACGGACCGGGGACGGCGTCCGGGTGTCCGCCTGGGTGTACCTGGCCGCGTCGGACGCGCCGCTCGGCCCGGTCATCGAGAGCGGCGACTGGTTCAGCCGGCGCCCCGCTCCAGACGGACCGCGCACACCTTGAACTCCGGCATCCGGGAGACCGGGTCGAGCGCCGGGTTCACCAGCGTGTTCGCCCGCCCCTCCCCGTACCAGTGGAAGGGCATGAAGACGGTGTCCGGGCGGATCGCCCCGGTGATCCGGGCCGGCGCCACCGCCCGCCCGCGCCGGGACACCACCGTCACCGGCTCGCCCTCCGCGACCCCGAGCCGCTCCGCGAGCCGCGGGTGCAGCTCCACGAACGGGCCGGGCGCGGCGGCGTTCAGCTCCGCCACCCGCCGGGTCTGCGCCCCGGACTGGTACTGGGCGACGACCCGTCCGGTGGTGAGCACCACGGGGTAGTCGGCGTCGGTCTCCTCGGCGGCCGGCCGGTGCGTCACCGGTACGAAGCGGGCCCGCCCGTCGGCGGTGGCGAACCGGTCGAGGAAGAGCCGGGGGGTGCCCGGGTGGCCGTCCTCGCCGGGACCGGTCTCGGGGCACGGCCAGAAGACGCCCTCCTCCGCCTCGATCCGCCGGTAGCTGATGCCGGAGTAGTCGGCGGGGCCGCCCGCGGAGGCGCGGCGCAGCTCGTCGAAGACCTCCTCGGGGTCGGTGGGGAAGCCCTTCTCCCGGCCGAGGAGCCTGGCGAGCGCGTGCAGCACCTCCAGGTCGGTGCGGACGCCCGGCGGCGGGGTGAGGGCGCGGCGGCGCAGCAGCACCCGCCCCTCCAGATTGGTCATGGTGCCGGTCTCCTCGGCCCACTGGGCCACCGGCAGGACGACGTCGGCGAGGGCGGCCGTCTCGGAGAGGACGACGTCGGCGACGGCGAGGAAGTCGAGGGAGCGCAGCCGGTCCTCGACGTGGGACGCGTGCGGCGCGGAGACGACCGGGTTGGAGCCCATCAGCAGCAGGGACCTCACCTCGCCGCCGAGCGCGTCGAGGAGTTCGTAGGCGCTGCGGCCCGGTCCGGGCAGGGTCTCGGGGGCGACGCCCCAGACGCCGGCGACGTGGGCGCGGGCGGCGGGGTCGTCGAGCTTGCGGTAGCCGGGCAGCTGGTCGGCCTTCTGGCCGTGCTCTCGGCCGCCCTGGCCGTTGCCCTGGCCGGTGAGGCAGCCGTAGCCGGAGAGCAGCCGGCCGGCCCGTCCGGTGGCGAGGCAGAGGTTGATCCAGGCGCCGACGGTGTCGGTGCCCTTGGACTGCTGCTCGGGGCCGCGCGCGGTCAGCACCATGGAGTCCGGGGCGTCGCAGAACATCGCGACGGCCTCGCGCAGGGCGGGCACGGGGACGCCGGTGATCCGCTCGACGTGCTCGGGCCAGTGGGCCATCGCGCCGGCCCGGGCGGCCTCCCAGCCGGAGGTGCGCTCCGCGACGAACTCCTCGTCGACGCGGCCCTCGGCGACCACGAGGTGGAGCAGGCCGAGGGCGAGCGCCAGATCGGTGCCGGGGCGGGGGGCGAGGTGGAGGTCGGCCTGCTCGGCGGTGCGGGTGCGGCGCGGGTCGACGACGATCAGCCTGCCGCCGTTCTCCTTCAGCTCGGTGAGATAGCGCAGCGCCGGGGGCATGGTCTCGGCCAGGTTGGAGCCGACGAGGATCACGCAGCCGGTCCGCGGGATGTCCTCCAGCGGGAAGGGCAGCCCCCGGTCGAGGCCGAAGGCCCGCTGGTGGGCGGCGGCCGCGGAGGACATGCAGAAGCGCCCGTTGTAGTCGATCTGCGAGGTGGCGAGGACGAGCCGGGCGAACTTGCCGAGCGTGTACGCCTTCTCGTTGGTGAGTCCGCCGCCGCCGAAGACCCCCACGGCGTCGGGGCCGTGGTCGGCGCGGGTCCGGCGCAGCCCCTCGGCGACGGCGGAGAGGGCCTCCTCCCAGGAGGCGGGTTCGAGCGCCCCGGTGTCAGGGCGGCGGACCAGGGGCTCGGTGAGCCTGACCCGGGAGGAGAGTACGGAGGGGGCGGTGCGGCCCTTGCCGCACAGCGCGCCCCGGTTGACGGGGAAGTCGGTCCGCTCGACCACCTCGGCGGGCAGCTCCGCCGTGCCGGTGGGGCGGAGCTTCATGCCGCACTGCAGGGCGCAGTAGGGGCAGTGGGTGGGGACCGCGGTGGCGTCGGACATGTCGCCCAGCGTGCGTCGTACGTGTTACGGGCGGCGGCGTGCCGTATTACGGGCGCGGTGCTCTCCGCTCAGGTCAGCGCGCGGCGGCGGGTGAGGCCAGCGCCTCGGTGACGCCGGGCTCGCGCGGGCCGAGGAAGTGCGGGTCGGGGCGGACGGCGGCGTCGAGGGCGGCCTTGCCCGCGGCGAAGAGCTCCCGGGTGGTGCCGTAGTACCAGACGGCGTCGTGCGGTTCGGCGACCCCGACGCCGTACGAGGCCACCCCGGCCCGCTCGCAGAGGGCCACGGCGCGCTTGATGTGGAAGTCCTGGGTGACGAGGACGGCCCGCTCGACGCCGAAGACCTTCCGGGCCCGGACGCAGCTGTCCCAGGTGTCGAAGCCGGCGTGGTCGCTGACGACCCGGTCGTCGGGGACGCCGCGGGCGGCGAGGTAGGCGCGCATGGCGCCCGGTTCGTCGTACTCGGTCCGGCTGTTGTCGCCGGTGACCAGGAGGACCTTCACCTTGCCGGTCCGGTACAGCTCGGCGGCGGTGTCGAGCCGGTGGGCGAGGTACGGCGTCGGGCGCCCCTCCCACAGGCCGGCGCCGAAGACCACGGCGACGTCCCGGGCCGGCACGTCCGCGGTCGTCCGCAGCTTGCCCGCGGCGGCGGTGTGCATCCAGGTCGCGGGGGCGAGCGCGAGGACCGCGACCGCCATCACGGCCTGGACGGCGCGGCGGCGGGCCCGGACGGTGCGGGGGAACCGGACCTGCATCGGCTGTGCCTCCAAGGGGGCGGGGACGGGCTGTCACCCCGTCCGACGCGCTGTCGCCCCCTTCGGTTCGCCCGCCGCCCGATCCGTGCCGTACAGCACACTCGCCAGACCCATGCCGAGCAGCATCCCCAGGAGCTGGGCGGCGGCGTAGGCGGGCACCGAGGCGGGGGCGATGCCGGTGAACGAGTCGGTGAGGGAGCGGCCGACGGTGGCCGCCGGGTTGGCGAAGGAGCCGGAGGAGGTGAACCAGATCGCCGCGCCGATGTAGCCGGCGACCGCGACCGGGGCCAGCTGGGGGCGGCCGATGTGCCGCAGCCCCTGGACGACGAGGACGAGCCCGGCGGTGGCGACCGCCTCGCCGAGCAGCAGGTGGAGCGCGGCGCGCGGCTCGGTGGACCAGGAGCCGGGCGCGCGGCCGAACATCGCCTCGGCGAGCAGCGCGCCGGCGACGGCGCCGGCGACCTGGGCGGTGACGTAGGCCAGGACCTCGCGGCCGGTGTCCCGCTCGCGGCGGCGCGACCACCACTCGGAGAGGGTGACGACGGGGTTGAAGTGGGCGCCGGAGAGCGGTCCGAGGAGCGCGATCAGCAGCCCGAGGCCGAGGGCGGAGGCGGTGGCGTTGGCGAGCAGCCGGACGCCGATGTCCTGGCTGAGGGAGTCGGCTCGGATGCCGGAGCCGACGATCACGGCGACGAGGGCGGCGGTGCCGGTGAACTCGGCGGTGACGCGCCGGGGGAGCGACGCGGGGGACATTCTCATAATGGAAAAGATATTCCGTGATTCGGAACGAAAAAAGAGGGGAGGGGAGGGGTGCGTCCTCCGTACGATCCGGCGGTGATCACCGACCTCGTCCTCCGCCGCGCGGACGCCTCCGACGCCACCGCCGTCGCCGACGTCTGGCTCCGCTCCTACACCGCCGCCCTCCCCGACGTCCGCAGGGCGCACACCGACGAGGAGGTCCGCTCCTGGCTCCGGCACGTGGTCGTTCCCGAGCGGGAGACCTGGGTGGCGACCGCCGGCGGGGAGGTCGTCGCGATGATGGTGCTCGACGGCGAGGACCTGGACCAGCTCTACGTCGACCCGCCCCGGCGCGGCCAGGGCATCGGCGACCGCCTCGTGGACCTGGCCAAGCGGCGCAGCCCGACCGGGCTCGAACTGTGGACCTTCCAGGTCAACGCCCCCGCGCGGCGCTTCTACGAGCGGCACGGCTTCACCGCCGCCGAGCACACCGACGGCGGGCGCAACGAGGAGCGGGAGCCCGACGTCCGCTACGTGTGGCGCCCCGCGGGCTGAGCCCCGGTCCCTGACATCCCGCCCCACGCGCGCGTGAGGGCGGCGAAACACCCGTGTGCGGTCACCGCGCGCTCCTGGAGAAGAGCCGTGACCGGCGCGCAACGGGGAGGCAACGTGCTGGCGTCAGGATCGGTCCATGACGGAGCCGGACAGCACGTTCGCGGACGCCGCCGCCCTGCTGGGGCGGATCGCGCAGCAGCTCGGACTCCAGCTCCGCCGGGTGCGTCCGTTCGACGCCCCGGCGGGGAACCCCGAGCAGGAGGTCCGCCGCCCATGCACTCGTCCGCACAGCCCCCCGGTCGCCGCCCCGCCCCCGCCCTCGTGGCCGTCGGGCACGGCAGCCGCGATCCCCGCGCGCGTGCCACCCTCGCCCGCCTCCTCACCCGGGTCCGCGAGCTCCGCCCCGGCCTCGACGTCCGCCTCGCCCACATCGAGCTGAACGCGCCGCTCCTCGACGACACCCTCGCGGCGCTCGCCGCCGAGGGCCGCGAGGCCGTCCTCGTACCGCTGCTCCTGGCCCCCGGGCACCACGTCACCCACGACCTGCCCGCCGCCCTCGCCGCCGTCCCCGGCCTGCGCGCCCGCGCCGCCGAACCGCTCGGCCCGCACCCGCTCCTCGTCGAGGCCCTCGCCGACCGGCTCGCCGAGGCCGGCTGGACCCCCGCCGACTCCGCCTCCGCCGCCACCGGCGTCGTCCTCGCCTCCGCCGGCTCCCGCGACCCCCGCTCCGCCGCCACCCTCCGCCGGATCGGCGCCGCCCTCGGCGAACGCCTCGGCGGGGTGCCCGTCGTCGCCGCGTACGCCTCCGCCGCCGCCCCCACCGTCCCCGAGGCCGTCGCCGCCCTCACCGCCCGCGGCCGCCACCGGATCGCCGTCGCCTCCTGCTTCACCGCCCCCGGCCTCTTCGCCGCCCGCGCCGCCGCCCACGCCCCCTGGATCGCCGCCGACCCGCTCGGCGCCCACCCCGCCCTCGCCCGCCTCGTCCTGCGTCGCTACGACGGTGCCCGCACCACCCGCCCCGCCACCCCCGCGCGGGAACTCGCGGCCATCTGAACCCCTTTGTCGGTCCCTCCGGTTACCGTCGAGGCATGGCAGGCTACGACGGCACCAGCGAGACCCCCGGGTACGACCCCGACGCCACCGAGCGCTGGGTGACGGAGCCCGACAAACTACCCGGTCGCACCGCGTTCCAGCGCGACCGCGCCCGCGTGCTGCACTCCGCCGCCCTGCGCCGCCTCGCCGGGAAGACCCAGGTCGTCACCCCCGGCACCAGGGGGCACGCCTGGGACGCCAGCCCCCGCACCCGGCTCACCCACTCCCTGGAGTGCGCCCAGGTCGGCCGCGAGCTCGGCGCCGCCCTCGGCTGCGACCCCGACCTCGTCGAAGCCGCCTGCCTCTCCCACGACATGGGCCACCCGCCCTTCGGGCACAACGGCGAACAGGCGCTCAACGACGTCGCCAAGGACTGCGGCGGCTTCGAGGGCAACGCCCAGTCGCTCCGCCTCCTCACCCGCATCGAGCCCAAGCGCTTCGTGAAGGACGCCGACGGCGAGCTCGTCAGCGTCGGCCTCAACCTGACCCGCGCCACCCTCGACGCCGCCACCAAGTACCCGTGGGCGCGCGGCGGGCACCCCACCGACCCCGGCTCGCCGAAGTTCGGCGTGTACGAGGACGACCTGCCCGTCTTCGCCTGGATCCGGCAGGGCGCCCCCGCCCACCGCAAGTGCTTCGAGGCCCAGGTCATGGACTGGTCCGACGACGTCGCCTACTCCGTCCACGACTTCGAGGACGGCCTGCACGCCGGCCACATCGACCCCAACCTCCTCCACGCCGAGCCCGAGCGCGCCGACGTCTTCGCCGTCGCCCTCGGCCGCTACGTCCCCGAGGACACCGACCCCGCCGAACTCGCCGAGGCCCTCGACCGGCTCGTCGACCAGGAGTGGTGGCCGCACGCCTACGACGGCTCCGCCACCGCCCAGGCCCGCCTCAAGGACGCCACCAGCCAGCTCATCGGCCGCTTCTGCCTCGCCGCCGAGGGCGCCACCCGCGAGGCGTACGGCACCGGCCGCCTCACCCGCTACGGCGCCGAACTCGTCGTCCCCCGCGCCACGCGCAACGAGTGCGCCGTCCTCAAGGCCGTCGCCGACCGGTACGTCATCCAGCGCGCCGAGCAGGAAGCGCTCCGCGCCGACCAGCGCGTCGTCGTCTGGGAGCTCGCCGAGGCGCTCGTCGCCCGCGCCCCCGACGGACTCGAACCGCAGTTCCGCTCCCTCTTCGCCGCCGCGCCCGACGACCGTTCCCGCAAGCGGGTGATCGTCGACCAGATCGCCTCCCTCACCGACGCCTCCGCCCGAGCCCTCCACGCCCGCCTCCGTACCCCGCGAACCTAGGGCTCGCGGGCCCCCTTTCGCCTTCCGGCGCCGTGCGGGACCCTCGCATGCACGTCCAGGGGCGGTGCCACCCGGGCCCGGCCCGGAGGCGTAGCGTAGAGAACCGGTCGCAACGAGGAGGAATCAACGTGGTCGACGCAGATCAGACCTTTGTCATCGTCGGCGGGGGCCTGGCCGGTGCCAAGGCGGCGGAGACGCTCCGCGCGGAGGGCTTCAACGGCCGGGTGATCCTCATCGGTGACGAACGCGACCACCCCTACGAACGCCCCCCGCTCTCCAAGGGCCACCTCCTCGGCAAGAAGGACCGGGACTCCGCCCTCGTCCACGAACCCGCCTGGTACGCCGCCCACGACGTGGAGCTCCACCTCGGGCAGACCGTCACCGCCATCGATCGGGACGCCCGCACCGTCCGCCTCGGCGACGGCACCGTCATCCGCTACGACAAGCTGCTCCTGGCCACCGGCTCCGAGCCCCGCCGCCTCGACATCCCCGGCACCGGCCTCGCCGGCGTCCACCACCTGCGCCGGCTCTCCCACTCCGAGCGGCTCCGCGACGAGCTCAAGGCCCTCGGCCGGGACAACGGCCACCTGGTGATCGCCGGCGCCGGCTGGATCGGCCTGGAGGTCGCCGCCGCCGCCCGCACCTACGGCGCCGAGGTCACCGTCGTCGAGGCCGACCCCACCCCGCTCCACCGCGTCCTCGGCCCCGAGCTCGGCCAGCTCTTCGCCGACCTCCACACCGAGCACGGCGTCCGCTTCCACTTCGGCGCCCGCATCACCGAGATCACCGGCCAGGACGGCATGGTCCTCGCCGTCCGCACCGACGACGGCGAGGAGCACCCCGCCCACGCCGTCCTCGTCGCCATCGGCGCCTCCCCCCGCGCCGTCCTCGCCGAGAACGCCGGCCTCGCCCTCGTCGACCGCGCCGACGGCGGCGGCATCGCCGTCGACGCCTCGCTGCGCAGCTCCGACCCCGACATCTACGCCGCCGGCGACGTCGCCGCCTTCGAGCACCCCTCGCTCCACCACCGGATCCGCGTCGAGCACTGGGCCAACGCGCTCAACGGCGGCCCCGCCGCCGCCCGCGCCATGCTCGGCCAGGACGTCTCCTACGACCGGGTTCCGTACTTCTTCACCGACCAGTACGACCTCGGCATGGAGTACTCCGGCTGGGCCCCGCCCGGCTCCTACGACCAGGTCGTGGTCCGCGGCGACACCGGCAAGCGCGAGTTCATCGCCTTCTGGCTGAGCGAGGGCCGGGTGATCGCCGGCATGAACGTGAACGTGTGGGACGTCACGGACCCGATCCAGAAGCTCATCCGCTCCCGCGCCACCGTCGACCCGGACGCCCTCAGCGACCCCTCGGTGGCCCTGGAAACCCTCCTCTGACCCCGGCGGCGACACTCCCGGGGGGTGACCCCCGGACCCCCGTACACTTGCCTGCGTGGCAGGCAGGATCAACGATGACGACGTGAAGGCGGTCCGGGACGCGGTCCCGATCGACTCCGTGGTGTCCGAGTACCTCCAGCTCCGCAACGCAGGCGGCGGGAACCTCAAGGGACTCTGCCCCTTCCACGACGAGAAGTCGCCCTCCTTCCAGGTCAGCCCCAGCAAGGGACTCTTCCACTGCTTCGGCTGCCAGGAGGGCGGCGACACCATCGCCTTCGTGATGAAGATCGACCACCTCTCCTTCTCGGAGACGGTCGAGCGCCTCGCCGCCAAGGCGGGCATCACCCTCCGCTACGAGGAGGGCGGCTACAACCCCGGCCACCAGCGCGGCGAACGCATCCGCCTGATCGAGGCCCACAAGATCGCCGCGGAGTTCTACGCCGGCCAACTCGCCTCCCCCGAGGCCGAGATCGGCCGCAAGTTCCTCGCCGAGCGCGGCTTCGACCAGGCCGCCGCCGAACACTTCGGCGTCGGCTACTCCCCGGCCGGCTGGGACCACCTCACCCGCTTCCTCCGCGGCAAGGGCTTCTCCGACAAGGAGCTGATCGTCTCCGGCCTCTCCCAGGAAGGCCGCCGCGGCCCCATCGACCGCTTCCGCGGCCGCCTCATGTGGCCCATCCGGGACGTCGGCGGCGAGATCGTCGGCTTCGGCGCCCGCCGCCTGCGCGAGGACGACAACGGCCCCAAGTACCTCAACACCCCCGAGACCCCGGTCTACAAGAAGTCCCAGGTCCTCTACGGCATCGACCTCGCCAAGAAGGAGATCGCCAAGACCAGCAGGGCCGTCGTCGTCGAGGGCTACACCGACGTCATGGCCTGCCACCTGGCCGGCGTCACCACCGCCATCGCCACCTGCGGCACCGCCTTCGGCGGCGACCACATCAAGATCCTCCGCCGGCTCCTCATGGACAACGGCTCCGCCCGCGTGATCTTCACCTTCGACGGCGACGCGGCCGGCCAGAAGGCCGCCCTACGGGCCTTCGAGGACGACCAGAAGTTCGCCGCCGAGACGTACATCGCCATCGCCCCCGACGGCATGGACCCCTGCGAACTGCGCCTCGCCAAGGGCGACGACGCCGTCGCCGACCTCGTCGAGCCCCGCACCCCCCTCTTCGAGTTCGCCCTCCGCCAGATCGTGAACCGGTACGACCTGGACACCCCGGCGGGCCGGGCCGCCGCCCTGGACGAGGCCGCCCCCGTCGTCGCCAAGATCAAGAACGTCGCCTCGCAGCACGAGGTCGCCGTCCAGCTCGCCGGCCTCGTCGGCATCCTCGACACCCAGTTCGTCGTCCGCCGGGTCGCCCAGATCGCCCGCTGGCAGCGCGGCGGCGGCAAGGAGCAGGGCGGCGGCCACCAGCGCGGCGACGGCCGGCAGCAGCGCTCGTACCACGACGTCCAGGCCCCCAGCGGCCCCGCCGGACCCGCGCTCAACCTGCGCAGCCCCGCCCACCGCACCGAGCGCGAACTCCTCAAGCTCGCCCTCCAGTACCCGGCCCTCGTCTCCCCGGCCTTCGACGCCTACGGGATCGACGAATTCACCGCCCCGCCCTACGCCGCCGTCCGCCAGTGCGTCCAGGACGCCGGCGGCGCCGACGGGGCCCCCGCCGACTACCTCGACGCCGTCCGCGAGGCCGCGCCGAACGACACGGTCCGCGCCCTCGTCACCGAACTCGCCGTCGAGACGGTCTTCGCCAAGACCGTCGACGAGGTGTACGCCGGCGCCCAGCTCGTCCAGGTCCGCCTCCGCGCCGTCGACCGGCGCATCCGCGACGTCCAGGGCTCCCTCGCCCGCCTCGGCGCCCACGGCGACCCCGAGAAGGCCGCCGCCGTCCAGAACGAGCTCTGGGTCCTCACCCAGTACGGACAGTCCCTCCGCAACCACGGCGCCGCCGCCCTCTGACCCACGCTCGGTCACCGCGCGGATCCAAAAAGTCATCGCACGCCCCTCGTGGCGGCGATGTGTCGTACCCCACACTGGGCTGGGTGACGGTGTCGTTCCGCCCCCTCCTGGAGGTCGCCCCCCGTGCAGACCGAGATCCAGACCACCGAACCGGACGAACTGCCCCCGCTCCACGAGGTCCCCGCCCAGCGGCGCCGCACCAGTGACCCCGGCGGCAACAGCCCCTCCGCCGACCTCTTCCGCCAGTACCTCCGCGAGATCGGCCGCATCCCGCTCCTCACCGCGGAGGAGGAGGTCGAACTGGCCCGCCGCGTCGAGGCCGGTCTCTTCGCCGAGGAGAAACTGGCCCGCACCCCCGACCTCGACTCCCAGCTCGCGTACGACCTCGACCGGCTCGTCGTCCTCGGCCGGATCGCGAAACGGAAGATCATCGAGGCCAACCTCCGCCTCGTCGTCTCCGTCGCCAAGCGGTACGTCGGCCGCGGCCTGACCATGCTCGACCTCGTCCAGGAGGGCAATCTCGGCCTCATCCGGGCCGTCGAGAAGTTCGACTACGCCCGCGGCTACAAGTTCTCCACCTACGCCACCTGGTGGATCCGCCAGGCGATGTCCCGGGCCCTCGCCGACCAGGCCCGGACCATCCGCGTCCCCGTCCACGTCGTCGAACTGATCAACCGGGTCATCCGGGTCCAGCGCCACCTGCTCCAGGAGCGCGGCCACGAGCCCACCCCCGAGGAGGTCGCCGCCCACCTCGACCTCACCCCGGAGCGGGTCGTCGAGGTCCTGCGGCTCGCCCAGGAGCCCGTCTCCCTGCACACCCCCGTCGGCGAGGAGGAGGACGTCGACCTCGGCGACCTCATCGAGGACGGCGACGCCGCCTCGCCCGTCGAGTCCGCCGCCTTCCTGCTGCTCCGCCGGCACCTGGAGGACGTCCTCTCCACCCTCGGCGAGCGCGAACGCAAGGTCGTCCAGCTCCGCTACGGCCTCGACGACGGCCGCCCCCGCACCCTGGAGGAGATAGGGCAGCTGTTCGGCGTCACCCGCGAGCGCATCCGCCAGATCGAGTCCAAGACCCTCGGCAAGCTCCGCGACCACACCTACGCCGACCAGCTCCGCGGCTACCTCGACTGAGGACGCGCGAAGGGCCCGCGCCGCCTCCGGCACGGGCCCTCCGCGGACCGGACGGACACCTGGTCAGTCGACCTCCGCGACCGCCTCCGCGAACTGCGCCGCGTACAGGCGGGCGTAGGCGCCGCCCGAGACCAGCAGCTCGTCGTGGGTGCCCTGCTCCACGATCGACCCGTTCTCCATCACCAGGATCACGTCCGCGTCCCGGATCGTGGAGAGCCGGTGCGCGATCACGAAGGACGTCCGGCCCTGGGCCAGCCGGGCCATCGCCTTCTGGATCAGCACCTCGGTCCGGGTGTCGACCGAGCTCGTCGCCTCGTCGAGGACCAGGATCACCGGGTCCGACAGGAACGCCCGGGCGATGGTGATCAGCTGCTTCTCGCCCGCGCTGACCCCCGCGCCGTCGTCGTCCACCACCGTGTCGTACCCCTCCGGCAGGGTCCGGACGAAACGGTCGGCGTGGGCCGCCCGCGCCGCCCGCTCGACCTCCGCCCGGGTCACCTCGCGGGGCGCGCCGTAGGCGATGTTCTCGGCGATCGTCCCGCCGAAGAGCCAGGTGTCCTGGAGGACCATGCCGATCCCGGCGCGCAGCTCCGCCCGGGACACCGACGCGATGTCCGTGCCGTCCAGCGTGATCCGGCCGCCGGTCACCTCGTAGAACCGCATGAGGAGGTTGACCAGCGTCGTCTTGCCGGCCCCCGTCGGGCCGACGATCGCGACCGTCTGCCCCGGCTCCACCGTGAGCGACAGGTCCTCGATGAGCGGCTTGTCGGCCTCGTAGCGGAAGGAGACGTGCTCCAGGGCGACCTTGCCCTTGAAGTCATGCGGCCGCTCCGACAGCGGCGCGTCCGGCTCCTGCTCCTCGGCGTCGAGCAGCTCGAAGATCCGCTCCGCCGAGGCGACGCCCGACTGCACCAGGTTCGCCATCGACGCCACCTGCGTCAGCGGCATCGAGAACTGGCGCGAGTACTGGATGAAGGCCTGCACGTCACCGATGGAGAGCGTGCCGCTCGCCACCCGCAGACCGCCGACCACCGCCACCAGCACGTAGTTGATGTTCGAGACGAAGAACATCACCGGCTGCATCATGCCGCTGGTGAACTGCGCCCTGAACCCGGCCTCGTACAGCGCCTCGTTCTGCTCCCGGAAGCCCTTAGCCGCCTCGTCCTGCCGGCCGAAGACCTTCACCAGGGTGTGCCCGGTGTACATCTCCTCCACGTGCGCGTTGAGCGCGCCCGTGGACTTCCACTGCTGCACGAAGTGCGGCTGCGAGCGCTTGCCGATCCGCGCCGCCACCACCACCGACACCGGTACCGTCACCAGCGCCACCAGCGCGAGCAGCGGCGAGATCCAGAACATCATCGCCAGCACGCCGACGATCGTGAGCAGCGAGTTGATGAGCTGCCCCATCGACTGCTGGAGCGTCTGCCCGACGTTGTCGAGGTCGTTGGTCGCCCGCGACAGCACCTCGCCGCGCTTCGCCCGGTCGAAGTACGACAGCGGCAGCCGCGACAGCTTCGTCTGCACGTCCTCCCGCATCCGGTACACGGTCCGGTTGATCACCTTGATCGACAGCCGGGTGGAGACCAGCATCAGCAGCCCCGCCACCACGTACACTCCGAGCGCGACGAGCAGCACCCCGCCGACCGCGCCGAAGTCGATGCCACGCCCGGGCGTGAAGTCGACCCCGGAGAGCATGTCGGCCATGCCGCCGTCGCCGTCCGCGCGCAGCTTCGCCAGCGCCTCGGCCTTGGTCACGCCCTCGGGCATCCGCCGGCCGACCACGCCCGCGAAGACCAGGTCGGTGGCCATGCCCAGCACCTTCGGCCCGACCACCGCTCCGGCCACCGAGAGCACACCGGCGACCAGCATCACCCACAGCGCGGCGCGCTCCGGCGCGAGCTGCCGCAGCAGCCGCTTCGAGGAGCCCTTGAAGTCCATGGAGCGCTCACCGGGGGTGCCGCCCGCCATCATGCGTCCGCCAGGACCCGCCATCAGGCCGCCTCCGCCTCGGTCAGCTGGGAGAGCACGATCTCCCGGTACGTCTCGTTCCCCGCCATCAGCTCGTGGTGCCGCCCGGTGCCCACGACCCGGCCCTCGTCGAGGACCACGATCCGGTCGGCGTCCCGGATGGTCGACACCCGCTGCGCGACGATCACCACGGTCGCGTCCGCCGTCTCCTCGGAGAGCGCCGCCCTCAGCCGGGCGTCCGTCTCGTAGTCGAGCGCCGAGAACGAGTCGTCGAAGAGGTAGATCTCCGGCCGCTGGACCAGCGTCCGCGCGATCGCGAGCCGCTGCCGCTGGCCGCCGGACACATTGGTGCCGCCCTGCGCCACCGGGGCGTCCAGGCCGTGCTCCAGACTCCGTACGAAGTCGGCCGCCTGCGCCACCTCCAGCGCGTGCCACAGCTCCTCGTCGGTCGCGTCCGGGTTGCCGTACCGCAGGTTCGACGCCACCGTCCCCGAGAACAGGTACGGCTTCTGCGGCACGAGCCCGACCGTCCGCGCCATCAGCGCCTGGTCGAGCCGCCGCACGTCGACGCCGTCGACCAGCACCTCGCCGCCGGTCACGTCGAACAGCCGCGGCACCAGGCCCAGCAGGGTCGACTTGCCGGAGCCGGTCGAGCCGATGATCGCCGTGGTCTCGCCCGGCCGCGCCACCAGCTCCACGTCCTGGAGCACCGACTCCTCGGCGCCCGGGTAGCGGAAGTCGGCCGCCCTGACCTCCAGGTGCCCGCGCCGGTCCAGCGCCGTCACCGGCTCGGCCGGCGGCACCACGCTCGTCGACGTGCCCAGGACCTCCTCGATCCGCTCGGCGCAGACCTCGGCGCGCGGCACCATCATGAACATGAAGGTGGCCATCATGACCGCCATCACGATCTGCATCAGATAGGCGAGGAAGGCGGTCAGCGCGCCGATCTCCATCCCGCCGCTGTCGATGCGGTGGGCGCCGAACCACACCACGGCCACGCTGGACACGTTCACGACGGTCATCACGGTCGGGAACATCAGCGCCATCAGCCGGCCGGTCGCCATCGACACGTCGGTGAGCTCGTGGTTGGCGCCGCGGAAACGCTCCTCCTCGTACCCGTCCTTCACGAACGCGCGGATCACCCGGTTGCCGGTGATCTGCTCGCGCAGCACCCGGTTCACCGTGTCGAGGCGGTCCTGCATGGTCCGGAACAGCGGCCGCATCCGCTTCACGATCAGCGACACCGCGATGCCGAGCACCGGCACCACCGCGAGCAGCACGCCCGAGAGCGGAACGTCCTGGCCGAGGGCCATCACGATGCCGCCGACACACATGATGGGCGCGGAGACCATCAGGGTGAACGCCATCAGCACCAGCATCTGGACCTGCTGGACGTCGTTGGTCGTCCGGGTGATCAGCGACGGCGCGCCGAACTGCCCCAGCTCCCGCGCGGAGAAGGACTGCACCCGGTCGTAGATCGCGCCGCGCACGTCCCGCCCGACGGCGGACGCGGTGCGCGCGCCGTGGTAGACGGCGCCGATGTTGCACAGCACCTGGATCACGGAGACGCCGATCATCAGCGCGCCGAACCGCAGGATGTAGCCGGTGTCCCCGTTGACGACGCCCTTGTCGATGATGTCGGCGTTCAGGGTCGGCAGATAGAGGCTCGCGCAGGTCGCGAGGAACTGGAGCAGGACGAGCAGGGCGATGGGTTTTCGATACGGTCGCAGGTGGGTTCGGAGAAGTCTTATGAGCACGGTTCCCACTATCGCCCGAGGGCGCGAACCGTTACGACTCCGTTCCGGGCCCTCGCCCAAGCCCTGGCCAAGACTTTACGAACCGCTCCGCGACCCCCGCCCCGCGCCCCTCGACCCTCGCCCCGTGCCGTCAGGCGTCGAAGGCGCCCGGGTGGATCTGGTCCCGCGCCGCCGCGAACTGCTGGCGCACCGCCCGGCCCGCCGGCCGCTCCTCGCCCGGCTCCAGGATCTGGGCGGCGGCGCCCTGCCAGGCCGGGGGAGCGGACGGGCCGAGGGTGCCGCGGGCCACGCCCAGCGCCCAGGCGGCCTGGCGGGCGGCGCCCAGCGCCGCGTACTCGGCCGGCTGGGGGACGACGACCTGCGCGCCGAAGAGCGCGGGCGCCAGGGCCTGGACGGCGGGCAGCGAGGCGGCGGCACCGAGCAGGAAGATCCGCCGGACCTCGACCCCGCGGCCGCGCACCACGTCCAGGGCGTCGGCGAGCCCGCACAGCATGCCCTCGAAGGCGGCCCGCGCCAGGTGCTCGGGCTTCATCGACTCGCGGCGCAGCCCCGTGAGGGTGCCGGCGGTGTGCGGCAGGTTCGGGGTGCGCTCGCCCTCCAGGTAGGGGAGGAGCACCAGGCCGGAGGCGCCCGGTGTGGACTTCAGCGCGAGTGCGGAGAGTTCGTCCAGCGACTCCGCGCCCAGCATCTCGGCGGTGCCGCGCAGGGTCCGGACGGCGTTGGTGACCGAGACGACCGGCAGGTGCATGCCGGTGGCGTCGGCGTACGAGGTGACGGCGGCGCCCGGCCGGTCCAGCGCCTCGTGGTGGACGGCCATGACGGAGCCGGAGGCACCGAGCGAGACGACGGCGTCGCCGGCGCCGAGCCCGAGCCCGAAGGCGGCGGCCATGGTCTCGCCGGTGCCGGCGGAGATCAGCAGCCCCTCGGGGGTGGTGCCGGCCGGCTCGGCGGGGCCCAGCACCTCGGGCAGGGCGACGGTGTGCCCGAGCGCCAGCTCGACGAGGTCGGGGCGGTAGGCGCCGGTGCGGGCGGACCAGTAGCCGGTGCCGGAGGCGGCGCCGCGGTCGGTGGTGCGGCGGGCGGGGCGGCCGAGGAGCTGCCAGACCAGCCAGTCGTGCGGCTGGAGGACGGCGGCGATCCGCCGCGCCTGCTCGGGTTCGGCACGGGCCAGCCAGCGCAGCTTCGCGACCGGCAGCCCGGCCTGCGGAACCGTGCCGACGGCCTCGGCCCACGCGTCGCGCCCGCCGAGCGCCTCGACGAGGTCGGCGGCGGCGACCTGGGCCCGCTTGTCGTTGCCGACCAGCGCGGGCCGCACCAGGCCGCCCCGGTCGTCGAGCGGCACGACGCCGTGCGCCTGCGCGGAGACGCCGATGGCCTCCACCCCCTCGAGGAGGCCGCCGGTCGCGGCCTCCCCGAGCGAGAGCAGCCAGGCCTGCGGGTCGACGTCGGTGGCCTTGGCGTCGACCGGGTGCGGGGCATGCCCCTGCCGCAGTACGGCTCCCGTGTCGGTGTCACAGACGACGATGCGCGTGGCGTCCGAAGAACTGTCGAGTCCGGCGACTATCCCCATGACACCCGATTCTGCCGCACGCGGGGCGGTTACGGGTCAGGTGTTGCTGGTGCCGCCCCACTCGTCGTTCTCGGTGACCTGCCCGTTGACGTGAGCGCGTCCGCGCAGGGCGGACACCCGGTCGGTGACGGAGGACGGCAGGCGGTCGCCCACCTTGTCGCCCACCACGTGCGCCGCCTTCCCGGCGTACTGCCGGCCGGTCTGCGCGGCCGACTCGGCGGCGTTCCGCACGGCCGGGTTCCGCGCGAAGTCCTTCGCCGCCTTCTTCATCCGTTCGTACCGCTCGCGTCCCGCCCGCGTACCGATCACGTAACCGAGCGCGAGACCCGCGGCGAACGTCAGCTTGTACCGCACGCTGCGATCCTTCCCTGGAGGGTCCTGGGGATGCCCTGGGGAACCGATTGGCGGAGCACCCCCCTGCTTGCGCTAATGTATGTCTCGCAGCGAGCGACCGCCGCCCGGGAGGCCCCGGGCAGGACCGTTCGATGCACCGCAGCAATCCCCTGTAGCTCAATTGGCAGAGCAGCCGGCTGTTAACCGGCAGGTTACTGGTTCGAGTCCAGTCGGGGGAGCGCGATCCCCTGTAGCTCAATTGGCAGAGCATTCGGCTGTTAACCGGAGGGTTACTGGTTCGAGTCCAGTCGGGGGAGCAGAGCGAAAAAGGACCCTCAGGGGTCCTTTTTCGCGTTCCCGGGAACCATACGTTCCGCTCCGCGGTCTTCATGGTCGAGCAGCACCGTTCGTCCCGATCTTCGGGAGCAGGAGATCGTATGAGCGGCTATGCTGCGGCAGACGGCGCGCACACTTGTACGCGCGTCAACGTCGGGGGCGGTAGCTCAGCCGGTTAGAGCAGCGGACTCATAATCCGTCGGCCGTGGGTTCGAGTCCCACCCGCCCCACCCCGGCCCGTGGCCGCAGGAAGGATTTTCCTGTGACTGCGGGCTTCTTCGTTCCCACGGTGCACTTTCCTGCTCCGGGATCCCGCAGCGACACGCCCGCGTCACCTGGACGGTTCACGCCCTTGGCGCAGCCGTGATCCCGATCCGCGGTTCACGGACGCCCCTCCGGTGGGAGCGGTGGTTGCCTGTCCCCCCCCGGTCGCGGGGCGGGCGAGTGACGGCGGACGGGGGCGGCGCCTCACAGGAGGCGGCGTACGGCTTCCATGATCGCGGTGCGGCATTCCGTCGTGTTCGGTGACGGGGTGGCCGTCGTCGGCGGGTTCGCGGCGTTCGTCGGGCTCCAGGCCGAGGCGAGGGCCAGGACGAGGGGGAGGAGGGTGGCCGGGGTGAAGGCCGGGGTGCCCCCTCGGGCCTGCTGCGCCGCCTCCAGCGAGGCGAGCTTGTCGCCGCGCGCCGACTCGGCGACGGCGGGTTCCCGTTCCGCGGCGGCGCCGCGTTCCAGTCGGTGCCAGGTGGCGAGGCGGAGCACCTCGGGGTGCTCCTGGTAGAAGTCGAACAGGCGCCCGGCGTAGTCCGGCAGGTCGTCCGGCGTGAAGGGCACCCTCTCCAGGCCCCGTCCGACATGCGCGTCGAAGACGGCGTCGAAGAGCCCGTCCTTGTTGCAGAAGTAGACGTAGATGAGGTTCTTGTTCGCCGAGGCGGCCTTGGCGATCCGGTCGACGCGCGCTCCCGCGATCCCGTACGCCGCGAACTCCTCGGTCGCCGCGTGGAGGATGCGCGCCTTCGTGGCCTCGGCTCGGGACATGGGCGTCATGCTACAGGCGGCCCAAGGGCCTCACCGGGGTGCGGGGATCATGGTCGTGGCAGGTCAGGAGCGGGGTGTGCGCGGACTCGTCACCACAGTCCGAGGGCCTCGATCAGCGCCTCCGAGGCGAGCAGCAGGACCGTGCACCACAGGGTGACGCCCGCCATGAGCCAGCCGATCAGCCGCCACCGGGGCAGGCCCAGCGCCGTGCCCAGCAGGGCCGATCCCCAGGTGCCGAAGAGCGCCGGCCCGATGATGCCGAAGCCGATCACGCCGTACCGGTCCACCACGCGCCGGGCCCGCCGACCGGTGGCGCCGTCGAGGCGGTTGCGGCGATTCCCGCGTGGCGGAACGGCGGTGACGGGGCGTCGCTCGGCGCGCCGGGCCGACCATCGCGTACGCAGCCAGTCGGTCGCGAGGACGGCGGACAGCAGGCACCCGGCGGCGCCGAGGAGCACGGCGGTGAGGGCGAGGGGAGGGGCGAGGGAGAGCGAGAGGCCGAAGGGCACGGCCGGGGTGCCCAGGGCGAATCCGGCGAGCACGGCCCAGGCGAACTTCAGCACGTGGCGCTCCTCGTCGTCGGGACGGACGCCGCGACGGTTCGCGGCGGGGGTGATGCAGATGAGGTAACTAACCAGTTAGTCTAGCGTGATGAGCATCCCATACTCCGGGTCGGCGTCCTTACCGGGCAGCCCACTTGAGCGACTGGCGGCCTCCAGGTACGTACTTCTCACGACGTTCCGCCGGGACGGGCGGGCCGTGCCCACTCCGGTGTGGGTGATGAGGGACGGGGACTGCCTGGCCGTGTGGAGCGCGGCCGACGCCGGCAAGGTCAAACGGATCCGCAACGGCGGCCGGGTGACCGTCGCTCCCTGCGACTGGCGGGGGACCCCGAAGGGCGAGGCCGTGCCGGGCGTCGCCGAGCTGCCCGCCGAGCAGGACACCGTCCACTATCTCGACCTGATGAAGCGCAAATACGGTCTCGTCGCGCGGGTCGGTCTGCTGGGCGGCCGGCTGAGGGGGGCCGGGCACCGGACCGTGGGCATCCGGATCAGGCTGGGGGAGTGACCTCGCCGGGTGGCCCGCCGCGTCGCGACCCTCACGCCGTACCACCCGAGGTCCGGGACGATCCCCTCCCTCGGGGACGGCGAGCGGCCCCCGAGGGCCGTGCCGCGCGCCCGCGCCGACGGTGACCGCCTCAGGGGCCGCTCGGTCTCACGGCTCTTGAAGGACTCTCATGCGGGCGGCTCCTCCTGGATCCGGTGGTCGATGAACGCCGCGCCGAGCGCGTCGGTGACCCGCCGGGCCTGGGTCGTGTCGCAGAACTCCGCGGTCCAGTACCCGGCGGTCACGATGCGCGAGGCGACCCTGCCGTTCCGGATCGTCAGCCGCACGGCGTCGTCCCGCTCCCCGGCACTGCCGTACAGCTGGAGGCGGGAGCGGCCGGAGCAGGTCGCCGGGTCCTTCTTCGGGAGCCGGGTCCCGCAGGACACCGTCCTCTCGTCGACCTCCTCGCGCCCGAGGCAGAACCCCTCCTTCTCCATCGCGTCGGCGAGGGCGCCCACCGTGGCGTAGGCGGGCTTCTCCGGGATGTCGGGGAGGGGGTAGGGGGGCGGGAGGACGACGGCGTCCAGGGCTTCGGCGATCCGGACGGGGTAGCGGGCCTCCCGGTTGGGCAGGGCGCGGATGAACCAGTTGCCCGCCGCCACGATCGTGTTGCCGCTGGTCCGCCAGCTGTCGATGGAGTCACCGACCTCGTCGCGGGTGAAGTCGGTGGTGTTCAGCGCCTGGATCTGGTTCTCCACCGTCTTCCCGTCGATCTCCGTGGTGCAGGTCGCGGCACTCGTGCTCGGCCGACGGATCACCTCGCACGGGAGCCCCGCCCGCTCCAGTGCCGCCACTACCTCGTCGGCCGAGTCGTAGACCGGCCCCTTCGGTACGTGGTCCGGCATGGGCGCCAGCGGCTTGCCGCCGCGCGGCTCGAACCCGGCGCACGCGGTGACGGCGAGCAGCAGGATCACCGGGACGAGCACGCGCAGCGTCATCTTCATGTCAGCCGTTTCCTGGCGGGGTCGGAGCGGGGCCGGGGCTGGGCGACTGTAACCGTGCTGCGGCAAGGATGTCCGACAACCCTACAAGGAGCCTCTGGCAAGGCTTTGTTGACGGATAGTCAGAAGCGGGGGAGGGGGTGGCTAGCCGTCGGACGAGGGCTGCCGTGTCGGAGGCCGGGCCCAGGGAACGGGGTTCGCGGTGGAGGGGGTGGAGGGGTTCGGGTCGGGCAGTGGCGCGGGTGGGGCCCGGCGGGCGGCGAGGGTCGGCGCCGGGACCACGTGCGGCGGGGTCGCGGAAGTCGGTCCAGAGCGGGTCGGGGCCCCGGGCCGTGTGTCGCTGGACGGCGTCGTGGCCGGGCAGGCCGGCCGGTCCGGGCGGCAGACGGTGTGCCGATCCTTCCCCTCCCGGAACTGCGGAACGGGCCGGCCCGGGGCACTCGCCCCGGGCCAGCCCGGTGGTGCTTCCTGCGGACCGCTCGCCCGGGTCGGCCCGGAGCGAGCGCTCTGCCGACTGCCCGTCCGAAGTCGCCCGTCCGAAGCCGCCCGTCCGGAGCCGCCCGAAGCCGTCCGGGCGGGCTCCCCGTGGGCTACTCGACGACGAGGTCCACGGTGATGTTGCCGCGGGTGGCCTTGGAGTAGGGGCAGAAGGCGTGGGTCTTCTCCAGCAGGGCGCGGCCGGCCTCGCCCTGGAGGTGGTCGGGGAACTCGGCGCGCATGACGACGGCGAGGCCGAAGCCGCCGTCGGCGGCGTCCTTGCCGATGGAGACCTCCGCCGTGACGGACGCCTCGGAGATGTCGATCTTCTCCTGGCGGGCGACGACGCCCATGGCGCTGGCGAAGCAGGCGGCGTAGCCGGCGGCGAAGAGCTGCTCGGGGTTGGTGCCCTGGCCGTTGCCGCCGAGTGCCTGGGGGTGGGCGAGGGGGAGGTCGATGTGGCCGTCGGAGCTGACGGCGCGGCCCTCGCGCCCGTTGGCGGTGGCGACGGCGGTGTACAGGGCGTCCATGGGTTCTTCCGTTCTGTCCTCGGGAGGGGGTGCCCTCTATTAGTAGCGCACTATTTAGTTGTGCACAACTGAGTGACGCGTCGGGGTCTCGCGTACCCTGGAGTCATGGAGACGCTCGACACGGTCCCGGACGAGGACTTCCTCCGGCTCGACCACCAGATCTGCTTCTCGCTGCACGCGGCGACCCGCGCGTTCAACGGCGTCTACCGCGAGGCGCTGAAGGACCTCGGGCTCACCTACCCGCAGTACCTCGTCATGCTCGTGCTCTGGGAGCACGGCGAGCTGTCCGTGAAAGGCATCGGGGAGCGGCTGCGGCTCGACTCCGGCACCCTGTCGCCGCTGCTCAAGCGGCTGGAGGCGGCCGGATACGTGGAGCGCCGGCGCAGCCCCGAGGACGAGCGCTCCGTCACCGTCCGCGCGACCGCGGCGGGCGTCGCGCTGCGCGAGCGGGCCCTGGGCGTGCCCCGCCGGATCGCCGCCGCCACCGGCCTCGACCTCGCCTCCATCGGCGAGCTGCGGGAACGGCTCTCCGCCCTCGCCGAGCGCCTCGACTCCCTCGACCCCGGCGAGCTACGCCCCTCCTGCGACTGACGCCTCCGCCGCGCTGCGCCCTTCCTGCGGCTGACGCCTCCGGCGATCTGCGCCCCCGCGACCGACGCCTCCGCCGCGCTGCGCCCATCCCGCGACCGACGCCTCCGGCGGTCGAGGTCCCGGTCGCCCGGTCGCCCGGTCGTCACCGAAATGTAAGGGCCGAATCTCGTACAGCTCCTATACTCGGCGCATGTCCGAGATCACCGTCCGCCGCGCCACGGCCGCCGACTCCAAGCGCCTGACCAAGCTCGTCCGCGGCTCCGCCGCCTACCGGGGGCCGTACGCCGTCATGGTGGAGGGGTACCAGGTCGGCGGGGCCTACATCGAGCACCACCCGGTCTACGCCGCCGTCGACGCCGACGACCGCGTCCTCGGCTTCTACGCCCTCCTCCTCGACGAGGCCGAGCTCGACCTCGCCTTCGTCGCCGACACCGCGCAGGGCCTCGGCATCGGACGGACCCTGATGGCCCACATGACCGGCGAGGCCCGCACCGCCGGGCTCGACGCCGTCCGGGTCGTCGCCCACCCGCCCGCCGAGGAGTTCTACCTCCGCACCGGCGCCCGCCGCACCGGCACCGTCGCCCCCACCGGACGCATCCACTGGGAGCGCCCCGAGCTGAGCTACGACCTCACCGGCCCCGCCGCGGCCGCGGCGTGACCGCCGTCGAATCGCCGCGGGACGACAAGCGGCGCGTCTTCGCCGACCTCACCCCGCTGCGCACCTCCGCCGACTACCGCCGCCTCTGGTTCGGGAACACCGTCTCCTGGGTCGGCCAGGGCATGACCGCCCTCGCCATCTCTCTCCAGGTGTACGACATCACCGGCTCGGCCTTCTCCGTCGGCCTCGTCGGCCTCTTCTCCCTCGTGCCGCTGGTCGTCTTCGGCCTGTACGGCGGGGCGATCGCCGACACCGTCGACCGCCGCGCCCTCGGGCTCGCCGGCGCCACCGGCTCCGCCGTCCTCGCCGCCGCGCTCTCCGCCGCCGCCTTCGCCGGCTTCCACCGCGTCTGGTTCCTCTACGCGATCGTCGCCCTCCAGGCCGTCTGCGCCGCCCTCAACTCGCCCGCCCGCAGCGCGATGATCCCCCGGCTGCTCCCGCCCGAGCAGCTGCGCGCCGCCAACGCGCTCAACTCCATGGTCATGACCTTCGGCACGCTCGTCGGCCCCAGCCTCGGCGGCGTGATCGTGGGCGTCGCCGGTTACCAGACCGCCTACCTCATCGACGCCCTCGCCTTCTTCGCGAGCCTCTACGCGATGTGGCGGCTGCCCGCCATGCCGCCGGAGCGCACCGGGGCGGGGGTCACCGCGGGGGGAGGGAAGCCGGGAGCCCGGGAGAGGGCGTCCGTCCTCGACGGGCTGCGCTTCCTCGGCACCCGACCCAACCTGCGCGCGACCTTCGTCTCCGACCTCTTCGCGATGATCCTCGCCCAGCCCAAGGCGCTCTTCCCGGCCGTCGCCGCCCTCTGGTTCGGCGGCGACGCGAAGACCACCGGACTCCTCGTCGCCGCACCGGCGTTCGGCGCTCTCCTCGGCGGGGTGGTCTCCGGCTGGCAGAGCCGGATCCGGCGCCACGGGCAGGCCATCCTCATCGCCGTCGCCGCCTGGGGCCTCGCCATCGCCGCCTTCGGCCTCAGCCGGAACCTCTGGGTCGGCCTCCTCTGCCTCGCCGCCGCCGGATACGCGGACACCTCGTCGATGATCTTCCGGAACACGATGATGCAGGTCGCCGCCCCCGACGAGATGCGCGGCCGGCTCCAGGGCGTCTTCATCGTGGTCGTCGCGGGCGGACCCCGGCTCGGCGACTTCGTCGCCGGCTCCGTCGCCGACCTCGCCTCGCCCACCGTCGCCATCACCGGCGGCGGCCTCCTCTGCGTCCTCGCCGTCGGTGTGTTCGCCCTGTTCGCACGGGGATTCCGCCGGTACGACGCGCTCGACCCGACCCCCTGAGGACCTCACCGACGGCGCCCGCCGCCCTCAAGGCCCCCGCACCCCATCCGGAGCGTCCCGGACGCTCCCGTACCGACCCGTCTTCGCCCGACTGGCGGTTGGCCGCCACGGCGCATAGCCGCCAGTCGCCGCAGGACTCAACTCCCTTCCCAGCGACCAGACTCCTCGCGGATCCGGAATCCCACCCCCGAACCCCCGGGTCCGCGAGGAGTCCCCCCATGACCGCACCGTCGACCAGAGGAAGGGCCGGGCTGATCGCCGCCGGCGTCTCCCTCGTGATGCTCTCGGCCGGGCAGACCGCCGCCGCGCCGGGCGCCACGGCCGCCGCCGTGCCCGACACCTTCCGGGGCCCGGCCGCCTCCGCCACGGTCACCCTCGTCACCGGCGACCGGGTCACCCTCACCGGACTCGACGGCGGCCGGCAGACCGTCACCGTCGACCGGGCGAAGGGCGCCACCGGCGCCGTCCGTACGCAGGTCACCGACGGCCGGATCACCGTCGTCCCCGACGAGGCCCGCCGCCACCTCGACTCCGGCGTCCTCGACCCGCGCCTCTTCGACGTCACCGGCCTCGTCGAGCAGGGCGTCACCGACACGCTCCCGCTGATCGTCACGTACGGCGGGAAGAACGCCCGCGCCGCCCACGGCGCCCCGCGCGGCACCGAGACCGTCCGCGCCCTGCCCAGCGTCGGCGGCGCCGCCGTCAACGCCACCGACCCGGCCGCCTTCTGGCACTCCTTCACCGGGAAGGCCGGCGCGGCGGCCCGGGCGGCCGCCCCCGCCAAGGTCTGGCTCGACGCCCGGGTGACGGCCGCCATGGCCGAGTCCAACGCCCAGATCGGCACCCCGAAGGCGTGGGAGGCCGGGCTCACCGGCAAGGGCGTCAAGGTCGCCGTCCTCGACACCGGCGTCGACGCGAGCCACCCCGACCTCGCCGGCCGGGTCGCCGAGTCGAAGTCCTTCATCGAGGGCCAGGAGGTCGCCGACCGCGACGGCCACGGCACCCACGTCGCCTCCACCGTCGGCGGCAGCGGCGCCGGCTCCGACGGCAGGGAGAAGGGCGTCGCCCCCGGCGCCACCCTCGCCGTCGGCAAGGTCCTCAGCGACGAGGGCTCCGGCACCGAGTCGCAGATCATCGCCGGCATGGAGTGGGCCGCCAAGGACATCGACGCGAAGATCGTCTCGATGAGCCTCGGTTCCCGGGAGGGCAGCGACGGCACCGACCCGATGGCCCAGGCCGTCAACACCCTCTCCGCGGAGACCGGCGCCCTCTTCGTCATCGCCGCAGGCAACTCCGGCGCCCCCGGCACCATCGGCTCGCCCGGCGCCGCCGACTCCGCCCTCACCGTCGGAGCCGTCGACTCCGCGGACGAGGCCGCCTCCTTCACCAGCAAGGGCCCCCGCCACCGCGACCAGGCCCTCAAGCCGGACCTCTCCGCGCCGGGCGTCGGCATCCTCGCGGCCCGCTCCCAGCTCACCGAGGGCACCGGCCTCTACACCTCGATGAACGGCACCTCCATGGCGACCCCGCACGTCGCCGGAGTCGCCGCCCTGCTCGCCGAGCGGCACCCCGACTGGACCGGCGCCCAGCTCAAGGACGCCCTCATGTCGAGCTCCAGGACCCTCGACGCCTCCGCGTACGACCTCGGCGCCGGCCGCGTCGACGTCGCCGCCGCCATCGCCGCGGACATCACCGCCACCGGCTCCGCCGACCTCGGCTTCTTCGCCTGGCCCCACGAGGAGAACAAGCCGGTCACGAGGACCGTCACCTACACCAACTCCTCCGAGGCCCCGGTCGAGTTGGACCTCGCCGTCGAGGGCATGCCGGCCGGCGTCGCCGCCCTCGCCGACACCACGCTCACCGTCCCGGCCCACGGCTCCGCCTCCACCACCGTCACCGGCGACGGCACCACCGCCCCGGTCGGCACCAGCTCCGGCCGGATCACCGCCACCGCCGGCGGCACCCCGGTCGCCCGCACCGCCCTCGGCCTGGTCAAGGAGGAGGAGCGCTACACCCTCACCGTCCACGTCAAGGACCGCGACGGCGCCCCCGCCGCCGCCGGCCTCGGCATCAAGGAACTCACCCCCGGCGAGGACCCCTTCCCGGCCTCCGTCGGCGAGTCCGGAACCGTCGAACTCCGCCTCAAGCCGGGCACCTACACCGTCGACACCTTCCTCGACGTGCGCGGCGCCCAGGGCTCCGACTCCCTCGGCCTCGGCTTCATGGTCGCCCCCGAGGTCGTCCTCGACCGTGACCGCGAGATCACCCTCGACGGCCGGCAGCTGCGCGAGATACGCGCCGAGGTCGACAGGCGCACCGAGACCCGCCAGCTGGTCATGGAGTACGACCGCCAGGCCAACGGCACCGGCTACACCGACATCGTGCAGGTCCCGCTCACCTACGACTCCCTCTTCGCCGCGCCCACCGCGCCCGTGCGGAACGGCACCTTCGAGTACCGGACCGTGTGGCGGCTCGGCAAGCCGATGGCGGAGGCGAGCGTCGACGGCGCCCGTCTCTCCGACCTGCGCCCGCAGGGCGGCAGCGCCCTCCTCGAAGGCCGGCACCGCCTCCGCCTCGCCGACGCGGGCACCGGCACCCCCGCCGAGTACGCGGGGAAGGACGTCACCGGCAGGGCCGTCCTCGTCCGCCTCGCCGAGGGCGCGGACCCGGTCCAGGTCGCCCAGACCGCCCAGGACGCCGGCGCCGCGGCCCTCCTCGTCTCCGACGACACCGCCGGCCGGCTGCTGAAGTGGTTCGGCACCGCCGACCACCAGGACCGCCCGCTCGCCGTCGCCACCGTGAACCGCGCCGACGCCGCCCGGCTCGCCGCGGGAGCCGCCCGCGGCAAGCGCCTCGACCTCACCGGCACCCGCTTCACGCCGTACGTGTACGACCTCTCCGAGGGCCACCCCGGCCGCATCGGCACCGACCTCGTCCTCCGCCCGGGCCACCGCGACCTGGCCACCGTCCGCTCCACCTTCCACGCGCCGACCAAGCGGAAGGAACTGGGCGGCGAGTTCCGCTTCTCGATCACCGACACCTTCAAGGTCGGCGTCGGCTTCAAGGAGTGGATCGCCTTCCCGGCCGAGCGCACCGAGTACGTCTCCACCGGCACCGGCCAGCAGTGGCACGAGTCCGTCGACCTCGGCGAGTCCCTGGAGCAGCGCGGCGGCCGCTCCGTTTACCGCGGCGGCTCCGTCAGCCGCAGCGAGTGGTTCGGCCCCGTCTGGCACCCCTGGCTCGGCACCGGCCTCGGCTGGGGCCAGCAGCGCACCGGGAACGACCTGCGGTTCAACACCCCCGGCTGGGGCGACTCCGGCCGCGACCACACCGGCTTCGGCAACGTGTGGGGCGACGACAGCATGACCCAGTACACCGAGGTGTACGTGAACGGCGTCCGCGTCGACCGCAAGATGAGCTCCGGCGCCTACGCCTGGGACGCCCCGGCGGAGGAGGCCACCTTCAAGGTCGTCACCGACACCACCCTCGACCCGGCCCGCTGGCGGCTCGGCGCCGAGGGCCACACCGAGTGGACGGTCCGCTCCGCCGAGACCCCGTCCGACCGGGTGACCTACCTGCCGATGCTCAACCTCGGCTTCGACCTCGACACCGACCTGTACGGCGACGTCCGGGCCGGCTCCCGGATCCCGGTCGGCATCTTCGCCGAGTACGTCGAGGGCGCCGCCGGCACCGGCACAATCACCGGCGGCAGCCTGGAGGTCTCCTACGACTCCGGCGCCACCTGGCGCGAGGTGCGGCTGCGGAAGTCCGGGAGGGACGCCGCCTGGACCGGCGAGCTCCGCGTCCCGTCCGGGGCCGAGGCCGTCTCCCTGCGGGCCGGCGCGAGCGACGACCAGGGCGGCTCCGTCAGCCAGGAGCTGATCCGCGCGGTCGGCGTGAAGTGACCCGCTGAGCGGGCGGAGGGCCGGACCCCACCAGGGGTCCGGCCCTCAGGGCGTTCCGGGCGCCGCGAGGCCGGCGGGGGCGGTCGCACACGCCTGGCCGTCATCCCCGCGGCAGCCGCTTCTTCAGCACCTTCCCCAGGTCGTTGCGGGGGAGAGAGGGGAGGAGGCGGACCACCCGGGGCCGCTTGTGCGGGGCGAGCAGCCGGGCCACGTGGTCCGCCAGTGCCGCGTCCGCCGGCGGGTCCGCCGGGTCGGACGGCACCACCCAGGCCACGATCCGCTCACCCAGGTCCGGGTCGGGCTCGCCGGTGACGGCGGCCTCCCGCACCCCCGGGTGGTCGAGCAGCGCGTTCTCGATCTCGCCCGCGCCGATCTTGTACCCGCCGCTCTTGATCAGGTCGGTGGCCTTGCGGCCCACGAGGCGGATCGTCCCGTCGGCCTCGCGGACGGCCATGTCGCCGGTGCGGAACCACCCGCCGGCCGCACCCCCGTCGAAGGCCGCCTCCGTCGCGTCCGGGCGGTTCAGATAGCCGGAGAAGAGGTTCGGGCCGCGCACCTGCACCTCGCCGACCGTCTCCCCGTCGGACCCGTCGAGCACCGAACCGTCCTCCTCCACCAGACGCACCTCCACGCCCGGCAGCGGCGTCCCCACCGTGCCGGGGCGCGGCGGGCCGCCGGGCCGCACGCTGGTGTTCATCAGCGTCTCGCTCATCCCGTACCGCTCCACCACCGTCCGCCCCGTCGCCGCCGCGATCCGCTCGTGGTCGCGCACCGGCAGCGCCGCGGACCCCGACACCAGCAGCCGCGCCCCGGACAGCGCCTTCACCAGCGCCGGATCGCCGGGAAGGGCGTCCGCGAGCCGGTGGTACATGGTGGGGACGCCGAACAGCATCGTGCCGCCGGACGCCAGCTCGCGGGCGACCCCCTCGGCGGAGAAGCCGCCCAGGTGCCGGACCTCGCCGCCGCGCCGCAGCGGCCCGAGGACCCCCAGGACCAGGCCGTGGACGTGGAACAGCGGCAGCCCGTGGACGAGCACGTCGTCCGCCGTCCACGCCCATGCCTCCGCGAGCGCGTCGAGCGAGGCGGCGACCGCCCGCCGGGAGAGCAGCACGCCCTTCGGGGGGCCGGTGGTGCCGGAGGTGTAGACGATCAGGGCGGTGGACTCCGGGTCGGCCTCCGCGGGCGGCGGGACCGCCCCGGAGCCCTCGCCGTCGAGCTCCACGTCGACCCGGGGGAGCGCGGCGAGCGCGGCCGGCAGCTCGTCCGCGGGCCCCGCGAGCACCAGCTCCGGCGCGCTGTCGCCGAGGATGTGCGCCAGTTCCCGCTCGCCGGAGCGGGGGTTGAGCGGGACGGCGGGGACGCCGGCGAGCAGTGCCGCCACCACGGCCACCGCCGTCCGGGCGGTCGGCGCGGCCCACACGGCGACCCGCCCGGACCCGGCGATCCCGGCGGCGAGCGCGCCGGCGGCCCGGGCCAGCTCCGCGTAGGAGAGCACGTCCGGGCCGCAGCGCAGGGCGGGTCGGTCGGTCGGGGCCGCGAGGGCCGGGAACAGGGGCGGGGGGAGCGGGGCGTCCACCGGTCGAACTCCTCGGGTCGGGGGCGAGGGTGCTGCCGGGACGATTCTGCCGGGGTGTCAGGGCGAGCCGGCCGTGACCTTCGTCGTCCCGGCCGCCGGCTCGTCGCCGCCCGGCCGGATCCCGCGCATCCGCCCGTACGCGTACACACATCCCGCGAGCGCCAGGTCCGAGAGGAGCATGAAGCCGATCGAGTACGAGTCCTTGGCGCTGTAGATCGCGCCCATGACCAGCGGCGGGACGAAGCCGCCGAGGCCGCCCATCGCGCCGACGATGCCGGTCACCGAGCCCACCTTGGCCTGCGGGGTGACCTGCGAGACCAGGGCGAAGACCGAGCCGCTCGCGGTGCCCAGACCGGCCGCCATGACGAGCAGGGCGATCGTGCCGCCCGGGTTCAGCTTCGGGTCGAAGGCCTGGACGATCGCGAAGAGGGCGACGACGCCGAGCGCCCACGCGGTGACGATCGCCGGATGGACCCGGTCCGAGAGCCAGCCGCCGATCGGCCGGAAGACGACGGTGACCAGCGCGAACCCGGCCGCCTTGGTGCCCGCGTCGGTCGGATCGAGCTCGTACCAGGTCTTCAGGTACGTCGGCAGGTAGACGCCGAAGGCCACGATGCCGCCGAAGCCGATCGCGTACAGCGCCGACAGCTCCCAGGTCACCCGCAGCCGGCCCGCCGAGCCCAGCCGGCTCGCCAGCGAGGCGGTGGGCACCGGGCGGTCGGGGCGGTCGGTGATGAGGACGGCGGCGAGGACGGCGTACACGGCGAGCGCGATCGCCACGACGAGGAAGGGCAGGTTCTCGCCGTGCTTGGCGATCCGGGGGGTGAAGTAGCCGGAGAGCGCCACACCGCCCATGCCCATGCCGAAGACGCCGAGCGCCAGGCCCCGCTTCTCCGGCGGGAACCACGAGTTGACCAGCGGGATGCCGATGGCGAAGGTCGTGCCGCCGAGACCGAGGAGGAACCCGACCACCAGCATCAGACCGTAGGAGTCCTTCACCACGGTGAGCAGCAGCACCGGGACGATCGTCAGCGCGGAGACGAGCGGGAACATCAGCTTCGCGCCGTACCGGTCGGTCAGCGCGCCGGCCGGGATCCGGCCCAGCGAGCCGACGAGCACCGGCACGGCGACGAGGAAGGACTGCTGGAAGGAGCTCAGTCCCAGGCGCTCGCCGTACCAGCTGCCGAGGGGCGCGATCAGGTCCCACGCCCAGAAGGTGAGCGTGAAGCCGATGGTGGCCATCGCCAGATTGCGGTAGGCCGCCGCGGTGGGGGGTTTGGCGTCGGAGTTCACCCCCTCAGTCAAGATCCGGCTCCGCCCTGCGGCGCGCGGGACTGCTCCGTCCGGGGGAGGGAGCAGGGACCGGGGGACGGGGCGGGGCCAGGGTGCGGCTCGGCCCGGGGGAGGGGAGGAGGGTCCCGGACGCGGCTTGGCCCGGGAGAGGGGGACAGGGCCCGGGTGGGGGAGGGAGCAGGGCCCGTCCGGGGGAGGGAGCAGGGCCCGGGTGGGGCTCGGCCTCCCCGGTACCGCTCCGGGTGGGGCCTACGGCCAGGTCACCGTCGCCGGTGGGGTGCCGTCGTCCTCGACGCGCAGCCAGGCGCCCTCGTCGCCGACCCCGACGTCCACCTGGATCCGGCCGATCCCGGACCGCCGGTGGGCCGCCGCGAGCGCCCCGCGCAGCACGCCGAGCAGTTTCCGGGCCTCCGGTTCGTCCACGAGCGTGTCCACCGCTCCGGTGAACCGCACCGACGGCTGGAAGCCGAGCAGCACCCCCGCCCCGCCGGTCTCGCGGAGCACCCGCCCCCGGAAGGTCGTCGGCGCCTCGGCCGGCGGTTGCTGGAGGGCGAAGATCGCCGTCCGCACCTCCTGGATCGTCGAGTCCAGCTCGTCCACCGCCCTCCCCAGCAGCTCGTCCTCCTCGGACGGGCCCTCGGCGCGGCGGCGGGTCGACTCCAGCATCATCTCGGTGGCGAACAGCCGCTGGACGACGAGGTCGTGCAGGTCGCGGGCGATCCGGTCGCGGTCCTCGAAGACCGCGAGCCGCTCCCGGTCGTGCCGCGCGTCCGCGAGGACCAGCGCGAGCGCCGCCTGCGAGGCGAACTGGGAGGCGAGCAGCCGGTCCACCGCAGAGTACGGCTCGGCGTCCCGGTGGCGGGGGAGGGCCAGCGTGCCGATCAGCTTCCCGCCGCTGCGCAGTGGCAGCATCATCGACGGTCCGAAGCGGGAGCGGACCGGAGTGGTCATCCGCGGGTCGGTCGCCGAGTCCTCGATGAAGACCGGCTCCCCGCCGAGGAGTTGGACGAGGACGGCGGAGCCGGGCCGGATCGTGGTGCCGACGAGGTCGGCGGGGTCGTCCGGGGTGGAGGCCGTGACGATCTCCATCCCGCCCTCGGGGGTGGGCTGGAGGATCACGCCCGCGGCGGCGTCGGCGAGGATCCGGGCCTGCTCGGCGACGGTCATCAGGGCGTCCTCGGCGGACTCGCCGGTGAGCAGCGCCGTGGTGACGGCCGCCGCGCCCTCGATCCACCGCTCGCGCCGGCGGGCCGTCTCGTAGAGCCGGGCGTTGCCGATGGCGATGCCGGCCTGGGCGGCGAGGACCCGCAGCAGCGCCAGGTCCTCCGCGGTGAAGCCGCCGGGCTTCCCGCCGAGGTGGAGGTTGCCGAAGACCTGCGTGTGCACGTGGATCGGGACCCCGAGGCCGCTGTCGGGGCCGTCGGGTCCGTTGAGATCGTCGGGGTCGTCAGGGTCGTCAGGGTCGCCGGGACCGGCGAGGGCGTCGGGGCCGGTGAGCCCGCCCGGGCCGATGGGGAGCCGGGCGGCGCGGGCCCGCTCCTCGTCGGTCATCCCGGTGGTGAAGAGGCCGGTGAGCCGGGGGGGGGGGGGGGGGGGCCCCCCCCCCCCCCCCCCCCCCCGCCCCCCCCCCCCCCCCCCCCCCCCCCACCCCCGCGCCCCCCCCCAC